>CANCJV010000005.1 GCA_947378425.1 Synechococcaceae cyanobacterium
TTGAGAGCTGGCCGTTATGGTGTTTTCGGTACATCTGCAGCGTTCAGCAGTTGTAGCAATCGTTAATTGCTCTGTACGCGGCCAGTTTAACGGGTTTCGATCGCTGAAACAAGTTGCGCTGCAGTCGATCTGGCTTTTTCAGGAGTCCCCACCTAGGAATGGTGCCAGCCAGGCAACATGAAGCCCGATGCCCATATCTCCGCCGAGAGGCGAGCTCAGAAAGCAACCATCAGAGGCTTGCGATACACCATCACAGCACAAGCCAGCCGAAAGCTTAAGCGGAAACGATTGCAAAGCTTAGTCAGTTCACGATCTGCGGCTGACCAGGACCAGTCTGCCTGACCAGCACATCAGAACACACTTTGCGATAGGGACTATCAGCGCTGAAATAAATGCCTTGCTTTTTGGCCTCACCACATCGCAGCAGGCGGACCAGTTCATAATCCAGACGGGCCTTGTCGGCTTCAGCCTGGGCTCGCTCCGTTTCGACACGGGCTCGATCTCTGCAGAGCGTCTGCAGCGATTTATCCAGCGGCAAGGACAGCCCGACGGTGAAGCCTGGATTGAGAACGTTATTGGTGAACGAATTTGGATCCGTACTGTAGGTGGAGTTACCGTACGCGAATCCCTGGATATTGAAAGTGGCCGACTGACAGCTGGTGCCACCGCCGTAGGTGTTGACCGCGTAGGGCCCCTGTAGAACCTGGACCGCCTGGTTGGTGACAGCACCATTGGCCGTGGCCTGCGGACCGGCGATGTTGGTGTTCGTGGGTGGCTGCTGCTGAGCATGGCCGGCCAGCTCCAGTCCCAGCAACTGGAGAGCAAGAAAAACGGCCCAAGAGAAGCGTTGGGCCAGGAAAGATTTCCGTCCTGAATGATTCAGGAGCCGGTTCGTCTTCTGGGGATGCATCAGTGGGCGATACCAGACGAAGCCATCAGCCAATCGAGATACGTGAACAAATAAACCTGGAACAATCAGACTGCCAAGAAAAAGGCTTTAACGATGACGCCATCAGTAAGCCAACCCCAATCACAGGCACGGATACAAAATCTCGCTTACTGGTTGAAGACCGATGTGGAAGTGGTGGTGGAGGTCTGGGTTGTGGTGCGATCAATGGCCGTTTCCCTGAAAATACCGGGACCGTTGTAGGTCTCGGTCAGCTGGAAAGCCGCACCGGGATTGATCACGGAGTAGGAGGTTCCGTAGCAGAGAGTCCCAACTCCCGGCACGCAGGTGGGCGTGGCAATGGCCGTGGTGCCATTGCCGGGCACGGATACGGGAATCGGCGCTCCCGTATCGTTGGAGCGGACGTTGACACCGGTGACCACGTAGGTATAGCCGTTGGAGTAATCCTGCTGACGAATGACTTCGTTAACAGTCGTCGTTGACTGGGTGGTGGCAGTAATTGTGCCACTTGTGAACGTGGGCGTCACGGGCGCGGCTATCGCCGCGCCAGCAACACCCAATACACAAGCCCCGGCGGTCAGGGAGCGGAACACTTCTTAGAAAGCGGTTAGGGAGACAGTACGACCAGCCGTGACAGTGGTACCGACGCCACCACCAGTGATGGTCATGGCCTGTGTCAGGGTGTTGATGGTAGCCGCTGCTGTTGCAGGGGTAGTACCAGAAGTGATATTACCGCCAACCTGAGAGGTGACAGTTCCATATGTAACAGGAGCGACTTGGCCCGAAGTAACAACCGTAGGAGTAACTATTGCGTCACCAACAAGGAGCTTCTCGGAAAGGTTGAACTCTTGGCCGGGGTTGGTGATAGTGAAGGCTGTGGGGGCGGGAACTGCAGCCGCAGTTGCGCTAAGGCCAGTAGCAGTTGAGAGACCAAGATCACCTGAGGCTGTGACGTTCACCCCGGAAACCGCATAGCTCGTCCCCATCCGCGTGGTCTGCACGGCCGCTCCCTGCACACTGATCCCGACCGAATCCTGAATGGTCGAAGTGAAACCATCCGCCAAGGCGGGCAGCGACATCATGGGAACGCAGAGGAGAGCCGAAGCGCCCAGAATCTTTTTCAGCACAAGGAGATTAATGAAGTAATCAAACCTACCTTAGGCACGCAGCGGATCGGCTGCAGTACCGACCGCTACAAAACTGCATTATCCTGAAAGTCCAGCCCGCTCAAGAGTCAATTGCGATCAGGCGCATCTTAATCCTGCCTGATGGACGGAGGGGCCAGCAACAGAGCGGCCGCGGCTCATGGCTGACATCGCAGCTGGGGCCTGGCCCTAGGGGCTCAGCCCCTCATCCGACCAATCCCCCGGATCCGGCGCATCGGAGCCGGGGCAGAGATTGTCGACCAGATAACGCCAGCGGGTCACCAGAACCGGATTGTTGAGCTGGAGCCCAGCCACGACAGCACCGGACGACAGCTGCAGGATCTCGGCCATGGCCTGGGTGGCGGCCTGTTCGGCCTGAGCAACGCTGAGCCCCTGGTTTCGGATGGTGCAATAGGCCGCGGCGCCAGCCTGGGCCGGGTCGTTGTTCCATTGCGCCTGGGCCAGCTCCGGGGCCGCCAGCAGCATGGCGGCGATCAAGAGTGGGTACCGCATGGCGGATCTAGCGGTTGACCAGCTCGGGTACGGCATGAAGGCGCTGGATGCAGGAGATCAAGGGATCGAGGTTGACATCCTCTGCCGAAGCTGGGTCATCGTAGCCAAAAGGGTTGTCAAGATCCGAGATCAGGAGAATCAAGAACAGGAGCACAAAACTGATGATCAGCATGAAGACGCTCGATTCCAGCGGCGTATTCAACTGAGTGAAAACCAGCCCCGCACACATCAGTCCCGTGCCCAGCCAGGCCAACCAATACACGGAGGCGACAAATTTGGTCTCGCGGATCGTGTTGATCCTGTTGATGATGCGCAGCAGACTCTCCATCTGCTGCATCAGCCGGCCCTGCAGCACCGGCTGGCCCTGGAGCAACACGGTTGCAGCCACCGCCTCGCGGAAACAGGCCTGGTAGGCCTGGTGGATCTGGATGGTTGTGATCTTGGCCAGTAACCAGTCCAGGAGGGCTTCAGCCAGGCCTGTGACTGAACCTTGATGCTGGCGAATCTCGGCCTGGCCGTTGTGAGCAGGAATCGCCAAGATCTCCAGACTCAGCATCTCAAGAATCGTGGCCGCTTCTGCAGGCAACTGCTCGCTCTCCCTGAAATCACCGAGAACCCCCTGAAGCAGAACCGTGAGCAGCACCAGGGTGGCCAGGATCAAGGCAATGAACAAAGGGCTTACCCTCAGAACATCCAGGTGCAGATCATGCGCAAGACGTTTAAGAGCCCAGAGGACTGCAACAGCCAATCCGATCTTGCCAAGGAATGACAACCTTCTACGGTTTGGAATTCGGCTTGCAATCTCCCACTGAAGCCGCTTTTTCATTGACGCCCGGTTCAATTCCGACAAATGAATGGAAGCAAACTATACAGGGCTCACTCCATCGCCCAATCCTCTCAGCAGCGCGCCGAACGGCCAATCAGCATCCTTTCTGACAGCAGCCTGGCGCCTGCCAACCTCCCTGAGCCGCTGATGCGCTCCGGCCGGGCACAGACTGAACCGGTGAATCGTGCCCTGGGATTGAATACGACAGCGGACCGTGCGGCCATGCCGGCAGGAGCAGCGATCAACGGCAGCCAGGTCAAGCTGCTCCAACAGCGGCACCGACCGATCCCCCTTCAGGTTGCCAACGGTTGTCCAGCAGGACAGGAATGGGGCCGCTCGGGTCTGCCCGTCCGGCCTGACCGGAGCCGGAGTCGGCATCGGGATCCGGCGCGGCAGCCAGCCCGGATGTGGCCCCGATCGCTTTGGTGGAGGAGGAAGCACGCCATCAGCCTCATGGTGCAGCAGCAGGCTGCTTACAGTGGAAGATCTGCTGTGCGTCCATGACTGAGCGCGGCCTCCCCGATCGGCCTCCGGCTCCCCGGCCGGCCCAGGCGATTCCAGCGTCGTTGCAGCTTCGGCACGACCTCTCGGAGCGGGAAGTGGAGATCATCGAGCTGGTGGCCACCGGCCTCACCAACCAGGAAATCGCTTCCCAGCTGATGATCAGCAAGCGCACCGTCGATAACCACGTCAGCAATATCTTCACCAAGACCGGCGCCAAGAACCGGGTAGCCCTGCTCAACTGGGCCATGGACAACGGCAAGATCTGTCGCGACGGCTTCAACTGCTGCTCGCTGGACGGCCCCGAGGCCGCCCGGAACGCCGGCTGAGGCTGCTTGCCGTTCCGGACTCGACTGGCTCCCTCGTCTGAGGGTCTGCGGAGCGATCGCAGCAGAGCACGCGCAAGTCCACGCTGTCGCGACGGCGCCGGGACCCGAGCCCGCGACAACCAACCGGCGGCCGCCGGCCAGCTCAAGGCGCCAGCAACTGCTGGCGCTCGGCCTCACTCCAGAGCGCAAGCGGCCGCGCCGCCAGGGCCGCATTGCTGAGCTCGTGGCGACCGGTGAGCTCCAGGCCGCACCAGGGCGGCGGCGTCACCAGCTGATTGGGATCCTCCAGCTCCACCTCCGCCACCACCAGCGGCGCATTGTCGGCATCAAACACATCCAGCACCCAGTCGCCGCCAGCCAGATCCAGGCCGTAGCGGCACTTGCTCAGCCGGTGGGGGGCCAGCTGCAGCAGGGCCTGGGCATCGTCCAGGGGGATGGCGTACTCGAACTCCAACCGGCTCAGGGCCTGGCCCGGGCGGGGTTCGGACCCCGGGACACTCCGGGGCGGCGCAGCCTTGAGGGTGAGCCAGGCCGAAACCGGCTCGGCCTGGGCCGTCTCGGCCGCTGCGGCAGCCTCCAGGGGCTCGCTGGTGCGCACCCGCAGGGTCAGGCCCTCGCCGCCACTGACCAGATAGCCCTGCTGCAGCCTGGCCTGCCAGGTCACATGGGCACGCCAGCCGGCGGCCACCACCAGAAAGCGCCGCTCGATCTCCAGGGCCAGTGGAACCTCCCAGACAGGACCTCAGCCGTGATTCTGGCGGGCCTGACGCCTCAGAGCTGGCGCAGATCCAGACCCCACTGGGAAATCTGTTGGCGGGTGCGGCGCCGCTGCCAGGCGAACAGCAGCGGCACCACCAGCAGGGACAGACCCAGGGAATGAATCATCGGCAGCAGGGCCAGCACCGCCACCAGCCACAGGGGCGCCACCCAGATAGCCCGGTGCTCCGGGCAAAGGTGCTTGGTGCGGGCCAGCCGCACGATGGTGCGCTGCTGGGGCGTGAGGCCAAAATCCATAGCCACAAAAATACAGATTCAGCAGCAAAAAATTCAATGCAGAAACGCTGAGGTTGCGCTGCATCCCTGCATCGCTTGTGGTTGGTTCGTCGATCCCTTGGCGCCGCCGCTCCAGCGGCGGCGGCTGGCTTCAGTTGTGGGAAGGCTCGACGCTGGTGAGACTGCCGGCCCAATGCAGCTTGCGGGTGAGGGTGCGGTAATAAGAGGGACTCTGCTCCAGCAGCAGCATCAGGGCCGGATGGGGGCCGCGCTGCACGATGCAGCGATCGCCGGGCTCCAGCACGGTGGCATGGGCCCCATCTTTCCAGAGCTTCACGCGCCGGCTGCTCTCCCCCAGGGGCCAGACCGTCAGCCGTGCCCGCGGCGGCACCACAACCGCCCGGCTGGAGAGGCTCATCGGGCAGATCGGATTGACGACGATCGCCTCGATGCCGGGATGGAGGATCGGCCCGCCGGCCGCCATCGCATAGCCCGTGGAGCCTGTGGGGGTGGCGATGATCAGGCCATCGCCGCGGTATTGATCCACCACCTCGCCGTCGATGTCGAGCTCCAGCACGCAGGTGGGGGAGACCTCATCGAGGCAGGGGCGGAAATAAAAATCATTCAGGGCGCCGTGGGGCCCCTCGGCCGCCACATCGGCGGCGGCGCCGTCGTCGTCGTGACGATCGCCATCGCCAGGCTGGGGCACGCCGTCACCGCGGTCGATACGGGCCTCGAGCATCATGCGGCGCTCGAGGGCGAAGCGATCGTCCCGCAGGCGCTGCCACAGGGTGTCGTCGCCATCGAGGCGCAGCAGGGCCCGGTCATGGGTGAGGAAGCCCAGGTGGCCGCCGATGTTGAAGCTGAGGATCGGCACCTCAAAACGGGCCAGATGGCGCGCCGCTCCCAGCACCGTGCCATCACCGCCGAGCACCAGGGCCAGGTCGGGCAGGCCGGGCTCGGTGGCCAGCAGGCCCGGGAAGGGATTGGCGGCCAGGCCACAGGAGGCCACCGTGACCTTGACCCCCTGCTGGTGGAGATCCTCGGCGCAGCGCCTGGCCTGGCGCTGCGCCGCCTGGCTGCCAAGGCGCACGATCAACCAGATCCGTTCAAGCCGCATCGGCTGCAGGGCGCATCAGGACTCCGACCGGGCTACCAGCGCAGCAGGTTGAAACGCTCCATGTCGACCGTTTCGCGATTGCGATACAGAGACAGCAGGATCGCCAGACCCACGGCCGCTTCAGCGGCGGCCACGGTGATCACGAAGATGGCGAACACCTGGCCGCGGATCAGCTGGCCATCGAGGTAGTCAGAGAAGGCCATCAGGTTGAGGTTGACCGCATTGAGCATCAGCTCGATGCTCATCAGCACCCGCACGGCATTGCGGCTGTTGATCAGACCCCAGACCCCGGTGCAGAAGAGCAAGGCGGCCACGGCGAGGTAGGCCTGCAGGGGGATCGTGGAGCCGAAGGCAATCGTGACGGCTTCGGCGGCGTTCTGGGTGGCTGACAGGGGATCGGCGCTCATGGGGTGGTCTCCAGCAGGGGTTGGCCGCCGGCGGCGGCGGAATCGATCAGCAGGGGCGTACGGGTTTTCTCGATCAGCCCCTGATCCACGGGTTCGCCCGTGATCACATCGCTGCTGTAGACATCGCGGCGGGCCAGCACGATGGCGCCGATCATCGCCATCAGCAGCAGCACCGAAGCCAGCTCGAAGGGGAGCAAATAGTCGCTGAAGAGATGCTCACCGATGCGGATCGTGGCCTCCTCGCCCACCGGCTGCGGCCCGGGCAGGGCCCAGTGGGTGGTGAAGGCCACCCGCAGCAGCAGCACGAACAGGCCGGCACAGACCCCGCCGGAGAGCAGGCGCCGCAGCAGCAGGCCTGGAATCACCGCCAGATTTTCCTTCTTGTTGACGAGCATGATCGCGAACAGGATCAGCACGTTCACGGCACCGACATAGACCAGGATCTGGGCCGCCGCCACGAAGCTGGCATTGAGCAGCAGGTAGAGGCCGGCCATGCCCAGGAACACTCCGCCGAGCAGGAAGGCGGAGTAGACGATGTTGGGCAGCAACACGACCCCGAGGGCCCCGAGCACCACGACGGCGGCCAGAGTCAGGAAGCAGAGCTGCTGGATGGTGGAGGCGATCGTCATCAGGGCTGGGCTCCTTGGTCGGCGGCCGGTGGCTGGGAGGCCTTTGGCTTGCTGGCAGTTTGAACGGTCGCCGCCGGGTCGGACGCTGACGCCGTGGCGGTCGTTCTGGGCAGGGTGGCCAGCACCTGCTCGGGCAGCCGGCCGGCCCGGGGGGCATCGGCAGGCACCCCATGGGGTTCAAGCTCACCCTTGGGCAGATAGACCAGCTCCCGCAGGGCGAACACCGCCGGATCGCTGGTGACGCTGGTGGGCAGGCGGCCGAGGGCGACGTTGTCGTAGTTGAGGCTGTGGCGATCAAAGGCCGCCAGCTCGTATTCCTCCGTCATCGACAGGCAGTTGGTGGGGCAGTACTCCACACAGTTGCCGCAGAAGATGCACACCCCGAAATCGATCGAGTAGTTGCGCAGTTCCTTCTTCTTGGTGGCCTTGTTCATCACCCAGTCGACCACCGGCAGGTTGATCGGGCAGACCCGCACACACACCTCACAGGCGATGCACTTGTCGAACTCGTAGTGGATACGGCCCCGATAGCGCTCCGACGGGATCAGCTTCTCGTAGGGGTACTGCACCGTGATCGGCCGGCGCTTGAGATGGTCGAACGTGACCGCCAGGCCCTGACCCAGGTACTGGGCGGCGCTGACCGCGTCCTTGGTGTAGTCACCGACTTTCTTGAGGAACCCGAACATGGTGCTGGTGGGGAAAGGGGCGGATCCGGCGCAACGGTGCCCGGACCATCTTGACCGGGAAAGCCCGGAGCTGACGAACGGTCTCAGCCTCCGAACGCCATCGGGAAGGCCAGCTTGAGGGCGGCGGTGACGAGCAGGTTGACCAGGGCGATCGGCAGCAGGAACTTCCAGCCCAGATCGAGCAGCTGGTCGATCCGCACCCTCGGCACGGTCCAGCGCAGCAGGATCGCGAAGAAGACCAGCAGGTAGGCCTTGAGCACGGTCATGACGATGCCGGTGGTGGCCGTGATCACCTGCACCACCGGGGCATCCACCGACTGACCGAGCCAGCCCGCCAGCCACTCCACCGGCAGCGGGAAACCCCAGCCGCCCAGGTACAGCACCGACACCAGCAGGGCCGAGAGCACGAGGTTGATGTAGCTGCCCAGGTAGAAGAGGGCGAACTTCATGCCCGAATACTCGGTCTGGTAGCCGGCCACCAGCTCCTCCTCGGCCTCGGGAAGGTCAAACGGCAGGCGCTCGCATTCGGCCAGGGCACAGATCCAGAAGATGACGAAGCCCACCGGCTGGCGCCAGATGTTCCAGCTGAGGATGCCGGCGCCGTTCTGCTGGTTGACGATGTCGACGGTGCTGAGCGAATTGCTCATCATCACGATCGCCAGCACCGCCAGGGCCAGGGGAATCTCGTAGCTGATCGACTGGGCCGCCGCCCGCAGGCCACCGAGCAGCGAATATTTGTTGTTGCTGGAATAACCGCTCATCAGCAGGCCGATCGGCTGAATGCTGCTGAGCGAGATCCAGAGGAAAATGCCCACACCGACGTTGCTGATCAGCAGGTTCTGACCGAAGGGGACCACCAGCCAGGACAGGATCACCGGCACCAGCACCAGCACCGGCCCGAGCGTGAACAGCAGGCCGTCAGCGCGGGCCGGGATGATGTCTTCCTTGAAGACGAGCTTGAGGCCGTCGGCCATCGGCTGCAGCACCCCGAGGGGGCCAGCGAATTCCGGGCCGATGCGCTGCTGCACGGCGGCGGAGATCTTGCGCTCCAGCCAGACGTTCACCAGCACACCGACCACGGCGGCCACCAGCACGGTGACCATCGGCAAAGGCAGCCACAGCAGGCGGGCCGCACCGGGGCTGAGCCCCAGGCCCTGCAGGGTGTCGACAAAGCTGGCCTGCAGATCGAGACCTGAACTCACGAGGGCGGTC
Organism: Synechococcaceae cyanobacterium; assembly: GCA_947378425.1. Taxonomy (GTDB): domain Bacteria; phylum Cyanobacteriota; class Cyanobacteriia; order PCC-6307; family Cyanobiaceae; genus Cyanobium. Next base: position 9,269 of record CANCJV010000005.1, read on the forward strand.
GTCTCCATGCGGGCGTAGGGGGTGGGGGGACCTTAGGAGGGGGTCGGTCGACCTTCGAGCGGCAGCCAGGGCCTCTCGATGGAACCGGTGTAGATCTGGGTCGGACGATAGATGCGATTGGCTCCCAGCTGTTCGCGCCAGTGGGCCAGCCAGCCGGCGGTGCGGGCAATGGCGAAGATCGGCGTGAACAGATCCCGCGGGATGCCGAGCTTGCGATAGACGAGGCCGGAATAGAAGTCGACGTTGGGGAAGATGCCCTTGGGCCCCAGCCGCTCGGCCGCCACCGCCTCAAGGCGCCGGGCGACGTCGTACATGCCGTCGTGGCCGAACCGCAGGAACAGGTCCTCGGCCAGGCCCTGCAGGATCACCGCGCGCGGATCCTTGACCCGGTATTCGCGATGGCCGAAGCCCATGATCTTGCGCTTCTCGACGATCGCCCGATCGAGCCAGCTCTCGACCCGATCGACCGAGCCGATCTCGTCGAGCATGTCGAGCACGTCCTCATTGGCGCCGCCGTGCAGGGGCCCGGCCAGGGTGCCCACCGCCGAGGCCACCACGGCGTAGGGATCGGTGAGGGTGCTGGCGGTGACGCGGGCGCTGAAGGTGCTGGCGTTGAGGCTGTGCTCGGCATGCAGGATCAGGCAGGCATCGAAGATGCGGGCCGCCAGGGGATCGGGCTCCCGCTCGGTGAGCATGTAGAGAAAGTTGGCCGAATAGGCCAGATCGTCGCGGGGCTGGATCGGATCCTGGCCTTTGCGGATCAACTGGAAGGCCGCCACCATCGTCGGGATCTTGGCGATCAACCGGACCACCGCCTCAGCGATGTACTGGGGGTCGTAGAGGGCGCGGCGGGAATAGAACAGGCCCAGGGACGCGGCGCTGGCCTGCAGCGCATCCATCGGATGGCCGCTGGCCGGGAAGCACTTCATCATGTCGCGGATGCGGAAGCTCACCCGCCGGTGCATCTGCACCTCCTGCTCAAAATCGCGCAGCTGGAAAATGGTGGGCAACTCACCCCAGATCAGCAGATAGGCCGTCTCCAGGAAGCTGCTGTTGGAGGCGAGCTGGTTGACCGGAAAACCGCGATAGGTGAGCACACCACGGTTGCCGTCGATGTCGCAGATCGCCGACTGGGTGGCTGGCACCCCCTCCAGGCCGGGGCGAAAGACGGGGGGGCTGGCAGCACTGACCTGCTGCACAGCCGGCTCTGGCCCTCGAGTCAGCGCCGGGCCCAGGGCCGCCCTCGCATCGGCTGCCCCTGTGGGGTCGGCTGTTTCAGGGGTGATTTTTGCCGCCATCGCGATCGGGTCCGATCTGGCGAACCTAGATGGCGACGTCAAGCCCACGCCGTAGCGCTGGCTGCCGCCTGAGCGATCTCAGCCGAGCAGGCTGCGGGGGCTGAGCAGCAGCCTCAGCCTGGCGCTGCCGGGCGTGGGGCCAGCGGGCAGGGACAGCAGGGCCAATCCCGCCTTGCGCAGCTCGATCGCCCCCGGAGTGGCGCCGAGCAGGCGGGCAGCCAGCAGCCCCAGGTCGGGCTCATGCGCCACCAGCAGCAGCCGGCGCCGCTGGGGCGACAGCTCAGCGCCGCCGGAGCGGGCCGGGGCCATAGCGGCCAGGGCCGTGACCAGCAGCGGCAGGGGATCGTGACCGGGCTCCAGGGCCTCGCTCAGTTCCAGGCTTGGCGCCAGGCCCACGGATCTGGCGATCTCCGCCGTCTGGCGGGCCCGGGTGAGGGGACTCGAGAGCATCTGATCGGCCACCAGGCCCAAGGCCAGGGCCCTCTCCAGCACCGCCCTGGTGCGCTGGCGCCCCCTGTCAGTCAGCGCCCGGGTGCGATCCGGAAGCTCCGGGCTGCGCTCCTCGGCGATGCCATGGCGCAGCAACAGCAGTTCGATCGGTGCCATCGCGGTGAAGGCCATCACGGTGGGTGCCATCAGGGATCAAAGCTGAGACGGGCCTGGAGGTGCACGGTGCGGCCCTCCGGCTCGAGCGCCAGGGCCAGCCCCCGCACCGCGCCATCGAGCCCGCCACCAGCCAGGGCCGAGAGCAGCTGCCAGGGCTGCCAGGACCTCAGCAACTCCCGGGTGGGCTCCTCGATCAACGCCCACTGCAGCGGTGCCTCGGCATGGTCGAGGGCCCGCAGCGCGTCCTGCAGCTGCTGACTGCCGCGGCCACCGGCGGGCTCATCGAGCACGGCCAGGTTGCGGCCCCACCAGGCCAGGGGGCCGCTGGCCAGACGCCAGGCCGCCAGCGGCGCCTGCAGGATTTCTCCGGCGCTGCCGGCCGGGGCGCTGCGCCCCGCAGTGCGCGGGCTGCGGGCCTCCAGCCTGGTCCAGACCTGAAGGGAGCGATCCCCCAGCTCCAGGGGTGCCTGGATCAGTCCCGCCGCCGCCAGGGCGGGCTCGAGCCGCTCCGGCGGCGGCTGGTCGCTGGCGGTGCCCATCTGCCAGCCGTTGGGGCCGGAGGCGAGCAGCAGCGGCCCCTCAGACCCCCGGGCCACCAGGAGGGGGAGGGGACCGGCCGCTGCTCCCCTGGCTGAACCAGGCCGCAGATCACCGGGCGCAGGGCGCTTGCCGCCAGGGGTCGGGCGCTGGCGGCCCGACCCCTGGCGTTGGTTGTCCGATGCCTGGTGTGTCCTGCCTTTGGCCGGGGCTGTCCCGTCGTTGGCCGTGCCTGCCTCGCCGCCCGCCGGCATTTCCTCAGCGCCAGCAGCGAAGTCAGCCGCGTCGGGAAAGCTGCCGCCGGCGATGGCGCTGGCCAGGGCCGGCGGCAGCAGGGGTTGCAACAGCGGGAGCTGCAACTGGGCGGCGGGATTCTGCAGCAACAGCAGGCTGGTGAGCTGGCCCCTGAGGCCACCCAGTAACTGCTGCTGCTGGGCAGGATCGGCCGGCTGCAGAGGGACTGGGGCCGCCGCCGCGGCGGCGGGCGGCTGATGGGCGGCTGGCCTGGAGGCAGCGGGTGTTGGCTCTGTCGACGTCGGCTCTGCAGACTTTGCATCTGCAGACGTTGGGGAGCCAGGCTTGGGATCCACCAGTGTCGGATCGGCCGACATTGGATCTGCAGGCGTTGAAGCCGGGACGGCTGGGGCCGTCAGCGGAGCGGCCACCGGGGTGGTCAGCGCTGGATCGATCGGGGCGGAGCCAACAGTGATGGGGGGAACGGCGACCGTTGCTGCTTCGGTCTGGGCGGCCCCAGGGGCCATGGCGATGCCCGACGAGGCTGGGGGTGTGTTGCCGGGCACCGCAGGGAGCACGGCAGGCGGGGCCGGCAGCTGCAGATGGCCATGGAGCACCAGCGTCCGCCCCTCGGGCCGCAGCGAGGCCAGCAACTGGGTCGGCCGCTGCCCGGTTGCCGCCGGCAGGGGCCAGCCCAGCCACTGCTCCAGGGCCTGGGGCCTGGCCAGCAACAGGGCCGCTCCCTCGCCGAGGTGGTCCAGTTCGCGCTGCAGCCCCGGCTGGGAGGCCTGGTTGAGTTCCGGGATCTGGGAGACGTCGAGGGCGCGCTCCAGCAGGCCGCGCCCCGAAGCGATCAGCACCAGATCGTCATCCACGAGGGCGGTGGCCAGGGGCACGGTCCGGCTGCCCACCAGGGCGCCGCGGCCGCTGATCAACCCCATGCCGCGATAGCTGCTCACCTGCAGATCGGTGCCCGCCAGGCTGCGGGTCTGCCAGAAGCGCTGCAAGAAATGGCGGGCGCCCTCGTCATCGCGGCTGGACAGGGCCAGCAGCCAGCCCCCGGAGGCCAGACCGCCGGTGGTGCTGCTGGCCGACTCGCTCGCCGGAGCGTCGAACAGCACCAGGGCGATCCCCGGGGCCAGCCACTGGGCCAGCTCATCGTGGTAATCGAGGCCGGCGGCGGCGAAGGCGCCATCGCGCAGGCGGGCGATCGCCTCGCCGGCGGGCCGGCGCTGGCGGGCCGGCGCCACGGCCCGGGCATAGGCCACGGGCTGCTCGCCGTCACTGAACCAGTAGAGGCTCAGGGGAGCCTGGGCCGGCACGAAACGGGCCGCCCGGGGGATGGAGAGGGCGTGATGGGCGAGCTGCAGCGGCCCCCGCTGCCCGATCAGCCACCAGCCCCCCAGGCCGAGGCTGAAGGTCAGCAGCACCACGGCCAGCACCACCGCCAGAAAGGGGCGGCCCTTCATGCACGCACAGCAGGATGGAGCCATCCTGCCGTCCTCCCGGTTCCCATGCCCGACACCAGCCCAGCCGGGGAGGGTTCAGCCACGCCCCTCTCGATCAGCGCCAGCGACCTGCAGGCCCGGCTGCTGGCCGGGGAGGCCATCCAGCTGGTGGATGTGCGCGAGGACCAGGAGCTGGAGCTGGCCCGGCTGAGCCATCCGGTGCTGCATCTGCCCCTGAGCCGCTCCCAGGAGTGGTTGGGTCAGCTCGAGACCCTGATCGAGCGCCAGCGGCCGGTGGCCGTGCTCTGCCACGCCGGGGTGCGCAGCTGGCATTTCGGCTGCTGGCTGATGCAGGAACACGGCCATCGGCAGGTGTGGAATCTGCAGGGGGGCATCGATGCCTGGAGCGTGGCCGTGGACAGCTCGGTGCCCCGCTACTGAGCCCCGGGCCCGCCCACGCTCACCGAGCTGACCCCCGAAGCCGGCCGAGCCCGACAGCTGGTCGACCCAGGGCAGCGGGTGCCCGCAACAGCCCGCAAACCGCTCACGGCAGCCCCTGAAAACAGCGTCGCAACATGGCCTCGGACGGCAGCCCCAGAACCGGCCAGCGCCCCCGGTGATCGCGACCACACCCCCTCGCCCCTGGTGCCTTTTGGCAACGAAAGAGTGCTGTGGCTGACGCCTTGCCGCCCGGCTGATCTCTACGATCCACTAATCACGTTGGTTCAATCGGGTTGGAAACCCTGCCGCGCCGGCAACAGGACGTCCTCAGGGCCACGGTCAGGCACTACGTCGACACGGTGGAGCCGGTGGGGAGCCATACCCTGGTGCGGCGTTTCGGCCTGCCGGCCAGCCCCGCCACGGTGCGCTCGGCCATGGGAGCCCTGGAACTGCGGGGCCTGCTCACCCAGCCCCACACCTCCGCTGGTCGCATCCCCAGCCAGCAGGGCTATCGGATCTACGTCGATCAGCTGCTGCCCGAACCCGGCTCGGCCGCCCGCCAGCTGGAGCGGGAGCTGGCGGGGGTGAGTCTGCAGTGGGCTGCCCTGGACGATCTGCTGCAGCATCTGGCCCGCCGCCTCGCCGATCTGACCGGTCTGCTCAGCCTGATCACCCGCCCCCAGCGCCGCAAACCCCAACTGCAGGCGATCCGGCTGGTGGCCAGCAGTGACCGGCTGCTGGTGTTCCTGGTCCAGGGCTCGGCGCTCACCACCAGCCTCAATCTGCGGCTGCCCAGCGGCGCCGAGCGGGAGCTGCCGATCCTGGAGCGCTGGACCAACGATCGCCTGCGTCAACAGAACGGCGAGATCCCCTGGGAGCGGCTGCCGGAGGAGCTGCGCCGCAGCGGCGACGTGCTGCGCCAGGCCCTGGACCATCACGAACGGCTGCGCTCCGCCGAGCTGGACGGGGTGGTGGCGGCGGGGCTGGGCGGGCTGCTGGGCCAGCCGGAGTTCAGCCGCACCTCCAGCCTGCTGCCGCTGGTGCAACTGGTGGAACATCATCCCGACCAGGTGCTCGGCCCCTCGCTGGACCCGACGGCCCCCGCCGATGCCATCTGGATCGGCCGCGAGCACCCGCACCAGGCCCTGGAGGCCTGTTCGGTGGTGCAGGCTGCCTATGCCACCGCCGATGGATCCTGCGGCCATGTGGCGCTGGTGGGACCGATGCGGATGGCCTATGCCACGGCCCGCTCCGCCGTGCGCTCCGTGGCGACGATCCTGCAGCAACTCCTGAACTGAACAAGGCGCCAGACTTCACCCATGACTTATTGCGTCGCCTTCCTGCTGGAAAAGGGCCTCGTCTTCGCCTCCGACTCGCGCACCAATGCCGGCGTGGACTACATCTCCAGCTACAGCAAGCTGCACGTGTTCCAGCCGGCGGAGGATCGGCTGTTCGTGATCATGGCGGCCGGCAATCTCGGCACCACCCAGGCGGTGCTCAACCGCATCCGTCGCGACATCGACCGGCACCACGAAGCGGCGACGGACCGGGCGGATCGCAAACCGGCGGATGCCGCCCCAGCCCCCTCCTCAGCCGGCGCCCCTGGGCGCACCGCCCCGGGTGCAACGGGCGCGGCGCCGACCCTGCTGACCGCCCGCTATCTGTTCGAGGCCGCCGACTACATCGGCAAGCTGAGCGTGGAGGTGCAACGGCAGTTCAGCACCTCCCTGCGGGAGGCGGGGGCCACCGGCGAGGCCAGCTTCATCCTCGGCGGCCAGATCGCCGGCGAGAAGCATGGCCTCTATCTGATCTATCCCCAGGGCAATGCGGTGATGGCCACCACCGAAACCCCCTTTCTGCAGATCGGCGAGAGCAAATACGGCAAGCCGCCCCTCGATTACATCGGCCACAGCCGCCTCTCCCTCGAGGACGCCGCCCGCCTCTGCCTGGTGTCGCAGATCATCACCCGCCGCTCCAATCTCACCGTGGGGCCGCCCTTTGAAATCGCCCTGGTGCCGGCCAATGAGCTGCGGGTGTCACGCCGGGTGAAGCTGGAGAAAGAGTGCGACGAAGTCAATCGCTCCATGGAGGTGTGGACCCGCACGATGCAGGAAGGCCTGCAGCGGCTGCCGCGCTTCGCCTGGGAGCAGGATCCCCTGTAAGGAGAGGGATACTGGAGCAAGCGATCCTGATCCCATCCGCCCGGGCCCATGCCCCTCGCCCTGAGCCAGACCCAGCTGGAGGCCATCAGCGCTGCCTGTCGCCGCCACCATGTGACGCGTCTGCATGCGTTCGGCTCGGTGCTGCGGCCCGACTTCCGACCCGGCGAGAGTGACATTGATCTGCTGGTGGAGTTTGAGTCCATCAAGCCGACCGAACTGGTGGAGGCCTATTTCGGCCTTGAGCATCAACTGATGCAGATCATCGGCCCCCGCCTGGATCTTGTGATGGCCACAGCCGTTCGCAATCGCATTGTCCAGGCGGCTATCAATGCCTCCAAGCAACTGATCTATGGAACGCGACCCTGAAGCCTTTCTGAGGGACGTGGTGGAAGCGGCGGATGCCATCACCAAAGCGACAGGAGAAATCGGGCTCGACGACTACCGCGAAAATCGACTGATCCGATCCTCTGTTGAACGCGAATTCATCATCATCGGCGAGGCACTCACCTATCTCTCCAGGCTCGATGGCGGCATCTTCGCTCGCATCCCAGATGCGCCCAGGGTTATCAGTTTCCGCAACAAGCTCAGCCACGAATACACCAAGGTGAACGACGACCTTGTCTGGGGCTTCATCGAGACTTACCTGAAACAGCTCCGCGACCTCTGCCTCAGCCTGGCTGAGGAGCGGGCGTTGGATCGCCCCTGAACACTGGCGGCATCTGCAGAGGCAGTGGCACCTGCCTCACCCCCCCAGCCGATCCCCCAGCCGCTCGACCATGGTGTTGACATCCTTGTCGCCGCGGCCGGAGAGGTTGAGCACCACCTCGGTGCCGGGGGCCAGGGTGGGGCAGAGCTTCTCCAGCCAGGCGAAGGCGTGGGCCGTCTCCAGGGCCGGGATGATGCCCTCGAGCTGACACAGAAGCTGCAGGGCCTCGAGCGCCTCGTCATCGGTGACGGCGGCGTATTCAGCCCGGCCGATGCCCTTGAGATAGCTGTGCTCCGGGCCGACGCCGGGGTAGTCGAGGCCGGCGCTGATCGAATGGGCCTCCTGCACCTGACCCTCGCTGTCCTGCAGCAGCAGGCTCATGGCGCCATGCAGCACCCCCACCCGCCCTTCGGTGATGGTGGCCGCATGGCGGCCGGTGGCCACACCCTCTCCGGCCGCCTCGACACCGATCAGGCGCACCGAGACATCTTCGACGAAGGGATGGAACAGGCCCATGGCATTGGAGCCGCCGCCGACGCAGGCCACCAGCACGTCGGGGAGGCGGCCGAAGGCCTGCTGGCACTGCTGTTTGGCCTCCTGGCCGATCACGGCGTGGAAATCGCGCACCAGCATCGGGTAGGGGTGGGGGCCGGCGACCGAACCGAGGATGTAGTGGGTGCTCTCGACGTTGGTGACCCAGTCACGGATGGCCTCGCTGGTGGCGTCCTTGAGGGTGGCGGTACCGGCGGTGACGGGCTGCACCGTGGCGCCGAGCAGCCGCATGCGGAACACATTCAGGGCCTGGCGGCGCATGTCCTCGGCGCCCATGTAGATGACGCACTCCAGGCCGAAGCGGGCGCACACCGTGGCGGTGGCGACGCCGTGCTGGCCAGCGCCGGTTTCGGCGATGATCCGCTGCTTGCCCATGCGCAGGGCCAGCAGGGCCTGGCCGAGGGCGTTGTTGATCTTGTGGGCGCCGGTGTGGTTGAGGTCCTCGCGCTTCAGCCAGATGCGCGGGCCGCCCTCCGGGCGGCGATAGTGCTCGCTGAGCCGCTCCGCCTCGTACAGGGGGCTGGGCCGGCCGACGTAGTCGCGCAGCAGATGGTTGAGCCGTTCGGTGAAGGCCGGATCGCGCCAGGCCTCGGCCGCCGCCGTCTCCAGTTCCGCCAGGGCCGGCATCAGCGTCTCCGGCACGTACTGGCCGCCGTAGGGCCCGAAGCGGCCGAGGGCATTGGGCCGCACGGACGGCTGCAGCGCTTCGGGCTCAGGCTGGAGCGTGAGCTCGGGACGGGCGGCGGGTATCGGCGGGATGGTGCTGGTCACCGGCGGCGCTCGAAAGACGGATTGTCAGCGTAGAGACTGCGTCGGCTGGCCATGAGCCACACCTTGATCGCCCAGCCGGCCGCCCATGTCCTCCACCGAGCCCGCCAGCAACCCTTCCCAGGCCAGGGCCTGGGCCGCAATCCAGCCCGGAGCAGCAAGGCTGCCACCCCTGGTGTTCTGGAGCTGGCTGCTCAGCCGCCTGCTGTTCTTCGGGCCGCTGCTGCTCGCCGTGCAGCGACAGCCGCCCGGTGCCCTGGTCTCCCGGTTGGGCCAATGGGATGGCGCCCAGTACCTGCAGATCGTGCAGCAGGGCTACGCCGGCGACAACTTCGCCTTCTTCCCCGTCTTTCCCTACCTGATCCGGCTGACGTCCAGCCTGCTGCAGCTGCCACCGCTGGCGGTGGCGCTCGTGTTCAGCAACGGCGCCTTTCTGCTCGCCCTGGTGCTGCTGCACCGGCTCAGTCGCCAGTGCCAGGGCAGCGCCATCGCCAAAAGCGTGATCCTGCTGAGCTGCTTCAACCCGATGAGCATCTTCTGCGCGATTCCCTATACGGAATCGTTCTATCTGCTGTTCACCTGCCAGGCGTTGCTGGCGTTGCTGCGGCCGCATCTGAGCGCCCCCCGGATCGCCATCGTCAGCGCCCTCAGTGCCGCCACCCGCCCCACCGGCCTCGTGATCGCCCCGGCCATCCTGGTGGCCTACGGCCGCCGCCATCGCATCGCCGCCGGCCTGCTGGTGGCCCTGCTGGCCCTGGGTGGACTGGGCATCGTGGCCCTGATCGACCTGCAGCACAGCGGAGATCCCCTCGCCTTTGTCCATGCCCAGCAGGCCTGGGGTGTGCACCCGGGCCTCAATCTCTCTGGGCTGCCCTCCTGGCGCAAGTTGCTGTCCCAGGTGTTCCTCGGCCTGACCAACACCAGGGCCGGAGCCCTGGTCGATCGCAGCCACCCCATCGGGATGACGGTCACGTTGCTGCTGGGGCTCGGGGCCTTCGGGCTGCGCCAACGGCGGCCGCGGACCAGCTTCGTGCTGTCGCTGGTGGTGCTCCTCGCCTACTGGCTGCTGGCCGGCATGCCCGGCCTCAACCTGCTGGTGGTGGTCGGGGCCGTGCTGCTGACCGCCTGGGGCTACCGGCGACTACCGCTGGAGCTCTGGGTGTTCGGCGCCGCCAGCCTGCTGCTCTATCTGCTCAAACAGAACACGATCAGCCTCGAGCGCCACATCTTCGCCACGGTGCCGCTGCTGATGCTCTACGGCGCCTGGTTCGACGGACATCCCGGCTGGCGGCGCTTTCTGCTGGGTTTCGGCAGCCTGCTGCTGCTGCTCTACGCCCTGCGCTTCGCCAACGGCCTCTGGATCGGCTGAGCTCGCAGCCGGGCGGCCACCACTCAAGATGGCGGCGCGAGCCATCTGCAGCAGGGGAGGACGATCGCCATGGCCAACAAGGGGGGCTGGCAGGAATTCAGCCGACCGGAGAGCCTGCAGCGCGCCGTCCCGGCACCGACCGACAGCGCCAGGGCCCAGCAGCGGGTGCGGGTGCAGCGCACCAAGGCCGGCAAGGGCGGCAAGCTGGTGACCGCCATCACCGGCCTGGAGATCGCCGAGGCCGAAGCCAAGGCCCTGCTCAAGGCGCTCAAGGCCACGGCCGGCACCGGCGGCACCCTCAAGGACGGCGTGATCGAGCTGCAGGGGGATCAGGTGGGCCCTGCCCTGGCGGCTCTTGAGAAGGCCGGCTTCCGGCCGAAGCAGGCGGGAGGGTGAAGGGGCCGCGGGCCCGCCAGCGCCGACCTTCGCGTCATCCGCAGGCATCCCCGCTCTCCGCCAGGACACGACCCGACGCCGTGCCGCGGAGCGCCGCGACCTGGGGTCATGCCGTCAGGGTGCGAAGTCGGTGCCCGCAACCGCTGCGCCCCCCGGGAATCGCTCATCTGCGGGGCGGGAGAACTGTTTCATCCAGCGGCCGACGTCGTCAGCCCTGATCATCCAGAGGCGAGCAACAGCTGTCGATGGACATGGGCAACGGCATCACCATGCTCGGCTGGAGTGACGACGTCGGGCTCAGCCGCTGCCGGTCCGTCCCACCCCAGCAGCTGGCGGCGCGGCTTGAACACGGCCTTGGCTGGGCTGTCGCCGGCCAGGCGCTCACCCCCTTCACCGAGATCGCGCCCAACCCCTGGGGACCGATGGCCGAGGTCGGGCAGGTGCACGACCCCGCGGTGCATGTCTGACGCAACTGGAGGGCGATGCCATCACCAGCGCCTGGATGCCGGAGACCATGCGGCGCTCGTCCATCGACCTCAAGCGCCTGGAGCAGGCACTGGCCGAAGCCCAGACGCCCGAGGAGGTCTGCCGGCGGCGAGGTGGCGGGCGCGTGAGGGGATAGGGGGGACGATCGGCGTGGTCACTCCCCCCCCAACAGGGACAATGGCCCCCGACACTCCCCCGCACCTGGCCGCCGATGACCAGCTCCCAGGCCCCCGAAGGCCCCGCCGGCGCACCGGCCACCAACCCCTCGGCCGGCAAGGCCACCAATATCGTCTGGCACCACTCCACCGTGACCCGGGCCTCGAGGGCGCACCAGCGCGGCCATCGCAGCGCCATCCTCTGGTTCACCGGGCTGAGCGGCGCCGGCAAGAGCACCCTGGCCAACGCCGTCAACTCGGCCCTGTTCGAGCAGGGGCTGGCCTGTTATGTGCTCGACGGCGACAACGTGCGCCACGGCCTCTGCGCCGATCTGGGCTTCTCCGATGCCGACCGGGAGGAGAACATCCGCCGCATCGGCGAGGTGTCCAAGCTGTTCCTCGATGCCGGCGTGGTGGTGCTCACCGCCTTCGTCTCGCCGTTCCGGGCCGATCGGCGCCGGGCAAGGGCGCTGGTGGAGGCCGGCGACTTCATCGAGATCCACTGCGCCGCCGACCTGGAGGTGTGCGAAGGGCGCGACACCAAAGGGCTCTACGCCAAGGCCCGCGCCGGCACCATCAAGGACTTCACCGGCATCTCCTCCCCCTACGAGGAACCGGAAGCCCCCGAGCTGCGGGTCGACACCGGCAGCCAGAGCCTGGAGGAGTCCGTGGCCCAGGTGATCAGCTACCTGGAGCAGCAGGGGGTGGTGCCGGCGCCGGGAGAAGGCTGAATCGGTTGGTCAGGCACGATCTGCTTCTTTCTGATTGCTGCGTGAAGCAAGCAGCAATCAGAAAGAAGCCTCATACAGGTGCCTCTGGAAGCCTGCAAAGAGCTCGCCGATCTGCTCCGGTTTGCCCAGATCGGCCACGGCATCGGCAATGGAGTTCTGATAGCGGAGCCGCAGCAATGGCGTGAGCTTGTCCTGGGCCAATTCCTGCACGCCCGTGGTCACGTAGTGCTGCAGCACAAAATCCAGGAAGAGCTGCTGCTTGCTGGTGAACCTGGAATGGATGTAAAGGCGGGCATGCTCGGCGCGCTGCTGGCGGGGGATGGGTGGCAGCGCATAGGCCACATGGGCCAGCACATCGAACAGATCGCTGTTTTCGGCATCGATGATGGCCTGCATCTCGGCCAGCTGATCAGCACCAAAGCCTTTTTCAGCCAGACCCTGCAGCAGCCTCGTGCGGGTGTCGGGTGCACTCCAGAGAGTCCGCAGCTCGGCCTCATCTTTGACAAATTCCGGCAACTGGCCATAGAGCAGTTCGATGAACTGCTGGGAACTCATCGGCGTGCCATCGGGATGCCAGAAGCTCGTGACCAGCATGTGCTGAATGGAGCGCTCCTTGCCGTCGCCGAGCTTGATGCGCAGCTTGGTGCGGCGCAGCGGATCACCCCCGCCATCATCGGTGTTGCCACCTTCGGCTCCGCGCTCGTCCGGGTCTGGGTCTGGCCTGGGCCGTGGCGGACGCCTGTCGATCGCTTCAAGTTCCTGGGGTTCCCCATCCCACTCGGGATCACTGAAGTGGTGGTGGGCCTGCACAAAGTCATAGATCGTGAAGTAGTCCTTGCCGTCGTAGAGGCGGGTGCCACGGCCGATGATCTGCTTGAACTCGATCATTGAGTTCACCGGCCTCAGCAGCACGATGTTGCGCACATTGCGGGCATCGACGCCGGTGGAGAGCTTCTGGGAGGTGGTGAGGATGGTGGGAATCGTCTTCTCGTTGTCCTGGAAAGCGCGCAGCCAGGTGTTACCCAGCTCGCCGTCGTCTGCCGTCACGCGGTGGCAGTAATTGGGATCGCTGTTGCCCTTGAGCTGGTTGATCAGGTCGCGGATGGCCAGGGCGTGCTCCTGGGTGGCACAGAACACCAGGGTTTTGTGGCGTGGATCAATCTGGCTGAGCAGAATCTCCACCCGCTGGCGTTCACGCCGCTCAATCTCGATGATTTTATTGAAATCCGACTCGCCATAGCGGCGGCCCTCCTGCACCTCACCCTCCACCACTGTGTCATCCGATGTGTAGATGTAGTCGTCGAGGGTGGTGGAGATCTGTTTGACGCGGAAGGGCGTCAGAAAGCCGTCGTTGATGCCATCCTTGAGGGAGTAGGTGAACACCGGCTCGCCGAAGTAGGCATAGGTGTCAATGTTGTCGTTGCGGCGCGGCGTGGCGGTGAGGCCGAGCTGCACGGCGGGGGCGAAGTAGTCGAGGATGCTGCGCCAGGTGGATTCGTTATTGGCGCCACCGCGGTGGCACTCATCGATCACAATGAAGTCGAAGAAATCAGCCGGGTACTGACCGAACCAGGGGGAGGGCTTACCCTCCAGCACCGGCCCGCTCATGAAGGTCTGGAAGATGGTGAGGAACACACTGGCGTTGGTGGGCACGCGGCCCTTTTTACGCAGGGCATCAGGCTCGAGGCGGGCCAGGGCGTTGTCTTCGAAGGCGGCGAAGCCGGTGAAGTCGTTGAAGGCCTGATCGGCGAGGTTGTTGCGATCGGCCAGAAACAGAATGCGCGGCCGGCGGCTGGGCTGGCCTGAGAGGTTCCAGCGGGCCTGAAACAGTTTCCAGATGATCTGAAAGGCGATCGAGGTCTTGCCGGTGCCGGTGGCCAGGGTCAACAGGATGCGGTTGCGGCCGGTGGCGATCGCCTCCAGGGCGCGCGACACGGCGATGTCCTGGTAGAAGCGGATCTGCCAGCTGCCGCCCTTGTCGGCATAGGGAATGGCGGCAAAACGATCGCGCCAGGCGTTGTCTTCGGCGAAGGTGCGGGCCCAGAGCTCCTCTGGCGTGGGGAACGCTGCCACCGGCCCTTCCTCGCCGTTGCTCATGTCGATGGCATAAACGCCGAGCCCATTGCTGGCGTAGGTGAAGCGGACTTGCAACTTGCCGGCGTAGTCCTTCGCCTGGGCCACACCTTCCGTGAGTGGCGCCGTGTCGGGCTTGGCCTCCACCACCGCCAGCTGGGTGTTGCGGTAGGTGAGCACGTAGTCGGCCGTGAGCGGCTTGCCGCGGCGGCCGCCGCCCTCGATCCGGCCCGGGGTGATCGAAAACTCGCGGCGAATGCGGCTGCCCTCCACCACGCCCCAACCGGCCGCCGTCAGCAGCGGATCGATCAGTTCGGCGCGGGTTTCGGCCTCGTTCATGGCAGGAGTGAGCTCACATGATCGAGAAGCTCAGAGCAGCGTTGGTTCCAAACGGTGCGGTCGAGGTGTTCCACATCCGGTTCTTCGTCGTAACGCCACACCACGGCATATAGGGTGAAGCGGCTGAGGCCAACGAAGGGCTCAACAGCGGCGCCCTGATCGCGCAGCATCTGAAACAGCAACCTGAGGTTGTGGCTGAAGGGTGGCTGTTCTGGCGTGAACACCAGCAGCCAGGCCTTCAGAGCCTTCTCGATCGCCTGCTGAAGATGAAATCCCCAGGTGGCTTCCTCAAAGAGCAAAGAATCCGCCATGGCCAACGCGGTACGCAGGTCACGGTGCGCGATGCGCAGAAAGCCGGTCGCCGTTTCAGCCGGGGCCATGCAGGGGCTCCGCAGGATCCAGACGGCGTCCATAGCGGAACGCCTCGGCAATCACGTTCTGACGTCCATGGCGCCGCTCCTCCACCTCACTGGCGGAGAAAAGCAACAGTTCGATCGGCAGGCGGTGATAGGCCAACTTCCAGCCCAGGACATCCGTTTCCACAAACCGCGAATGGCTCGCCAACCATTCATCCGGCACGGTGACCAGTAGATCCAGGTCGGAATCGGGCCGTTCGGTGCCGCGGGCGCGGGAGCCGAACAGGCGCACCTGGGCGCCGGGAATGGCCGCCTGGATCTCGGCCGCGATCGTGCGCAACAGCGCTTCATCCACGACGTAGTGATAGCTGGAGGGGGTGGTAGACGCGCTCATGGGATCAGTCTGGCGCATCCAGCCGGCGATACAGCTCCACGCCGGCACGTTCGATATGGGCGAGCAGCTCGGGGTGATCAATCGAGGCCAGGCAAGAAAGATCGATCATCCAGGGCAGCAGCAGATCATCGAGATCGGCGTCGATGCGGGCCAGGGTGGCGGCGCTGATGGCGGGGCCGATCAGGGTGAGGTCGATGTCGGAGGCGGGACGATGGCGGCCCAGAGCGCGGGAGCCGTAGAGGGTCGCGGACTCCACTTCGGGGTGGCCGGCCAGCACCTGTTGGATGGCCGCGATGGCCGCCTCCGGCAGGCCGGTGGCCAGGGCTGAAGTCAGCGGGGGACTGAGGGTCATGACGGCTCCTGGCTCAAGGCGGTGAAGCGATCTCGCAGGGCGCCGAACAGGGGCGCGAAGTGTTCGATCACGTCGCGAGCGATCACCTGGGCCTGCTCGAGGTTGTAGGTGTGGGACGACTGATTGCGCCGCTCGAAGTTGTCGAACCGCTGGCGCCAGCGGCTGCCTGGATCGGCCATGGGGTCAGGTTAGGGAGCAAGGCAACCCGAGGCAGCTCACCCCGCGAGAGCGCTAGACCCCACTCTCAACCGTACGATTCGCCGTATGATGAAGCGAGTTGTAAAGAGCGCTTTGCAGGCCATCTCGGCAAACGACCTCAAAACCGGTGGCATCGGCGCTATCTCACGAGCGCTGGAGCACGAACGGGAGGTGGGACTGAGCGTGCGGGGCGAACTGCGGTTTGTGGTGATGGAAGCCGACGCCTATCAGCGCCTGCGGGAGTGCGAACTGGAAATTGCTCTGCAGGAAGCCCGCGCCGACCTCGCCGCCGGCCGCGTTGTTCACGAGTCGGTCGACGATCACCTCAAGCGTTTGGACGCCATGGCCATAGGCCCCGATGACGAGGTGCAAACTGCGCAGTCTCAGCCTTGAGTTGGTCGCTGGTGTTCACCGAGCGGTACAACCGCCGAGCCGCTCGTTTTCTGCGGCGCCATCCCGACAAGAAAGAGGCGTACCGCAAGACCCTGCTCTTGCTGGAAGCCAATCCGCACCATCCCTCACTGCGGCTGCATGGACTACGAGGTCGCCTTCAGAGACTGCATTCCGTTTCTATCAATCTGAGCTATCGCATCACGCTTGAAGTTCTGATTGAAGGCCAAACGCTGATCCCGATCGACATCGGCTCCCACGATGTGGTTTACAGGGGCTGACTGTTACGGCGCGACATCAACCAGGCTGCTGAGAATGAAGGGGCGGCGGTTCTCCTTGATCCCGTCGGCGGCCACCAGATCCACCTTGCGACCCGCCAGCACCAAGGCCGGATCCACCGCCAGCGCCTGGCGGGAGGCAGTGTCCACATCCAGCAGCACCGTGGAGGCGGCCAGCTGCTGGGCCAGGCGGGTCTTGCCGCAGGCTTTCGGGCCCTCGATCACCACCGCGCCGGCGGCGCCCAGGCAAGCGCGCAACTCGGCGTCGGCGATGCGGGGGCGGTAGGCAAGCCTTTACTGGCGGCCATGGCGGGGCGAGCAATGCAGGAGATGCCGGGATCCTAATGCAGAAAAAACCGGCCTTCTGATGCAGATAAAATAGAGCTTCTGATGCAGGAAAAACTGGCCGGTCGATGCAGGAAAAACAGAGACGGCGGGAGTGGCTTTGGTTCGGGGCGAGGCACGGCACCGAAGATCACGCGCTCGCGATCACATGACCCTGAACTTGGGTAGGCATCAGAAACGCAAAATCCTTGTCCGTGGTCAACAGGACGGCCTGGGCGGCAACGGCAGTTGCTGCATCCCACAGGTCGTTCTTACCCATGGCTCGTGCCCCTTGTGAATGGGCGCGGGCATGGAGATCCAGCTGCACATAGGCATCAATCACGGACGGATGGTTGATGTTCACGATCGTCAGCGAGCGGAAAGCCGTGTCCAGGGCCTGGCGTTTGGCTGCTCCCCAGTTCCCAGCTTCCGCCATTACCCGAGCCTCAGCCAGGCTGACCACGCTCACCAGGGGCCGAGGCTGACAGTGAATCAAGTCAAAGGTGTCCTGAATCTGCTGACCCAGAGCGTTCCCCCGCACCAGATGAAGAATCACGCTGGTGTCGAGGAGGTAAGGCCTGCCGGCACTTGCCGCCGCCGTCATCGAATGGCAGCGAGGGCCGTGATCAGTTCGTCGTCGGTTTCATCACCGGGCCAGGTGCCGAAAAAGGTGGCGACGCCGGATCCCGGCCCTTGAACAGCCGGCGTGAAGACGGGCATGGAGCCCCACGCTCTCGGCGCTTCGCTGAACAACTCATCGTCCCCATGGGCCGGTTGGATCTGGCTGATGCCGATCTGTTGAATGCGGCCTGATGGGCGGAACTCAGCGACGCCAGCCACCACGACCCGCTGACCAAAAAGAGCCCTCAGGTCTTCCATGGTGACGCTGGCTGGCAGCCGGGCCTGGATCTTTTCGCCGTCATCACTGAGCAGGGTGACGGAAGGCCTGGTGGAGGAGATGGTGTCGAACTTGCCGGTGAAGCGGATGGTCTGGGGGAGAGGCGTCTGGAGCACCAACTCCTCCAGCAAGGGAATGTCGGAGGCGTTCAAGGCCACGGTTGGCCCCGCTGCATCCAGGGGCCCAAGGCTGATGCCAGTGAAGGCTCCGGTGGGCACTCGGGCGAAGCGAAGGCACCCTTCCAACAGAGGCCGATCAGCCCTCAGGTTTGGACGATCCCCCTGCTGAATCTCCCGCAGCACGGCGGCAAACAGATCAAGGGCTGTGCTGCCCGGCGGTGCCAGGGGCTCCTCCTGCTCCAACAGGCTGATCTGCCCTGTACCGCCAAAGACTTCAGGAGCGGCCTCTTCCAGCGTGGGCGCCTCCAGCTCCAGCACAGCAGAGCCGGCGTGCAAACCCGTGATCATCTGGCTGGTGCAGGCCTCCAACCATCGGGGCCTTGGACCCGGCGGATTGCTGATGCCCTCCACCTGAAAGCGCAGCGCCAGACTTGAACCCTCCTTGAGCGCAGCCAGCAACTCAGCCAACTGATCGCCGCTGACACGGAGCTGCGCACCGTCTCCTCCTACCAGTACCAGCCGATGTCGCTTCAAGCTGAAGGCCCGACGTCCAACGATTGGGTTTCACCGTAGGTCGCTGGGGGCGCATCGGCGTCCGTGGAATCACAGATCCCAGCCTGGCTTGCCGCCTCGACCTGACCGCCCACAGTGGGGCCGCTCGCCACGGCTCAGAGCTCGCCGTTGAACGCCTGGTGCAGGAGGGACTTCTTCAGTTCCTCCAGGGCGGCGAGTTTGCGTTCGTAGAGGCGGGTGAGGTGTTGGGTTTCGACTGACAGCTCCTGAAGGGTTGCAACGATCACCTGTTGCGTCTCTATAGGGGGCGCCGTGATGGGGAGCGTCTTTACCGCTCCGTTACTGATCTTCTTCATTGTCGGATTGGCTCCTTGCGCCCTTCCCATAATTTCCATCCTCAATGCAGGAGTGCGCATTTGGTAGTAAAGGAACTCAGTACTCATGCGATCCGGCATGGGATTCATGCGCATGATGAGGTCGGGATAAATAGTCGGCTGCTCAATGTCGGCGGCAATTGCAACATGTCCTACCAACTCTGGCGTGTTGCTGCGCGTGACGAGAAAGTCGCCATTTTTAACCCAGTAGCTCCTATTCGGATCAGTCGGCGCCGAAGTATATTTAATTTTGTCAGATCGGAAGCGAAATCCAGTAACAGATGAAAGTGTGAGGACAGGTGTCCCCGAATCTGCGTGGTTGGCCGCTGGCGGTGACCATCCATTCTGAGGTTGTGTAGCAAGGACTATTTCGAGCGTCGTCTCTACCCACTCCTCCCCCCGCTGACTGAAGACGGCTTGAAGGTGACTCTCAAAGATCGCGCGGGCGTTCTGGAGGTTCCGTTCGGCGTTGGCTTTGGCGGTAGCGAGGCCCGCAAACGCTTCGTCGAGCAGGGCGACGATTCGAAGCTGTTCGGGGAGTGGGGGGACAGGAACAGGAATTTCGCGAAGACTGCCTTGATTAAGCTTCGGGACAGTCAAGCCTGAAACAAACTCGTTTAGGTCAGAGTGGTTGAGGTGGTAGATGAGCCAGTTATCGAGGATCATGCTCCGATGCGGCCTCAATACATGGGCGTGATTGTTGACCCAAATCTTTCCTTCAACTGCGAAGGCGGTCTTCTCGCCTGATGCCCACTTGGCGCCATCTTCACCGACAAGCACCAGCGGTTCGTCAAACAAATATCCGGCGACTCTGTCGAGCACTCCGGTCGCACCGTAGTAGGGATACTCTCCAGCCTCGCGGTCTCGTTTGGTGATTGGCTTGCGCTTGTGGTCGAGCACATCGCAAAGCTCGCCAAGGGACATGATTTCCCACCCTTCCTTCATACCAACGCCCCGATCCGCCTCAGCACTTCCGCAGTCTCGGTCCTCAATGACGTTCATTTTCCCTCCTTCTCCTCCGGCAATTGGGGTGTGCGTTCATCGGCCGTCAGCAGTTTCATCTGCCCGATGGCAATCTGGTTGAGGCGGGTGAGACGTTCGGATTGAGGGAGAGCTTGGCCGATGAACAGGGCGTTGAGATTTTCGAGGTTGGAGAGGCAAACGAGCTGGGCGCCGGTGGCTTGGTCGCGAATGTTGCCCTTTTCGCCAGGGTTTTGGCTGCGCCATTGGGCGGCAGTCTGGCCGAAGAGGGCCATGTTCAACAGATCGGCCTCGCTGGCATAGACAAAGCTGATCTGATCCTTACTCAGCTGGGTGGGAATCAGATGAGTCTGGATGGCGTCGGTGTGGATGCGATAGTTGATCTTGGCAAGGTTGCGGCGAATATCCCAACCGAGAGTCTGGCGCTCACTGTCTTTGAGGCGCTGGAACTCTTTGATCAGGTAGAGCTTGAACTCCACCGAAATCCAGGCGGCGAATTCAAAGGCGATATCGGCGTGGGCATAGGTGCCGCCATAGCGGCCGGTTTTCGACTGAATGCCGATGGCGCCGGTGCGCTCGATCCATTGCTTCGGGGTCAGCGTGAAGCTGTTCAGACCGGCTTGCATTTTAATCCCGTCGAATTCGACGGGATTAAAACCGGAGTTGTTGATCTGTTCCCACAGCCCCAGAAATTCAACCGTGTTGCGGTTGCGCAGCCAGTTCCGAATCAGATCGTCAGTGGTGGCCTTGCCCTTGTAGCGGGCGATGTCCGTCAGGCAGATGTAATCCTGGCTGTTGATCGCGACGATGCGGACTTGGCTGGAGAGCACCTCGATGTTTTTCGTCGCAGGCTGACTCATCCCAGAAGCCCCCGGATCCTCGCCAACACCTCAGCACTCTCCACATCCAGCGTCGCAATCTCCGCCATGATCTCCTGCGGGCTGCGGTGTGCGATTTCATCGCCGCCGTTGGGGTTCTTCACCGAGAGATCAAACGTCTCCCGATCGATCGCCTCCACATCCACACTCCAACTCTTGGGCGAGTCAGCAAAAGTCTTCTGCAGCTCCACGAACTCCGCCAGATCCCGATCATTGAGCGGATTGGTTTTGCCCAGGTTGCGGCCGGGATCGAGCTGGTAGAACCACACGTTGCGGGTGGGCGCGCCCTTCTCGAAAAACAAGACCACCGTTTTCACCCCCGCCCCCTGGAAGGTGCCGCCGGGGCAGTCGAGCACAGTGTGAAGATTGCACTCCTGCAGCAGCTTCTGGCGCAGGGCCACCGAGGCGTTATCGGTATTCGATAAAAACGTGTTTTTGATCACCACGCCGGCGCGGCCGCCGGCCCGCAGCAGGCGGATGAAGTGCTGCAGAAACAAAAACGCAGTTTCTCCGGTGCGGATCTCGAAGTTCTGCTGCACCTCCTTGCGTTCGCTGCCGCCGAAGGGGGGATTGGCCAGGATCACATCAAAGCGATCCTTCTCCTGCACATCGCTGAGGTTTTCAGTGAGGGTGTTGGCGTGGCTGATCTTGGGCGCCTCAATGCCGTGCAGGATCATGTTCATGATCGCGATCACATAGGCGAGGCTCTTTTTCTCCTTGCCGGTGAAGGTGCGGTTTTGCAGGGTGTCGAGATCGTCGGTGCTGAGTTCAGCGCCGCTGGCTCCACCCTGGCGCATGTACTCAAACGCTTCGCACAGGAAGCCCGCTGAGCCCACCGCTGGGTCGTAGACCGTTTCACCAATCTGCGGAGCCACCACCTGCACGATGGCGCGAATCAAGGGCCGGGGCGTGTAGTACTCACCGCCGTTGCGGCCGGCGTTGCCCATGCGCTTGATCTTTTCCTCATAGAGCATCGAGAGCTCATGCTTCTCGGCCTGGGAGCGGAAGCGCAGGCCATCGATCACATCGATGATTTCGCGCAGGTTGTAGCCGCTGCTGATCTTGTTGTTGAGTTCACCAAAGATCTCGCCGATCTTGTATTCAATAGTGTTTCTCTTGTCATCTGAACTCCCCTTGAATCCCTTCAGATAGGGGAAGAGCTTATTGTTGACAAAATCCAGCAGGTCGTCACCAAGAAGGGCATCCTTTGCTGGCTGGCCGGTGGCGTCCTTTGGCGCCGCCCAGCTGTTCCAGCGGTAGGGCTCCTCCAGGATGGGCGTGGTGCTGCGGCCCTCCAGGGCGGCCACGGCGGCCTTGTCGTCTTCGAGCCCGTCGAGGTATTTGAGGAACAGCAGCCAGGAGGTCTGCTCGGTGTAATCGAGCTCGGTGCCGCAGCCGGCCTCCTTGCGCAGGCAGTCGTCGATGGCGCGGAAGGCCTGATCAAAGCTGCTGGCGGTGGAGCTGCTGGCCGTGGCGCGGCCGGAGCCCCGAGCAGCCCGCGGGCGGCGGGCGGCGCGTTCGCCATCAGGCCCCATGGCTGCCGAGGCGCCCTCGCCCACGGATCCGCCTTCGCCATCGGTGAGGGCGACGGACCCGCCGCGACCGCGGCCGGGCACGATCAGGCCGCGCCCGAGCAGCTGGGCTTTGACGGCGTCGTAGCTGGCCTCGTCCCACTCGAGCACGTCGCGCAAGCGGCCGTTGCCGGCCGAACCGCCCAGGGCCGCCAGGGCGCCAAGAAACTCGTCCTGCAGGTCATCGCCGGGGTCGTCCTGGGGCGACTCTTCAGGGCCGGCGTCGCGCAGGGGGCTCTCGGCGGCGAAGGTCAACGGGGCGGGGAGCTTTCGCCAAAGAATAGCCAGCGGGGTTGGCGCCAATAGCTGGCCGAGTGGCCACAGGCGCAGCGATGCGCCAGGCGAAGGAGAAGCACAAGAGCATGCCGATGCCGGCCCATTGTCGGTCGTCCTGGCAGGGACGGAATCGATCCAATCACCGTCTTGTGGACACCACGAACCTCGTCATCAACCTCCACACCAGGAGGCAATTCGGAGTCGGCCTGCTGGCCTTCAACCCGCAATCATGGGAGCAGCCCGTAACGACCGGATCGGCACCTGGAACCATCCCGGACAGCGAAAATCCCGGACAAAAGAGCACTACCAGTCCGATCAAGGGTGCTGCGCCCGGCTTGGGCTGGGCTCGTCATCGCTGAGGGGGCGATGTCCGGGGTGCGCTGAAGGGGGAAAATCGGCTTGGATTACAGCGACTGACCACCCGCCAACCGCTCGCCCCCGCTCCCCAGCGCCTCCAGCTCCCCCCGCCGCAGCCGCCCCGCCCAGGCATCGAGAAACGTCTTGCCGCAGCTGGCCACCGGCACCGCCAGCAGCAGGCCCAGCAGTTCACCGAGCCCCAGCAGGCTGCCGAGGCGGGCGCCGATCGGCAGGCTGATCAGCAGCCAGGCGGGCTGCAGGCCGACGATGCTGCCCATCAGCCTCGGCTGGATCACCTGATCCACCACCTGTCCCACCGTGATCGCCGCCGCCAGCACCTCCACCCCCTGGCGCGGATCCTGCAGGGCCAGCAGCAGGCTCACCAGCACGATCGTCAGGGCGCTGGCGTAGGGCACCAGGGTGGTGAAACCGATCGTGACGGCGAACAACACGCCATAGGGAATGCCGAGCAAGGTGAACACCACCATCTGCAGCAGGCTGAGAATCAAGGCCAGCACCACCTGGCCGGCGAAATAGCCGCGGAAGGTGCGATAGAGGGTGCCGGTGACCAAAGAACGTACCCCTGGGGATAACCACTCCGCCAGCCCCGCGGCGATGCGCTCGCCACCCAGCAGCAGGAACACCGTCAACACCAGCACGATCACGGTGTTGACCGTCAGCCCCACGGTGGCGCCCAGCAGGCTGAGCACTTGCTGGCTCAACTGGCTGGCCAATTTGCTGGTGCGGCTGATCAGTTCGCTGCTGAGATTGCCGAAATCGGTGGGCAACCCCTTGGCCACCGCCCAGTTCTGCAACTCCGACAGCAGGGTTTCGCCCTTGGCCAGCCAGCCCGGCAACGCGGTGATCAGTTCATCGAGCTGGGTGACCAGGCGCGGCAGCAGCCACAGGGCCGCCAGCACCACCCCCCCGAAGCCGATGCCCAGCACCAGCAGCAGCGCCAAGGGCCGGGGCAGCCGTTGGTCCACCAGCCAGCGGGTCGGGATGTCCAGCAGGAAGGCCAGCAGCGCCGCCGTCAAGAACAGGGCCGGGAACGGCGCCAGGGGCAGCAGCAGCTGGCGCAGCACCCACAGATTGAGCACCAGCAGCGGCAGGGCCAGGCTGATCCGCAGCCAGGGAGGCAACACCAACCGCTCGAGCATCGCCTCTGCCAACTAGGGCCCCACAGGCGGGGCAGGAATGGGCTCAGCTTGGCGGCCGAACGGATCGGCCGCCACAGTCAGAGAACGGCGCCGCAGCCCAGAACCTGGCGTTGCCTGGGTTTCAGTCGGAAAACACGATCGGCGTGTTCAGGTCATCGCAGAAGTCAAAGGTGGTGGGCTCGGAGGAGGTTCCGTCGGCGAAACTGGCCCGGATGCTCTGCTTGCAGTCCTCGTTGTCGGTGGATTTGGCCCAGTCGATGCGAACCTTCTGCCCCGCCGCGATGCCGCCATCGAGATCGAACTGACCCCAGCTGCCGCCCTTTTCGCGGACCTCCAGCCGGGTGATGGCGGACTTGCTGGCGTTCTGCACGTAGAAATACCAACCGCCCGCCTGGGCTGGGGCAACGATGCAGGCCAGCAGAGCGCTAGCAGCGGCCGTGCGTCCCGCTGTCGTCAAGAAGGACCTGGAAGACATGGGACGACAGTGGGCTGGGACTGGTTCCGTCCTAGGCGATGGCTCCAGGGCGCAGCGAGCACCCGGTTGGCGCCCGGGGAGTGCCGTGAGCTCAGGGGCGCTGCGCTGGCCTCAGCCCAAGGAACCGTCAGCGTTGCTTACATCTGCTCCAGGTAGGCGGCGCAGCCGAGCTGCCGCAGCCGTTCATCCTTGGCCACCACCTGGTCGTGCAGATCGGCCTGATAGCGGGCCAGGTGCCGGGCCAGGCCTGCATCGGCGATCGCCAGGATCCGGGCGGCCAGCAGGCCGGCATTGAGCCCATTGCCGATCGCCACCGTCGCCACGGGAATGCCCCCCGGCATCTGCACGATCGAGTGGAGCGAATCCACCCCCGACAGCGCCCGGCTCTGCACCGGCACGCCGATCACCGGCAGGGTGGTGAGCGAGGCCACCATGCCCGGCAGATGGGCGGCACCGCCGGCACCGGCGATGATCACCTTGAGGCCCCGGGCGGCGGCGGCTTCGGCGAAGGCCACCATCTCCAGTGGTGTGCGATGGGCCGAAAGCACCCGCACCTCGCAGGCCACACCGAAGCTCTCGAGGATCCGCACCGCCGGCTCCATCGTCGGCAGGTCGGAATCGCTGCCCATGATCACGGCCACCTGCGCCGTCTCGGGCTCGGGCCCTGGCCCCTCGCCCGCCGGGGCGGTGCTGACGGGAGCCGGAACCACGGCGAACGGATGCGGGGAGGGTGGCATTCTCTCCCTACGCGCGCCCTTGCCCCGCCATGCGCTGGCTCACCAATCTGCGGCTGCCTTCGGCCGGCAGCGAAGCCCCGCAACGCCGCTGGCGCGTGGGGCTCGATGACGAGGAGCGGATCAGCGCCATCGAGGCCCTGGATGCGGGCAGCCGGGCCGCCGGCGAGGACTGGAACGGCGACTGGCTCTCGCCCGCCGGCGTGGATCTGCAGATCAACGGCGGCCTGGGGCTGGCCTTTCCGGAGCTGACGGCGGCGGATCTGCCCCGGCTGGAGGAGCTGCTGGAGCTGCTCTGGCGCGATGGCGTCGAGGCGATCTGCCCGACCTTGGTCACCTGTGCGGTGGCGCCCCTGCGCCAGGCGCTGACGGTGCTGGCCGAGGCGCGGTGCCGGCACCGACCGGGCCGCTGCCGCTTGCTGGGGGCCCATCTGGAGGGGCCGTTCCTGGAGCCGGCCCGCCGCGGTGCCCATCCGCTCCAGCATCTGCGCGAGCCGAGCCTGGCGGCCCTCCAGGAGCGCATCGGCGGCTTCAGCGGCGGCCCCGAGGCCGACGTCGCCCTGGTGACCCTGGCGCCGGAGCTGGCGGGCTGCGCTGCGGTGATTGCCGCCCTGCGGGCCAGGGACGTGCTGGTGAGCCTGGGCCACAGCGCCGCCAGCGAAGCGCAGGCCCAGCAGTCCTTCGACGCCGGCGTCGGCATGCTCACCCACGCCTTCAACGCCATGCCCGACATGCACCGCCGCGCCCCGGGGCCGGTGGCCGCCGCCCTGCTGCGCCCGGATGTGGCCATCGGCCTGATCGCCGATGGCGTGCACGTGGCACCGACGATGGCGGTGCTGCTGCAGCGCCTGGCTCCCGAGCAGGTGGTGATCGTCAGCGATGCCCTGGCCCCCTACGGCCTGGCGGAGGGCCAACACCGCTGGGATGAACGGATCCTCACCGTCAGCGACGGCAGCTGCCGCCTGGAGGATGGCACCCTGGCCGGGGTGACCCTGCCGCTGCTGGAGGGGGTGGTGCGGCTGGCCCGCTGGAGCGGCCGGCCGCACCAGGCGATCGCCGCCGCCACCCTGCTGCCCCGCCGCTTGATGGGCGGCAGTGCCCGGGCCGAAACGGCGCTGTTGGGGATGGCGCTGGCCGACAGCCTGCGCTGGCAGGCCGGCGACGATGGGTCTCTCCGCTGGCGGCGCTCGGCCTGAGCCAGCCGTTCAGCGTCGGCGTCGCAGGTGGTCCTCAGATCGGCATCACTGGGGGCTGAGCCGAATTCCAGACAGGCAAGGTTGAAAGCACCTGGACCTGGAGGGCTGAGATCCGGCACAACGACCTCGCTTGGCCGGCCATCAGCCCCGGGCCGACCGAACGGATCCGGAGATCATGCGCGTTCTGCTGATTTACCCGTGTTTCCCCAGGACCTTCTGGAGTTTTGATCGCGCCGTCGCCAGCATGGGCCACAAGGTGCTGCTGCCCCCTCTGGGCCTGATCACGGTGGCCGCCCTGCTGCCCCAGAGCTGGCAATTCCGCCTGGTGGACTGCAATGTCCGCGCCGTGAGTGAGGCGGAGTGGCAGTGGGCCGATCTGGTGATTCTGTCGGCGATGCTGGTGCAGAAACGGGATCTCGCCCACCAGATCAGCCTGGCGAAAACCCATGGCTGCCCTGTCGCCGTGGGCGGCCCCTTCGCCACCTCCACACCCGATGCCCCTGAACTGAAGGCGGCTGACTATCTGGTGCTCGATGAAGGCGAGATCACCCTGCCCATGCTGGTCCAGGCCCTGCAGAACGGGCTGAAGCAAGGGCGCTACACAGCTTCAGGAGAAAAGCCCGATCTCAGCGCAACACCGATCCCCCGCTTTGACCTGCTGGAGCTGGAGGCCTACGCCATGCTGGCGGTGCAATTCTCGAGAGGCTGCCCGTTTCAATGTGAATTCTGCGACATCATCGTGCTCTACGGGCGCAAGCCACGCACCAAAACAACCGGCCAACTGCTCGCCGAACTCGACGCCATCCGACAGCTCAACTGGCGCGGCGAAATCTTCCTGGTGGATGACAACTTCATCGGCAACAAACGCAATGTCAAGCAGCTGCTGCCCGCACTCGCCGTGTGGCAGCAGGATCATGGCTTCCCCTTTTCGTTCACCACCGAGGCCTCCATCGACCTCGCCGACGATGGCGAACTGATGGTGCTGATGAGCAACAGTGGCTTCAACCGCGTCTTCCTGGGCATCGAAACACCGGATGTCTCCAGCCTGTCCACAGCCAACAAACATCAGAACACCCGCAGCCCCTTGCTCGATGCCGTCGAGACGATCACGGCCCAGGGACTGCTGGTGATGGCGGGCTTCATCCTCGGCTTCGATGGCGAACAGGCAGGAGCCGGCGAACGCATCGTCGAGTTCGTCAATCAGAGTGCCATTCCCCTGGCCATGGTCGGCGTTCTGCAGGCCCTGCCGAACACGGCGCTGTGGCATCGGCTGGATCGGGAACAGCGACTGTTGCGGGTGGAGAGTGAGTTCGACGCAGGTGTGCAGACCAATCTGCTGAACTTCCTGCCCAGTCGCCCCATCGAGGAGATCGCCTCCGAGTTCATCGAAGCCTTTGACCAGCTCTACGAGCCCAGCAATTACCTGAACCGCATCTACAGGTATTCCACCAGACTCGGCAGGGATCAGGTGCGGCGCAGGCCATCACTCAAGAGTTTCTTTGCCCATCTGCAACGCCCTCAGGCCCTGATCGGCATGCTGCGCCTGCTCTGGAATCAGGGCGTGGTCCGAGAAACCCGCTGGAACTTCTGGCGTTATCTGCTGCTCACGGCAATTCAGCGCCCCCAGCTGCTGGATCAATTCCTGTGGATGGCCCTGTTGAATGAACACTTTCTCGAATATCGCGCCCTGGTTCGTCAGCAGGTGAACAACCAGCTGCACTGGAGCTCCAGCCACCGGCTGGCCGAGGTCGCTGCTTAGGATCCGCGCCAGCGAATGCCTCCCCCGTCCGATGTCCGCCGACCTGCAGGAGGCTCAGCCCAACCCGGAGCGCACAGCTTCCGGGGCCACCAGCCCGGTGGCTCCTTCGGCAGCGCAGCCTCAGGACGGCACGCCGCAGGCCGCAGCGATGGCGAAGTCCGCCGGCAGGGAGAAGTCCGCTGGCAGCGAGCAAGCCGCAGGCCTGGAAACGATGGCAGAGAAGGCCGAGGTGCAGGCCTACTTCGAGAGCACGGGCTTTGAGCGCTGGAACCGCATCTACAGCGACAGCGACGAGGTCAACAAGGTCCAGCGCAACATCCGCATCGGCCATCAGAAGACCGTCGATGAGGTGCTCCGCTGGGTTCAGGATCAGGGCAACCTGGCGGGCCGCAGCTTCTGCGACGCCGGCTGCGGTGTCGGCAGCCTCAGCCTGCCCCTGGCCCAGTTGGGGGCTGGCTCGGTGGCGGCCAGCGATCTCTCCGCGGCGATGGTGACGGAGGCGGAGCGGCGCGCCCGGGTCAGCGGCATCGATGCCGGCCAGCTCAGCTTCAGTGCCTCCGATCTCGAGAGCCTGCAGGGCCGCTACGACACGGTGATCTGCCTGGATGTGTTCATCCACTACCCCCAGGCGCCCGCCGAGGAGATGGTGCGCCACCTGGCCTCGATGGCCGAGAAGCACCTGATCGTCAGCTTCGCCCCCTACACACCCCTGCTGGCCCTGCTCAAGGGCATCGGCCAGCTGTTCCCGGGGCCCAGCAAAACCACCCGGGCCTACACCCTGCGCGAGGACGGCATCGTGGCAGCGGCCACCGCCGCCGGTTTCCGGCCTGTGCGCCGCAGCCTCAACCAGGCGCCCTTCTACTTCTCCCGCCTGATCGCCTTCGAGCGGAGCTGAGACCAGGCAGAGGCGGAACGCTGAGCCCCTCGGCAGCCCTGGCCCGGAGCCCGCTCTAGGCCCCCCTGCAATGGCCGGTTGATGTCCCGCGCGGAGCCCAGCTGCCTCCAGAGCCGAGCAACTTCAGGCTCCCCTGAGGAGCAGCGCCGCTGGGGCCAGCGAGGGGAACCTCAAACCAGCAGCGCTCAGCCGGAGCTGGCCAACGACGGGCGGCCCTGACAAGCTCGGGATTCTCGTGCTGAAAGGAGCGTGCCCGCGAGCCATCCCAGCCCCGCCTGAGGCCGGGGGCGATTCAGCGAACGAGCCCGTGGCGGCGCCATCGAGCCGCTGGGGATCGGGGCCGATCTGCTGGCCGGCATCCACCTCCGGGTCGTCGTGCTGCCGCGCCGAAGTCCGCGCCTGAAGTCGCCACGTTCAACGCCAAGCTCGCCGAGGCTGGCGTGGTTGATCGCCGCGCCAGGCTGCTGGGTGGCCCGAATCCCAGCAGCAGCTGACCTGCATGCCCAGAGCCGAGCGAGCACAAGCCAGAAAAGCAAACGCCTCACCATCGCAACGGGGCGACCAGCAAGGTGGACAGGAGCACCGGCAACAGAGCATGAACGGATGGCGGCCTGGGGGGGCCTGTTCGCCCACGGGCCTGGGCGATCAGGGCAAAGCCCGGCGATCGACAGGCCAGCGAAGCAGGCCCGGAGGCAGGCCACGGCGCTCAACCAAGACGCTTCACCCAGGACGGCTCAAGCAAACCTGATCTGCCTGGACTGATCTGCCTGGACGACTCAGCCGATCGGGCTCGTCCAAAGCTGCTCAACCAGCGCTCGCGATCCAACGATCCAGGGACAGCTCGTGCCGGAACCACAGCCTGGAGCCGGCAGCATTCAACGGTCTGAATGATTCATCCACCAGAGCCACACCCTTGACTTGGCCTCGCTGATTGAAGTCAACCCCTTGCAGCCCCCGACTGGAAAGCCCATCCGTCAGGACAGAAGCCAAGGAGTGGACATACGCGAGAGTGCCGGTGGCAGCAGCATGGCGCACACTGCTACGATTATTTCTTCAGGAAAAAATCCCTGAGTGATCAAGTATCTTGGCTCCAAGCGCACGATTCTGCCCAGGCTGATGACAGCGCTGAGCAGCCTTGAAGGGGTGAGCTCAGTCTTTGACGCCTTTTCCGGCACATCACGCGTGGGCTATGAGCTGAAAAGAAATGGCTACCAGGTGTTCAGCAATGACATCAACAGCTATGCCCACATCCTGGCCCAATGCCACGTGGAAGCGGAAGCCAGCAGCACAACAGAAACGGCAGAGCGATTGATCGCAGAGCTCAATCAGCTGGCTGGCAAGTACGGCTACATCACCGAGACCTACTGCATCAACAGTCGATTTTTCCAGCCCCATAACGGCGAAAAGATTGATGCCATCCGCGACCAGATCGAGGCCTGGGAGCTCTCGCCCATCCTCAAGGCCATCTGCCTGACCGCCCTGCTGGAAGCGGCCGACCGCGTTGATTCGACAACCGGTGTGCAGATGGCCTATCTCAAACAGTGGGCCCAACGCTCCTACAACCCCCTGCAGCTGCGATTGCCAGCCATGCTCAATGCTGCAGCCGATCGCCGCTGCCGGGCCTATCAACTGGACGCACTGGCAGCCGCCAGTGCCATTGAGGCCGATTGCGCCTATCTGGACCCCCCCTACAACCAACACTCCTATCTCGGCAACTATCACATCTGGGAAAGCCTCTGCCGCTGGGATCAGCCGGAGGTTTATGGGATAGCCTGCAAGCGAATCGACTGCAAACAGAGCAAGAGCGACTACAACAGCAAGCCCAGATCACTCCCCGCCCTGACGGAACTGATCAGCCGGTTACGCACGCCCAACCTGATCGTCTCCTTCAGCAATGAGGGCTTCATTGATCGCAATGCCATGGAGCAGCTGCTGCAAGGAAAGGGACATCTGCAAACGATCGAACTGGACCACAAGCGTTATATCGGCGCCCAGATCGGCATTTACAACCCCAAAGGCCGGCGCACGGGCGTCATCAGCCACCTGAAGAACAAAGAATACATCTACATCGTTTCCGCCCATCCTCTCAGCCAGGCCGGGCTCGATCAGCTCCAGGAGGGACTGGGTGACCAAGCCAGGCAGGCGGCCTGAGCCGATGCGGATCGCACCGGTGGCACCAACAGTGGTGGCGAAACCGGCAGAACGACCATCAGAACTTCAACCGCAAGGACATCAGCAACAGGCCGATGCAGGCACCGATCATCAGTCCGGGGAGGCCAGCCCCCAGAAAGGCAACCACGGCGATCGTCACAGCGACCAGGCCCTGCAGAAGGCGAAGACGCTGATTCAGGTTTCGGGACTGCTCTCGCTGAAGCAACTGCCGTTTACGCCGCTCAAAGACTTGATAATCGCTGAGCGCAGCAGCTTGTCTGGATGAGCCGTCAGCCGCTCCAGTCCGATCCCTGGCTGGAGTTGGTTCTGGCGGAACATTGAAATCCGGTATCCACCAGCGAGGCACCTCGTGCCCATGTTTGATTCTGCGGTTGCTCTCTTCGGCTGTCATGTTCGGCTGTCAACTTGTGCTGCCAGCTTGTGGCAGAGCCTTGCTGCTTGAGCTCCAAAGCGAGCTTACGCCAATCGCTGCATTGTTCATGGCGATCGCCTCCACGGGACGGCGCCGCTGGCAGCAGGCTGCTCAGGCGTCGAGCGTCCAGCCCGCGGCCAGCGGCGCCTCCAGCACCAGCCGGCTTCCCCCGGGCCGTTGCAACTCCAGCCGCCAGGCCTGCAGCCGATAGCCGCCATCACCCGGTCGCGCCGTTGCCAGCGCCAGACCTCCGGGCCGGTAGAGCGGATCCCCCAGCAAGGGGGCTCCAAGGGCGGCGCAATGAATGCGGATCTGGTGAGGCCGGCCACTGGCGATCGCCACCTGCACCAGGTCGGCCTCGGGCTGGCGCTCCAGCAGGGTGAGCGTGCTGCGGGCCGCCAGATCGCCGGGTTCAGTACCAGCGGCGGCACACCAGATCTGCCCCAGCTGGGGATGGTCGCGGCGGCCGATCGCCGTGGTGATCTCAAGCGATTGCCCCGGCGCCAGCGCCAGCACCCCTGGCACGAGCAGGGCGCGATAGAGCTTGCGGCAGCCTTGATGCACCGCCGACCCTGTCCGATCAGCAACGCCGGGGCCTGCGGCAGCGGCCCCCGTGCTCTCGCGCAGCTGCCAGCTCAGGAAGGCGCGGCTGGCGGGCCGGCGGGCACAGACCAGCAGTCCGGAGGTGAAGCGCCCGAGGCGATGCACCGGCCGGGGCAGGCCTTCCGGATCGCCCTGATGGCGGCGCTCCAGCAGCCGCAGCACGGTGTGCTCCAGCCAGCCGCCCGCCGGCAGCACCGGCAGGCCGGCGGGCTTGTCGATCACCAGCAGGTCGCCATCGTCGAACAGGGGGAGCGGCAGCTCCGGAACGGCCTCCTCCCGCCAGGGGGGGCGATGCCAGGCCAGCCGATCGCCGGCCACCAGCTCCCCATCGGCCGTGAGCCGCTGGCCGTTCCGCTCGATCTCGCCGGTCCCCAGGCGCCGCCGCCATTCCGCCTGGCCGGAGTGGCGGTAACGGCCGGTATAGAAAGCACTGACAGCCATGCCGCCGGCACCGGCGTCGATCCGGTCGCGATAGGTCCAGCCGCCGTTGAAGGCTGGCGGCAGCCAGGCTGCGGGGGTCATCGCCGCGGCGGAGCGGCCGTCAGCTGCATCCCTGCACGGAGATCCGGTAGCTGAAGCCGAGGGCCGCGGGCTGGGTGCTGGAGCCCACCCGGAAGTTCATCAGGTTGGTGCGCTTGCCCGGCACAGCGGCAAACGGACCGAACATGCGTCCGCCGCCCGGCTCGAAGGTGGGGGTTTCGTTGATCACCTGCAGGCTCGAGCCATCGGTGAAGCGCATGAAGCCGGCCACCGGGAAGCTGGCCCGCTCGCTGGAGGCGGAGGTGAAGAAGAAGCGATAGCTGCGGAAGGTGCGGTCGACGACGAAATCCGTATTCCAGTTGGTGCGCCCCAGCAGGCGATCGGGCCCGATGCTCTTGCTGACCACCGCTTGGCCACCACCGCCCAGGGGCATCAGGAAGCGACAGTTGTTCTGGGCCGCTTCGGCCCGGGGGAGACCGCAGCTCAGCAGGGCTGAGGCGGCGAGGGCAGTAGCAACGGGAAGCGCCGAGGGCGAGACGAAGAACCTGGGCATCGGCAGAGCAGCGGGGGAAAGGGAGGTTCGATTCCAGACGACGGCAGCGGATCCAGCGGCGCCGCCAGAGACGGCTGCCTTCAGTCCACCAGGCCGTGCTCCAGCGCAAAGCGCACCAGCTCGGTGCGGCTGGCGGTGCCGGTCTTGATGAACAGGCGGCTCACGTACTTCTCGACATTGCGGATCGAAGTTTCCAGCCGCCGGGCGATCTCCTTGTTCATCATCCCCTCGGCCACCAGCTGCAGCACGCTGGCCTCACGGGGGGTGAAGTCCAGCTTCACGTCCGAGACGGGCTTCCTGGAGCCACCGCTGCCGCTGCCGGTGCCGAGCATCGAGCGGATCTCGGTGATCTGCTTGGCCATGGCGCCGATGTCGGCATCGGCGAAACGGGCCGCCTCGGCCAGCAGCCGCTCCTGGCGCCGCACGACGTTGCGCACCCGTGCCACCAGCTCGTCGGGATCGAAGGGCTTGGGGATGTAGTCGTCGGCGCCGGCCTGGAAGCCGGCGATGCGATCGGCGGTCATCCCCTTGGCGGTGAGGAAGATCACCGGCGTGCCACCGAGGCGCTCATCGGCCCGCAGGCGCTTCAGCAGGCCGTAGCCATCACAGCGAGGCATCATCACGTCGGTGATGACCACATCAGGCAGCAGCTCCTGGGCGGCGCTCCAGCCCTCTTCGCCGTCGTTGGCAGTGCTGACGTGGAAGCCCTCATCCTCGAGGTAGGTCTTGACGGCGGTGCGCAGGCCGGGCTCGTCATCCACCAGCAGCAGCCGCACCGGCAGCTTGACCGCCTCCTCCGCCGGGCTGCCGCTGGTGTCCGGGGCAGGGTTGGGGGGTTGATTGGCGTTGACGGATCCGGAGACGCCGGCCATGGGTTCGCTGCTCATGGCGGAAATCTATCCGGGTCTGCCAGAACGGGACCACGCTGGCCGGATCAGCGCCGGGGGCCTCAGCGCCGTGGCACCACCAGCACCTCTTCCCGTTCGACCAGCTGGCCGCTGTAGCCGAGGGAGCGGGCCAGCGTCCCGAGCGTGGCTGGATCCCTGCCGGCCTGGGCCGGGACGCAGACCGCCCACCAGATCAGATGGTCGAGGCGATTGCTGGGGGTGATCGGGCCGCCGGGATTGAGCTCCCGCACGATCAGGCGGGTGGCGGTGCCGGTGACCCGCATCGGCCCCTCCGGCCCGCAGCGGATCTTGTCGGTGGCGATCGTGACCCGATCCGATTTCTCCTCCCAGATCTGCACGCTCCAGGTGCCGGGCATCCGCGGATCGGCCTTGGCATCGAAGACACCGATCGCCACCGGACCCTCGCGGGTGATCTTGTCCTGCAGGATCACCAGACCCGCCGGCCGGGGGGCCTTGGCATCGGGGGGAGCCGGATTCTCAGCGGCACTGGCCCGGCCCAGGCCCCCAGGGCCGAGGCCCCTCGGAGGCTGGGCCACCGGCAGCAGCACCAGGGCCGTCAGGACGAGGGCTGCCGCTGGCGCCCGCCATGGGGCCCCGGCGGGGCCCCCGAAGCAGGCGAGCGGGGGATGGGGCCGCCGCAGGGCCAGCAGTCCCGGGCAGCGTGTACGGAGGAACGTCAGCATGGCCCCATGCTCGCCTACCTCGACCACCACGCCACCACCCCCTGTGACAGCCGGGTTCTGGCGGCGATGGAACCCTGGTGGCGCCTGCAGTTCGCCAATCCCGCCAGCCGCCTGTACCGGCCCGCCCTGGAGGCGGCCGCCGCCGTGGAGATCGCCCGCGGCCAGGTGGCCGCCGCCCTGGCCATGCCGGCCGAGTCCGTGATCTTCACCAGTGGCGCCACCGAAGCCAACAACCTGGCCCTCAAGGGCGTGGCCGAAGCCGCCCTGGAGCGCGGTGAGCCGCGCCGCGGCCTGATCACCGTGGCCAGCGAACACCGGGCCGTGCTTGATCCGATGGCCTGGCTGGGCCGCCATGGCTTCCCGCTGACCGTGCTGCCCGTGGGGCCTGACGGTCTGCTGGACCTGCAGCGACTGGCTGACGCCATCGGCCCCGGGACGCTGCTGGTGTCGGTGATGGCCGCCAACAACGAAATCGGCGTGCTCCAGGATCTCGCCGCCATCGGGGCCCTCTGCCGCCGGCACGGCGCCCTGTTTCACTGCGATGCGGCCCAGGCCGTGGGCCACATCCCCCTGGCGATGGCCAGCCTGGGCATCGACCTGCTCAGCCTCAGCGGCCACAAGCTCTACGGCCCCAAGGGCTGCGGCGCCCTGCTGCGCGGCGCCGGCGTGACCCTGGCCCCCCAGCAGCATGGCGGCAGCCAGGAAGGGGGCCTGCGGGCAGGCACCCTGGCCGTGCCGCTGCTGGTGGGCCTGGGGGCGGCCGTGGAACTGGCCCTGGCGGACCAGAGTGAGCGCAGCGCCCGCCTCACCGGCCTGCGGGACCGGCTCTGGCAGGGCCTGCAGGGGTTGGGGGGGGTGCAGCTCAACGGCCATCGCCAGCGGCGCCTCGGCCACAACCTCAACGTCAGCCTGGAGGGCGTCGATGGCCCGCGGCTGCACCGACTGCTGCGCACCAGCCTGGCGGTCAGCAGCGGCTCGGCCTGCAGCCAGGGCAGTCCCTCCCATGTGCTGGCGGCCCTGGGCCGCAACCGCCGCCAGGCCGCCGCCTCGATCCGCTTCGGCCTCGGCCGCGACACCACGGCCGCCGAGATCGAACGGGCCCTGGCGGCCATGACCGCCGCCGTGGCCGAACTCCGGCATCCCACCTAGCTTTCAGCGATCTGAAGCCCCACCTGATGAGCGCCCCGTTTCCCGGTCGAACGGCCCCGCGCCTCAACATCGGCGATGCCCTGCACGATGGCTGGCAGGCCTTCTGCCGCAGCCCCCGGGCCTTCGTGTTTTACGCGGTGCTGCTCTGGGGCCTGCAGGTGTTCTTCCAGCTGCTGCAGACCCGGATCGGCCACGGCGGAGAACTCTCCAGCCGAGCATCGGATTGGGTTCTGGCCCTGGTGGGCCTGGTGGGGGCCTGCGCCAGCTTCCTCTGGGGCCGGATCAGCCTCGTGCGGGGAGCCCTGCGCAGCCTTGAAGGCCATCGTCCCAGCTTTGCCGAGCTGTGCCGCTGGGAGGACGGCCCGATCCTGCGCCTGTTCTGGGCCTCCCTGCTGCTGGGGACGTTGCTGGTGGGGTCGGCCCTGATGATCACCGTTGGGGTTGGGGCGCCCCTGTACTTCCTGGCCTCCCTGGCCCAGGCAAGGGGAGGCACTCTGGCGCCGATTCCGGATCAGGTGATCCTCCTGCTGCTCGTGTTGCTGGTCGCGCTGGTTGGCCTCTGGCTGGTGGCGGCGATCTACCTGAAGGTCAATCAGCAGTTCCAGGCCCAGATCTGCCTGAGCGAACAGCTGGGCCCCTGGGCGACGCTGCGACGCGGCCGCGACCTGGCGGATCCCCACTGGCCGCTGCTGCTGCTGCTGCTGATCATCGAAGCCCTGCTCTGCCTGCTCGGCTTTCTGGCCTGCTTGGTGGGCTTCTTCGTGGCCTGGCCGGTGGTGCTGTGCGTCACCACGGCCGCCTACCGGCAGCTGCTGGCTCTGGAGACCACCAACCGGCCCTGGCCCCAGGCCGACCCGGCTCCCTAACCCCAGCGAACGCTCAGCAGCACAAAACCCAGCACCCCCAGCAAGGCCAGCAGCACCTGGGCCAGGCGGCTGACCAGCATGCCGGCCAGCACCGCCAGGCCCACCTGCAGGGAGCGCTGCAGGCGCTGCAGGCCGAACGGCTCCAGGGAGGTGGGGGCGCTGAGCCATTCGCCCAGGCTGGCGCCAAGCAGGGGCCCCAGCAGGGCTCCGACCAGGGGACCACCGATCGGCAGGGCCGGCAGCAGGCCGAGCAGGCCGACCACCAGACCGATGGCCGCGCCGAGGTAAGCCCAGCGGCTGGCCTGCAGCCGAGCGGCGCCGAGCAGCAGCCCCAGGGCCTCCGCCCCCCAGCCCAGCAGCAGAATCACACTGCCGAGCAGCAGCGTGGGCCAGGCCGTGGCCCAGCCCACCGCCGCCACCCAGATCACCGCGCCGAGCGGCAGCAGGGCCAGACCGGGCAGCACCGGCAGCAGGGTGCCCGGGATCGCCATCAGCTGCACGAGCAGGGCTACCCACCAGAGCAGATCAGTGCGGGCCAGGTCCGTCATGGCAGGCAGGACAAGCGACAGGAACAGCGGCAAAGCAGGCGGGGGGATTTGGTCGTCAGCCACGGCGCCGGGCCAGCCGCAGCTTGGCGGAGCGGCTGCGGGGATTGGTCTCGGCCTCAGCCGCCTCGGCCACCAGGGGTCGCCGGGTGATCCGCTCCAGCCGCTCATCCGCCAGGAAGGCCTGCTTGACGCGCCGATCCTCGAGCGAATGGAAGCTGATGATCGCCAGGATGCCGCCGGGCACCAGCCAGTCGGGAGCCCGCTGCAGCAGCCGATCGAGCTGGCCGAGTTCGTCGTTGACCGCGATCCGCAGAGCCTGGAAGGTGCGGGTGGCCGGATGGAGGCGGCCGCGCCGGGCCGGGGGCGGGAAACAGCCGCCGATCGCATAGGCCAGATCCGCGCTGCTGCGGCCGCTGCCGCTCCAGGGGCGCTCCGCCACCAGGCGCCGGGCGATGCGGCGCGACAGGCGCTCCTCGCCGTAGGCATAGATCAGGTCCGCCAGCTCGTTTTCCTCCAGCCGGTCGATCAGCTCCGCCGCCGTCTCGCCGGCCTCGGGATTCATGCGCATGTCGATCGGCCCATCGGCACGAAAACTGAAGCCCCGGGCGGCCACATCGAGCTGGGGGCTGCTCACCCCCAGATCCGCCAGCACGGCCACGGCCGGTTGCGTCGGGGTGTGATCGGCAAAGGTGGTGGCCAGGATCGTGACGCGATCGCCGTAGGCGGCCAGGCGCTCGGCGGCGGCGGCGCGGGCGGTGGGATCGCGATCCAGACCGATCAGCCGCAGCTGCGGATGGGCCGCCAGCAGCAGGGCGCTGTGGCCGCCGCCGCCGAGGGTGGCATCGAGCAGCAGGGGCGGCTCGCCACCTGGTGCGAGCGGCAATTCGGCGAAGGCGGCCAGCACCTCGGTGGCGAGCACCGGGAGATGGGAATAGGAGGCGGAGTCCATCGATCCGTCCTAGACCCAGCCCCCTTCTGAGCCGTTGCCCGTCAGCCCCAGCCATCCGGGCCAAACCCACTCCGGGCGAGCCGGGAGGACCAGAGATGAGCTCGGTCCCTTGATTCATGCTCTGCGGTTGGCCGCACGCGCTGCAGCTCCGGTTTGCTACCACTCTTCGGCAGGCAACCAGCGGGGCGAGGTCAGCGCAGCGGAGCCAGCGCCCTCGCAGCAAACTGCCTGGACCCCCCCAACGCCGGACCCCACTGCCGCCGCTGCCGAAGGGCTGCTTCAGCACCCCCACACTGCCGACGCTCCAGCCGCTGGGCGCTCAGCCAGGCGCCGGTGTCATCCAGGGGCGCCGCCTCCGCCTCGCGACCGAGGTTGCGCAGGGCGAGGCAGCGCAAGGCCAGGTCGTAGCCGTCGTAAGGCCGCTGCCGGCGATGGGCCTCCACCCGCTGCAGGGCCAGCTCCGCTTCGCCGCGCTGCAGATGCAGGCCCACCAGCGCCTGATGGGCGGCGCCATCGCCGGGCTGGAGGGTCAGGGCCTGACGCAGGCTGATTTCCGCTTCCGCCAGCCGGCCCTGCACCAGGTGCGCATGGCCGAGGTGGTAGTGGGCCTGCGGCAACCGGGGCCAGCGCCGGGCCAGGGCGCCATACCCCTCGGCCGCGGTCTCAAGCCCGCCGAGGTCCTGCTCCAGCAACCAGCGGTTCAGCTGCACCAGCGGCTCATTCGGCAACAGGGCACTGGCCTGCAGCGCCAGCGGCAAGGCCTTGGCACTGCGGCCCAGCACCCTCAGCAGGCCGGCCAGATTCACGGCCACATAAGGATCCCCCGGCGCCAGGCAGCGGGCCTGCTCCAGCGCCTCCTGGGCCAGCCGGTAGCGCTTCTGCTCCAATGCCGCGATCCCCAGCCCCAGCCAGGCCTGGACGGCGGTGGGTTCGGTGCGCACCAGTTGGCCAAAGACCCGGGTGGCCTGCGGCCAGTCACGCCGCTCCAGGGCCTGCTGCCCCAGCGGCAGGAGGGTTTCAAGGCTGCAGGGGTTGCTCTGCGGGGGCGTGCTGCCGGTCACGGCCGGCCCCGACGGTGTCGCCATCGAGCAGACCAGATCCGAGGGGCTCCCGGGCCGAGAGCCGCGTTCAACGGCCGGCGTCGCTCGAGCGGGCTGAGTGCGCTGGTCGGCATGGACCACAAATCCAGTGAGCCAGCGTGTTTCGCAGGCAAATCGATCGCTGAAGGATAGGTCCAGCACAGGCTCGACCGGCTTCAGACGCTGATCCAGCAGGCCCGCAGCATCCAGGGTCGAATCGACCGACTGAGATTTCCCGATGACATTCGGAGGGGGGTGTTGCCGCTGACACCCCATGTCCCAGAATCGTTCCGCTGAGGAGATTCCGGCCTCGGCCTGCTGCTCCATCCGATCAGACACCGGAAACCAAACGCTGCGCATCAGCCCGGTAGCCGGCTTAAGGGGGCCGGCCGTCAGCCTGCCGCTGCCAGCCAGGCCTCGAGGTCGCTGGGGCCCTTGAAATCGAGCAGAGCTTCCGCCAGGGTTTCCAGTTGCTCCAGGCGCAGGCTGCGGATGCGAGCCTCCTGCTGTGGGTTCAGCTCACCGCAGCGGCGCCGGAGCAGGCGGAGGGCCATCTCCAGCTCGCCCTCCTGGCGGCCTTCCTGATGGCCTTCCTGATGGCCTTCCTGATGGCCTTCCAGACGACCCTGCCCAAAGATCTCGCGGTACGCAACGCTCTGCGTGAAGTCTTCAAGAGTGATGCCGCCCATGGCGCAGAGCTCCTCCAGCGAACGTCCGTTGAACCACGTGATCACGATAGCGGCGATCACATCGCCGATCGCCCCCGCGTCGGCTGTCCCGTCCACCTCCGCCTGGATGGCGGCGCTGCTGGCCGGCACCTGCTCCTCCGGCTGCACCAGCAGCGCCAGGGCGCGGAGCAATGGCGCTGCCGTGGGGTCGGCAGCGGCGGGCTGCAGCTCAATCCAGTGCACCCGCTCCCGCACAAACTCCGCCACCGCCGCCGGCCGGCCGAAGTTGAGATTCCGGTGCGGGCAGATCACCACCACCCGCCAGTGATCGAGGCTGGCTTCCTGCTGCAGCCAGCGGCCGCACTCGGCATACAGCCGCCGCAGGAAGGTCGGATCGGCGGCCATCTGCGCCTCCAGAATCACCGCCGGCAGCTCCGGCCGCTGTGGCGGTGGCAGAAACAGCCCATCCAGTCGGTATTCCCGCTCTTTGAGCACCGGTGCAGTGAAGCGGTATCCGCCGGCATCGGCCGGCAGGTCAGCCTGGAGCTGCAGGATCCAGTCGGGCTGGTTCTGGAACACCCAGTAGAAGAGCTTGTCGCTGACGCTCACAGCACCACACCCCAGCCCCATGAAGGGCCCAGGATCTCACCCCTGAGACACGAAAACAGCTCCATGGTGCGGCAGCGGTCCCGCCAGGGCCTGGGCCAGGCCGGGCTGGCGCTGAAAGCAGCGGATGGGTTGGGAGTCCCACTCGGAGTGCAACACCAACCCTTCCGGCATCGGGACCTTCCTAAGATCCCCGCATCCATGAGCAGCCCACGGCCCCATGACGCAGCTGGAAACGCGCACGGAGCCGATGGTGATCAACTTCGGGCCCCATCACCCCTCGATGCACGGGGTGCTGCGGCTGGTGGTCACCCTGGATGGCGAGGACGTGGTGGATTGCGAGCCGGTGATCGGCTATCTCCATCGCGGCATGGAGAAGATCGCCGAGAACCGCACCAGCGTGATGTACGTGCCGTACGTCAGCCGCATGGACTATGCCGCCGGCATGTTCTACGAAGCGATCGTGGTCAATGCGCCGGAACGGCTGGCCAACGTGCCGGTGCCGAAGCGGGCCAGCTATATCCGGGTGCTGATGCTGGAACTGAACCGCATCGCCAATCATTTGTTGTGGCTCGGTCCTTTCCTCGCCGATGTGGGTGCCCAGACCCCCTTCTTCTACATCTTCCGCGAGCGGGAGATGATCTATGACCTCTGGGAAGCCGCCACCGGCCAACGCTTGATCAACAACAACTACTTCCGCATCGGCGGGGTGGCGGTGGATCTGCCCTATGGCTGGCTGGAGAAATGCGAAGACTTCCTCAATTGGTTTGGCCCCAAGATCGATGAATACGAGAAACTGATCACCAACAACCCCATCTTCCGCAAGCGCGTCGAAGGCCTGGGGGTGGTCAGTCGCGAACAGGCGATCAACTGGAGCCTTTCAGGGCCGATGCTGCGCGCCTCCGGCGTGCCCTGGGATCTGCGCAAGGTGGATCACTACGAGTGCTACGACGACTTCGACTGGAACGTGGCCTGGGAGAAGGAGGGCGATTGCTACGCCCGCTATCGGGTGCGCCTGCAGGAAATGCGCGAATCATTGAAAATCCTGCGCCAGGCGATCACGATGATTCCCGGCGGCCCCACCGAAAACCTCGAGGCCCATCGCCTGGCCGAAGGCAAGGGCAGCGAGTGGTTTGGGTTTGACTACCAGTACGTGGCCAAAAAAGTGGCGCCCACCTTCAAGATTCCCTCAGGTGAGCTCTACACCCGGCTCGAATCCGGCAAGGGCGAAATCGGCGTGCTCATCCAGGGCAACGACGACGTCACCCCCTGGCGCTTCAAGATCCGGGCTGCCGATTTCAACAACCTCCAGATCCTGCCCCACATCCTCAAGGGAGCCAAG
Organism: Synechococcaceae cyanobacterium; assembly: GCA_947378425.1. Lineage (GTDB taxonomy): Bacteria > Cyanobacteriota > Cyanobacteriia > PCC-6307 > Cyanobiaceae > Cyanobium. The sequence goes on from CANCJV010000005.1 coordinate 51,066, forward strand.
GTGGCCGACATCATGCCGATCCTGGGCTCGATCGATGTGATCCTGGGTTCGGTGGATCGCTGAACCGCCTGCCGCCCTTCCCCATGGGTCCAGGCCCCGATCGACACCGCACCCGTCGTCAGCTCCAGCAGGTTCGGCTCTTTCGCCCGAGCACCTGGCTACGGCCGTTGGGCCGCAGCAGACACCTGCTTCCCGCAGCCCTCACCGGCTATCTGGCGATCAAGGGCCTGCATCCGGAGTTGCCCGGCTGGTCCTGCCCGCTGCGCCAGCTCACCGGCATCCCCTGCCCCACCTGCTATCTCACCCGGGCCACCAGCCAGGCACTGGTGGGTCATCTGGGCGACGCGATCCAGCTGCATGCCTTCGGGCCGCTGCTGGCGGCCGGCCTGCTGATCTGGAGCTTCGCCAGCTGGCGCAGCGGCCGGCTGCAGCCCTGGCCGACCCAGGCCCGCTGGCCGGGGCCGCTCGCCGTCGGCACTGCTGTGGCCCTGCTGCTCTACTGGCTGCTGCGGCTGTGGAACCGGAGTGCTGGGCTAGCGCCGTTTGCCGCTCTGGCGTTTCCGGGCGGCTGAGGCAGGGGAAACGGCGCCGAGGCCCAGGCTCTGTTGACGCGTCAAGGCTGAATTCGCCCATTAGCGTGATTGCAGCAGAAGATCTGGTGCCATAAACCGCTACACCGCCGTCATCAAGCAAGACGGCGATTGCTGGATCGGCTGGGTGGAAGAGGTGCCTGGTGTCAACGCCCAGGAAACCAGCCGCGACGAGCTCCTGGCGTCCCTGAAGGTGGTGCTCCAGGAAGCCCTGGCCATGAATCGGGCCGATGCCCGCGCCGCAGCCGGCAGCTCTTTTGAGGAGTTGGCACTGGCCCTGTGAAGCGCCGGGATCTGCTTCACCATCTCCGAAACACCGCTGCACGCTGCTGCGTGAAGGCAGCAACCATTCTTGCTGGCACCTGCCAGAGCTCAACCGTCGCAGTGCCATTCCCGGGCACAGTGAAATCAAAGAGCTTCTTGTACGAAAAATCTGTACAGATCTGGGGATACCTCAGCCCTGAATCAGCTCCGTGAAGCAACGATGTCGCCGGCCTGGGGGCCATCAGCGAGCGTGGGCGCTGCGCCCCCCCCAGCTGATCACCCGTTGCGGGTCGTCCCAGCGTCTTGAGTGCGCACGGCTCTTGCTTCAGTCACCGCTCGCCGTGGAGAGCGGCTCGGCCGTTTCACTCAGGGTGAAGGAACCATGGGTGGGATTACCCCGATTCGGTGGACAGGCGTCAGGGCTCCACGGGTGTGAGTGTACGGGTGTTGATGGACACTTGCTCGTAGTTGATCGGGCTGAGGTAGCCAATCGTTGAGTGACGACGCTCGCGGTTGTAGTAACCATCGATCCAGAAGGCCAAGTGCCTGATCAGCTGCTGGGGGCTGTTCAGGGTCACAGCATCGTCATCGAGGCTCATCTCATGTTTGAGGGTGGAGAAAAAGCTTTCCACCACTGCGTTGTCCCAGCAGCAGCCCTTAGCCGACATGCTGCAGCTGATCTTGTGGTCTTCCAGCAGCTGCCGGTAGGCCGTCGCCCGGTATTGGCTCCCTTGGTCCGTGTGGATCAGGAGTTGATCGGGTTCGATCTGGCGGTGTCCCAGGGCCCTGTTCAGGGCCTCCAGCACCAACGTGGCCTCCATGGTGGCGCCCATGGCCCAGCCGACCACGCGGCGGCTATACAGGTCGATCCATACAGCCAGGTACCGCCAGCCGTTGCTGGTGCGGATGTAGGTGATGTCACCTGCCCAGCAGCGGTTGGGTGTTGCTGGGCTGAACTCCTGCCGCAGCAAGTTTTCAACTACTCCAGCAGCCTTGGTGCTGCTGTTGCTGCATGGCCTGAACCCGCGACGGGTCTTGGCCTTGAGCGCCGCCTTGCGCATGAGACGAGCGACACGATGGCGCCCAACCTTGAGGCCAGCGGACTTGAGCTCCTGATGGACGCGTGGTGCCCCGTAGAAGCCACGATGACGATCGAAAACCGTCCTCACCTGGCCCGTGAGCGCCTCGTTTTCCCGAGCCCGTCGGCCTGGCTTCAGGTGCCGTTGACGCCAGGGATAGAAGCCGCTGCGGGCCACAACCAACTGCTTGCACAGCCAGGACACAGAAAAGCGGTCCGCCAGGGTCTCGATCAGGCGAAACCTCTCGGCGGCAGCTGCTCCTTGGCAAAGTGCGCTGCCGCCAGCCTGAAAAAATCCTTTTCTCTCCGGAGCTCACGGTTCTCCTGGCGCAGCCGGGCCAGTTCAGCCCTCTCCTCACTGGTGAGCTGCCCCTGATCAGGAGGGCCGAAATCACCACGGTCAATGCGGGCCTGGCGGACCCACTTGGCCAGGCTGCTGACGGGAATGCCAAGCCGCTGGGCCACAGCAGTGCAGCTGAGGCCCTCACTAAGGCAGAACTCAATAGCCTCCTGCTTCTGCAGAGGCGTGAACCGGCGCCTGGTCTTGGTTGGGTTGGTCATCGATGGACAGTCTGAGGGTCATGGCGTGACTCCTATCGACCTGTCCACGAAACCGGGGCAACCCCATGGGCCTTCCCCGGCTGGCAAGGCCAAGCCCACCGGAGCCAGCCAGCCGAACGATCCGCAATGACAGCATGAGATCCATGGCCTCTCCCTCCTGGCTGCTGCTCCTCCGCACCGTGCGCTTCGGCGACACCGATGCTGCTGGCGTGATGCACTTCCATCAGCTGCTGCGCTGGTGCCATGAGGCCTATGAGGAGAGCCTGGAGACCTTCGGCGTGGAGCCCGCCAGCGTGTTTCCGATGGCAGCGGCGGATCGGCCCGCCGGCCTGGAAGCGCCGACCGTGGCCCTGCCGATCGTGCACTGCAGCGCCGACTTCCGCCGTCCCCTCGTCTGCGGCGATCCGCTGGTGATCGCACTGGAGCCCTTGCGGCTGGAGCCCGGCAGCTTCGAGGTGCGCTATCGCTTCGCGCGCAGCCGCTCCGGCGAGGAGCCCCAGGAAGTGGCCCGAGCTCTCAGCCGCCATCTGGCCATCGAGGCGGCCAGCCGCCTCCGCTGCCCCCTGCCCGAGGCGATCGGGCGCTGGCTGGAGGCCTCCGCCGTCGCCGCTGGTGGCATCCGGCCGCTCTGAGGGCGCCTGGCTCACCGGAATCCTGAGCACTGTCGCGAGGCTTCAGAACCACTCCCTGTGGCCATCGACATAGAGGCGGCGGAACTCCTCGGGGCTGAGCGCCATGTAGCGCAGCCCTTCGACCAGGGCGATGGCGCTCATCACCAGGCTGGAGAGGCCGAAACTGAGCAGGCTGCCCGGCAGGGCCACCAGCAGCATGATCCAGCCGGCCCGCCGATAGCCCAGCACGAACTTGTGCACCCCGAAGGCCCCGAGCAGCAGGGCCAGGCAGCCGGCCCGCAGCTTGAGGCGGGCCAGCTCTCTGTCCGTCAGCCTGCTCATGGCCTCAGGCGCTGCGGCCCGCTCGTCGTATGCCGCAACCACTGGCGCCAGCGGCCTCGCTGCCATTTGCCGGCGGCGCTGGCGGCCAGCTCCGGGCAGGGCCACCAGGAGCGGGGCCGCTCAGCGGCGGGCCAGGCAGCCACCAGCTGCTGCAGAGCGTCGATCAGGACACCGGCATCGGCTCCGGTGTGGGCCCGCACCAAAGCCACCAGCCGCTGACCCCAGAGGGCATCGTCCACGCCCAGCAGCAGCACCGCCGCCAAGGGCAGGCCCCGGGCTCCGGCCTGGGCCTGCAACCGCGCCTCCAGCTGCTCGGGGAAGACGGTTTCACCGCCACTGCTGATGGCGCCATCCAGACGGCCGAGCACCTCCAGCCCGGCGGATCCAAGCCGGCCGGCGTCGCCGCTGCGCCACCAGCCATCGACGGTGAGCGGCAGACGCCTCAGCCCGCCGGCCTCCAGCCAGCCCAGCGCCAGCCGGGGGCAGCGCACCTCCACCGCCCCATCGCTCTCTGCCAGCTGCAGGGCCACATCGTCGAGCGGCTGGCCGCAGCCCTGCTCCCCCGCCAGAAAGCGCTGCGGCGGCAGGGCACAGACCATCGCCGCCGTTTCGGTGGCGCCGTAGCAGGGGGCCAGGGGCAGGCCCTCCGCCCGCGCCCGCGCCGCCAGCTCCGTCGGCAGGGCTGCCCCACCCACCCAGATCAGGGCACAGCCCCGCAACCAGGCCACCCCGGCCGGCTCGGCCAGCAGCCGGGCCAGCTGGGTCGGCACCAGGGAGAGCACGGCCGGACGATCGGGGCACAGGGGCAGGGCTTCGTGCAGGGCAGCAGGCTGGCGCATCAGCGCCGGCGCCAACCAGCGCAGCTCGGCGCCGCTGTGACGCGCTCGCAGCAGGGGCAGCAGGCCGCTGACGTGGTGCAGGGGCAACGGATTGAGATGGACGCAGGCCGCCGGATCCAGCCCCAGAGCCGCCAGCCAGCGGGCGCTCGCCGCCGCCGCCGCCTGCAGATGGCTCAGGGGCTGCAGGCAGCAGCGCCGCGCCCCCGAGCTGCCGCCACTGCCGAGCAGCACCGCGGGCAGCCCCGGCGCCAGGGCCAGGCCTAGGGCCGCAGCGACGCCGTCCTGCTGGAGGGCCTCAGCCAGGCGCCTCTGCTCCCCCCGCCCCGCCAGCGCCACGAGGCGTCCCTGGCCCCAGGCGGCCTCCAGGGCCGCGGCCCCGGCGGCCGGCTCACCATCCAGTGCCAGCAGCAGGGGCTCCGCGGCCGTCATCGGCAGCTCCCGGGGGCCGGCGAATCGGTGCTCACCGCCTGCCTGGCCCTGGCTGAGGCTGCCTCGTCAGGACCCGCGTCTGCCGATGCCCTCCCTTGTTCTGCAGCTGCCCAGACCACCACCGGATCGCTGTCGAACAGCGCTCCGGCCGGCCGCCAACCGGGAGCCAGCCCTGGGGCCGTGGGGGTCGGTCCGTCCTGCTGCAGCGCCGCCAGATGGGCCAGACAGCGCCGGCCGATGCCCGTCTCGAAGGCCGTGCTCAACATCAGATGGGGCACCCCCGCTGTGAGCGCCTGCAGCAGCGGCCTGGGATCCCCCTCCAGGCTCGGCCGCCGCACCTGCCAGCCCGACCAGCCATGGCCCAGCTGAGGATCGAGCCGCAGGGATTCATCGAGGGCCACCGGCACCACAGCCGCCAAGGCCGCCAGCCCCGCCTGATCCGCCGGGCCCAGGGGTTGCTCCAGCCACTCCAGCCGGGACTCCAGCCGCAACCGCTGCGCCCAGGTCATCGCCGTGCTGCGGTCCCAGCCGCCATTGGCATCCAGTCGCAACCTGGAGCCGGCGGGCAACCGCGCCAACAATTGCTCCAGCACGGCCCTCTCTTCGGAATCAGCCCCGGCCGCCACCTTCCATTTGACCGTGAGCAGCCCAGGCTGCGGCTCCTCTGCCCGCTCCAGCACCAGCTCCAGGGCCGCAAGCGCCGCCGCCCCCGCCGGCAACAACCAGGCGGAGGGGGGAGCCGCTCGCCAGGGAGCCCCGAGACCATCCAGCTCGGCCAGGGCCAACCCCAACGCAAAACCCAGACAGGCCGGCAGAGCCGGCAACTGCTGCTCCAGCTCCCGGCGCCCCAGCCCTGGGCCCAGGTCGGCGATCGTGGCGGCCACGGCGGCGAGCTGGGCCTCGGACAGCACCTGGGCTGGAGGCGTCGATGCCGGGCTTGATTGCTCCGCCGACGGCGGCCAGGGGGCCGCTTCACCCCAGCCGACGGCACCATCGGCCCGGCTCAGCCGCAGCAGCCAGCCCCGCCGCTCCACCAGGCTGCCGTGGGCCGTGACCAGGGCCCTGGGCAAGCGGAACCGGAAGGGCCGCCAGGCGAGCTGCAGGCGTTCGCTGCCGGGGGGCATCACCGGCCGGAGAGGGCCAGAGCCCAGGGAGCGATGGCCAGTCCGGCCGCCAGACCCAGGCCATTGAGCGCCTGAAAGCGCAACGCCAGAAACTTGCTGCCGACGATCCGCTCCGGCTGGTCATGGTGGGCCCCCAGCAGGGCGATCAGCTGGCGGGCCGGCGGCAGGCCGATCACCCCCAGCAGCGCCGTCAGCGGCCACTGGCCCAGCAGCACCGGCGCCCACTGCAGGGCCAGGCTGCCGGCCACGAACCAGGGCACCAGGGCCGCGGCCCGATCGGTGCCGAGGTGCACCACCGGCGAGCGCTTGCCGTGGGCAGCGTCCTCCTGCACCTGGTGGAAATGGGAGCAGAACAGCACCAGGGTGGTGGCCAGGGCCGGGCCGCTGCCGAGGGCCAGGGCCGGCAGCCAGGGGATCACCACCGGCGTGGCCGAGACGGGGGCCAGGGCCAGCAGCGCCGCCGCCGTGGCGCAGGGCCCGAAGGCCAGCCAGCACAGCGGTTCGCCCAGCCCCCGGTAACCCAGGCGGAACGGGGGTCCCTGGTAGAGATAGCCGAGACCGCAGCAGGCCAGTACCAGGGTCAGCACCAACGGGCTGCTGCGCAGGGCCACCAGGGCCATCAGGGCCAATCCCAGCAGCAGGGCGCCATGGGCCCACCAGGCCACCCGATCGCGACGACCGGTGAGATTGACCAGCGAATGGGGTTTGCCGTTGGTGTCGACCCCCGTATCGGCGTCAAAGACATCGTTGGCCAGGTTCTCCCAGGCCAGCAACAGCACCGCCGCCAGCAGGAACAGCACCAATTGATCCAGGCGCAGCGGCAATCCCCTGGACAGGCTCCAGCCGGCCGCCAACAGCACCGGCATCACCGCCACCGCATACATGGGCCACTTGATCGCGGCCTTCCAGAGCTGCCGGCGCTGGGCGTAACGGCTTGCGACGACCTCGGGCTCGGACATGGCGCTGGCTGGCTTCTGGCCGACAAAGACCCATACATTTGAGCAGCCTTCGGCCCTGGCCCCCAGCCCCCTCCGGTGCAGGCCCCCTCGTCCTTCTCCGAGCTGCTGGCGATTGCCAGCGCAACGGCCCGCCGGCTGGAGGAGGCCGCCTGCCGCCGTGGCGAGGAAGACGGGGTGCTCAGCCTGGCGCTGCCCCTGGCCGCTCTCGATCCACTCGAGCTGTTGCCCCAACTGGGCCACCCGGGGGACAGCGATGGCTTCCGCTTCCTCTGGGATGGGGCTCCCGGGCTCTGCCTGGCCGCCCAGGGCCGCTGCAACAGCCTGGAACTGAGCGGTCCGCGCCGCTTCGAGCTGGCCCAGCGCTTCAGTGGCCTCAGCCTCAGCCGCCTGGCCGCCGCCCCCCACCCCTGCCCGCCCCTGGCCCGTCCGCGGGTGCTGCTGGCCTTTGCCTTCTTCGACAGCCCCCTGCACCCGGGCACCGGCGCCGCCGGCGTCCAGGCGGTGCTGCCGCGCTGGCAGCTCAGCCGCCAGGGGCGCCATTGCTGGTTGCGATTGCAGCGCAACCTCGGCGGTGGCATCACCGCCCGCAGCCTGGCCGAGGAGCTGTGGGAGATGGCCCAGCAACTGGAACGGGCTGCCGCCGCTGGCGAGTCCATGGCCAGCCCGACGGAGGGCGCCCGCATCACCCATGGCTCCAGCTGGCAGCACGGCTATCGGGCAGCCCTGGAGAAGGCCCTGGAACTGGTCGAGGGCGGCGAGCTGAGCAAGCTGGTGCTGGCGGTGCGCCAGCAGCTGCACCTCGATCGCCCCCTGGATCCCCTGAGCCTGTTGCGCCATCTGCGCCGCAGCCAGAGCGGCAGCTGCCGCTTCCTGTGGCAGCAGGCCGACGGGGAGGCGCTGCTGGGGGCCTCCCCCGAGCGGCTGCTGACGCTGCGCCAGGGGCAGCTACGCAGCGATGCCCTGGCCGGCACCGCCCCCCTGGGTGAGGCCGCAGCCGAACTGCTGCGCTCCCAGAAGGACCGTCACGAACACGAGCTGGTGGTCGAAACGATCACCGCCGTGCTGCAGCGGCTGGGCCTGGAGCCGCGGCGACCCCGCCATCCACGGCTGGCGCGCCATGGCTCCCTCGTGCACCTGCACACCCCGATCACCGCCTCCCTGGCGAAGCACCAGCCCCTGGCCCTGGCCGAAGCGCTCCATCCCACTCCGGCGGTGGCCGGCCTGCCGCGGCGCGAGGCGATGGCCTGGCTGCGCAGCCTCGAACCGTTCGAGCGGGGCCACTACGCCGCGCCGATCGGCTGGATCGACAGCGAAGGTGACCTCGACCTGCGGGTGGCGATCCGCAGTGGCATCCTGCGCGGCCAGCAGCTGGAACTCACCGCCGGCGCCGGCCTGGTGCGGGGCTCCCTGGCGGAGCGGGAGCTGCAGGAGGTGGCCCTCAAGCTGGGGGTCCTGCAACAGCAGCTGAACCTGCCGGCGTCAGTGCGACTGAGCTGAAACGTCGGGGCCCTGCTCAGGGATGGGGCGAGCGCTGGGATTGGGCCCAAGCCCGGGAGCCAGAAGGCCGCACCTCGCCCAGGCAGATCCAATCCATCCCAACGCGCTGTCGTTCCAGCACCGACACCGGCCAGGCACCAACCCCGGGGAATCGGGACCTGATCGTCGTGCAGCGGGTCAGGGTCTGGACCGAGGCGAGCGGCGCGATGATCTGCGGCCGCGTCCACTTCTGGCGGGCTGCCATCAGCTCGAGGAAAGAGATGGGATACAGACGGGGATAGTCGTGGAGAACGATTCCCATTGCGGCATCATCCACCACCAGCTGGGACAAGGCCTTTGAGGGTGGGCGCAGCCGGCGGAAATTGGAGACAGGGGTGTGCTTGGCCGCCTGCCATGTAGCCAGAGACGTACTCAGGCCGACATAACCGATGCGATACCAAGGAGCAATCACCCCGTAGGCCAGGCCCAGGCTCACCAGGGCGGCCGCCCCGTAGCTCAGCAACAGGAGCCGGGCCCCAACCGAGATCACAGGGGGGCGATAGGGCGTCAACACCCACAACACGGCCAATCCATACCAGGAGACGGCCACATACGAGATGCTCCGATAAAAGGCATCTTGATGATCGAGCCCCATCAGCACAGGGCCAGGCAGCAGGACCAGCAACAACACAATGCGAGGCATCAACTGCCGCCAGGATGGCCAGCCCTTGCGCCCCGGAGCCATCAGGGAGAGAGCACAGAGAAGAGGCGCCAGGACCACAGCCGCCAGCAGAATCCTGGCCAGGACATGGAGGATGCCCACCAACCATGGCGAGAGGAACAGCGGGGGGATAACAAACATCTCCAGTGGTCCTGCGACCATGTTTTCAATCTGAACATCGAAATCAGGCAGGCGCAGGCTGTGGCCGCCCACAGCCTGGAGATAGTGCTCAAAGCCGTGATAGCCCGGACAACCAATGGACTGCTCCAGATGTTGCTGAGCGAACGACGAACTGATCACGACCATGGCAGCGATGGCCAGCAACCAGAGTGGCGCCAGTCGGCGGCTGAGAACCATCCAGCTCGCCAGCGCCAGGAGGGCAGGCGCCAGCAACACAAATTGCGGATGAATAAAAATTCCAAAGTAAAAAATAGCCACTGCGATCGCCAACAGACCTGGCTGGGGCGATCCACCCACCACAGCCCGCAACAGCAGCAGGGCCAGCATGATCCACAGCGGCTCCGGCCTGAGCAATTGCCAATAGGCCGGCAGAACCCCGAACGTCACGACCACGGCCGGCACCGCAGCCACCAGCCACCGGCCAGACACTCGGGCCATCAGCCGCGAGAGCATGAAGAACATTGCCGCCAGCAGCGGAGCGAACAGGCAGCGCTCCAGCGAAAAGCGTTCGATCAACCCGTACACGGCCGACACCCCGATTGAGGCCGGCCAGAAGATCAGCGGCAGGGGAATGGACTGGGGGTGGCAGAGGGGATGGGGGGTGGCGACCGCAGCACCCTCCTCAAACCAGCGACCGGCGATCAGACGAAAGGTCACCTCATCGGGGTAGATGGGCAGATCGTGATACGAAGCCGCCGCGAGGGCCAACAGGACAGCCAGCCCCCAGGGCGGGGCCGCTCGCCTCAGCGCCGCCAATCGAGGCCATCCGATCACCTCATCGCACCAGCCGCTCGATTGTCAGATCTGCCAGCGGAATGCCGCCCAGTCGCTCCACCTCGCGCACCCCGGTGGGGCTGGTGACGTTGATCTCGCTGAGACGGCCGTCGATCACGTCGATGCCGACGAAGAACAGGCCCTCCGCCCGCAGCGCCGGCGCCAGTTCGGCACAGATCCGACGCTCCGCCTCCGTCAGGTCGGTGGCCTCCGGGGAGCCGCCCACCGCCAGATTGCTGCGGAACTCCTCGCCGCTGGGCACCCGGTTGACGGCGCCCAGCGGCTCGCCATCCACCAGCAGGATGCGCTTGTCGCCAGCGCTCACCCCCGGCAGGAAGGCTTGCACCATCACCGGCAGCTGCTGCTGAGCGGTGACCAGCTCCAGCAGGGCACGCAGGCCGGGCGTGGCGGCCGAGGCGAACACCACCCCCTGGCCAGCCCGACCACCCAGCGGCTTGAGCACCACCTCGCCATGCTCCCGGGCGAAGCCGGCCAACTGCTCCACCCGGCTGCTCACCATCGAGGCGGCCATCAGGTGGCTGAAGCGCAGGGAGCTGAGCTTTTCGTTCCAGGCCCGCAACGAGGAGGGCCGATTGACCACCCGCACCCCGCGTCGCTCGGCGATGTCGAGCAAATGGGTGGCGTACAGGTAGGCCTCATCCACCGGCGGATCCTTGCGCATCCAGACCACCTGGAACTGCTCCAGCGGCACCAAGGTGACCTCGCCCAGCTCGAACCAGGGGCTGGGCACCCGCCAGCTGCCAGCCGCCAGCTCGATGGCGCCGAGGCGCAGGGGCTGGGCCAGGGCCCAGGTGCCGTGGCCGCCGGCCCCCTGGCTGGCCGGGGGCGCCACGGCGGAGAGGTCGGCGGGGGTGCACACCCACACCGCCTGGCCAGCCCGCTGAACCGCCTGCATCAAGGCCACACTGGAATCCTTGGCGGGATTGAGGCGCGCGATCGGATCGATCACGAACAGCTGGGAGGCGAACACAGGCAACGAGCGGGAGGATTGGAACCAGATTCAAGGAATGGGCCCGATCAGGCCGAAGCAGCGATCACTCCTTGATGCGAGGGCGGGGCAACTCACGGGGCCCGCCAGAAGCTGCCCGTTGAGCCTTGGGATGCGGCGGCGACTGGGACAGCAACAGATCCAGCTGCCCGCCGTCCTCCAGGGCCAGCAGTTCATCAAAGCCGCCGACCGGCCGACCATTGATGAAGATCTGGGGAACGCTGGTGCGCCCGCCGGAGCGCTTGAGCATCACCGTGCGACTCTGCTCATCGCGATCAATGAAAAACTCGTTATAAGTGACTTCCTTGCGATCCAGCAGGGCCTTGGCCTCCATGCACGGGGGAGAGAAACGGGACGTATAGACGTCAACCTTGGCCTTCTGGAAATCTTCCATGTCTGGATCGGAAACAATGTTCGAAGCGGCCCTGCCCTACGACATCGATTGATCCCACGATCTTACGAGGCAGGCTCCAATGGCAGAGCCTGCGGCGATAGGCTCCGACATCACACCGTTGTCCAACGTGCTCGACCTCACCGACTTCAAGCGCGACCTCTCCGAGCTCACCGACCGCCTGGGCGATGCCCAGGACTGTCTTTGACGTACCGGCCCTCCATGCCCGTCAACAGGATCTGGAACAATTGGCCTCCCAGCCGGACTTCTGGGACGACCAGAAGCAGGCCCAGGCCAGGATGCGCCAACTGGATGAGGTGAAGGCCCAGCTCGACCAGCTGCGGCGCTGGCAGAGCTGGATCGACGACGGCCGCGCCACCCTGGAGCTCTACGAGCTGGAAGCCGACAACGACCTGCTCGCCGAAGCCAACACCGGCCTGCAGACCCTCAAGGCGGAACTGGACCGCTGGGAACTGGAGCGTCTGCTCAGTGGCCCCTACGACAAGGAGGGGGCGGTGATCTCGATCAACGCCGGCGCCGGCGGCACCGACGCCCAGGACTGGGCCCTGATGCTGATGCGCATGTACACCCGCTGGGCCGAGGACCACGGCATGAAGGTGAGCGTCGATGAGCTCTCCGAGGGGGAGGAGGCGGGCATCAAGAGCTGCACGATCGAAATCGATGGCCGCTATGCCTATGGCTATCTGCGCAACGAAAAAGGCACGCACCGGCTGGTGCGGATCTCGCCCTTCAATGCCAATGACAAACGCCAGACGAGCTTCGCCGGCGTCGAGGTGATGCCCAAGCTGGAGGAGGAGGTCAAGCTCGACATCCCGGAGAAAGATCTGGAGGTGACGACGTCCCGCTCCGGCGGCGCCGGCGGCCAGAACGTCAACAAGGTGGAGACGGCGGTGCGCATTCTCCACATCCCCACTGGCCTGGCGGTGCGCTGCACCCAGGAGCGCTCCCAACTGCAGAACAAAGAAAAGGCAATGGCGCTGCTGATGGCCAAGCTGCTGGTGATCGCCCAGGAGCAACGGGCCTCCGAGATCGCCGACATCCGCGGCGACATCGTCGAGGCGGCCTGGGGCAACCAGATCCGCAACTACGTCTTCCATCCCTACCAGATGGTCAAGGATCTGCGCACCCAGCAGGAAACCACCGATGTGCAGGGCGTCATGGACGGCGATCTCGATCCCTTCATCCAGTCCCTGCTGCACCAGGGGGTGGCGGTGGGAGCGGAAAGCGACGGCTGAAGTCCGCCGCGGCCCCGACCCGCGATCCGCCGGGCCGGATGCCAGCATCGTGATCGGCACCCAGCCGATCACTGCCAGGGCAGCCTGCCAACGATGAGCCCGTCTTCCACCAGCCCCAGCGAGCCTTCCGGCCAGCCGTCAGCCAGCGCCGGGGGCCCCTCCGGCAGTGAGCTCAAGGCGGCTCCGGCCAGTTTCATCAAGCTCGCCATGCGCAACATGGTGCGCAAGGGCCGCCAGAGCCTGTTCCATTTCGGCCTCACCGCCCTGGGGCTCACGGGCTTCCTGGTGCTGATCGCCTGGCTGGGCCGCCCCAGCCTGCCCCAATGACCAGTCCTCCTGTCCAGACGGACGCCCTCCCGGAACTGGACCTGGCCTTTGGCCTGGAGGAGAACCTCGATCCAGCACTGCTGCACCTGGCGGGGCCCTGGGCCGATCCAGCCGTGGCCGAACAGCACTGGCAAGAGCGACTGCAGAGCTGGCTGGGCCAGCTGGAGGCCGAACTGCCCCTGCCCCTGCAGGCCCCCGCCTACAGCCTGGGACTGGAGATCAGCGGCGATGCCGCCATCGCCGAGCTCAACCAGGTCTGGCGGCACAAGCAAGGGGCCACGGACGTGCTGGCCTTTGCCGCCCAGGACGACGCCGCACCCCTGCCCGCCGATGCCTGGCATGGCGAGGAGGCGGAACCCCTGGAGCTCGGTGACATCGTGATCTCCCTGGAAACAGCGGCCCGCCAGGCCCATGAGCAGGACCAGCCGCTGGAGCGCGAGCTGCTGTTCCTGGCCTGCCACGGCCTGCTGCATCTGCTGGGCTGGGACCATCCCGATCAGGCCAGCCTCGAGCGGATGCTGGAACGCCAGGAGCGCCTGTTGAGCTGAAATGATTGCGTTGGGGTTTCCGATCAGGAAACTGGCGGTAGGGTGCCTTTCTCAGGCGCTGCCACGGAGTGCCGATGCTCGCATCCGAAAACCAACCCCCACCCCTGCGGGACATCGGACAGGAGGTCCACCGCCGCGGCCGGCGGATGCGGGTGGGGGCCTGGAAGATGGCCGGCGATCTGCCCTCCAGCTTTCGCTATGCCGCCCAGGGGCTGGCCTACGGCTTCGCCAGCCAGCGCAACTTCCGCATCCACGTGTTCACCGGCCTGGTGGTCTTCGGCCTGGGCCTCTGGCTGGAGCTCAGCCCCGACCGCCTGGCGGTGCTGGTGCTGACGGTGGCGGCGGTGCTGGTACTGGAACTGCTCAACACTGCCACCGAAGCCGTGGTGGACCTGGCGATCGGCCGCCAGTTCCACCCCCTGGCGCGCATCGCCAAGGACTGTGCAGCGGCGGCGGTGCTGGTGGCCGCCCTCTCGTCGATGATGATCGCCCTGTTGCTGTTGATCCCACCACTGCTGGAGCGGCTGAGCCTCTAGGCTCCGAGCCCTGACGGCCCACCGGCCTCGCCCTCGCCGATGCTTCTGGTTCTCGACAACTACGACAGCTTCACCTTCAATCTGGTGCAGTATCTCGGCGAACTGGCGGCCCGGTATCCGCTGGCCTCAGAGTTGCGTGTGGAGCGCAACGATGCGCTCAGTGTCGAGCAGATCCGCGACCTCGATCCGGCGGCCATCCTGATCTCCCCCGGTCCCGGCGATCCCAGCCAGGCGGGAGTGTGCCTGGAGGTGCTGCGCCAACTGGGCCCCTCGGTACCGATCCTGGGGGTGTGCCTCGGGCACCAGTGCCTGGCCCAGGTGTTCGGCGGCAAGGTGGTGCGGGCCCGGCAGCTGATGCACGGCAAGACATCGCCGGTGCATCACGGCGGCCAGGGGGTGTTCGCCGGCTTGCCGGAGCCGCTCACCGCCACCCGTTACCACAGCCTGATCGCCGAGCGCGAGAGCCTGCCCGACTGCCTGGAGATCACCGCCTGGCTGGAGGACGGCACGATCATGGGCCTGCGCCACCGGGACTATCCCCATCTGCAGGGGGTGCAGTTTCACCCCGAAAGCGTGCTCACCCAGAGCGGCCACGCTCTGCTGGCCAACTTCCTGAGCGAGGCCTCGGCGCCGCGAGCAGGGGCAGCCGCGGCCCTGCCCCAGGCCTGACCATCCGGCCGGAGCCGCTCTGGATTGGGCCGCCACTGCTAACTTCGCGCCAACCTCCAGTCCCCGTATCGACGCTGACGCCATGGCCTCCTCCTCCGCCCGCGTCAGCGCAGCTGACCAACTAGCAAGCAGCGCAGCTGACCAACAAGCCAATGGCCAAGCGCATCCAACCACCAGCAGCCCAGCAGCCCACCGGCTGACCGGCAGCAGCGCCCTGCGGCCCCGCGCCCTCGCCTCCAGCAGCCTGATCTGCGGCTCCCTGCTGTGCGGAGGCCTGGCCCTGTCTGCAGCCCCGGCCGCCTGGGCCGGTGGGGGTGGAGTCACGATCAGCAGCTACGGCCACAGCGCCATCGTCGTGCGTGGCGGTGGCGCCACCGTGCTGCTCAATCCCTTCCAGGCGGTGGGCTGCGCCGCCGGCCTGGCGGAGCCTCGCCTCGCCGCAGATGTGATTCTGGCCAGCAGCCGTCTCAAGGATGAGGGCGCCGCGGTCGCCCGCGGCAGGCTGCTGGTGAAACCGGGCTCCTATCGGGTGGCGGGCCTGAAGATCGAGGGCATCGCCGCACCCCACGACCGGGTGGGCGGCAAACGCTTCGGCCTCTCCACCCTCTGGCGCTGGAGCCAGGGGGGGCTCGAGTTCGCCCATCTGGGCGGCACCACCGCCACGCTCAAGCCGGAGGACCGGGTGCTGCTGGGCCGACCCGACGTGCTGATCATCGGCGTCGGTGGGGGCGCCAAGGTCTACAGCGGCCAGGAGGCCGCCGCCGTGGTGCGCGAGCTGCAGCCGCGGCGGGTGATTCCGGTGCAATATCGCAATGCCGCCCCCTCCGCCAGCTGCGATGTCGGTTCGATCGAGCCTTTTCTCAAGGCGATGGCCCCCGCCAGAGTGGTGCGCAGCGGCAGCTCCATCAGCCTGAGTCCACCCCTGGCTGAGGAAACGGTGATTGAGGTGCTGCGCTGAGGGGGGCTGGGCCCCACTGAAGACGGTCTCGATAACAAACCATCAACCCTGATCCAAGCCCAGGAATTGCGATGCATCGAATCCTGCCCACCCTCCTGGCGTTCACCGCCATCGTTGTGCCTGCTGCGTCCATGGCCCAGGGCCCGTCGTCGCCTGCAGCAGTCAATCGCCACCAGGCCCGAGATGGCGTGATCAGACTTTATGGCGCCTGCGGCCCGCAGAATGCCTTGCGCAAGGTGGCTGATGCCTGGGAACGCAGCCACGACCTGAAGGTCAGGATCATCTGCGGACCAGAACCATCCTGGTCCAGGCAAGCACAGGTCGACGCGGACATCATCTGGGGAACATCAGAGCAATCCATGACCGCATTTCTACAATCATTCCCCAGCTTTCCATCGAAAGACGTTGTACCGATCTATCTCCGTCCAGCCATCATCGCCGTCAAGACTGGCAACCCCCGCCGCATTCAAAGGTTTGAGGATTTGCTCCAGCCAGGCATTCGCATTATCGTCACCGAAGGATCTGGCATCGCCAATACCTCTGGCACGGGCACTTGGGAAGACATCGCCGGGCGACTGGGGAAGCTGGAGGATGTCAAGCGCTTTCGCCGCAATATCGTTTCTTTTTCAACGGGTTCCGGCGCCAGCTTCAAGGCATTCCAGGAGCTTGATGCCGACGCCTGGATCACCTGGCCTGAATGGGCTGTTGACAATCCCAAGATCCTCCAGGCAATCCCGATCTCGAGTGATCGAAGCATCTGGAGAGATCTGACGATTGCTCTGTCGACCTCTGCGGATCCACAAGCCGCATCCTTCCTTCGCTTCCTGGTCTCCGATGAGGCGCAAAAGCTGATGCGTAGCGCCGGCTATGGCCGCTAGGCCACTTCAGCAGTGCTCACGGGCTTCGCTCCTGCCATCAGCAATGCCGCCAAGATCAACAAAGCCCCCATCAAGGTGCGCACGCTGAGCGCTTCGCCAAGCAGCAGATAGGCACTCACCAATGACACAAAGATCCCGCCATTACCCCACAGCGCCACCGTGATCGCCCCCAGCCCACGGTAACTCAGCAAAAGCAACAGTTCACCGCCAAGATTAATGCAAGCGGTATACACCAGCAGTAGACCAAACAGCCACCACCAGCGCATATAGAGAAACTGCGCTGGGCCATAAAAAACAAGCGTGATCGTCCCAAAGACCAACGCTGCCAACAGATTTGTCAGGCCAATCGTCAGGCCTGCACCCCACCCCTTATCCACCACGATCCGATTCAGAACACCGGAAGCAGAAAAGGCCAACACGCTGAGCAAGCCCAAGGCAAGACCGACAGGATCCAGGTCACTCCAGGGCGCCGAGGATGATAACGACAGATCAACATTACGGCTGATCAGCAAGCCCAATGGCAGCAAGGCGAAACTGAACCCGAATCGCTTGGGCAGAGGTTCTCGCAGGAGCAGCTGTGCCAGCAGCGCCGTGACGGGGAGAATCAACGTGAACAGCAAGGTCTGGCTGATCACGGTCAATCGTTGAAGCGCCAGGAAATAACAGATCGGTCCAATCAGGCTACCCAGGGCCGCACGCAAACACAAAAGGCTGCGATCGCGGAGCACAAGTTGTGGCAATTGACACTTCAGGGACCCCCGATCCAGCAGCAACACAACCAGTCCCGTGGCCAGATTGGCAAAGAAAAAGACGTTGCCAAAGCTGATTGGATCCTCTCCTCCTGCCGTTCGAAGCAGTGTGGCGGCACCTCTTTCCTGCAGCCACTTCAGGACACTGGCATCACAGCCGCGCAACAGCACATAACCGAAGAGAGCCAGAGGAGCCAATCTAGATGGAATCATTCACTGGCTTCCATTGCAACCAGCATATTAGTGTCACATCCCTCAGGTTCGCTACGGATCCAGTCAGCGGATCAGGGAGGGGTGATTGGTCCGCAGCGACTCGACAGTGAGCAGGAATCTGCACCTGCAAGCGCAGATCAAACCCACGGACAATTTGCACTTAATGCATAACTTGCAAGCCATCACATCAGGCCAGCCAAGACCAGAGCACTCCCCCCGCACACCGCCCGGCTGAGATCGCCAGACAACAGGCTGCTCCTCCTCACAAGCCCGCCTACGGCGGCGGAACGGTGGATCAGAACCTGGCCGTACCTGGCCGTGCCTCAGCCCTCAATCGCCCGCCAGGCCCCCCAGAACCGCTCCATCTGCTCCAAGGTGCCGATGCTCACCCGCAGGGAGCCATCGATCAGCGGCTTGCCGGCCATGGAGCGCACCAGGATGCCGGCCTCATCGCGCAGACGGGCCTCCACCAGCGCCGGATCGGCCTTGGGCCAGATCAACAGGTAGTTGCCGCCAGCCAGGTGATGGCGCACACCAGCGGCCTGCAGCTGCTCCGCCAGCCAGTCGCGGGCGCGCAGCACCTCGGCCACATAGCCATCCACGTAGGACTGATCCTCAAGGGCGGCGAAGGCGGCCGACACTGCGAAGCTGTTGATGTCATAGGGGCCGGTGACCCGGCTGACCCGGTCCACCAGCGCCGGCGAGCCGATGGCAAAGCCGATGCGAAGCCCCGCCAGACCAGCGGTCTTGGCCAGGGAACGCAGCACCAGCAGATTGGGGACAGCGGCGAAGGGATCGGCGACTTCGGCTGGCTGGGTCTCAGCGATGGCGGCGCCAACGGCCGGGACCTGCGCTGCAGCAGCCCTGGCGCGCTCGGCCAGCAACGGCAGCACGCTGTCGCCGGTGAAGGCTTCATAGAGCTCATCCACCACCACCAGCGTTTGCGGCGCCGCAGCCGCCAGCTCCAGCACCTGTTCGGCTGCCAGGCGGGTGCCGGTGGGGTTGTTGGGATTGCAGAGCAGCAGCAGCTTCGGCGGCGGCGAGACCGCCAGGGCGGCCCGGATCCCCTGCAGCGGGAAACCGAAATCGGGGAGGCGATAGGGGATCGCCTCGATCGTCATGCCCTGCATGCGGGCGCAGGGGTCGTAGTAGCCAAAGGTTGGGCTGGTGGTGAGCAGCCGATCACCGCGATCGCCATAGGCGTGAAACACCGCATGGATCGCGGCATCGACCCCGTTGAACAGACCGATGTGCTCGGCGCTGAGGCCAGGGAAGCCCCCAGGCTCATCACAGGCTGCGGCGGAGCCGCCTGGAGCCGCCAGCTGCCCGCCCGGGGGTACCGCCAGCGCGGCCACCACCGCCTGCCGGAGTCCGTCGTATTCGGGATAAATGGCGTAGTGATCGGCAGGGATGGCGCGAATCGCCTCCACCACCCTGGGACTCGGCCCCACCGTGTTCTCGTTGAAATCCAGACGCAGCAGGCCCCGCCGACCCTCGAGCGGGGCGCTGTAGGACTGGAGGTGTTCCACCTCCGGACGGGCCGGCGGCGCGGAAGCCGCTGGATCAGCTGGCGGTGCCCCAGCCACGGGGGCCAGTGGCGCCGCCGCGGAGTTGGGCAGCGGTTGGGCCGCCTGGGGAGCAACGGATCTGTCCATGCGACGAACGGTAGGTTGCAGGCCAGACCAGGCGCCAGCGTGCGCCCCAGCGGAACGCGCAACATCCCCCATCCTGTCGATCTGAACCTTGCGGGCCAGGAGTTTCAGGCCCCCATGGATCCGGGTCCATGGTCTGACCAGAGCCAAGGATCAACCGGCGCCAGCAGGTCAGGATCCATTCACGACGTGATCGGTTTGATTCCAGCTTGAACACGCCAGGCGGCAGCACGTCCTTGGTGGCTGGACCCCGAAGCGCGAGGCCACCTGCTGGGCCAGCAGCTCCCCCAGTTGCCGCAGCTTCAGCAGGGCGGTGTTGGGATCTTCCGGGAAATAGCGTTCGGCCAGCGAGCCCAGCCGGAACAGCTGCTCGTCGTAGCGGCGCAGGTGGGCGACGTTGCTGGACACGGTTCCTTGGCAGAGTTGCTGGCTGACGCGGTCTGACAGGAGCTGGGCCCGCGGCCGGTGGAGCGTGTCAGGAGGGGCGTTGAAGGAGGCGAGATGGGGCGGAAAATGGGTCGAGGTTGGCTACTACGGCTTGGCAGGGGGTGGATGGGGGCGCAACAGCTGGGGCTGGCTTCGTTGCATTGCTGGCAGCTCGAAACTGTCGGCAGATTAATGAAGGGGAATGGGCCTGAAGAGTGGCGAACTTGTTGGCTATTTTGTGAACTTTTAGGTTTCAGATAATTGTTTCTGTGAAGCATGCTTGCCGGCTGAATTGCTCAACGCCGTCGCTTCAGTCTGTCAGTTTTCCGGTGGGAAGATTCTGCTCGCCCTGTCGGCCTTGATCCAGGCACCCTGGCCCTATTTTGCTGACTTTTCGCCGTATCTCGTCGGGCTTTTGCTCGATTCGCTCGGCTTCCTGGATGTCTGTTGCGTTCAGATCCCTGGCCAGACCCCGATTGAGGAAACCCAGCAGCTGCTGCTCAAGCGCCTGGAGGCCGATGGGGTGCTGGAGCGGGACGTGGCGGAGCTGTTCCATGTGCTGCGGCGCAAGGGCAACCTCGCCAACCACGATCTCCACGGCGACCACGCCACGGCCCTGAAAACCCTGCGCATCGCCTGGCAGCTGGGGGTGTGGTTCCACCGCACGTTCGCGGAGCCCGCATTCCGCAGCGGCCCCTTCCAGCCGCCCCCGCCACCGTCGCAGGACGACAGCGCTCAGCAGCCCGCCAGCCAGGACAACGAACAGCTGCGACAGGAGCTGGCCGAGTTGCAGGAAGCGGTGCAGAACGTCCTTGCCGCCGAGGAGCAACGTCAATGGGAACAGCTCGCTGAAGCAGCCGAAGCCGACAAAGCCGCCCTGGCCGCCCAGCTGCTGCAGCTCCAGCAGGCCGCCAACCTCGAGGGCGCCGCCGCCGGTGCACGGCTGCGGCAGGCCGCCCGGGCGGCCACCGAGCGCATCGAGCTTGATGAGGCCGCCACCCGCCAGCTGATCGATGGCCAGTTGCGCCAGGCCGGCTGGGAGGCCGACAGCCAGTCGCTCCGCTACAGCAAGGGGGCCCGGCCGCAGAAACACCGCAACCTCGCCATCGCCGCATGGCCCACCAGCAGCGGTCCGGCGGATTACGTGCTGTTTGCGGGACTGACGCCGCTGGCGGCGGTGGAGGCGAAGCGGGCCAACACCGATGTCGCCGGCAAACTGCCCCAGGCCCAGCGCTACTGCCACGACTTCCAGCCCAGCCCCGAAACCCAGCTGGATGCAGGGCGCTGGGAGCCGACAGGGGACATCCGCATCCCCTTCGCCTTCTCCAGCAACGGCCGCTCCTATCTGCGACAGCTGCGCACCAAGAGCGGCATCTGGTTCCGGGAACTGCGCACAAGGACAACCTGGCCACGCCGCTGGATGGCTGGTACTCGCCCGAGGGGCTCCAGGCCCTGAGCCGCCAGGATGCCGCCCGAGCCGATGCCCAGCTGCGGCGCGAATCCTTCAGCGATGGCTTCCCGCTGCGGCCCTACCAGCGCCGGGCGATCGAGGCCACCGAGGCGGCCATTGCCGCCGGCGAGCGGGAGCTGCTGCTGGCGATGGCCACCGGCACCGGCAAAACCAAAACCTGCATCGCCCTGATCTATCGGCTACTCAAGACCGGCCGCTTCCGGTGAGTGCTGTTTCTGGTGGATCGCTCCGAACTCGGCAGCCAGGCCGCCGACGCCTTCAAGGGAACCCGGATGGAGAGCCTGCAGAGCTTCGCTGACATCTACGGCATCCAGGAACTGGGTGAGCGCGAACTGGAGAGCGACACCAGCGTGCACATCGCCACCGTGCAGGCGATGGTGCAGCGATTGATGTTTAGTGACGACGATAGCCAGCCCACGGTGGACAGCTACGACCTGATCGTGGTGGATGAATGCCACCGCGGCTACCTGCTCGTTCGGGAGCTGAGCGAGCGTGAGCTGGGCTTCCGTGATTTCAACGACTACGTGTCCAAGTATCGGCGGGTGTTGGAACACTTCGATGCCGTAAAGATTGGCCTGACGGCCACACCAGCCCTGCACACGGTGGAGATCTTCGGCCAACCGGTATTTGTCTACAGCTACCGCGAAGCGGTGGTGGATGGTTATCTGGTCAATCATGAACCGCCGATCCTGATCACAACCGAGCTCTCCAGCCAGGGGATCCGTTGGCAGGCGGGCGACGAGGTGAAAACCTACAACCCACGCACAGCCCAGATCGAGCTGTTCACCACCCCCGATCAGCTGCGCTTTGAGGTGGAGGCGTTCAATCACCTAGTGATCACCGAACCGTTCAACAGGGTGGTCTGCGACGTGCTCGCCGATGAACTGGATCCCCTTTCGGCCTACAAAACTCTGATCTTCTGCGCCAGCAACAGCCCTGCCGATCTGGTGGTCATGCTGCTCAAGGAAGCCTGAGCTGGATCGGCAGTGGGAGACGCCCGCAAGGCCCCAGTACCTGTCGGAGCACGACGACGACCTGCGTTCGATCGAGCGGGGCTACGGCGAGGCCAGTCGCCCCGAAGACTATCTGGAGGGGTTCAACGCCTTCGTGCGCGATTCCGGCAACGCCCTGCCGGTCCTCACCCTGGTGCTGCAGCGGCCCTGGGAGCTCACCCGCCAGGAGCTGCGCGAGCTGAAGCTGGCGCTCGATCGGCGGGGCTACAGCGAAACCACCCTGGCCACCGCCTGGCGCGAAACCACCAACCAGGACATGACCGCCTCGATCATGGGCTACATCCGCCAGGCGGCCCTAGGCGATGCGCTGGTGCCCTACGAGCAGCGGGTCGAGCAGGCACTGCAGCGCATCCTGGCTTCACGGGCCTGGAGCGCGCCCCAACGCCAATGGCTGCAACGCATCGCCAACCAGACCAAGGCGATCACGATCGTGGACCGCGAGGCGCTCGACGATGACGCCCTGCTGTTCCGACGCGAGGGCGGCGGCTGGCAGCGGCTGAACCAACTGTTCGGCGGCGAGCTGGATCAGGTGCTGGACCCGTTCCAACGGGAGTGGGCATCCTCATGGAACTGGGTGTCACGGTTCCAGTGCCAGCCCTCAATGCTCCACCGCTCCCGCACCAGCTGCAGCAGTGCTTCTGGGGTGGTCCGCAGGCTGGTGTCGCACCGAGAGGTGCGTTGCCTGAAACAAAACAGATGGGTGGCCTGAAATGGCTTGCCGTCACGGGGGTGCCTGTAGTGCTCACCTCCACGATCCAGCTGGTGCCGCTCCAGGCCTCGCGGATGTGCTCTGGAGCCTGTTTTGCCCGCAGTGTCCAGGTGATGTCTCGGCCGTGGCTGATCTCGTGATCCGTTGCCATAAAAGGAATGTGGCGCTTTCCCTGGAACTGGCTGCGGATCTGGCGATGCAGAGTCTTCTGGTTCGCTTACTCCTTCGGAGAAGGCTTCGCCTACACCGTCAGGAGGAACAAAGTCGGCCCCCTGTTCCTGGAGCTGCTGAACAACGGCTTCTGGGTGTGGAGTGCATCCGCCTGGATCAGCACCCCGTTCAGGTCAAGCTCGCCGAGGAGCTGCCCCAGCACCGCCCGCCCATGGTTCTCACCAGTGGAGTAGCAGGCTTGGCTGATCGCTACACCGAGTGCCGCTGAGTACAGGGTCACGTGGGCAATGTACGCTGATCTACCGCTCGAGGTGGGTTCCATCGAACCGCGCAGGGTCTTGCCGTCGCACACCAGTTGATCGAGATCAGCTGCACCACCAGGGATCTGGGCAATGGTCCAATCTCGGATGGCGGTGCACAGGGCCGCCACGTCCACCTGCAGGAAAAAATAGCGGAAGGCCGAATCTGATGGTGGCCGCCTCAGTTCAATCCCCAGCTCCTTGGCAAGCACCACATGGTGGCGCCGAGCAAAACGCTCCAGATCTCACAGACGTTCGCAGCCGCTCAGGATGCCGAGCACGGCCACGAGCAGGAGATACCAGGCAGGGAGTCGAACCCCGCGCCGCATCCGGGAGTCTGGGTTCGCGTTGAGGAAGCTGATCAAATCGAGATCGGCTGCATCAGAGCCGGCTTCGGTCACAGAGAAGGGGCAAGACCGCTCAGCGAACCGAAGACTGACAACTCAGACCGCGGCGCCTGCGAAGCACTTTGAATCAGCCCTGCCCGATGGCCGATTAAGGTTGATTCAATGAAACCTGCTCAATGACCAAAATCACATCGTTTAGCAATCAGTTGCATTCGTTTGCTGATCGCTGGATATCATCTGGGGCATTTGACAGTGCCTTGTCTATGGCCTTCGGGCCAGCTTCCACTGAAGGCCAAGTTGTACGACTTCGCAATCTGCTGCTTTCACCTGAAAGCGAGGCCTTTCCAAGTGTTATCGAACTGAGTCCTGAATATTTAAAGAATCACTTTGCTGCTTTTTCGGCTGAAACAAATTCTATTTATGTTGATCCTGACCTGAAGTCATTTCCTGGACTAACAGAAAGTGCGCTGGCTCACGAGCTTGGACATTGGGTCGACCACCAATTGCACGGTGAATTCACAGATCACGATTCTGTCCGAACCTTTGCCAATTCCCTGATTGGTAGAGCTGCAAATGCCGAGGACGATACCAATCATTCACACGAGGTTTCCGACAGGCCAGAAAAGCTCAAACTACCAAGCGGCGAGACTATTGACGTTCAGTTCTTTGATACGCCAGCCCACGTTAAATGGATTGGCGAAGTACTGCCGTTCTTGTCAGACAATGCGTTAAAACTGATCACGGATGCTCAAAATGATACCGACTATTTTTACGCTTCAGCGTATGAGGCTTTTGGACCACTTAAGTATTCGCCATTCGGTCTCCAGACCCATTCGCCCTCTCACTTTGACAACAACAATATCAGCGGCGGGCTTGCAGCAATACGGAGCCGCTGGAATGACGGCATCAATAAATTTAACGATGAAAGCATTCAGCCCATAACTTCAGAGCAGTTCCTGGGCAAAAACAACATTGACGCTCTTGCCAATCCACTGTTCAGCCAACGCGGAAAAGATGCAGGCATCCAACACCTGCTCTATCGCTTTGGACAAATCAATCATGCATTTGACGACTTTTACTCCCATAGCAACTGGGTGGAATTATCCCAGAAAGGCTTGATCGCAACGTCTAAATTACTAGAAGGAGGCCTTGAGCTCCCGATTGTTTTGCAACCAGGCGATCAAATTCCGGACACAAATGTATATGTTGCCCAGTCCGGTCCGGACTGGGCAAGTCTATTAAAAAAATCGGGAACGGGAAGCTATTCGCGTACAGCTTACGATGTTTACTGGAATGTCGATTCCACGACTCCATCAAAGGGTGGGGGTGTTGTCAGTGCAACAACACTTGATGGAAAAACAATTTATGGCTTAGCTACTGGCGCCACCAATGGCGCGATTTACAAGGACCGTGATTCCAGTGTGTTCTTAAGAGATCCTAGTAAGAGTGGATTCTTCCAGCAAGAATACTTTCGGGGATTCGATCACGGAGGAATTGCAGGAACAGTCTATGGTCAGTGGGTGAGTCCGCTAAATAAGGACAAAGATACCGACCCAAACTACTTGAAGGCCAAGAAGCTTGCCAATATGCAGCTACAGAATGAATGGGACAGGATGGGTAATCTCATCTACAAAAACTATGGACTGGATGGGCTCCAAAGATTTGCCAGCTTTGCTTTGGCTACGCAAGAATCTCGCGACACCTATATCGCAACATTTAGCAACCCTGGGGCGCGCTCCTCTGGAAGCCCTGTGTCGCTCAATCTAGCCAGTACATTTGCATCGTCTGCTCCCGGGGATCAAATAAATAATCCTTCCCAATCGAAGGATGATCCTGAGCTCAGGGTTATTCGGCTATTTAGTGCTGAATTTTTTGATCCTTCTTCGCCCTTTTCCAGCTATCAGGATCGCTATCAGTTTCTGGATGCGGCAACTGGGTCATGGCTGGATACTGACTTCAACAATATTTCCATCCATCACAAGTTGGAGCCCGAGGAGATTGTCAATCTCACCACTCCCAGCCAAAATCAACATGCCGCCAGGGGTGAGCGGGCGGCATGGTCGATCTCGCGCGACGACTCTGTTAACGAATCCGCTACAAATTACTTTGTGGATATAATCAATTCACAAGTAAGCGTGTATATCGATGATTTTGATATCTGCCAAGATCGCATTATCTTGGTTGATGCTGAGGGCAAGGAAGCAGACTTGCCCGAAGATCTTTATGATGCCTCCAAAGTCGACCAGCTATCTGATGCGCTTGCACAGTATGGAATTGTGTTGAACTTCAGGCCAGTGATTGAGTTTGATCCTGAAGCGGTATTGATCACGGAGTCGCAGCTTGCTTCCCCGGTTATTATTGAGGCGTCAAATATTGCCGGCAATGTGAAGGGTGAAGCTCTTTTCTTTACAGGCTATGACGACTCGGTCCCGTTCTTGTCATTGGCAGACGGCGCTCTGCGGGCCTCTGCAATTGATCCCAAGTATGCTGGGAAAACCTATACTGCTTATGTTGACATTTCAAACGGTATCTCTGTCATTCGGACGACTGCTGTGCGGATCGCAGTGGCCCCAAAGTTGGTGATCAATGGCAAATCTTTCGATAGCGAAACGCCGTTTAAGCTTAAAATCAACGAATTGACTCAGCAAGGCTTTGAAATCGTTGCGCAGGTCTCTGATCATCTTGAAGACTCGCTCGATCATTTCCTTTCTTTTGCTACAAGTATTGGTTCGGCAAGTGGCGCTCCAGTCGGCTATGACTCGACTGAGCTGATTGTCAAACTGACTGACGATCTCGATAGCGGCAATGTGAAATTCTGGTTACGAGATGCTTCGGCTGAACTGCGGCAACTCAGTGTCACATCGCTTGAAGGCGATGGTTTTAGTCTGCTACTTGATGAAAATCAGGTCGCTCAACTGTTCCCCATCGTTGGCGACTCCACGGTACCGGAAATTTCCTCTGTCTCCTACCCGGATGTACTGGATGATGGCCTTGGCCTGAATTTCAATCAGACTTTTGTCGATATTGCTTCAAGGGATGCGTCATCTCCATGGACAGTGAAACTTTCAATGGATCTCTTCCGTTAAGCTGCCTACTCCAGTGAAGTTAGCTTATTTGTGTTTGACAGACTAAGTGGGGACATTATTAATCCTGTGACAGGGACTTCGTCTAAGATGACAAGCTCTGCTTGGTATGAGGATGCAGAGAACTATTCGGTGTGGAATGGAAAAACCGACAACATGAAGCCCAGTGATTTTACAACATCTTTCGAAGTCAACGGACGCATTGATCTTGATTCTGTAGTTTTGATGCCATACATGAAAACGCAGATCGACGGGCAAGTGTTCTACTTTTCCACTTTCGATAGCCTGAATACTGATGGAGCACTGCACGTTGCCAAGCTTTCTAGTAATGTGTTCGGATTCGAGGACACTCCGGGATTCAATGACCAAGACCTCGATGACATGATCTTTCGGGTCAAATCCATTGTGGTGACATAATCAAGCTGTCAAACAACACCCACTTCTCGCAACCGGTTCGGTGCACAACCACCAAACCGAACACAGGCCACGACTCTCGCCCATAGTGGCGGCTCCGAACTGAACCAGCTCGTGAAGGCCATCACCACTGGCAGGGCTGATTCAAAGTATCAATTCGGATCTGGCCTGAGCTGGCGTGTTGCCATCGCCAGCAATTTCGTGATGTCATGCCTCAGCATCAGGGCTTGCATGACTGTTTAAGGAGCTGCTGAACAACCGCTTCTGGGTGTGGAGTGCATCCGCCTGAATCAACACACCCTCCAGATTGAGCTGGCCGATCAGCTGCTTGAGTATCGCCCGCTCATGGTTTTCGCCGGTGGCGGAACAGGCCTGGTTGATCGCTACACCTAGTGCCGCTGAATAGAGGGTCACCTGGGCAATGAACACTGATCCACCGCCCGAGGTGGGTTCCATCGAACCACGCAGGGTCTTGCCGTCGCACACCAGTTGATCGAGATCGGCTGCACCACGAGGGATCTGGGCAATGGTCAAATCTCGGATGGCGGTGCACAGGACCACCACGTCCACCTGCAGGAAAAAATAGCGGAAAGCCGAATCTGAGTGTGGCCGCCTCAGTTCAATCTCCAGCTGCTTGCCAAGCACCAGATGGTGATGCCGAGCGAAACGCTCCAGGTCTCGCAGACTTTCGCAGCCGCTCAGGATCCCCAGCACTGCCACCAGCAGGAGATACCAGGCGGGGATTCGAACCCCGCGCCGCATCCGGGCGTCTGGGATCGCCTTGAGGAAGCTGATCAGATCGAGATCGGTTGCAGCAGAGCCGGTTTCGGGCACAGAAAAGGAGCAAGCCCACTCAGTGAACCCAACACCGGCAACTCAGGCCAGCGTGCTAATGACACACTTTGAATCAGCCCTACCCCTGGAGGTTTCCGCACTGGCAGACAGTGGCGCGGTGCATCTGTGCATCCCGGAGCATCTGGCGATCCAGCTGAGCCTGGTGGAACTGGAGCGGCGCGAGGTGGTGCTGGCCGATGGGCATCGCCGTACGGTGCCCTATGTGGGCCCGGTGAAAGTGCGCTTCCGCAACCGCCGCTGCTTCACCGGTGCCATGGTGCTGGGCAATGAGGTGCTGCTTGGTGCAATCCCGATGGAAGACATGGATCTGGTGTTGCGGCCCCAGCTGCAGAGCGTGGATGTGAACCCCGAGAGCCCCAACATTCCGCTCAGCGTGGCCAAGGGCCTGGCGCAAGGCTGACCCATCACCAGTACGTGACGGAGCTCACCTATCTGCTGTTCCTGAAGATGGCCAAGGAGACGGGCCAGGAGCAGGCCATTCCCGAGGAGTGCCGCTGGGATGAACTGGAAAAACTCGATGGCACCAAGCAGCTGAATCAGTACAAGTTCCTGTTGCTGGAGCTGGGGAGTGCCAACAGCGGCAGCTCGCCCCTGGTGCAGGAGATCTACGCCAACGCCAGCTCGTTCATCAAGAAGCCGGTCACGCGCAACAAGTTGGTGAGCGAGATCGACAAGCTCGATTGGTACAGCGCCCGCCAGGAAGGGTTGGGCGATCTGTATGAAGGGCTGCTGCAGAAGAACGCCGAGGAGAAGAAATCGGGCGCAGGCCAAGACTTCACGCCCCGGCCCCTGATCGATGCGATGGTGGCGGTGATGCAGCCCAGCTGGGCGATGTGATTCAGGATCCGGCGGCGGGCACCGGCGGATTTCTAATCGCGGCCCAGCACTGGATCCGCGAGCAGCAGGATGTGTTCGAGCTGGGTGAGGCGCAGCAGAAGAGGTTCTACGAGCGCACCTGCTTCGGCATGGAGCACATGCAGGACACGCACCGGCTGGCGCTGATGAACCTGATGCTGCATGGGCTCGATTCACGGCCTGGCCAGGGCGGCATCTGGTATGGCGACACCCTCAGCGGCGACGGCCAATCCCTGCCGCCGGCCAGCTTGATTCTCACCAACCCACCCTTAGGCACCAAAAAAGGCGGCGGCTTGCCGAGCCGCACCGATTTCACCTTCCCCACCAGCAACAAGCAGTTCTGCTTCCTGCAGCACATCGTCCGGGCGCTCAAACCCGACGGCGGGGCGGCGGTGCTGCTGCCGGACAACGTGCTGTTTGAGGGCAACGTCGGCAAACAGATCAGCGAGGATCTGATGCACAAGTGCAACCTGCACACGATCCTGCGATTGCCCACCAGCATTTTTTATGCCCAGGGCGTGAAGACCAACGTGCTCTTCTTCACGCGAGGATCCAGCGAGTGCGATAACACCGAGGCGGTGTGGGTGTATGACCTGCGGGCCAACATGCCGGCCTTCGGCAAACGCACCCCGCTCACCCGCGCGCACTGCGCCGACTTCGAGGATGCCTACGGCCCCGATCCCCTGGGCCGCGCGCCCCGCACCGCCTCCGGGCCCGAGGGCCGCTGGCAGTGCTTCAGCCGCGAGGAGATCGCCGCCCGTGGCGACAGCCTGGACCTGGCCTGGCTGCGCGATGACGCCGCCGAAGACGCCTCCGATCTACCGGAACCCGCCGACCTGGCCCGCGACGCCATCGACGAACTCGAAGGCGCCCTCGCCGACCTGCGAGCCATCCTGGCGGAACTGGGAGAAGAGCTGACGGAGGTGGGCTGATGGAGGAGCGGGAGTTACCGGTGGGGTGGGTTGGAGCGCAGCTTGAAGAATTGATTTGTACCGACGGTGTTTTTTCCGACGGCGATTGGGTTGAAAGCAAGGATCAAGATCCAGATGGTGGAATTCGGCTGCTTCAGCTGGCGGATATTGGCGAATCCAAGTTTCTGAATAAGTCGCAGAGATATGTCAACAACGAGCAGCACGAACGGCTGCGCTGCACAGAAGTACTGGAAGGCGGCATTTTGATTGCCAGGATGCCTAACCGCTGAGCAGAGCATGCCTGGTTCCTTCACTTGATCAGCGACTGATCACTGTTGTTGATATTGCGATCATTAGGCCAGGCATGGAGTCTATTTTGCCAAGATGGCTGATGCATAGCATCAACTCTCCACTTATTCGCGAAAGCATTGAGATTCAGTCAACAGGAACGACGCGCCGACGGATCACGCGCAAAAAGCTCGCAGCACTTGAATTCCCTGTTCCTCCTCTCAACGAACAACACCGAATATCTGCCAAGCTTGACACCACCCTCGCCGCCGTTGAGGCCTGCCGCCAGCGACTCGATGGCTTGGCGGCGATCCTCAAGCGCTTTCGCCAAGCCGTGCTGGCGGCGGCGACATCGGGGGAGTTGTCGCGGGAGTGGAGGGAGGAACGAGCTGGATTGATCGAACCCTGGAGCACGATCAAAACAAAAGAGGCTGGCAAGGTCCAGCTTGGTCCCCAGCGTTCACCGAAGTATCACAACGGCCCAACCATGCGGCCATACCTAAGAGTCCAGAACGTCTTCGAGGATCGAATCGACTTGGATGATGTGATGGAGATGGATTTCTCCGGCGCTGATCTTGAGAGATACACGCTCCATCCTGGCGACATACTCCTCAATGAAGGGCAGAGCCCGCAATATCTTGGACGACCTGCAATGTACCGTGACGAACTGCCAGGAGCATGTTTCACCAACTCGCTGATCAGATTTCAGGCCCGAGCCTCAGTGATGCCTGATTTTGCATTGTTCGTTTTTAGGCACTGCATGCATTCCGGTCGCCATCTTCAGGAAGGAACGATTACAACCAATATTGCCCATTTGAGTGCAGGTCGCTTCGGCGAAGTTGACTTCCCCTTGCCATCTCTCGTGGAACAGCAGGAAATCGTCCGCCGCGCCCAAGACCTCTTCACCCTCGCCGACCAACTCGAAGCCCGCCTCACATCCGCCCGCAAGGTCGTCGATCGCCTCACCCCAGCCCTGCTGGCCAAGGCCTTCCGCGGTGAGCTGGTGCCCCAGGACTCCAGCGACGAACCGGCGAGCGTGCTGCTCGCCAGGATCCGGGCGGCCCGCCAGGCCGAGGCCGCTGCGGGCAAACCCTCGCGGCGGGGGCGCCAGCAGGCTGCAGCCGCCCCGGCACCAGGCCTTGTTGCAGCCGCCCCCGTCACCCCCGATCCGCTCGCCCAGCTGTTGTGCGCGAATGCGGAGCCCTGAGCGAGCGGGCCTTGCTGGCGGCATCGGAGCTGGATATGCGGTGCTTTGCGGCCCAGCTGGCGCTGGAGCAGCAGGCCGGCCGCATCCGCCAGGCTTGGAAGGACGGCGAGGCGTTGTGGGAGGCGGTGGGCTGAGGGTCAGGGCTCAGGGCTCAGAACGGCGTCCAGGCCTCACATCCGCTCCAACGTCGGGAT
This sequence comes from Synechococcaceae cyanobacterium, assembly GCA_947378425.1. Lineage (GTDB taxonomy): Bacteria > Cyanobacteriota > Cyanobacteriia > PCC-6307 > Cyanobiaceae > Cyanobium. The sequence continues at coordinate 82,443 of CANCJV010000005.1, forward strand.
CCCCAGCAGGCCCAGCCCGAGCTTGAGCGTGTCGGCCGTCAGGCGGCAGAGCGCCAGGCGCGAGCGGCGGGCGGCGGGTTCGGCCTTGAGCACCGGCACCTGGTCGTAGAAGCGGTTGAACACCTGGCTGAGCTCGAACAGATAGCCGCAGAGCCGGTTGGGCAGCAGCTCCTGCTCCACCTCGGCGATCACCGTGTCCAACTTCAGCAGCTCCCGCACCAGCGCCCATTCCTGGGGTTCGCTGAACTGCAGGGCCTCGGGGGAGCCCGCCTGCGGCTCGGCAGCGGCGGCTTGAGCGCCATCCTGATCACCACCCCCCAGATCGCCGCCCTTGCGGGCGATGCCGGCGATGCGCACGACGGCGTACAGCAGATAGGGGGCCGTGTTGCCCTGCAGCGCCAGCATCCGGTCAAAGCTGAACTGATAGTTGGTGATCCGATTGGTGCTGAGGTCGGCGTACTTGACCGCCGCCAGCCCCACCGTGGTGGCCACCTGCCGCACAAACTCCTCGTCCTCCTGGCGCTCTTCTTCCGCCAGCCGCCGGCGCAGGTCGGCCTCGCAGCGCTCGACCGCCTCATCCAGCAGATCCTTGAGCCGCACCGTGTCGCCGGAGCGGGTCTTGAGCTTCTTGCCGTCGTCGCCCTGCACCAAGCCAAAGGGCACATGCTCCAGCCGGGCACCCGCGGGAATCCAGCCGGCACGACGGGCCACCTGAAACACACCGGCGAAGTGATTGGCCTGGCCGGCATCGGTGACGTAAATCACCCAGCGGGCACCATCGCCTGCGGGGGGCGCCGCGAAGCGATAGCGAATCGCCGCCAGATCGGTGGTGGCGTAGTTGAAGCCGCCGTCGCTCTTCTGCACGATCAACGGCAACGGGTTGCCGTCCTTGCCCTGCATGCCGTCGAGGAACACACACTTCGCCCCCGCATCCACCACCAGCAGGCCGGCGGCCTCGAGGTCAGCGACCACCGCTTCGAGATAGGGGTTGTAGAACGATTCGCCCCGTTCGCTCAGGCGGATGTCGAGGCGTTCATACAGCTGCTGAAACTCGCGCCGCGACTGATCACACAGCAGCCCCCAGGCCTGGAGTGACACCGGATCGCCAGCCTGCAGCCGCACCACCTCCTGGCGGGCGGTGTTCTGAAAGTCCTCATCGGCGTCAAAACGCTGCTTGGCCTGGCGGTAGAAGGCCACCAGATCGCCCAGATCGACCGCATCGGCGGTGTCGAGCGCCGCCGGGGCTACCTGCTTGAGGTGCGTAATCAGCATGCCGAACTGGGTGCCCCAGTCGCCCACATGGTTGAGCCGCAGCACCGGCTGGCCGCGAAACTCCAGCACCCGCGCCAGGGCATCGCCGATGATCGTCGAGCGCAGATGGCCGACGTGCATTTCCTTGGCGATGTTGGGGCTGGAGAAGTCGACGATCACCGGCGCCGCCCCGGCTCCGCCCTCAGCGGCCAGGGGCACCCCCAGCCGGGGATCGCCGAGTCGCCTCTGCACATCCGCCGCCAGCACCTCGGGCCGCAGCGTCAGGTTGAGGAACCCCGGACCGGCGATCTGGGGCGGCAGGCAGAGGGCGCCGAAGGCGTCATCGGCCTCCAGCTGCGCCAGCAACGCGGTAGCGATCTGGCGGGGGGGCTGCTGGAGGGGCTTGGCCAGGGCCAGGGCGCCATTGGCCTGAAAGTCCCCGAACTCAGGCTTGCTGGCCGGTGCCAGCTGGGGATCGAGGGGCCGGCCGGCGGCGCGGGCTTCGGCGGCGGCCTCGGGGAAGGCCCGCTCCATGGCCGCGCGCAGCTGGGTATCGAGGGCTTGGGCGAAGCGGAGCATGGGCGGCGAAAACAGGCAGCTGGGCACCCGCAGCGGCCGGCGCCGCCCTGATCATCCCCCCTCGCGCCACCTCCAAGCCTGCGGCTGCCGAGGCCGCAGCCCCGATGATGGACAGGAGCGGGGGTGGCAGCAGCGCGGATGGAATACGACGCGGTGGTCTTCTACGGCCGCCTGGGCCAGCAGGCCCTGGCGATGTTCAACCTGGAGCAGGAACTGCCGCGCTGGCGCGGCGCCAGGTTGCTCGACTGCCCCGGCGGCCCCGGCTCCCTCAGCGCCCTGGCACGGGCGGCCGGCATCGAGGCCACGGCCGTCGATCCGCTCTATGACCTCTCCCCCGTGCAGCTGGAGCAGCGGGCGCTGCAGGATCTCGACACCACCCTGGCCACCATGGCCGGCAGCCCGAGCCTGCGTCCCGACTTCGATCTGCAGGTCTGCCGCCAGGAGCATCTGCAGGCCCTGCAGGCCTTCCTGGCCGATCGCCGCGCCCATCCCGAGTGCTACGTGGCCGCCTCCCTGCCCCGATTGCCCTTCGCCGACGCCAGCTTTGATCTGGTGGTCTGCGGCCATCTGCTCTTTTCCTATGCGCCGCTCGAGCAGGGGGGATTGATGAGCGGCGAGGGGCTGGATCTGGCCTGGCACCGCCTTGCCTTGGCCGAGCTCTGCCGCGTCAGTCGGCAGGTGGTGCGGCTCTATCCCGCCCACACGATCGAGCGCGTGGCCCGGCGCCATCCCTATGCCGAGGCCCTGTTGGCGCAGCTGCCATCGGGTTGGCGGGGACGATTCGCCAGCAGCCGCTACGACCAGGGCCATGAGGGCTGCAACGACGCCCTGGAGCTGGAGCGTCGGCCCCCCGACCAGGAAGCCGGGGCACCGGCCTGAGCGGGAGCAGCCCGGCGGTCCTTCAGCATCGCCCTGCGCACGGCCTGCGATGAACCCGGCCTGACCCGGTGCAGCCCCACGGCTGGCTGCCGTTGCTCTGGCCTCCCATCGACGTCCGGCGGCGGCAGCGACTCGGGTTACCCCTTGCGGCGGGGCCAGTCGGCCAAGCGCTCCCCGCAGACAGCGGAGGCTCGCCTTTGGCCATGGCCAAAGGCCGGCTTCAGGCCGCCGCCAACCCCAGCTGCTTCTCCATGCCGTCGAGCACCACGTCGGCCACCAGCTGGATGCGGTAGCGGCAGGCCTGGGTGACGCTGCAGTCAAAGCTGCCGTGCTCCCAGTACTTGTTGCTGCCGGCACCGCCACCGCAGAGGCCGAAGTAGGCGCAGCTCTGCCGGCAGCGCTCCACGCCGGAGCTGATCTCCGCCAGCACACGCTGAAACTTGTCGCTCTGGGCCAGGGCTTCGAGGCTGTCGTGGCGCACGTTGCCGAAACTGAAGTCGCCGTACGCCTCGGTCTGCACCGACAGCAACTCGGGATCGAAGGTGGAGACGTTGCCACGGGCGTCGACGTTGACGATCGCGAACGGAGCGTTCATGTCGGTGTGCTGCAGCCGTTCATCGCTGCAGGCCAGGCTGGTGATGCCATCAAATTCCCGCAGCCGCAGCAGGTCGGGCCGCTCCGCCAGGCGCTGCCAGAAGCGCTCCAGGAACACCTTGTAGCGGCGTTCAGCGTCGGGGCGCTCAAGGGTGGAGTGGGCGTTCTCCCCCTCGGTCTCCTCCATGTTGAAGCCGACGTCATGGATGCCGCTGCCGCTGAAGAAGTCGAACAGGGTGTCGGCGTGGTCGAGCGCATCGGCGGTGAGAACACAGATCACCTGGAACGGGATGCCGCGGCGGTTGAGCCAGTCGATGCCGCGCATGCTGGCGGCGTGGCTGCCCAGGCCCGTGCGGGTACGCCGGTGGGCATCGTGCAGGAAGGCGGGGCCATCCATCGACACCCCGACGTGGATGTCGTTGCGGATGAAGCAGTCGCACCAGGCCGCGTCAATGACGGTGGCGTTGGTCTGCAGCGATTGGCTGATCGTGTCCAGCGGCAGGCCGTGGCGCTCAAGCACCCGGTGGATGCAGGCGGTGGCCGCGTCGTAGAACGCAATCGGCACGGTGAGCGGTTCACCGGCGTGCCACAACAATGTGAACGGCCCGTCCACGTAGGGGCTCTCCAGCACCCGCTCCAGCGCTGCCTCCAGAATGTCCAGGGACAGGCGGCTGCGATCATCCCGGTTGGGCAGATAGCAGTAGTCGCAGTCGAGGTTGCAGAAGGGGGTGGGCTGCACCACCAGCAACCGCACGGGGCCGTAGGGCTGGGAGGCCAAGGGAGTTACCAGTTGACGAAGCCGCCGTTGCGGAAGCCGCCGTTATAGAAGCCACCGTTGCGGAAGCCGCCGTTATAGAAGCCACCGTTGCGGAAGCCGCCGTTATAAAAGCCGCCGTTGCGGAAGCCGCCGCCATTGACCCAGCCCACGCCCAGGCGAGGACCGCCAATCACAACCAGGGCCACGGCATCATCGCCGACCGCGCTGGTGGCGGGCTGTTCACCCTGCTCCCGCACGGCCTGGGCAATCCGGCGCAGCCTGGCTTCAACACTGCCTGTGGCGGGCTCCCCGCTGGAGTCGTTCACATGGACCATGCCGGTGGCCAAGGCCATGCCGGGATCCATCGGCAGGGATGCCACGATCAGCAGAAGGCCGAACAGGCGGGAACGGGAGAGGAACGCCATCGGAGCAGGACCGCAAACGGGACGAAGAACTGAGAAGTGGAAAATCGCAGAGCCGGGGCAGATGGGCCGGGGAGCTCAGGAGCCCGGACGGCTTGCACCGCCTGAGGAAGCGGCAGGAGGAAGGGGACGAAGGGCCTCCGCGCCCAGCAGCACGGTTTCGAAGTAGGCCCGGATCCGATCGGCGGGCAGGTTGATGCTGCTGCCGGGGCCAATCCAGGGATCAATGGCGGCAACCGCCTCCGGTTTGCCCTCGAGGTAGCCCTGCAGCAGCCGGGCAATGGCCAGATTCACCAGATTGCGGAAGGCGGAGTCGTTCTCCGGCAACAGGCAGGCGACCGCGAAGCGCTCATAGGGCTCCTGGGGGGTGAGGGTCAGGCCTTTGGCTCCCTGATTGCGGGCCTGGCTGGCCAGCAGCAGGCTGTCGCCGATCACCCCCTCCACCGTGCCGGCCTTGAGGGCTGCGACGGCCGCGCCAAGGGTGGGGAAGGGCACGGCGATGGCCGCCGGCTGCATGCCCAGGAGTTCACCTGCCGCCAGGGAATCGGCCACCACACCGATGCGATGGCCCTTCAGGCCCGCCGGAGCGCCATCAAAGCGACCGACTGGAGCCAACAGGCGCAGGCCGGAGAGGCCGATCGGCATCGAGAAATCCAGCTGGGAATCCCGCTCCCAGGTGAAGGCCACACCACAGGCCAGATCGGCCTTGCCGGTAGCGATGTTCTGACCAAGGGTGGCCGGATCCTTCACGGCCTGGAAGCGCAGGCTGACCGGCCGGCCCACGGCGGTGCTGAGTTCGGCGCTGATCTGCCGGGCCACGGCCACGCCATAACCCTGGGGTTCGCCCTTGGCGTTGAGGTTCAGCAGCGGCGAAGCCTCAGGGATGCCCACCAGCACCAGCTCGCCAGTGCGGGCCACCCGATCCACCACACCTTCGGCTCGGGCCTGCGCCATCGGCGCCAGGGCAGCCAGCAGGCTGATGGTGGCGGGGAGAAGGCGGAACAAGGGGTTTCGCGGCACGGAAAATCAGCTCGCGGCCAGAAAAACGCCATCGTCTCAGACATTTCGGCGTTTGGTCGGCTTTCCACGCCGCTCGGACCGATTCTTCACCAAGCCTTCAGCAACCCAGCCCCTCAGCAGCGGCAAGCGGGGGCTCAAATCGCATGCTGATGTCCAGCCAGGGGCTGCGGGTGACCGGGGCACTGGTGGAAATCAGATCGATCCTGCTCCTGGCATAGGTGGCCAACAGGCTGGGCTCCACCCCCGAAGCCTCCAGCACCACCCCCCGTCCCCGCTGAGCCGCCAGGGCCCGCAGAGCTGGCACGATCGCCTCCAGGGCCGCCGCCTCGAAGCCATCGAGCAGCACCGCATCGGCGCCAGCCGCCACGGCGGCCCGGGCCTCCGCCTCGGTTTCCGCCTCGACGATCAGGCGCGCCGGCCAGGGGGCGTTGGCCCGCACCGCGGCCACCGCCGCCGCCACCCCACCGCCCCAGGCCAGGTGGTTCTCCTTGAGCATGGCCGCATCATCCAGCCCCTGCCGATGGTTGAGGCCACCGCCGCAGCGCACGGCGTACTTCTCCAGCACCCTCAGGCCGGGTGTGGTCTTGCGGGTGTCGGCCAGGCGCACGCCACTGCCCTCCAGCAGCGCCACCAGCTCGGCGGTGGCGGTGGCGATCCCCGAGAGCCGCATGGCCAGGTTCAGGGCGGTGCGCTCCGCGGCCACCAGGGCCGCCGCCGGGCCTTCCAGCTCCAGCAGGCGCTGGCCAGCCCGCACCGGCTCGCCATCAGCCACCAGCGGCGCCACCTGGCAGCGCGAATCCAGCTGCAGCAGCAGGGGCTCCAGCAGCACCCCACCGCAGAACACCCCATCGCGGCGAGCGATCCAGCCAGCCCGGCCCCAGCATCCCGCCAGGGCGGGGGCACTGAGATCCCCCCGGCCCAGATCCTCGTCCAGCCAACTGGCCAGCTGGCTCCTGAGCGCAGGGGTAAAAGCCAGGGAGGGCGCCATCGGCTCCGATCAGGAATGGGCTCCATCCAACCAGCGGCCGGGCGCAGCCATGGCCGTCACGGCAACTGCAGTCAGGGATGACGATCAGCCCTGCCTGGACAGGGGGCGATGGATGGCCCCGAGCCGCAGGTTCACGTGCGACGGCAGGAGCGGCAGAGTCGTGAGCGCCAGGTGAAATTCCCCGTTCTGATCCGACCAACCCTGGCGCCGAAAGAAATCCAGGGCAGGGCGATTGCGGGGAGCCTCCACATAGGGTGCACAGAGATACTTCAGGCCTTGGTCCTGCGCGGCAGCGGCGATCCCATGCACGATCGCCTCCTCCACACCCCGACCGAGAGCACGGCAACTGAGCAGGAAGGTGTCCAGCCTGGCGGCGGCTGAGCCATGGACAGAAAAGGGACAGAGGATCACGGCACCCACGAGGCCATAGCTACCAAAACGATCCTGGACAGACGCCACCCAGAGGCTGGCCTCCGTCGCGGCGAGCTGGCGAATTTCTTCCTCACTGCGCCGCTGCAAGGAGAGATTGAACTGGTTGGTCTTCTGCGTGAGCTGGGCCAGCCTGGGAAGATCATCCGCTTCGGCAGGCCGGAAGGTCACTTCCAGCTGCAACGACTGAAGATAGCTGGCCAGATCATCACTCTGCTCAAGCCCAGCACGCCGCACCCGTTCGTGCTCCAGCATTGACGTGCGCTGCAGATCTTCGTTGCTGCTGCCTGCACCGTCAAAGCACCACAGGCGATTCAACTGGGGCAGATAGTCGGCTGGATTCAGAGGCAAGGGCAGCACGGTGACCTGCGGGCAACGGGCCTCCACCGCAGCACGTTCAACAGGATTATCATCAATAAAGACAAAGGAATCCAGACCGAGATTGAGCTCGACGGCGAGCTGGCTCAGGCTCTCAGATTTGTCACCCCAACCAATACGACTGGACACAAAATCATCGGGGCGCAGCTCACAGTCGGGATGATGTCGCAATAGATTCAAGACATCTTCCGGCTCATTCTTGCTGACCAAAGTCAGCAGAATCCCCTGCTCACGCAGCTGGCGCAACCGCTTCTGGAACAGGGCAAAAACTCCGCCTGGCTGCACTCCCTCCGGCCCATCCTCTCCCAACACGCCACCCCAGAGCGTGCCATCTGCATCAAGGGCAATCACCTTCTTGGCCGGCAGTCTGCGGCGCCGCACCTCCCGGGCCAGGTCCCGACCCAGCAATCCATAGATGGCGTTGCAGTAGGGCGTGGAGGCAACCTGCTCCATCTCAGCATCGCCGGCCTGATCGCTGCCGAAGCGGCCGATCAGACCGGAAAAATCGAAACCACGAATCCCAGGAATGGCCTGCAGACGCTGGAGCCAGTGGGCCTGAAGTCCGGGGACGGCAGCCCGATCTCCCTGGAAATAAGGAGAGACCACCGGAGGCAGATCGGCGATCAGCAGCGAGCCACCGGAGGAGGCGAAGCTGGCGGCGGCGTCCAGGATGATATCGGCGGCGATGCGGCCATCGGCATCCCTGGGGCTGCAGAGATCTTCTGGGCGGCACAACACCAGATTCAGGCCGGCGCGATTGCGATGGAAAAGGCCATCGCGATCGAGCAGGGTGGCGACAATCTGGTTGAAACCGGCGAACTCGCATTCGATCGCAAGACCGAAGGCCTCACTCCACAGGCGCAGGCTCTGGGCCAGCGGCTCAGCCACGAAGCTGGCTGCCACGGCAACACGCAGTGCAGGGCCCGCTGGTTGATCACGGCCAGCGGCACGCTCGAGCAGCTGGCGGGTGACCTGGAGCCCATCCAACAGGGGCAGCAACTCCGGATCGCGTGGCAGTGGCGATGGCGTTGGTGAGGCAGGTGCATGCTCAGCGGCCCCATCGACATGACGCGCCAGCGCGGCAACACTGTCAAGACTGAAGATCTGGCTCGGATTGAGACGGATGCCATGGCGTGCCTCCAGGGCAGCAGCAATCGCCATCCGCCCCAGGGAGTCCCAGTCGTCACAGTTGTGACTGCCGCTGGATGGCGTGAAGCGCTGACGGGGCAGCCCCAGGGCCGTGGCCACCAGGTCCAGCAACTCAGGGCGATCCAGCGACAGAGGAGCTGGATCGCCCTGGTGGCGCTGCAGGCCATCCCGCCTTCTCAGGAATGTGGCTGGAACCCCTCCCCAGACTTCGCCAGCGGGAATTCTGGTGAAGGCTGCGACGCGACTGAATGGCTCCACAAACGCATCCTTGCCAATCTCAACCCCCAGCTCAATCAAAGTATTACCGCCAATGGTGACGCCAGCAGCGATTGTGATGGGGGCAGTTTGATAGACGATCCTTCCACCCGACTTGGCCGTGAAAGAGTGGGCGATCAGCCGAGTGGCGTCACCCAGCATCACGCCAGGGCCGATGCTGGTGAGATCGGGATCCTGAATGGCACCGGCCAGCGTATTGCCCCACAAAGGAATAGAGCAACGCACAGAATAGCTATGAAAAAATAACCAACGAAACACGAAAATGTCCCTGAGCATACGCATGGCCGGCATGGAGCTAAGCAAGCTGAAAACCCAGTACTGATAAACGCAGATCATCATCGCCAGTGAGGGCATGCTTGCATAACCCACCTCCATGCGCCTGGGCTTGCGATAAAAAGTTCCCGCGATCATAGAAATGAGCACGAACAAGCCCATCAACAATGTGACCCAGAGGAGAAAAACAAGTGGCAAGGCAGTCGCCCAGACCAACAATTGCCAATGCTCTGCACCAATCGCGCCAAGCACGAGTCCAGCGAGGGCACCCGCCTCGACCATGGGGAGGACCAGGCAAATCAACAGGATGGTGTCGAGCAACAGTGGCAATGCCTTCCTGACGACTCGCCTTGGGAATATCATATGCTCCTTAGCTGAATGACTGAATTAAATCATAACTTAGCATAGACCATCCTTGCAGGTCCACCATGAACAGCACTGGCTTCAATGACGAACCCTGGCCGAATCCAGCCATTAAGACATCCCTAGAGATCAGCACATAGCCTTCTTGTCAAGAAATAAACTCCAATACCCTGAAGCAATCCGATTCCACAAATAGCAAGAGCAATACCACGCCCGGCATCCGTACCGATCGCCATTTGCAGCACCTGAGGCAAAGCCCTCCAGCCAACCGCTGGGATTAGCAGTCGATCTACAACCAAAGTAACCGAGGATATGGCGAAAATACGTGCCACCCAGATAGCGGCATTAACAGCAGTTAGATAACTGGCTTTTGAATTCGGAGGAAGCTCGAGCTGCCATTGATATTGATGCACAGAACAAACAATTGGAATCCCAATGGAAAATGCCAAGATTCCCGCCAACCAAAAGAATGAGAGGTCCTGAAAGACTTGCAAGCCGGCACCAATCAGCACAACAACCTGAATACATTCGGCATAGAAGAAAACTGGCCCCCTGGAAGCCGCCCCGAGCCAGAACCAGACTCTCAAGCCAACAATATAACCGATGAAAACAAAAATAAGTGCAAGATTCAGCCTTGCTATGCCCATGGACGCCAATATCCATGCCGGGAAGAGTATCTCAAGTGCCGCCAACAGAGCCGCTGTGGTCATACTATGCAGCAGTAATGGCCTGTTGCGGTTGACTGCCCAGATCTGCTTGAGATTTTCCCGAATACCACGCTGACCAAGCCGCTTCCCCTGCTGCAGTTGCAGACTTCTGACGCCGGGAAAAGCACTGAATGCTAAAAATATGAATGTCAGCACAAAACTGACGGCATTAATGGTAGAAATTCCGGAAATTCCAAGAGTTGCAATCGTAATAGCGCCAAGAAAAGGGGCTGACTGCGTTACAATTCCGTCAGAAGCGATCGCCAACCCAACAGCTCTTGGCAGGGTCTGCTTGGGCACCAAGTCATCAAGAATGGCCGTAAAACTTATGACCAAGGCAACCTCGGCTGCAGCCGAAAGAAAAACAAGGGGTACAAGACTGGAAAAAGCAACATCAGCAAATTCAATGGCATACAGAATGCCAAACAAGGACAATGATCGCATAATATTAGCGACAATCATCACATGCTTTGGCGATGCCAAATCCAGGTATCTACCCAACAGTGGCAGAACCAGGACCTTGGCACATTGAATCGTGATTGCGATGGAGGCAAAACTTGCCAGCCTACCATTTTTCTGCAGAAAATATAAACCGAGCGAATACAGGCAGACTTGCGTTGCGAAGTTTGAGATTAACTGGCCCGCCCAGATTGACCAAAAGGCTGAGGGCAAAGATGATTTAGTCATCCAGGCACAGAACGCCAGAGACGGGAAAGCGAAGCCAATGGAATCCCGACCGTGAGCCTGTTGTTGCAGAGTAGCATCAGAATCCGGGCTTCATGTTCAACAATCAAAGCAAAAACAAGAAACATCTATACTATTTGCCGCTCTTCAATGGCTGGAGAAAAGTCACAGGTGAGATCGTCGAGAAACAGCTCCGAAGCAGAGATTCCGGCTCGAAGTGCCTGAAATGCTTGCTGCAAAAGAATAACATACATAACCACAAATGGCAGCGGATCGCCGAGGCGAAACAGCACATCCCTACAGGAAAAGCCCTGGATAAGATAACGATTCCAAGGAGCAATTGACAACGTCATCAGCGAATACCATAACATCAGATGGTTAGACGCGGAGCTAAGGCGCCTTGGCATGGCAGGCTGCCCCGACAACGTAGGGCGCATATCAATCACATCCTCGAGAAGATGAATGCCACTTGTGGCACGAGGATTACATTCTAGGCAGTAAATATCTTGATCGTCAGCGATAAAATCAAAGCCAAATTGCCCCGTATAGCCAAGTGGTCCAAGAATTGCCTGGGCAATCTGCAACGGCCGTAAATCATGATTCGGCACATAGCTCAGACTTGCGCCGACACCATTGCGCCGATTAGCACCGATGACGATATTGATGTCATAAGTAGCATGGGCCAGGATCTTGCCATCGATCGCCATGCCATAGGACGATGAGGGCTTGCCGCGAATCCTCTCTTGCAGGATCCATGGCTCCGAATCACTGGGCCGGACAAAAGCCAACTGCTTGGCGGAAGGATTGATCAGGACACGAGCTGCAAATCTTGAATACACTGGCTTGAGAACAAATTCTCCTCGGACCCGGCTTACTTCCCTGGCGAGATCATGACCAGAGCGCAAAAGACAAGTTGCCGGTGTCTTGACATCAAGGTCCATACAGTAGGAATTAAATCGATACTTGTTGTGTAGCCTGGACACCACACTGGCTTCGTCCACGAAGATCATCAAATCCTTACAACGTGACTGCAACTCCGGCTTGAATTCAGACACCACGAACGACTCTTCATACATTGGCAGCAACAAAGTGATGCCATTCTCATCGCAAATCCTGGCTATCGCATCAATGAACTGCCTAGGCTGCTTCCGAGGTGAAGGCACCCTAAAATATTGCTCAACTGAATGGGAGTATTTGCTCGGTGCATGTCGTATTGAATCAACGGCGAAAACTCTTGCACCTGACTTTTTCATCATCCTGCACAGGGCCAGACTTGCCGGCATTCTGGCTCCCGTCACCAAGCAGGCTAAAGGTTGACCAGTGATGAACTTGATGTTCATGGACATGGTACTTCCCAGGATGACCAGTCAATCAGATGAGCCGGCAAAATGCAACCTATCTGGCATTTTTCAGGCTCACAAGAGTACATGACATCCATGCTGCGTCGCTTGGCAGAGAGAAAGCGTTGCGACTGCTGGCCAGCTGGATTCAGCCAAAAAGAGATCGCGACCAGAATGAACGACTTGAAGCAAATATTCTCGATAACGATATTGGTGTTCATCGCTATCCCATCATGGCCAGGCTCTTGACCATCCATTTCTGACCATGGCATGGGATTTGAACCCTTGGCAAGAAAAAGAAAAACCCCACCTCTAGATGAGGCAATGGCTTGCCCTCTAACCATGGTGCCGCCATCAACAACAGCATCAGCTCGATGCGCAGGGAATCGCCATCCCATTGATGCAGATTCGAGCAACTCTTGCGCGAAGCTTTCATCCTCAATTCCTGATGACAGTGCTCACCGACATAGCATGAAAAGATCCTCAAACCAAGCCTATCTCGCAATATTCCCAACGGCTCCAGCCATCAGGCAAGGTCCAACAATCTCGAGACCGAACCTTGGACTGGTCTCTGATTGAGAAGAGAAAGAGACCTTTAGAACCCGCCGATTAGCTTGACTGGCCGGCAAGCAAGCCCAGCCAGAGACATTTTCCCGTATCCATGCTAAAGTCAAATCCTACATACATCGCCCAACACCTTGACAATAAACCAATCCCAGGACATTAGCAGCACTGGATTGTAAGCAAGGCCTCGCAAGCAAATCTCAAATTCTATTTATTTTTCGGCATCAGCGCGTGATCCATGATTGATACCTATTCCGCCCTGCAGCTTGCGCTGATCGCCAGGCAGGCCGATGAGCAACGAAGCCTGCTGGCGGCCGAGCCGATCGCTGTGGTGGGCGTCGGCTGTCGTTTTCCCGGCGGCGAGGGACAGCCTGACATCGAATCCCCGGAGGCGTTCTGGGATTTCCTGCTCGCTGCCAGAGAGGCGGTGACGGAAGTTCCGGCCAGCCGCTGGAACCTGGAGGATTACTACGACGCCCGGCCCGGTACACCAGGCAAAATGCACTGTCGCCATGGATCCTTTCTGGCGGCCCCCGATCAGTTTGATCCCGCTCGCTTCGGCATCTCGCCCAAGGAAGCCCGGGCGATCGATCCTCAGCACAGATTGCTGCTGGAAGTGGCCCAGGAAGCCCTGGAGCGTGCCGGGCTGGCCGGCAGCGATCTGCGCGGCCAGGCTGCTGGTGTCTACTTCGGTCTGTGCAGCACCGACTACGCCTGGCGCCGCCTGCGCGGAGAGGCCCCGGATACGGACTTCGACATCTACTTCGCCACCGGCACCAGCTTCGCGATGGCGCCCGGCCGCCTGGCCTATGTGCTGGGCCTGCACGGCCCGGCCCTGGCGGTGGACACCGCCTGCTCCTCGTCGCTGGTGGCAATCGATCTCGCCTGCCGCAGCCTGCGGGATCGCAGCACCGACCTGGCCCTGGCCGGCGGGGTGAGCCTGCTGCTGACCCCGGTCAACAGCCTCTGCTTCGCCCGCAGCGGCATGATGGCCAGTGACGGTCATTGCAAGACCTTCGACGCCGCCGCTGACGGCTATGTGCGCGGCGAGGGCTGTGGTGTGGTGGTGCTCAAGCGACTGGCCGATGCCCTGAGCGCCGGCGATCCGATCCTGGCGGTGCTGCGCGGCAGCGGTGTGAACCAGGACGGCGCCAGTGCCGGCCTGACGGTGCCCAATGGCGAGGCCCAGGCCGCCCTGATCCGCAGCACCCTCAGGCAGGCCCGACTCAGCGGCGACCAGATCGACGTGCTGGAAGCCCATGGCACGGGCACCCCCCTGGGGGATCCGATCGAGCTCAAGGCCCTGGCCCCGATCTACGGCCGACCGCAGCGCCGTCATCCGCTGCGGCTGGGTTCGGTGAAGACCAACCTGGGCCATCTCGAAGGGGCCGCCGGCATCGCGGGCCTGATCAAAGCCGTGCTGATGGTGCAGCACGGCCGGATGCCGCCCCACCTGCACCTGCGGCAGCCCACCCCCTACCTCAACTGGAACGACTGGTCCCTGCGGATTCCCACCGAGGCGGAATCCTGGCCCGACACCGGGGCGCCACGCCGGGTGGCGGTGAGTTCCTTCGGTTTCAGCGGCACCAATGCCCATGTGCTGGTGGAACAGACGCCGACGGAAGCGGCCCTGCCGTTACCAGCAGCCCACCCTTCCCTGGCGTCCGGCGACTGGCTGCTGCTCAGCGCCCAGGGGCCGGTCTCCCTGCGCCAACTGGCCGAGACGATGCTGGCCTGGTTGCCGTCCCAGCCCGCAGACGCCTGGCCGGCCATCTGCGCCACGGCCCGCCACAGCCGCAGCACGCACCGCTGGCGGCTGGCGCTCCAGGCAAGCTCGGCAGCCGAGGCGACGACCGCCCTGACCCAGTGGCTGGCCGGCATCCCTGGCGCCGAATCGCTGCAGATGGCCGAGGCTCCGCTGCAGCCGCCTCGCCTGGCCTTCGCGCTGACGGCCACCAGCCGCCCTGAGCACTGGCAGGCCTGGGGCCGTCACGGTCTCAAGGCGACGGCCCTGGTTTACGGCCCGGAGCAGGCGGCCCTGGCCGACCAGCTGGCAGGCACCCCACCCCAGCTGCGGCTGGTGGAAGCCGGCGGCTCAGCCGCTGCCGAACTCGCCGCCAACGGCTACGACGGCAGCGAACCCCTCGAGGCGCCAAGCCCTGAAGCCCTGGTGCGCCGATGGCTGGCCGGCCAGGCGATCGACTGGAACCCGCTCCAGCCGCAGGGACTCTGGCCGCGCCAGGTGCTCCCCACTACCCCGTTCGAGCGGATGCGCTGCTGGCCGGAAGAACGCCCGGAACAGAGTGGCGTAGCCAGCGACACCGAACCCCTGGCCCATCAGCGCATCTGGCGACCCCAGCCGCGGCCGCTCGCCGCCTCAGGCCACGACACCCTCCTGATGCTGGGGGGCCCGGCCGAGCTGGCCGCCGTCCTGCAGGCAGTGCCGCTTGGACGCTACGGACAGGTGGTCGCCTGCCCGGATCTGGCCGCGCTGGACAGCTGGCTGGAGCGGGTGCAGTCGCCAGTCCCCCCCCAGGTGCTGCTGCTGGATGGGTTGCTGCCACCCCAGCCCCCCGCCTCAGAGGCCGTCCTGGGCGAACCCTTCTGGCAGCACTGGCTGCCGCTGCTGCAAGGCCTGGCGGCCAGGGCCAGCCGGGTGGGCGCGGTGCACTGGGCCCTCAGCGGCGCCGATACCCCTGACAGCGAAGCCCTGGCCGCCCTGGGCCGCTGCTGGGCCCGGGAGGTGGGCCCCCAGGCCGGTGGCCTGCTGTGGTGCGGCCCCCGGGGGGAGGGCCTGGAGCAGCTGCTGCAGCTGGATCCCGCCCCTCAAGGCGGCGCCGAATGGCGCTGGAGCCCGAACGGAGCGGAGATCGCCGAGGTCGTGGCCGTGACCAGGCCGCGCCCGGGCGCAGCAGAGGGTGAACCTGCCTTTGTGGTGGCGGCGAATGCCACCACCGTGATCAGCGGCGGACTCGGTGCCCTCGGCCTGGCCACGGCCCGCTGGCTGCAGAGCTGCGGTGCCAACCACTTCACCCTGCTGTCCCGGCGCCCCCCCGACGCGGAGCAGAGGCTGGCGATCACAGCCCTGGAACAGGCGGGCGCCACCGTGGAATTGACCCAGCTCGATGTGGCGGATGCGGCCCAGGTGAACGACCTGTTCGGACGGCTGGAGGCCTCCGCTCGCCCCCTGGCCGGCGTGATCCATGCTGCCGGCATCCTCGATGACGGCCTGCTCAGCAACCAGAGCGCCCAGCGCTGCACGGCGGTGGCCCGTCCCAAAGTTCAGGGGGCGCTGAACCTGGAGCGCGGCTGCCGCCACCTGCCCCATCAATTCTTCGTGGCCTACTCCTCAGTGGCGTCCGTGCTCGGTTCGCCGGGCCAGGCCTCCTACGCGGCGGCCAATGGCTTCCTCGATGGGCTGATGCGCCAGCGTCGCGCCCAGGGACTACCCGGCCTGGCCATCGCCTGGGGTCCCTGGGCTGGCGCGGGCATGGCCGCCCACAGTCCCGTCAGCCTCGAGCGCATCGACCCCGAAGCCGCCCTGACGGCCCTGGGCCGCTGGATCGGGCGCAGCCAGCAGGAGCAGGTGGCCTCGGTGGTGCTGGCCCGGCTGGAGCGGCCCAGCGCCGCCCATCCGATGGCGCCAAGACTGCACGCCATGACCCAGGCCCTGGCCGCCTGCCCTGACCCCCAGGGCGCCGCTGCCCTGGCCATCGTCGAGCACTGCCTGGCGGAACTGCTGGCGGAGCTGGGTGGCTTCGATGCCGCCACGCTGGAGGCCGGCAGCCGGCTGGATGCCATGGGCCTGGATTCGCTGATGGCGGTCGACCTGGCCACCGCCATGCAGGCCGGCCTGGGCATCAACCTCGGCCTCGGCGCCCTCAGCGGCGACCCCACCCTGGGCAGCCTCGCCGCCCATGTCCTGAATCTGCTGCGGGATCCCCTCGGAGCGGCAGGCGAGCGACAGGGGCTGGATCTCAGCCTGGAAACCGAGCTGCCCGGCGATCTGATCGACCAGCTCGCCGGCATGACCACCGACCCGGTTCACCGCGAGGGTCCCGGTGCCGCGATCCTGCTCACCGGCGCCACGGGTTTTCTGGGTGCCTTCCTGCTGGCCGATCAGCTGGAGCGCCATCCAGACCTCACGATCTACTGCCTCGTGCGCGCCGATGGCCCCGGAGCCGCCAAGGCCAGGGTGAGGGCCAACCTCGAGCATTACGGCCTCTGGCGCGAGGCCTATGGCCAGCGACTGGTCGGGGTGCCCGGGGACCTGGCGGCCCCGAACCTGGGCCTGGACGCCACCGCCTGGAGTGGCCTGAGCGCAAGGATCAGCGGCATCCTCCACAACGGTGCCCAGCTCAGCTACGTGGCTCCCTACGGCCAGCTGCGGGCCGCCAACGTGGCCGGCACCCTGGAGGTGCTGCGCCTGGCCACGGCCCCGCTGGCCCGCGGCGGCCAGGCCATCCCCCTGGAGTTCATCTCCAGCACCTCGGTGTACGAGGCGTCGGCCTACCGCCACCAGCTCCTCCACGAAGAGGACGACCTGGTCGAATGGCAGGGCATCCACCTCGGCTACTCCCAGACCAAATGGGTCAGCGAGCGGCTGGTCTGGCAGGCGGCCCGGCTGGGCTTGCCCGTGCGCATCTACAGGCCCCCCCTGATCGGCGGCCACTCGCTCACCGGGGCCTGGCACGAGCAGGATTTCCTGCACAGGCTGGTGCGCGGCTGCCTGGTGCTGCGCCAGGCGCCGGACCTGGCCATGGCGCTCGATCTGGTCCCCGTCGACTACGTGGTGTCGGCCGTGGGGGCCTTGGCCTGGGGGCCCCACACCAACGACCCCGCCCTGCCGCCGCCCACCTTCCATCTGCACCATCCCCAGCCCGTGCTCTGGCTCGACCTGCTGACCGCCCTGATCGAGCGCGGCGCCCCACTGAAGCCGGTGCCCCTGCAGGCCTGGCTGCAGGCCCTGGCGCTGCAGCCCACCAACCCCCTCTATCCGCTGCAACCCTTCTTCACCCACCGCTGGGGAGCGGAACAGCTCACCTATCCAGAACTCAATGCCCCTGGAGTCAAGGCCCGTCCAGGTTGTGAGCGCACCCTGGCCGTGCTGGAGCCCCACGGGGTGGCCTGCCCCAGCTTCGCGAACCTGATCGAGCCCTACACCCGTACGTTTCTGGCCGATCTGATCTGACTGGCCTCAACGGACGACCTGAAGCTCCTGGCCCCTTTCCTCCAAGTCCATCCAGACCAGGCAACAATCCGAGGACAACGATCCGAAGCCAGCGGATCTGAAGCCAGCGATCCCCAGATCAACCCTGATTCCGACAAAGATACTCAAGGACAAGCATTCCTCGAGTATTCCTATCCACCACAGCGCTGAGTTCCGAGGTAATGGTGATCAATCCTGATACTGGTCGACCTGAGCCCATCGCGATCTGCGGCATCGGCTGCCGGCTCCCCGGCGGAGCCAACAGTGCCCAATCCTTCTGGGAACTCCTGCGCAACGGTCAGGACGCCATTGGCGACATCCCCGCGGAGCGCTGGGATCTGTCCCTCCACTTCGATGCCGATGCCCAGAAACCCCTGCATCAGCACGTGCGCCGCGGCGGCTTCATCGACGGGATCGATCAGTTTGATCCTGCCTTCTTCGGCATCTCGCCCCGGGAGGCGGTCTGCATGGATCCCCAACAACGTTTGCTGCTGGAGGTGGCCTGGCAGGCGCTCGAGGACGCCGGTCAACCCCTGGAGAGCATCCGGGGCCAGAACGTGGCTGTGTTCATGGGGATCTCCAGTGCCGACTACAGCTCCCTGCTCTGGCTCTCCGAAGAGGATTACGCCATCCCCGACAACGAGCCCTTCGTCCTGCCCGGCAACACCGGCTGCATCGCCGCCAACCGCCTTTCCTACTTCTTCGACTTCAAAGGTCCGAGCCTCACGGTCGACACGGCCTGTTCCTCCTCCCTGGTGGCCGTGCATCTGGCCTGTGAAAGCATCTGGCGCGGCGAGGCCAGTGCCGCCCTGGCCGGTGGCGTCCAGGCCCTGATCCATCCGGGCATCCAGTCCAGCTTCTGCAAGGCCGGTCTGCTCGCTCCCGATGGCCGTTGCAAAAGCTTCGATGCCGCGGCCGATGGCTATGTGCGCTCCGAAGGGGCCGGCGTCGTGCTGCTCAAGCCGCTGGCGGCCGCCCAGGCCGACGGCGACACCATCTATGCCCTCGTCCATGGCACGGCGGTGAACTCCGATGGCCGCAGCAACGGCATGGTGGCTCCGAACATGCGAGCCCAGGTGGCCTGTGTCCGCGCCGCCTTCGCCCGTGCCGGCATCGCCCCCGCCGCCACCCAGTACGTGGAGGCCCACGGCACCGGCACCCGCCAGGGGGATCCGATCGAGCTGCGAGCCCTCGGCACCGTGCTGGGGGAAGGGCGTGAGGAAAGCAGGCCCTGCCGCGTTGGCTCGGTGAAAACCAACCTGGGCCATTCCGAAACGGCGGCCGGCATCACCGGCCTGATCAAGGCGGCCCTCTGCGTCCACCATCGCCAGATTCCCCCCAGCCTCCACTTCCGCACCCCCAATCCCTCGATCGACTTCCCGGGCCTGAAGATGCAGGTCCAGACCCAGCTGGAGGCCTTCCCCCAGGCGGATGCGCCAGCGGTGGTCGGGGTGAGTTCCTTCGGCTTCGGCGGCACCAATGCCCATGTGGTGCTGGCGGATGCACCGCCCAGGCCGCCCGTCTCCCGCTACGGCCAGCAACTGCCCCTGCAGCTGCTCACCCTCTCGGCTCGCAGCGAAACCGGCCTGCTGCAGCAGGCGGCCCAGTTGGCGGCCTACCTGCACAGCCATCCCCGCACCGGCCTGAGCGATGTCTGTGGCACCGCCAACCAGTGCCGCAGCCAGCTCGTGCGTCGCCTGGTCTGCCTGGCAGCGGACCGGGCCACGCTGCTGGACCAACTCACGGCCATCGCCGCCGGCGACCCGTGCGACGGTGTGGTGATGGGACAGGCCTCCCGGCGCCCAGGGAAGCTGGCCTTCCTGTTCACCGGCCAGGGATCCCAGGCCATCGGCATGGCCCGGGGGCTCCACCAGCAGCACCCGGTGTTCCGGCAGGCCTTCGAGCAGTGCACGGCGATCCTCGACCCCCTCCTGGCGCGCCCCCTGGCCGAGGTGCTGTTCCCGGCCGCGGGCGACGAGCAGGAAGCGGCCCAGCTGCTCAACCAGACCGCCTTCACCCAGCCCGCCCTGTTCGTGGTGGGCTACGCCCTCAGTCAGCTGTGGCTGAGCTGGGGGGTGAAACCGGATCTGGTGCTGGGGCACAGCGTCGGCGAGGTGGTGGCGGCCCATCTCGCCGGTGTGTTCAGTCTTGAGGAGGCCCTGCGGCTGATCGCCGCCCGCGGCCGCCTGATGCAGGCCCTGCCTGCCGGCGGTGGCATGGTGGCCCTCCTGGCCGACCAGGGGCAGGTGGAAGCGCTGATCACCCAGGTGGCCACGGGGGGCCATGGCGAACTGGAGCTGGCGGCCCTCAACGGCCCGACCAATGTGGTGGTCTCAGGCCCGCTGGTAGCGGTGGAAGCCCTGGAACGGCAGGCCGGCCTTGCCGGGGTCAAGGCCCACCGGCTCACGGTCTCCCATGCCTTCCACTCCCGGGCGATGGCGCCGATGCTGGCGGCCTTTGAACAGGAACTGGCCGGCATCCAATTCACCGCGCCCACCCGGCCCCTGATCAGCAATCTGAGCGGACGCCTGGCGGGGCCGGAGATCGCCACCTCTCACTACTGGTGCGAGCACGTGATCAACCCGGTGCGCTTCGCCGAGGGCATGGCGGCGGCGGCAAGTCAGGGGGTGAGCACCTTCGTGGAGCTGGGGGCCCGGCCCACCCTGATCGGCATGGGGCGCCAGTGCCTCAAGGACCCATCGCTGGCCTGGTGGCCCAGCCTGCGGCCTGGCCTGGACGACCTGACCGTGATCCTCACCTCCCTGGCGGAACTGCATCGCAGCGGCCATCCGGTGGACTGGCGCGGCTTCCACAGACCCTTCCCCCACGGCCGGGTCCCCCTGCCCGCCTATCCCTTCCAGCGTCAGCGCTATTGGTGGAGCAGGCGCGGTGAAGGAGAGGCCCCTAGCAGCCTCTGGCGCACGTTCCTCAATGGCGAAACGGCCCCGGACCAGGACGTCTCGTCCCCGCACGCCCCGCCAACGGCGCCAGCCGCAGCGGGCCTCACCCCTGGCAGCGCCGGATCCCTGCAGCTGCTGGACCTCCCGGGGGGAAGCGAGCAGCGCTACAGCACCTGGCTCTCGGCCGAGGAGCCAGCCGATCTCACCGACCATCGCATCCGCACCCAGGTGGTGTTTCCGGCGGCGGGCTTCATCGACCTGGCCCTGCAGGTGCTGCAGCAGCAGGGGCGACCCCTCGTGCTCACAAGCCTCGAACTCGACCAGCCGCTGCGCCTGGAGCAGGGGCCCAGCCGGCTGCAGCTGGTGGCGGGCGAGCGGCTCGAATTCCACAGCGCCGCCCCCGGCTCGGAGCGCTGGCGCTGCCATGGCCATGTGCAGGGCCCTCAGCGGCAAGGCGTTCAGGCAGGCCATGGTCAGAGCGATGGCACCGCTCTCCAGGCGCCACCACCCGTCGCACCGGCGGCCTGTCCCGCCGGCGCCGGGGAGCTGGCGCTGGAGGACTTCTACGGGGCTCTGGCCCGTTTCGGCCTCCGCTACGGGCCCCACTTCCGCGCCCTGTCGAGCGTGCGGCGTCTGGAGAGCAGCGTCGATGGAGAAACCCGGGCCTGGGCAACCCTGCAGCGCCCCGCCGGCGCCAGGGACTGGGCCCTGATCGACGCCTGTTTTCAGGCGGTGGCGGCAACCCTGGATCCCGATGCGGCAGCTGGTCAACTCTTCCTGCCCGTGGGCTTCGCTGAATTGCGGCTGGAGCCGCTGCCGCTCCCCGATCGCTTCCACTGCCAGGTGCAGCTGCGCCACAGCGACGAACCGGCCTTCGTGCTCGCCGACCTGCTGCTGCTGGGCGATGCAGCCAGCGGCGCAGACCCGATCGGCTGGGTGAAGGGATTCCGGCTGCGGCGCCTGCCTCGCCAGGCCCTGGACTGGTTGTTCCCGCTGGAGGCGCAGGCGGATGCCGCTGCACCGGCCCAGGAGCAACGACTGGTGCGGGCCCGTTGGCTGCCCCTCCCCCCAGCCGAGCCACTCCCCGACCAGGCAGCCACGCAGCAGAGCGCCCCAACGGCAGCGGAGACACCGCCGATGGCCCCCCGGATCCTCTGGCCCGATCTGGAGACCGCTGACCTGGAGACGACCCTGGCCGACCTGCTGGCGACGGCCCAGCAGGCCGTCCCATCCGAGGTCGTCTGGCTGGTGCTGGAAGGGGACGGAGCCGCCCAGGGGGCACTGGAAGCCTTCGTCCGCGCTGCGGCCCTGGAGCGCCCGACCGTGACCTGGTTCACCCTGCGGCTGCCGGCGGGCGCGAAGGCCAGGGGCCTGGCGATCCCCTGGAATCGGATCGCGGCCTTGGCCGCCAGCGAGCCGGCGATCCGCTTCGACGGTGAGCAGCTGTTCCGGCAAAGGCTGATCCCTTTGGCTCCCGCCCGTTTCCGGATCACCACCGCCAGCTTCGGCCTGCTTGAAAGCCTGCAGCAGTCCCCCTTGCCGCCGCAGGAGCTGGCACCGGGGGAAGTGGAGATCGCCGTGGAAGCCACGGGCCTCAACTTCCGCGATGTGCTCAATGCCCTGGGCCTCCTGCGCAGTTACAGCCGCCAGCTCGGACTCGACGAGGCGGCCCAGGTGCCCTTCGGCGGTGAATGCGTGGGCCGGGTGGTGGCCATCGGTGCTGGGGTGCCGCCGGAACGACTCGGCCAAAGGGTGCTGGCGGCCCTGGCCGTGGGCAGCCTGGCCAGTCATGTGCTCTGCCGCTCCGAACTCTGCGTGCCCTTGCCGGAGACCATCTCCCCTGAAGTGGGCGCCAGCCTCAGCACGGCATTCCTGACGGCGATCCATGGGCTGGAAACGCTCGCCCGCCTCCAACCCGGCGAAACCGTGTTGATCCATGCCGCTGCCGGTGGCGTCGGCCAGGCCGCCATCCAGGTGGCCAGGCGACGGGGCGCTCGGGTGCTGGCCACCGCCAGTGCGGCCAAACAGGCGGCCCTGCTGAGTCAGGGCGTGGAGGCGGTCTTCGACTCCCGCAGCCTCGAGTTCGCCGACCAGGTTCTGGCTGCCACGGGCGGCCGCGGTGTCGACGTCGTCCTCAACAGTCTCAAGGGCGAATGGGTGGACGCCAGCTTCCGGGCCCTGGCCCAGGGAGGACGATTTGTGGAACTGGGCAAGATCGACATCTGGAGCAAGGCCGAAGCCAGCTCCCGGCGCCCGGATGCCGCCTATCTG
The DNA here is from genome assembly GCA_947378425.1 of Synechococcaceae cyanobacterium. Classification (GTDB taxonomy): domain Bacteria; phylum Cyanobacteriota; class Cyanobacteriia; order PCC-6307; family Cyanobiaceae; genus Cyanobium. Next base: position 105,476 of record CANCJV010000005.1, read on the forward strand.
CCCTTTGATCTGCTGGAGGTGGCCGCTGCCGATGGCCAACGGCTACGGAGCCAGCTGCAGGAGGTCCTGGAGGAGATCGTCGCCGGGGTGTACCAGCCCCTGCCCCTGCAGGTGTTCCGGATCGAGCAGACCGTGGAGGCCTTCCGTCTGATGGCCCAGGCCCGCCATGTGGGCAAGGTGGTGATTCGCCAGAGCGAACGGCGGGCGCATTCGGGTCTCGCCCCCCAGGCCACTTATCTGATCACGGGTGCTTTTGGCAGCCTCGGCGGCCAACTGGCCCGCTGGCTGGCCGACCAGGGGGCCCGGTCCCTGCTGCTGCTGGGCCGCAAGCCGCCCGAGCCGAACAGCCCAGGCCAGGCCCTTGTGGATGACCTGAGCGCAAAGGGAGTCGAGTGCATCACCCTTGGCCTGGATCTGACGACCCCGCTCCAGGCCGGTGATCCCGAGACCGGCCGACTCGCGGCGGCTCTGGCCGCACTGCCGGCAGACCGGCCCCTGGGGGGCATCTTTCACACGGCCGGAATCCTTGATGACGGTCTGATCGCCCAACAGACCCCAGCCAGGCTGGCGGCGGTGCTGGCCCCCAAGCTGGGCGGCTGGCAGCGGATTGAAACGGCCCTGGCCCTGACGAGACTGGATCCGGAGCTGGTGGTGCACTTCTCCTCGATGGCCTCCCTGCTGGGATCGCCCGGACAGGCCGGCTACTGCGCCGCCAACGGCGCCCTGGATGCTCTGGCCGAGCAGGCGCAACGGCCGGGTTGGATCTCAATTCAGTGGGGGCCCTGGTCCGGGGGAGGCATGGCCGGTGGCCTCGAACAGCAGCAGCGCCAGCGCCTGGAAACGCTGGGGGTGAGGCTGCTCGAGCCCGACCAGGCCCTGGAACTGCTGGGGGACCTGATCGGGCGGGGGGAAGCCGGAGCCATCGGTGCCCTCGATGTGGACTGGCCGCGCCTGGCCCGCCAGGCCGGAGCCCGCCAGGGTGCCGCACTGCAACAGCTGGCAGCCTTGAGCACGGAACAACCGGCCACCGGCAACCAGGGCCTGCCGGCCTACGTGCAGGAACTGACGGGGATTCCCCCGGCAGAACGTCCCGGGCGTCTGCAGGAATTCGTGCAGCGCCAGTTGGCCAAGGTGATGGGGATGAACGATCCTGCCCAGATCGATCCAGGGGAGCCCCTGTTCAACATCGGCCTCGATTCGTTGATGGCTCTGGAGCTGATGGTGCTGCTCGAGAAGAATCTCGGCATCACCCTGACCGAATCCCTGGTCTTCGAGCATCCCACCATCGAAGAGCTGAGCCGCTACTTTCTGGCCGAGTTGTTCCCAATCGCAACGGAGGCCGAATCTGACCAGCCTGCAAAGCTGGAGACAGGTCTGCGGCCAACCCAGGGCGACGAACCAGCCGCCCTCATGAACGCATGGAGTGATCAGGCCGAGCAGATCACCAAGCTCGACAGCGAAGCTCTCCTGCGTCAGATCAGGGGGGAAGTTGAGTAAATGTCTGGGAAGTCTGCCTACGAATGGGACACCAGGCGACCGTCATCTATGCCGATGACCCGATCCGCCATCTCCATCACGCGAGGGTCGTGGGTGGCCATCACAATCGAAATCGATCGCTCCTTCGCGACGGAGCGCAGGGTCGTCACCACCTCACGGCCGGTTTTACCGTCGAGGGCAGCCGTGGGCTCATCGGCCACGATCAACTCTGGATCACAAGCCAGGGCCCTGGCAAAGGCAACCCTCTGCTTCTGGCCCCCGGAGAGCATGGAAGGATAGTGATTGGCTTTATCCCTGAGCCCAACCGAAGCAAGCAGTTCCAGACAGCGCTGCTCTCGGGCTCGATAGGAGCGATCAATCACAGCCTCAGTGGCCACCTGCACATTCTGCATGGCCGTCAAAAACTCCATGAGATGATGAGACTGAAACACCATGCCTATTCTTGAACGAAGCCGGTTCAGCACAACTGGCGAGCAACCTTTCAAGGAGCAACCCAGCACATCCAGCACACCATCCTGCACGCTTTTCAGCCCACCAATCAAGGTGAGTAAGGTCGACTTGCCGCAGCCGGAAGGACCAGCCAGCGCAACAAACTCTCCCCGCCGCACATCCAGACAGATATCCTTCAACACGTGCATCCTTTCAGATCCATTGCCGTAAAAATGGTTAAGACCAACGGCATGAACACAAGGCTGATTTGTACTGTCCAATGAATGCATGGTAGATTAAATTTATTGAAACAGATCGGCGGGATCAGCATCCTTGATCTTGCCCATGGCCAGCAAGGCAGACGTACTGCACATGAACAAAATCATCAGGAAAGTCGTTGCCACCATTTGAATCGACAAGACCATTGGCAATGATGTATACGTAGTGACAAGATAGCAAAGAAAGGCACTGACAATCCAAGCCAGCGGAAAACCGAGGCCAGACAGGATAAGGCCCTCAACAAAAACGATCATCTCAAGTCGCTGCCTGCGATAGCCAATCGACATCAGCAGTGCATAGGCCGGCAAATGAAAAGTCACATCCATATGCAAAAGCTGATAAACCATCATCGCACCGACAGCGAGGCCCATAAAGGAGCAAAACGAGAAAACAAATCCAATGGGCTTACTGTTAGCCCAGTACTCTTTCTCATAGCTCTCAAAAGCAGATTTAGTCATCACCTTCACATCATCAGGAAGCTGGGGCGAAATCTCGCGAGCGACGCGTTCAGGATTGCTACCGGAGGCCAGCTTGATGACGCCCAACTCAATGGATCCCGAGGAGCCATCAAAGATCTCATTAAGAGAAGGTATACTGGTCAAAAAGGAAGAATCATACCCAAAAGACGGACCAAATTTCACAAGTCCAGCAACGTAAAGTCGATGCATACCAACATAAGCAACGACGCTCTTGCCTGACTCAAATTCCTTCTGAACCGGACCAAACTCTGGCCGAGAAAGGCTGTCATAAAGAATTCGACCTCTTTCTCCAAGCATTTTTTGCTGACTGGTTATTTGCGGATCTTTGAAAACTTGCTGGAACGGATTAATACCAATTGCAATAGCAAGACGCGACTGCAGCTCACCGGGCAGACGCCATTTCACATAACGCCAACGTACTGGCATCACAGCTTGAATATCCGCACTGCGCACGACACTGGATAGGCGCTCTTCGGGGAAACTAGCCATCCCAGTAAGACTTGCAGATTGGGTACTGAGCAAAACCAAATCAGCGTCGAACTTACTGACAATAGAAATACTGGAATTAAACAGGGCTTCCTGAAAGCCAAACTGCATCAGGATCAAGATGCCAGCCGCAGCGACCCCGACAAAGGCTGTAATCAGACGAGCTGGCTGCCGCGTCAGCAACAACCAGGCGAGTGGCAGACTGCGGCGAAACTGAGGTAGCATGGGGAGAGGGAGGTTACGGCAGACTACTTAGAGAATGTCGCCATAATTTTAACCCCGGTAAGGTTGCGCACCACAGCAATATCGGTTGGCGCAATTGCAATTCGAACATCGATTGTCCGCGCTTCAATATCGGAATCAGCGGCAGGATTGACAGTCAGCCGCTTTCTCTCGCTGACCTTTTGCGCGATTCGCACGACAGTGCCGACGAGTTTCTGCGCAAAACTTCCATTCTCGCTGGTAATCGCGACTTTTTGACCCAGATGGATGAATCCTATGTCGTCTTCATTCACTTGCGCGATCGCCTCCATGTGCTGATTGGCACCGATTTCCATCACCCCCTGCGAACCCGGCCGCTCCCCAACCCGCGCATTGATCTTAAGAACTGTTCCGCTCATAGGAGCATAGAGATTGCTATATTTTTCTTCAGTATGCAGTTGGCTCAACTCCGCCATGGCCTGCTTGAGATCGGCCTTCAACTGCAGGAGCCTTAATTCACGTGACTCAAGATCAGCTTCCGCGACTACACCTTCGCGGGAAAGAACACGGTAGCGATTGGTCTCGCTTTCCAAAACCGCGAGCTGGGTTTTAATCGAAGCAATTTTGGCGGCGACTGTATTTTGTTGAGAGTGTATCCGATCAATCGTGTCAAACGTCGCCAACAACTGCGATTGACGCACGACCTGACCCTCCTCGACTTTCAGGGTCTTGAGGCGGGGCGATCCGTCCACGCCCTGGATCGGTGCCGCCAAGACCCTCACATCACCGGAGGGCTCCAGATATCCCAAAGCCGAGACAAAGCTGGACTGACCGCCGCGAACTGCCACCTTGGACCGCAGGACCTTCTGGGGCGGCTGTTCGTGACTGGAAGTGGTTGCTAAACGAACCAGAGCCCCAGCGAGAAGGACTAAGACAACAATCGAGACAAGAAGCCGAATCCTATGGTGCATTGGTCAACATTGTAGAAATCTGCGAAAACAAACCCCTCATCGCCAGAGCAAAAAGGGAATTCAGGCCAACCAACAGCGCATCGCCACCATAATACAGGCATCCTTACGGCAAATCAATACCAGGTGCAGCCGAAGCCCTGGACAACAATTGGCCATTTGCAACAGACGCCGGCAAAGCCTATGATTTGGCCAAAAACTAAATATGGCATCATATCACAATAATAATCACTGCTGCACGACGCGCATGGGGCTGATTCAAAATCCAAGGCAATTGAACAAACTCTGAACCACAAACGAAATCCAAGTCTAGACTGGCACAAAGGCCTTCCAGCAATGGCAAGCCAATTCCGGTTAGATTCCGGCCATCAAGTTGCGACATAGACAATCAATGAAGCGCCCAAGCGAGGTCAGGCTCAGCCCATTCGAAAGATTTCTGCTGTTTGACCATCGAAGAAAATATCCAATGAACTTTTATATTCAGATTGAGCTTGAAAAAGACGTTGAGGAGCAGCAATTTCTTCAAGCCTTAAACTGGTTGAGCCAGCAGCATCCCAGATTAAGGGCACGAATCCATAAGGGACTCATCAGATACCGCTGCACAATTCGGGACGATCTCCCTGTTGTTGTCTGGATGGAAAACCAGTCTCTGACTGAAAAAGAAACACTTTTAACCGAATTCTGGTCACAAAGCCAAAGGTTCCCCGGCCGGGGGGTGCGCTTCTTGGTGGATAAAAGCTGCGGCCTCGATCAACCATCTTGCAGGATTCTGATCGAAGTATTCCATCCACTATTTGATGGCTTATTTTGCATGAGAATCCTTGGTGAATTATTAGGATACCTCCAAGGCGGAGAACAACAGATGGCCAGCGCTGTTGAGCGTCCAAAGCGGGACCAGAAAACCTTGAAGCCGGCGTTGAGGCCAACAATTACGATACAAGAGTATTTGAAAGCCATCATCAAGTATCTCACTTATAGCCCAGACCCCATATGGTCTGGCGTACAGCAAGCCTCCAGACAGGAGTCCAGCAGCGACGGGAGCAGCTCTTGGAGTGCACTCAATTCAAGTCATCGAGTCGTTCTTTCAGAAGTAGAGATCAGCAAACTCAAAAAAGCTGCTCAGCAAGCTGGTGCAAACCTCAATGCAGCGCTGGTCAGCTGTATCTTCAGCGCAATTGCCAAACTCGATACAAGGAGCAGTGCGCCCAAGAAAAAATTAAGAATTGCGGTGCCTGTGAGCACGCTCTCACGCACCATCAGAATAACGGCAGAAAATAAAGTCGGCTATGTATTTCTTGATCGCCAAAGCCAGGATTGTTTCGACGCCATCAATCTCTCAAAGTGGGTTGCCGATTCGTTGCAAACGAAAAAGGCTCGAACGGAAGCCGAATGGTTCCTGTCTGCCATTGAATTTCTCGACAAACTCAAATGGCCACTATGGTTATTCAGTCAATTACCACTCTGTCATGCCACAGCTGTCGTCAGCAACGTCGGCAGCCTGGAACGATGGATTCCTGAAGGCACCGGCAAGACACAATCCAGCAAAAAGGCCGCAATCGTTAAAAACTTTTATGGGGTGCCACCAATTCGGCCTCGTACCCAGATGAGCATTGGTATCACAAGAATCATGGACACAATTGCAATCAATATGCTATTTGACGAAGAAGCGGCGATTGACTCCAAGGCAAACCAGCTTGTTCGCCTGCTTGAGAACGAGATCAAACACTATTCCAGTCACTAAGCTTACAGCGACTGAGATCATCATTGATCTGACGCATCACTTACCCCAGAGACTCCTGGCGACGTGGCGCCAACCTGACTTTAACTCCATTACGAGATCTCAAAGTCAATCGACCGACCAGATCTGGGACATGATCTTTATCGGGAAGAATTTCGTAATTCCTAACCATTTCAGCCAGCACTAATATGGCTTCCTGCATGGCGAATGCTGCTCCCGGACATTTGCGTGGACCGATCCCAAACGGCAGGAATGCATCACTTTCCAATTGCTTTTCTGCCACAGTGGCCAGATCAGCCAGGAACCGCTCAGGCCTGAATTCATTGGGATGCTCCCAATTCTTCTCATGCCTTTGGATCACCCAGGGTGAAATCGCCACCATCGCCCCAGCTGGGCAGCTACTGCCAAGAATGGAATCAGCCTTTATTGACTCTCTGATCAGAAAGATGATGGGAGGATAGAGGCGAAGCGTTTCGTTAAAGAGCGCAGCACTGTAAGGAAGCTGGCGAAGTTCGGAATATTCAAGTGGCGTTTCTGGATTGCCTCCATGACTCAGGCGTCGTTGCAATAGCGAAGAGACTTCTTGACAGACTCTTTGCTGGCAGTCAGGGTACTGCGCCAGCAGGTAGATGGCCATACTCAGTGAGCTGGCTGATGTTTCATGACCAGCCAAAAAGAGAGTGCAAGCTTGGTTGACAAGCTCAGTGGTTGAGAATTGTGTTCCCGTCTCTTGATCAACAGCTTCAATCAGGGCCTGCAGCAGATCGCTGGGAGGCGACTGACCTTCTGGGCGGACTTGATTCTCATGCAGGCGTTCCTCTACAGCTGCCTGGATCCAGGTTCGAATTGGACGAGCAAAATGTGCCGCATAACGCTGCAACCATGTCTGGGGCAGGCGTAGCAAACGCAGCATACAAGCAATGCCAGCCCGCTGCTGATAGCGCGTGAACGATTGGAAAATCGAGGCTGCTTCCTCACCTTGCATGGGCCTTGAGACGATCGCTCGAACAATCACATCCCCGGTGACAAGCGTCATTTCCTCATCAATCGCCAGCGAGCGCCCATCAGCGACAACCCTCAAGCGCTCAATCAGATCAATCACGGCAGCCTTCATGTCCGGATAGATCCTGCGCAGGCTGGCCAGCTTGAAAGCCTGGTCCACGAGGCGCCGCTGCCGTGCCCACTCTGATCCATTGACAGAGAAAACGGCACGGCCGATCAAGGGCTCCAAAATCCACAAGATAAAGTGGTGTTTTGGATAGTTGCGAACATCATCCACCATCAGCCGCTTGACTTCTCGGGCCGCATTGACAAGGAAGATATGCTGACCGAAAAATTTGACCGATCCGATTGGATTGAGAAAATCCTGAGGATGAAGCACTTTTAACCATGAATCCGTGCCCTTCAAGACCCTTGTCAAGAAACCCTGATCCGCAGGCAGCGGTTGCGGAAACACCGGTTGAGGGGATTGGGGCGAAGTGAAAGGACAGGTCATGGGATTCGGATCTTGGCGGCTCTTGCGAATCGATGAAATCTCCATAGTCCCAGCATACTAAAAAATCTCTGGCTTGCAACAACATGAGTTCAGTACATCCTGAAGCCCAATTCCCAGGCACCCTCGATAGCACAACAACAGCCACGATGCTGATTGAGCTGTTCCAGGGGTAATCGCTCATTACAGTCAGAGCAACCAAGCGCCCTGGCTTCGCATGGGCAACATCTGGGACCAGTCAGAGCAGCACCGCATCAACTTTCACGCTGGTGAACGGCCCTGTGCTGCCGGTGAGGGATGCACTGGCAACATTCAGATCACTTCCGTTGCGGGCATCAGATCGCTTCGCACTGACACGTGCCAGGCTCACTTGCCAATGCAGAAGCGCGCGAACACCCGATCCAGCACCGCCTCACTCACCTCCTCGCCGGTGATCTCGCCCAGCTGACGCACAGCCGCCCGCAGATCAATCGTCCAGAAATCCCAGGGCATCTGCTGCCCGGCCGCCTCCAGGCTGGCCGCCAGGGCGGTGGCGGCCCCCGCCGCCAGATCCCGCTGGCGGGCATTGAGGGCCACCTGCAGTCCGGTGACATCCCCGAGGCCACAACGCTGCAGCAGCAGAGCCGCCAGCGACTCCCGCCCCTCGCCGCTGCGGGCGCTGATCACCACATCCGCCGGCCCCAACCGGCCAGCGCCGAGCGACGACACCCCTGGCTCCAGCAGATCCGCCTTGTTGCCCACCACCAGCAGGGGCACGCCGTCAGGCACCAGACGGCGCAGCGCCTCATCGTCGCCGCTCCAGCCCGAGCTCAGGTCGTAGAGCAGCACCACCCCATCGGCGGCGGCCAGGGCCCCATGGCTGCGTTCGATCCCCAGCCGCTCCAGCGGATCCTCCGTGGCGCGGATGCCGGCGGTGTCCACCAGCGTGAGCGGCACCCCATCCAGCACCAGCTCGCTTTCCAGCAGATCGCGGGTGGTGCCTGGCCAGTCAGTCACGATTGCCCGATCGCGGCGACTCAGCAGGTTGAGCAGGCTGCTCTTGCCCACATTCGGCCGGCCGACGATCGCCACCCGCAGGCCCTCGCTCAGCCGTTCTCCCTGCTGGGCCTCCGCCACCAGAACGTCCAGATCGGCCCGCACCGCCACCAGCTCGGCCACCACCGCCGCCCCATCCAGCGGCGGCAGATCCTCCTCGAAGTCCACGCGTGCCTCCAGTTCCGCCAGCTGATCCAGCAGCCGTTCGCGCAGGGCGGTGATGCGGCGTTGAATGCCGCCGTCAATGCCGGCCATCGCCAGCTGGGCCGCCCTGCGGCCCCGGGCCGTGATCATCGCCACCACCGCCTCGGCCCGGGTCAGATCGAGGCGCCCGTGGAGAAAGGCCCGCTGGCTGAACTCACCGGGAGCGGCCCGCCGCGCTCCCGCCGCCAGCACCAGCTCCAGCACCCGTCGCACCGCCTCCAGGCCGCCATGGCAATGGAACTCCACCACGTCCTCGCGGGTGAAGCTGCGGGGCGCTCGCATCAGCAGCAGCAGCGCCTCATCCACCCGCTCACCGCTGACTGGATGCACCACGTGGCCGTAGAGCACCCGGTGGCTCTCCCACACCTGCGGACCCGCCGCCACGAACAGCTGGCGGCCGATCGCCTCGGCCTGGGGCCCTGAGAGCCGCACGATCGCCACACTGCCGGCCCCGGCCGCCACCGCCGTGGCAATGGCTGCGATCGTGCCGCCGTCGGCTTGCCCGGCTCCAGGAGTCCCCGGATCGGGCTCGGCGCCCCGGGGCTGGGATTGCGCCTGGGACCCTTGGGCTGGCACTGACTTGAAGGCATCGGATCAGCCGTCAGTCTCGGCCCCTGCGGGCTGCGGTGGGGCTGGTCCTTGGTGGACCGAGAGTGCCAGGGCGAGCAGCTGGCGGTGGGCACTCAGAGCGGATGCTGCCCAGACGATCGGCCGGGATCAGCTGTTGGTCAACCCCGGAAACACCATCAGATCAATGTGCCCCCCGGAGGGATGGCGCCATTCGCGGAATTCCGCCGCCAGAGCCCGATGTTCGTGGCTGAGCGACTGGGACTCCAGATCCTGCAGGCGCTGATGCACCAGATCCAGGGTGTTGTCGATCAACTGGGCGGCCTGTTCAGAGGTCATGGCATCAGAGCGTGGTTGGGGGGTTGTAATGGCGTCAGCCCCGGGCAGCTGTAGCGCCGCACACCGGGCCCGGGCCCTGTCAGCTGGCTCGCACGGACGTCGGCATCTGGGTGGCAGCCAGCCATTGCGCCAGGGGTTGCCAGTCGTCGTGTTGATCAATCGCGTCCCAGAGCCGCTCGATCACAGGCCGCACGGGCGTCTGCGCCAGGTTCCAGCGCTGCAGGGCGACTCCGATCGCCAGGCCGTGGGTCCCATCCCTGGCGGCCTGGTGCTGGCTCCACAGCCACCAGGCGTCCCGCCAGGCCAACCAGCTCGTACGAGCCGGCTCGGCGGCAGAGGCCACAAAGGGCTCGAGTTCTTCAGCTGTTTCAGGCAGGCCGCCGAGCCGCACCCGTTCCGCCAAAGCAGCGAAGAAGGTGCCGTAGCCCACCTCCCAATCGGCAAGGAGCTGCAGGGTGGGCGCCACCAGATCCGGCAATCCCGCCATCTCGGCCGCCGCCGCGGCGCCGTCGTCAAAGCCCAGACGCCGCCATAACCGGGCCCGGTAATGGTCGTCGTAGATCGCCGCGAAGCGCTGAAGCCGGTCCTCCAGCTCGGGCCGGGGCAACAGCATCGCCAGGGGCTCCTGCAGCAGGCGCAGATTGTGATGGCAGATCAACGGCTGCTGGCCGAAGGCATAGAGACCGCTGTGGTCGAAGTAGGCGGCGGTGAAAGCCGGATCCGAGCGGTCCAGAAAGGCGAAGGGGCCGTAGTCGAAGCTCTCACCGGCCAGGCTCATGTTGTCGGTGTTGAGCACGCCGTGGGTGAAACCGGCCGCCATCCATTCGGCCGCCAGGCGCGCCACCCGTTCCACCAGCTCGCCATAAAACGCCAGCAGCTGGGCCTCGCCAGGCTCAAGCTCGAGCAGATGGGAGTAGTGGAACGCCACCACATGGCGCAGCAGCCGATCCAGCTGCTGGGGTTGGCGCCGATGCAGCAAGCGCTCGCAGCTGCCGAAACGCAGGTGGGTGCGGGCCACGCGCACCATCACCGAACTGCGGGTGGGCGAAGGTTCATCGCCGCGCCAGAGGTCTTCGCCGGTTTCCACCAGGGCCAGGGTGCGGCTGGTGCAGACGCCGAGGCGATGCAGCGCCTCGCTGGCGACCACCTCGCGCACGCCTCCCTTGAGGGTGAGGCGGCCGTCGCCGCCGCGGCTCCAGGGGGTGGTGCCGCTCCCCTTGGTGCCCAGGTCCTGCAACTGGCCATGGCGATCGCGCAGCTGGCCGTAGAGAAAGCCGCGGCCGTCGCCCAGGAAAGGGTTGTAAGTGCCGAACTGGTGGCCGTGGTAGCGCAGCGCCAGCAGGGGACCGCGGCCTTCAAAACGCCCGTAGGCCGCTTCGAGATGCTGATCGGCAACGCTGGCCGGATCGAGCCCGAGTTGAAGCAACAGCGGGTCGTTGCGGAAGCGCAGGGTGGTGCGGGGAAAGCTGGCGGCCTCCACCACATCCCAGTACTCAGGCCCCAGGGCCTCGATGGCGGGCTCAAAGGGCAGAGCAAGCAGGGGGTTGAGCATCCAGCCGGAAGCAAGGCGCCCATGCTGGGAGATCGATGCCTGCCCCGGGCCACAGCCGACAGCAACCAGAGTCGCCACAGCCATCCAAGCTGCTTCCACTCTTCAAACCGTCCAGCAGCCGTGGCAGGCATCGCCAAGGATGGGTTTCTTCGGTCAAGCCCTCACAGCAAATTGCAGTTGTTGTGATGCAATTACCGACCAACCTCCGATGACCTTGCGCACCAGCCCCGGCCCGTCTCGGAAATCCGCAGCCCAGGTCGGTCAGCGATCGCGCCAGGCAGAAGCGGCCTTCGATCCCCGCGACGTGGGGGTGGGCATCCTGCTGGTGCTGCTGGGCTGCGCCTTGCTGGCCGGGCTGTTCCAGGCTGCCGAAACCCTGCGCTTCGACAGCCTGCTGGTGGCCAGCAAATCGATCTACAACGTCATCTCGGGTGTGCGCGGCATCGGCGCGGGCATCGGTCAGATGCTGCTCGGCCTCACCCAGATGCTCGGTTTTGCGGCCCTGGCCGCCGTCTCCATTGCCGCCGTGCTGTCGATTTTCAGCGGTGCCGTCAGGATCGGATCCCACACCCTGCCGCGGCTGAGCACGGTCTGGATGCTGCTGTCCCAGTCGCTGCAACTGATTCTGCAGTTCCTGGCCGTACCGCTCTCCGGTGGCCATGAAAAGCATCAACAGCGGGGCCTGAGGGACGAGTCCCACCTGGATCAACCCCAGCGCTCCAGCAGCGCCAGGAGCCGCCGAGCAGCCTGATCAGGCCCTGGCTTTCGCCTCAGAAAAAGCCCGAACCCTTGCAGCGCTGCCAACGCTGAGACTTTGACCATGACCAACTGGTTGTGGTTGCCAGGTCTGTCGGCCGGAGTTTCACGAGTGCCCTGAACCCACGAGGACAGGGTCCTCAAACGCAGGAGACCTCAACTCTGCCCCCTTCATGGGGCTGCTTGATGCGCCATCAAGCTCCTCCAGGAATCTGGAACGTTGCAGAAGAGCTTGTTCAGCGCAGCCCCATCAGGGCAGGGGGTCAAGCCCAGGCAGTTCCCCCCTGCGGAGCCATCCGGGCAAGCAAGTCCTGTATGGCCCCACCCGCAGCTGACTCAACCGATGCCAGTGCGACAGATATCGAGGACATCCGCCATCGAACGAATCTGATCCATCGTGTCGCGCAGCTGGTCGGCACTCACCAACTCCACACGCAGATCGATGCGGGCTGGCTTGCCGGCACTGGTGCGCACCCGGGCATCACTGACGTTGATGCGGTGATCCGAAAGGCGCGTGAGGATGTCCTTGAGCACTCCCACCCGGTCCAGCACCTCGATGCGCAGCAGCACCGGGTAGCGGCGATGCTGACCAGCACCGGCTGGATTCCAGCGCACCGGTAAGCGCCGCTCCGAAGGAGTCTGGCCGACATTGGTGCAATCCTGGCGGTGAATGGTGATGCCATGGTTGCCGAGGGCCACCGCACCCACGATCGCCTCCCCCGGCAACGGACTGCAGCAACCCCCAAGCCGGTATTCCAGCCCCTCCACCCCCAGGATCGGACTGCCGGAGTTCTGGTGCAGAGGTGTGGACGGTGCTGGGTGGGAGGCCAGGAGACCGGCGGCCACCTGCTCATTGGTGGGGACCGGTGTCGCCGCCTCGCTGGCCAGGCGAATCTCCTCCCGCAACCGATTCACCACCTGCTGGAGCGTCACTCCACCGAAGCCGAGGCTGGCCAGCAGGTCCTCGGTGCTGATCAGATTGCAGCGGCGAGCCACCCGGGCGATGGCGTCACCGTTGAGCAAGGCGTCAAATCCAGAGCGTCCCAGCTCCCGCTCCAGCAGATCGGTGCCGCGCTGAATATTCTCCTCGCGATGACTGCGTTTATACCAGGCCCGAATGCGATTGCGAGCCGTGGGAGTGGCGACGAAATTCAGCCAGTCAAGACTGGGATGGGCATTTTTGCCGGTGACGACCTGCACAAAATCGCCGTTCTGCAGAGGCGTGGCCAAGGGACAGAGGCGATCGTTGATACGTACTCCCTGGCAATGATTGCCGACTTCGGAGTGAATCCGATAGGCAAAATCCACCGCCGTGGACCCCTTACGCAGACCCAGCACATCACCCTTCGGCGTGAACACAAACACCTCCTCATCGAAGAGGTCCTCCTTGATCGAAGCCAGGAAGTCGCTGCTGTCGGTGCCGCCGTCATCCTTCTGCCAATCCACCAGCTGGCGCAACCAGTTGAAGCGCTCGGTGTCGTTGTCGGCGGGGGAGCCGCCCTCCTTGTATTTCCAGTGGGCGGCGATGCCGTATTCAGCCACCTGGTGCATTTCACCGGTGCGGATCTGCACCTCAATCGGCCGGTGCCGGCCAATCACCGCCGTATGCAACGACTGATAGCCATTGGGCTTGGGCAGGCCGATGTAGTCCTTGAAGCGGCCCGGAATGGGCCGGAAGGTGTCATGGACCACCGCCAGGGCTCGATAGCAGCCCTCCAGCGAGGGACAGAGAATGCGCACCGCCGCCACGTCGTAGATCTCGTGGAAGGCCTTCTGCTGGCGCTGCATCTTGCTCCAGATGCCATAGAGATGCTTGGGCCTGCCGGTCACCTCACAGCTCTGCAACCCCACCGCCGCCAGGCGGTCGCGCAACAACTGCACAGTGACACCCAGCCGGTCCTCCCGGTCGCTGCGCTTGCTGGCCACCTGCTGCTGGATCTCGCGGAAAGCCTCCGGCTCGAGAATCTTGAAGGCGAGATCCTCCAGTTCCCACTTGAAGCGGCCGATGCCGAGGCGATTGGCCAGGGGGGCGTAGATGTCGCGGGTTTCGCGGGCGATGCGCTGCTGCTTCTCCGGCTTGAGGGCCCCAAGCGTGCGCATGTTGTGCAGCCGATCGGCCAGCTTCACCAGCACGACCCTGATATCACTGGCCATGGCCAGGAACATGCGGCGCAGGTTCTCGGCCTGGGCTTCGGTCTGGTTGGT
>CANCJV010000006.1 GCA_947378425.1 Synechococcaceae cyanobacterium
GCTCGGTGCAGGATTGCGTTCGCTTCAGGCTATGCCGTGAAAGCCGGTACCCTTGTGACGATTACCACCCCTAGCTTTACGGGCTCATCAACAAATGGCTATGGACAACTTAATAGTCCCGGTGCCCACTGGCGTCTCGCTCAGCTAGAAACCTTTGAAGCCCCTGGGCCCCTGCCGGTCATGGGAGGGGCTGCTGCCTTCGGTTGGTCTCGTCGGCTGCGCAAGCGCATTGTCTTGGCCAAAAAAAGTGCAGCTAACTCCACGGTCTGAATCAAGCTCAACTCTCATGGGCTTGATGGATTGGCACAAGTCAGGATAGCTGTCATCACACCCTATCATGATGAACCGCTCAGTTACCTAGAGCAGTGTCACCAAAGTGTGTTGAATCAAACCGTGATCTGCGATCACATCATGGTCGCAGATGGATGTTCTCGCCCTGAAATCAATGGCTGGAACTGTGACCATATCATCCTGCCCAACGCCCATCAAGACATCGGCTCGACGGCAAGAACGATCGGCTCTATGCACGCGATTGGCCTTGGCTACGATTATGTTTCATTTCTTGATGCGGACAACTGGTACGGCCCTGATCATCTTGAAACGCTTCTCAGTGTTGGACGGCAACAACAGGTGGCTGTGGTTTCAGCGACAAGGATGTTGTGCCGTATTGATGGCTCGCTGATGGGCGAATGTCCGATCACCAATCCGGCATATTTTATTGATACGAATTGCATGCTTCTTGGCAGAGAGGCATTTTCGTTGATCCACCATTGGGTGTTGATGCCTGATTATGGGCATTTAATTGGTGATCGCATCTTCTGGCACTACGTATGCAACTCCAATCTGTCACGCGCCCATTGTGACAAGCCGACAGTTTTTTATCGCTGTCAAAAGGAGGGGCTCTATCGGCTTTTTGGCGAAGGCATCCCCGCAGGCGTCCTGCCAAGGCCTGACTACGAAGCCGCGCATCAGCGTTGGTTGCAGGATGGATATCCATCACTTTTCCCAAAGCCGTAAGGCGAAGACAAATCAATTTTGACGCATCGACATTTTGTCATCATTGGAGCTCAGAAGTCAGGAACGACGGCATTGCACCGGTTTCTCGGCGAGCATCCGCAGATCTGCATGTCGACGCTGAAAGAAACGAATTTTTTCGTCAAGGAAAGGCCAAAACAAGCTTATCTTGATAGCTTTGGCTTTGCCAATGCTCATGGCAGTCCATGGCTCGGTGAAGCCTCGCCGATTTACATGTTGAGATGTCAGTTGGCAGCTCCTCGCCTTGCTCACTATCAAGCCAATACCAAGCTAATTGTCTCCTTGCGAAACCCGATTGAAAGGGCTTATTCCCAGTACCATATGTTGCTCCAACTTGGCAAGCTTGCCGGCGATTTCCCTGCGGCATTGGCAGCCGCGCAGGCAGTCAAGAGCCTTGACGATGTTGCGTTTGATGGCGCAACAGGGTATCCTCTTCATCCAGTGCAGACTTTGCTGAGGTATGGCAACTACGCCGAGCAACTGGAATGTTTCCGCCAATATTTTCCTGAGCATCAGTTCTTGCTGATTCGCCATGAACAGCTGCGTGATGGCCACGACGCGACGTTGGCGCAGATCTTTCGCTTTCTGGCCGTCGATCAAGTTAATATCCAAACCAGGCAGATACACCAGCGCCACTACCCTGGTCTCGAATACAAGGATTGGCTATTGCTCCGGGAGATTTATGATCAAGAGATCGCACGATTGGAATTTCTGCTGGGTTGGGATCTGAGTGGCTGGAGAGACTATCCTGAAACCGACTGGCAGAAACGACTTGGTTGAGGCGACATGGCTAATCAGCGCCCGCAGCATCACCTTCGTCGTTGACGAGCTGCTTCCCTGGATTGGTCCAGCACTGTTTCAGCCTGTTAGTCAGCCCAATGCTGGTCTTGTGAGAGATTCTTTGCCTTAAGCCTCCATGCACTGTGTCTTCGTTGTTGGTGCCGGCCGCAGTGGGACCAGTTTGGTCGCTTCCTTGTTTCAAAGAGCAGCAGATCGCCCTGTCTCCAGCTACTTGCCGCGATCTGGTAACCCCGCAGGTTTTTATGAGGATCGACGGGTTAATGCAATTAACGAGAGGATACTGTCGCGCTATCTGCCAATCAGTTGTCCGCTTGACCTGGCTGGATACGCTGCTGAACTACCAGGACCTGGACAATTCTGGCTGGCCAGACTTTCGCCTGAGATTGAGCTTCAGTTGCAGCCCGATGAGCGTGCAGAGATTCGGTCAATCACTGGATCGGATGGTTTTTGTATCAAGGATCCGCGTTTGAGCTATACGCTCTCCGCCTGGCTTCAATGCCTGAGTGGAAAGCAGCTTGCGGTGCTCAGGCAGATCTGCATTTTTCGTGACCCTGCTGCCGTTGTTAGCAGTGTCCTGAGCGAGTGCATGAATGCAGCTTACCTTTGTAATTATGCAATTAGTGTTGATCAGATTTTGGAGGGCTGGCGGCTTCAATATGAGTGGATTTTATCGAAGCACGTAGGCCAGGGTGAGTGGTTTTTCCTTGAATATGAAGCTCTTTTCGAGGGCCGAGTCGGCTCGGCGCTGGAGTCCTTCTGTCAGCAAGCCCTGGAACTCGACGTCATTGATCGCGCCCTGAATCGCAGCAAAGCCAGGATCAATGTCCCTGACTCGCTGCAAGGCCTGTACCGGAAATTGCAGGCTTTGTCGCTCGAAAGTCTCCAGCACTACGCAACTTCATCCGTAGGCCTTGTTGATGGCCGCCCTGGTGCTGGGTCTGGGGAGGCTGCGATTCTCTCTCTGCCGGTGTCCGCCGATGCAGCCCTGCCGTTGCCGGTGGCTTCGCATGGGATTGGGAGGGCTTCGCAGGCAAGCAGAAAAGCGGTGCATCCCCCTGTGGTGATGACGCTGCTTTGTAGAAATGAGATTGACATCATCAAGGCCCATCTCGACTTTCATTTTGCCATTGGTGTTGAGAGTGTGATTGTTACGGACAATGATTCTCGTGACGGTACCTATGAGTTTCTGCAGGAATATTGCCGCCATCATCCGATTGAGTTGTTGCATGAGCCTGAGCTGACCCATGATCAAGGCCGCTGGGTGACGCGCATGGCAGCGATGGCCTATGAGCGATTCGGCCATTGTTGGCTCGTCCATAGTGATGCCGATGAATTCTGGCTTCCTGATTCTGGTAATCTCCCCAACTCCCTTGTCGCCGTGAAAGCTGGTGTAGAGGCGATCAGCGTATGTCGGCACAACATGCTGCCATCACCGTTGAACGACCCACAGATCAATATCCCCTTTTATGCCAAGCTTTTTGTCGAGGAATCTGAGTCTCTGAATGTCCTCGGCAAGTCACTGCCTGGTAAGATTGTCCATCGCGCGATGGCCAATGTTCGTATCGGTGAAGGCAATCATAGCCTCTTTGTCAACGATTCACCGGTTGAAGCATGTCCCGTGAATAGCCTGAAGATTGTTCACTTTCCCGTCCGCAGTCTTCATCAGTTGGAACGGAAAATCCGGGATGGTTACGCCGCCTTGCGGCGTAACAGCCGCTTGTCCGAAGATGTTGGCCGGACATGGCGGCAGCTTGGCGAGATTCTGGAATGTGAAGGATCACTTGCTTCCTATTACCAGACTCTTCATCCCGGCAATGAGGGCATCAGGGCCGGTCTGCAGCAAGGGAGATATCGAATCCAGGATCGCATCTTCAGGATGTTGATGCGTCAGTCCCAGATCTGAAAATGTGGTCCGGTTGGTTTCGTTGTCTCGACAGCGCTTGAGGCCTGCTGGTCAATGGGTGCTGGTGCACCATGGTGCTCCTCTGGATCGTCGAGTCGCTGTCCCTAGGATGAACGGATTCCTGCCGTTCAGCCCCGATGACGACCCTGCGGTCACCCATGGCCAGCATCGGCGTCCCCACCGAGATCAAGCGCGACGAACAACGGGTGGCTCTCACACCGGACGGGGTGCGGGAACTTGTCTCCCAGGGCATGGAGCTGCGGATCCAGGCGGGTGCGGGTCTTGGAGCCGGCATCAGCGACGATGCCTACCGCGCCTGTGGCGCCCGCATCGTCGATTGCCAGGAGGCC
Organism: Synechococcaceae cyanobacterium; assembly: GCA_947378425.1. GTDB lineage: Bacteria > Cyanobacteriota > Cyanobacteriia > PCC-6307 > Cyanobiaceae > Cyanobium. The sequence continues at coordinate 4,090 of CANCJV010000006.1, forward strand.
TGGGCCAGCCATCTGGTGGTGAAGGTGAAGGAACCCCAACCCGAGGAGTTCGACTTTCTGCGCCCCGATCTGGTGTTGTTCACCTACCTGCACCTGGCCGCCTATCCCGAGGTGGGACGGGCGCTGTTACAAGCGGGAACCACCGCTCTGGCCTACGAAACGGTGCAACTGGAGGATGGCAGCCTGCCCTTGCTGGCACCGATGAGCGAGGTGGCCGGCCGCCTCGCGGCCCAGGTGGGTGCCCACCTGCTGGAGAAGCCCCACGGCGGCCGCGGTGTGTTGATGGGGGGGTGCACCGGCGTGCGGCCGGCCCGGGTTGTGGTGCTCGGAGCTGGCACCGTCGGCTGGAATGCCGCTCGCATCGCCGCCGCCATGGATGCGGAGGTGTTCCTGCTGGATCGCTCCCCCCAGCGCCTGCGGGGGCTTGAATCGGACCGCCGCGGCCGGATGACGAGCCTGGTCAGCAGCCGCGGCCTGATCGAGCGGCTGGTGCCGGAGGCCGACCTGCTGATCGGAGCGGTGTTGCTGCCCGGTGGCCGGGCGCCGGTGCTGGTGGAGGAGGCCCTGGTGCAGCGCATGCGACCGGGCTCGGTGATCGTCGATGTGGCGATCGACCAGGGGGGCTGCATCGCCACCAGTCGCGAGACGACCCACACCGATCCGGTCGTGAGCATCCATGGGGTGCAGCACTACGCCGTGGGCAACATGCCCGGCGCCGTGCCCTTCACCTCCACCGAAGCCCTGGTGAGCGTCACCCTGCCCTACATCGTCGGCATGGCCGGCCGCGGTCTGATTGAAGCTGTCACCGATCGGCCGGAACTGCTCTCCGGCCTCAACACGGTGGACGGCTCGGTCTGTCACCCCGGTGTCGCCAAGGCCCTGGGGCTTGCGCCCAGACATCCGATGGCCTGCCTGCGGTGAGGAGGGCTAGGACCCCATGATCGGAGCACACGCTGAGGCAGCGGTTCAGTCCTTTCGTGACTATCCGTTCATCGACTGACGACCAAAACGGAGCTGCCGGAAGGCGCCGGGACTGTTGCACCAAGGGGAGACAACCGGCTAGGGAACTGGGTGGTGCTGAATCTCCTTGAGGGCCGCAATCGGCCTCTGCAACACCGCCGGATCCAGCCCTTCACGCAGGGCCAGCACCAGGCCGGCGGCCTCGGCATAGCTGGTCGCCGGCAGCACCTCCAGGCCCAGGGCCACCGCCGAGACCTCCAGCACACAGGGGTTCTGCACCGCGATCACGGGGATGCCCCGTTCGGCGCAGGCCAGCACGGCTTCGCTGCCAAGGGCGCCGGCCGGGGCGACTACGGCGCCGAGAGCTGATGCCGTCAGCAGGGTCCCGCTCTGCTGCAGGCCTGCTCCGTTCGGCTGCAGACCTGACCGGTACCCACCGGCTTGGCCCGGCCGACCCGTCGTCGCCGTGCCAGGAGCGAACCCAGCAGCCAGCGCCACCAGATCGGGGGCCCGGCTCAACCCCACCAGCACGCAGGGCAGAAATGTATGACCCAGTTCCTCCGCCGCCGCCCTGGGATCGAGATCGGGATCCAGGGGCAGGGGCGCCAGGGCCGGTGCGTGGGCACAGGGGATGCCCAGGTGCTGCACCAACAGATGGCTGATGATCGCCTCGGCTCCCGCGAGCGCATCCACCCCGTCGCCATGGCGATAGGCCGCCAGAGCCTGACTGCCGGGGTCTTCGGGAAAGCGAGCCACCACGGCGATGGCGGTGGCACCCGCCGCCACCAGCTGTTCACCGGCGCGCAGCAACGCCTCGGGGTGCGCAAGGGTGCCCCAGCTGGCGCCGCTGGGGCCAAGATTCAGGCCCACCCCAAATGGCTCGTCGCTGGTGATCATCGGGCCGATCGCCAGGCCTAGGGTGGCGCGGCAGGCCTCGGCGGCCTGAATCTGCCGCTGGCGCAGCTCCGGTTCAATGCCCGCATCCAGCAGCAGTCCCACCCGCCGGCCCGCCACAGGCGCCAGGGCCAGTTCCCCCGCGGCGAAGCGGTCCAGGGCCCAGCCCTCCACGTAGTGGATGCGGCGGTCACTCCAGTACAGAGCGGCGCCATTCATCACATTGGGATGGGTGATCAGGCAGCCGCTGGCCGCTGCCAGCAACCGGGCCGCCGGCAGACCATCCCCTGCGTAGCCGCCCAGGGCGCAGCCCACGCCGGTGGGAATCACCAGCAGGGTGGGCAGGGGTGGCAGCGCAAGGCTCACGATCCCTGGGATGCCGTGGTAGGCCGATCGCAAGTGGTCCCTGGTGCCGCATGCCTGATGGCAGCGTTTCCGGGTGCAGGAACCCCAGGGGCCTGGGTGCCGACCGCGAGTGCCGGCTGCCCCAGCCGCTGTCCGGCCGGCTGTCCCACCAGGTCCCCCACCAGCAAGACCGCTTCAATCCACAAGCCCCGCTCCGCTTCAGTGGCGGTGATCGCCCAGCGCAACAGCTGGGCCTCGGGACCCGCCTGCGCCTGGGCCCGGGCCAGCAGTGAGGGCCGCAGCTGTGGCAACAGCGGCCCCGGCTGCGGCTGGAACCAGAGCTGCAGCGGCTCCAGCCTCACTTCTGGTACTGGCCGAACTGCGCCTCGTAGAGGGCATCCTCCTGGCCTGCCAGCAGCTCGAGATCGCTGCGGGGATAAGACACGCACAGCAGCGCATAGCCCTGTTCCCGAAGTTCCGCCCTGACGCCCATGGCATCGGGCTGATGAACCGTGCCGCTCACCAATTTGGCCGCGCAGGTGGTGCACACCCCCGAGCAGCAGGAACTGGGCAACGGCACCCCCGCCGCCTCAGCCGCCGCCAGCACGGTCTGGTCGGGGCGGCAGGGGAAGGCGTGGCTGGTGCCCTTGAGGCTGGCCGTGATCAAAAAAGTGGGGGTTTCAGTCACCGAGTTGCCTTGGTTGGGCTCCATCCTCTCCGAACGCGGTCCGCCATTGCGGCCCTGGGCGCTCCTCCAGGTCGTGCCATCAAGCCCGAGGCTCATTTCATGGCACCTACAGGCCGTCCTCCAGAAGCCCCTGGGGGAGAGGCTGCCCCGCTACCGGTGTCCACGGGGGAAAAACGAGGCTTGAAGGGAGTGGCGCTGGTGGCTGGGCCACGGCCAGGCAGGGCGCCCGACGGCCGGCTGCCGGCTTGGCCCCCACTGGCCGCGCCGGTCCTCACGGGCGGCGGCGGTTCGTAGACCGGCCTTGGCGCATGCTCCGAAGAGCTGGCGGCAGAACTGGCGGCTGGAATGCCCAGGTCGCGGGCAATGGAGGCGCCGAGCTGCTGAAACTGCTCCTGAGTGATCAGGCCCTGGTCCAGCAGGGCGGCACCGAGGGCAAGTTTGCTGCGGCGCTCCTGCAGGGCCGAAAGGCGACCACAGCCATTCACCGAACTCCCGCCGAAGGGAATCGTGAGCATCAAGCCACCGCCGAGCTGGGAGACCATGGCACTGCTACTGGAATTACCACTGCTGGCCTGCGCACTGGTGCTGGGGTTGGCGCTTAGGCCCGCCACGCTGAAGCTGGGCCGGGCCCCCTGGCTGTAGCGACAGCGCACGTTGTCTTCCGTTTCGATCTCAAGGGTGGGGCCGTTGGTATCCCGAAAGCCGGGCCACACCTGAAGCTGCTGAGCGGAGGCAGGATTGGCTGCCAGGGTCAGACCAAGGGCCGGAACCAGACAGACCACGAAAAGCCCTTCGCAGCAACGCAGGCGCAGGCCCGAGCGGAGTGCCATAGCCGAATCAGGGAGCGAGGGAATAGCGCTTGCAAGCCCGCACTCGCATGGAAAGCTGGCCGATGGCGCCGGTGGTGTTCAAGGCCTTGGCCTCACTTTTGCTGATCGAAACTGCGCACACGGCCCAGAGGGAATCGGGGTCGAAGCGGATAAAAGCCTGGCGGGGGCGGTTGCGGCCCACGGTGAGCTGCTCGGGGTTGGCGGTAAAACTGCTTGGACCGAGTTCAACCCCATCTTTATTGATGCCCACGATCTGGAAGATGGTATTGGCATCAGGGTTGTTCACCGTGATTCGGGCCTGGGAGCCCAGGGGCGGCTTGGCAAACCAAACCGCCACCGCCAGCAGAGAGGGAAGGACAAACATCACGAAAGAGGTCGAGCCCCATGCTGAAGATAAAACTGATCAGTGTTAGCTATTAATAGCTAACACAAGTAAGAGTGGTTTTTAATTCATAATTGCCGGCGGCAAGGACACCTGTATCAGATGCGACGCTGACAATAGTCTTGACTTTTTCGTCAATCAGAGGCTGTTTAACATCCAGCTTGCCAGCAGACAAAGCGGTTGCCGTTAGCTCACCCTGGGAAGATGCGAGCAGTACTTTTGCTGATAAGCCGCCCTTCATTGCGAACTCTGGGGCTGAGATTGAAACCGTGTCCAATGCGAAGGTGGCTGGACCACTGGATTGCATATCCGTAGCGCCAGTGGCACTCAAGTCATTGCGGCCTGAAAGCCCCAGGGGCAGTGAGGCGCCAGTCACAAAGCATGCACTGGGCACCTCACCCTTTGCATTGATAGTAGTAGAAGTATCCGCCTTGGCACCTGTTGCCGCCCCAGCGACCAAACAAGCACTACAGCCAATCGACAGAAGCAGATAGCGTTTCATGAGTGGTGTCCCGAGAAAAGGTGAGGACGAACTCACTTTCATTCACCCCACCTAGAGGCGTAAAGGGTCCAACACCCCCATCTCCTTCAGTTGGACGAGGCGAGCATCAGTTTTGGTAGTGATTAATACAAAGTGAGGCAGGAGCCTGCCGCGCAAAAGGGTTGCCCCAGGGGTGCTGGGGAGTCTCATCAGTCCTTCTCTGGCTCGGGACCCAGCACCTCGGCGAGGACGTCACGGTGGCGCTCTGCGAATCGCTCCAGATCATGCAAGGCTCTGGCGACGGATCAGGGTGCCCAGCACCAGCAGAGGCCACGAGGGAATAGGCGCCCCGCGCCGCGTGCGGGGATCAGGTATCGCCCCCCGGCAAGGTGATCCGATCGAGATCGGTGGCGGCCAAGGTGGTTTCAGGCACAAGGAGGAGGCAATCCCGCCATGCCCAGCCCATGGAGGCAGCCATGCCAAGGGCACTTTTGACACACTTTGAATCAGCCCTCCAGTCCACTGAGGGGCTCACTCTTGTCTCGTGTCCTGAGCGAACCTGGTCGAAGGACAGCAAGACGCGCTTGGCGTGAATCAATCAACAGCACCAGGCCAGCTATTTTGCCTCATAGAGTTTTCTCGATTGGCCGCCAATCAACAATCAGACTGCAGGAGATCTGATGCAACCCACGAGCAGCATCGCATTGGATCGCGGCATTCCGTTCATCGGTGCGGCGCCATCCACAGTCATCAGTAACCGCAATATTCGGCGAAAGCGGCTGCAACACCTGATCTCAGGCAAGCACCAAAGCCTTTGTCCAGCCTTAAGCCAATTTCTCAGTCGGCACAGGGAGTACGCCAAGTCAACCTGAAGAATGGCTGCAGGTTTCTGGTGGCTCAGGTTAGTGTCGGGATCACAGTCGCGGTCAATGAGTTGTGGATTATTTGCCGCGCCTGAGGCAAACCAGGCCAAATTTTTCAGCTGCGATTAACTGGCTGCTGACAAGTGAGATTCGACTGAAGGTGGGTGTTGTGTCCAGTCAGCGCCTCATGCTGTTTGGGTTTTATCATCTAGTTTCTCAAAAGCGGTGCTTCGCCTTCATGGCCTCAAGCAAGCTTGCGGCACTGGAGGGTATTCAGCAACACCAGCCAGGCATCTTGATCGTCACTCCTGACTTGGATCAAGCCAATTCAGGATTAGAGGTAATAGACTATGCCCATCAATTTGTGAGAAATTTGTGTAGCATCTTGATTGTGAATTCAAGTCGGCACGATCCACGCTTAGCCTTCAAGTCAAAAGCCACGGCGGTGATCTGCGAAGAGGAAATTTTTTCTCCCGGAGATCCTCAGGATCAGCTGATCATCTCCCTGGCCCAGGGCAAAAGCTATCGTTCGCCGGCTCTAAAAGCACTCATAGCCGACCAGAAGTTGGCGGTTGCAGGTGGTCTGGAGTGTCCTCCCACCATGACAGGGCGCGAGCGTGCGGTGGCCGTGCTGCTGATGGAAGGTTGCAACGACCGGCAGATCGCCGATCGCTTAGGCATGGCCTACACGACCGTCCGTACCCACGGCCGCTCTCTGCGGCAGAAATTTGGCGTAACCAATCGCAGCCAACTGGTGCTCCAGTTGATCCACTTCGGACTTGAGCCGCTGCAGCGAGGCCGCTGAACCGGGCGTGCGTGCTGGCATCATTCCTGCCCACAATCAGGGAGGTACTTCCGCTACTGACGCTGCCTCTACTTGTCACCCGAAGCGGATATCAATTAAGTCAAATTTTTTCTGCGGCTCTTCCCCTTGCCTGATCGACGCCACCTGGGCCTATCACGCTGCAGAAGAGAGCCCAGCTCCGGCCTGGCCACCATCATCGAGCAGCCGGAGACAGTGATCGAGGCGCCCGTGCTGGCCGGCAAGGCTGATACCAGCATCAGTGCAAGGAGCAACAATCAAAAGCCAGCTCACAATGGCGTCAATGCCTGAGGTTCCAGGTTTCAGCCAATATCGGCAGAACCTAAGGCTGCCAGGGCTCTAGAGCCAGCAACTTAATCGTTGCCCAACACTCAAGTAGAACATCGATCAAAGCGCCTGCCACTCATCTGGATGCGGCGCCAGATATTCCGGCGGCGCGCCATCGCCTGTCTTCGGCGCCGTGAGCACCAGATCCAGGCTGATCGAGAAACGGCTGTCATCGGGCTCCTCGTTCTCCAGCACGGCGTGGTCGACGCTGGCCGGAAACAGCACCAGCAGGCCCGCCCGGGGCGCCACATCAAACCAGGGGGCATTCCACTGGCCCGTGCCAGCAGCATCGGGCCGGATCGGGCCGTCATGGCCCACCGCCAGTCCTGGCACCAGCTCGTTGGGCTGGCGAGGTGGATAAAAGCGCAGGCAACCGCTGCGGCCACTGCCGTCGCCGTTCAGGTAGTACACGGCGCTGAGATGGGCGTTGGGATGGTGATGGCGGCCCACCACCTGGCCCGCTTCGCTCACCACCGGCCAGCAGCGTTGGAGATGCAGGGCCACCCGGCTGCGCTCGAAGCCCAGGCCCTCCAGGTAGGCGCCGGCATGGCCCGTCAGGAGCTTGATCAGGGGTGTCAAGGTGGGATGGCGATGCAGCTGCCAGACGCCGTTGAGATCGCCGGTCCAGGCGCAGCCAGGGTCCGGGTTGGAATCCGCTTCTCCCTGCAACTGGCGGATCGCCTGCATCTGCAGGGCCGTGTCGAGGGGATCGCTCGCCAGCTGCACCATCCCGAGGGCCAGGGGGAACAGGGGCTGCAGGCTCAGGCTGGGCGCAAGGGGAACGGAAGGGACCATGACCAGTAGGTGAGCGGGACGCCCGGGCGGGGGCGCGCTGCGAAGGCCCTTGATCATCCTGGGCGATCGGGCGGTTGGCCACCAGCTCCGATCGATGCCGCTCAGAGCCAGCCGCATCCGGCCTGCGATGACCAGGGCGACATTGCCGTGGGCCACGGTACAGCTCGAGCCGTGACTTGATGACTTGGAAAGCTCCGCCGATCCCGGATCAGTCCAGGCCAGGGCTTCCATCACGTGGTGGGAGTTCGGCAGAGCTTGGGCAGCACTCCCAGGTCACGGAGCGAACCGGTTCATCAAGAGCCGTGATGGCAGGCCTTCGCGGCGTCTGCACTGCCGCAAGGGATTGCTGCCGCGATCAGAGCGATTTGATACCAAAAAGCTCCTGCAGGCTTCGCCGCTGCGGGCTGTGCCGCAACAAGAAGCCTGCAGGAGCAAGAAAGGCCAACACAATCAAGAGATGGTGGAGATGCCACCGATCTGGGTTGGGTGATCCCGGCATGGGAGCCGGGGGCTGGTTCACATCGCTGAGGAGCCACCCACCACTTCCAGGATTTCCTGGGTGATGGCAGCCTGGCGGGCTTTGTTGTAATCCAGGGTCAACGACTTGGCCAGGGCCTTGGCGTTGTCGCTGGCGTTGTTCATGGCTGTCATCCGGCTGGCCAGTTCGCTGGCGGCGGCCTCCTGGAGGGACCGCAGCAGCTGGTTGGACAGGTACAGAGGCAGCAGGGCATTGAGCAGCTGATCGGGGTCCTGCTCGAACACGAAGTCCGATTGCAGCGGCGCCTGGGTGCTGTCCACCTTGGCCACCTCAACTCCGAGGCGCCCCTCACGGGTGATGAGACGGAAGATCTCGTCCTCGGCCACGGCGATGCCCTGGGGATCCAGGGGCAACAGGGTCTGGACGACCGGCTTGGAACTCACCAGGTTGATGAACTTGGTGAAGATAATCTCGACCCGATCGGTGCTGCCGGAGAGAAACTGAGCCAGCACTTCGTTGGCGATGCTGTTGGCCTCATCGGCCGTGGGCACCTGCTCAAGACCGGTGAAGGTGGCGCGGATCTTGTACTGGGAAGCGCGGTTCTGGAAATAGGTGATTGCCTTGCGGCCCATCAACACCAGATCCACCTCGTAGCCCTGGCCCTTGAGCTCGGCGAAGCGCTGCTCGGTGCGCTTGATGATGTTGGCGTTGTAGCCGCCGCAGAGGCCCCGGTCGCCGGTGACCGCCAGCAGGGTGATGGTGCCCACCTCCCTCTGGGAGAGCAGGGGGGCATCGGCCCCCTCAAAACCCATGCGGGTCTGCAGGTTCTGCAGCACGCGGGCGAGGCGATCGGCGAAGGGACGGCTGCGCAACACCTGCTCCTGGGCACGGCGCACCTTGGCGGCCGCCACCAGGCGCATGGCCTCGGTGATCTTGCGAGTGTTCTTGACCGAACTGATGCGGTCGCGGATGTCCTTGAGATTGGCCATGGCTCAGGTTCCTCAGGCTGCCGCGAGCATCGAGGAGGTGACCTCCTTGATGGCATCTTTGAGCATGGCCTCGGCTTCGTCGCTGAGCTGCTTCTCGGCCATCACCTTGCTGATGAACTCGGGCTTGCTGCTCTTGAGGTACTCACGCAGTTCGCGGGCGAACAGCACCACCTGATCCACGGGCACATCGTCGATCAGACCCTTGACGCCGGCATAGACCACAGCCACCTGTTCCGCCAGGTTGAGCGGGCTGAACTGGGGCTGCTTGAGCAGCTCGCGCAGGCGCTTGCCACGGCCCAGCTGGGCCTGGGTGGCGGCGTCGAGATCGGAGGCGAACTGGGAGAAGGCGGCCAGTTCATCAAACTGGGCCAGTTCCAGCTTCAAGGTGCCGGCGATCTTCTTGATCGCCTTGGTCTGGGCGGCACCGCCCACGCGGCTCACGGAGATACCGACGTTGATGGCGGGACGCAGGCCGGAGTTGAACAGGTCGGAGCTCAGGAACACCTGACCGTCGGTGATCGAGATCACGTTGGTGGGGATGTAGGCCGAGACGTCACCGGCCTGGGTTTCGATGATCGGCAGGGCCGTCATCGAGCCCTTGCCCATGGCATCAGAGAGCTTGGCGGCTCGCTCAAGCAGGCGGCTGTGGCAGTAGAAGACGTCGCCGGGATAGGCCTCACGACCGGGAGGACGGCGCAGCAGCAGCGACATCTGGCGGTACGCCTGAGCCTGCTTGGTGAGGTCGTCATAGACCACCAAGGTGGCCTTGCCCTTGTACATGAACGACTCGGCGATCGCCGCGCCGGTGTAAGGAGCCAGGTACTGCAGGGCAGCGGCCTCGGAGGCGCTGGCGGCAACGACGACGGTGTAGTCGAGGGCGCCGCGCTCGCGCAGCACTTCCACCACGTTGGCGACCGAAGCCGCCTTCTGACCGACGGCGACATAGACGCAGACGACGTCTTCGCCCTTCTGGTTGATGATCGTGTCGATCGCGATCGCTGTCTTGCCGGTCTGACGATCGCCGATGATCAGCTCCCGCTGGCCTCGGCCGATCGGGATCATGGCGTCGATGGCGGTGATGCCTGTCTGCATCGGCTCATGCACCGACTTGCGCTGGATGATGCCCGGCGCCATAGATTCGATCAGGCGGGTCTCGGTAGTGGCGATCTCACCCTTGCCGTCGATGGGCTGACCGAGGGCGTTGATCACCCGGCCGAGCATGGCGTCACCGACGGGGACAGCGGCGATCTTGCCGGTGGCCTTGACCGTGCTGCCTTCCTGGATGCCTCGGCCTTCGCCCATCAGCACGGCGCCGACGTTGTCCTCCTCTAGGTTGAGGGCGATGCCCTCGGTGCCGTCCTCGAACTGGACGAGTTCGCCGGCCATCACCTGCTCGAGGCCGTAGACGCGGGCGATGCCGTCGCCGATCTGGAGCACGGTTCCGACGTTGCTGACCGAAACCGACTTGTCGTAGTCAGCGATCTGCTGCTTGAGAATGGCGCTGATCTCGTCGGGGCGGATGGAAACCATGGGTGGAAGTCCCCGGAAGGGGGAGGCGATGAAGGAGGGGGTGAGGGGAGAAGAAGGGAAGAGACGTCGCAGGGGAGTCAGTCCGCTACCGACGCTGGCGAGAGCGTTAACTCACCTTGGCCAGTTCCAGACCGAGCCGACGCACTTGACCGGCAAGGCTGGCGTCGATCACCTGGGAGCCGACGCTGAGCACGAAACCACCGATCAGGTCGGGATCCACCAGAAGGTTGATCTCCACCTTGTCGGTGCCCGCGACGGTCTTGAGCTTCTCGGCGATCAGAGCCTGTTGCTCCTCGCTGAGGGCCGTGGCGGAGGTCACCGTGGCCAGGGCGATGCCGTTCTGCTGGCGGAAGAGTTCCAGCATGCGCTCAAGCACCGCATCGAGGTAGCCGATCCGCTGCCGATCGGCGAGCAGCTTGAGCAGATTCAGGAAAGCAGGTGACACCTGCTCGCCGAACAGGCTCACCAGGGCAGCCTTCTTGGCTGCAACTTCAAGAACCGGGGAGGCCATCGCCGCCCGTAATTCCGGGGATTGCTCCCAGATGGCCAGCACATCCTTGGCCTGGTCGATCACCTGTTCTGTGTCCCCGTTGGCCTCGCTCACCTGCAGGAAGGCTTCGGCCCAAGGGCTGGTGATGGTGTTGAGCAGCGGCATCAGGCGTTCCCCAGGGATTGGATGGACTGGTCGATCAGTCGGGCCTGGGTCGCTTGATCCAGTTTTCCAGGCAGAGTTTCCAGCGCCTTCTCGATGGCAAGACGGGCTGCCTCTCGGCGCAGCTGGGAGGTGACGCGGGCCGCTTCGGCATCAAGGTTGGAGACCGAATCCTGTTTGATGCGAGCCATTTCCTCGACGGTGCGCCGCTCGCTGTCCAGCCGGATGGCCTGGGCGCGGCTGACCCCATCGGCGCGGATTTGCTCAGCCCTGGCCTGGGATTGGCTCAGGCCCTGTTGCACCTCGGCCAGGGAGGTGGCAGCAGCGGTGAGACGGTCTTCGGCGTCCTTGAGATCGGCGAGGATCGTGGCCCTGCGGCGCTCAAGGATGCCGCCAAGAAATCCTTTGAGAAACCAAACCAGACCGGCGATAACGATCGCCAGGTTGATGATGTTGGTATCGAAGAGATTGAGATTGAGGCCGAACCCACCACCGTGGGAGCCCAGAAGCAAGGGAATGGCCATGGTCATGAGGCGGCAAGGAGGCGATCGACAATCAGATCGGCAAGTTGATCCGCCTCACCCTGGAGTTGGCCAAGGGCGGCGGTGCGCTGGGAATCAATCTCTCGGCGGGCGTGCTCGCGGCTGCTGTTGGAATCGGCCTGGGCCAACGCCAACGCTTCCCGATAGAGACGCTCGGATTCCTGCTCAGCCTCCACGATCAGCTTCTGGGACTGCTGACGAGCCTGCTTGAGCTGATCGCGCAGATCAGCTTCGAGACGTTCAGCCTGGGCCAGCTTGGCCTTGGCATCGGCGCGACTGGTGGCGATGTAGCCCTCACGATCCTCGACGGCTTGACCGACGGGACGGAAGAACAGGGCGTTGAGAACGAAGGTGAGGATCACCACCTGCAACGCCATCAGCGGCAGGGTGGCGTCGAGGTCGAAGAGACCTCCCTCCTTAGCGCCTGCCTCGGCAAGCAGAAGCCAGCTGGTCATGGGACGGGTTGGCGTGCGGTGGTGCGGGAATGGATGGAGCGATCAAAGGCGGACATGCCGCCCAGTGTTACTGCTTCAGGCCAGGCTTGCGGGCCCAACCAGGCAGGTGGGACCAGGAAAGGCGTAGGAGCCGGACCGCTTCAATCCGGTACCGGCTCCTGCCCCTCCAGACCTCAGGCGAACGGGTTGGCGAACAGAAGCACCAGGGCGACCACCAGGCCGTAGATGGTGAGGGCCTCCATGAAGGCCAGCGAGAGCAGCAGGGTGCCGCGGATTTTGCCTTCAGCTTCGGGCTGACGGGCAATACCTTCGACAGCGCCGCCGGCAGCGGTGCCCTGGCCGATGCCAGGACCGATGGCGCCGAGACCGACGGCGAGACCAGCAGCCACAACAGACGCGGCGGAAGTAAGCGAATCCATGGTGGGAAAGGGATGAGGGGCGCGGTTGAAGCGCGAAACGAACCGGGGTTTGAACTCCGCGCCTGGGACATCTCCCAGCCAGGAGCCGGGAGACGGGCCCGGATCAAGCCGGACCTGCGCGCGTTGAAGTTTGCCAGACCGGCGTACCGGCCCGGCGAGGAGACCTAGTGGTGCTCCTCGTGAACAGCCTCACCGATGTAATAAGCGGCGAGTGTCGCGAAGATCAGCGCCTGAATGGCGCTGGTGAACAGCCCCAGGAACATGGCCGGAAGAGGCACCACCAAGGGGACAAGGAAAGCCAGAACCGCCACCACCAATTCATCGGCCAGGATGTTGCCGAAAAGTCGGAAGGAGAGGGAGAGAGGCTTGGTGAAATCCTCGACGATCTTGAAGGGGAGCATGATCGGAGTCGGTTCGACGTAGTACTCGAAGTACCGGAAGCCTTTACGACTCAGACCTGCATAGAAGTAAGCCAGCGATACCAGCAACGCCAGCGCGATGGTGGTGTTGATGTCGGCGGTGGGAGCACCGAGTTCGCCGCTGGGGAGATGGATGAGCTTCCAGGGAATCAGAGCCCCACCCCAGTTGCTGACGAAGATGAACAGAAACAGGGTGCCGATGAACGGAAGCCAATCGCGATAGGCCTTTTCGCCGATCTGTTCGCGGGAAAGATCGCGGATGTAATCCCAAAGAAATTCCAGCAGGTTCTGCACACCGCCAGGATCGCGCTCCAGCTTGCGGGTGCCGATCACCACGACGGCGAGCAGGGCGCCGATGACGACCCAGGAGCTGATGAACACCTGGCCGTGAATCTTGAGATTGCCGAGCTGCCAGTAGAGGTGCTGACCCACCTCCAGTTCGGCAAGGGGAAGGGCAAGGGGCAACGGAACCATCGGGATGACTGTCCTGGAGGGTGGTTCTGGGGGGAGAGAAGCCTGGTGGAACCAGGGGAGCGGCACGACCCTGCTGGGCTGGGCCGGTGACCCAGCTCTGGTGGCTCAGGAGTCGACGACGGCCTGAACGATCAGAGCGGGTTTGTAGAGAAGAAATCCCAGCAGGGCTGGAACGATCTCAAGCTGGGGGATCCTTGCGGCCGCGAGCACGAGGACGACAGGGACCAGCAACTGCACCTTGCCCACCGATTTGCGCTCCCCGCCGAGACGGGAGACGCTGCGGGCGAGAAGCCTGATGTACAGGAGGCCCGCGAGGGCTCCGATCAGAAGACTGCCGGCGGTCGCAAGGTCGAAGCAGAGAGCCGTGAGCGGCACCACCAGGGCGGTGGCCGCCAGCGTCGCCAGGATCAGGCGGCGCTGAAGTCGGAGGTAACCATCCATGCCGTTGTCGGAACCGTTCTCAGACCCCTTGAGAGGTCCGGGGCCGTTCAACGAGCCGTCAGCGGATTCGGGGCCCTGAGTCGGGCCTGGCGAGGACGCTGCCCCGTTGCCAGAGCCGTCAGCCGGTTCGGGCGAGGGGGATGGGGGCGAGTGATGCAGATCGGTGAGGAGTTCACCGGTCCCGACATCACGGGGGAAATCGTTGGTTTCGGATGCTTCCTTCGCCTCGGACAACGACTCCCCGCTGGGGGAAGGGGGCATCGGAGTGGTGAAGGCAGCCTGCAACCGACGGGTTCCGACTGGGCGGTCGGAGGTTATCACGCAGGGTTACGGCACCGTTGCCGAAAGCACCGCCGCTTGGCAGTCAGGGGCTCACCGGCAGCAGCAGGCAATCGGCGATCAGCCGCCGGCAGCGCTGCAGTCGCTCGGCTCGATCCATGGTGAGGCTCAGCTGGCCGAGGGGGGTGCCGGCGGGGGCCGCCTCAAAGGCCAGCAACAGCTCCAGATCCGCCGCAGCGATGGAGAGCGGCTGGAGATCGGGACCCATCAGGCTGGTGGACGGCCAGCCCCAGAGGCAGCAATTGCGCTGGCCGCCATGGGCCAGAAGTGCCTCATCGCTCCACTGCAGCGGCTCGATCGCCCCCTTGGTGAGAAAGAACTCGAAGTGGCTGATGTCGGGATCAAGGGCTTCCACCAGAGCCCATTGCTGCCGCTTCGGCAGGGCCTGGGCCCGCTCCAGCAGTTCCCCCTGAAGCAGCCGCGCCGGATCCCACACCTGGGGATTGGAAAAGCCGGCGAAGCTCAGATCCGCCTGTTCGACGAAGCGCAGCAGGCGGTCAAGGTCGTAGCTGGTTTCCTGCGGGTGCAGGTACATGTCGGCGAAGTTGGCATCGGCGGCCGTGTCCATTGCCCAGCGCTGCTCGTGATGGCGCCGCAGCCGATTGGCCTCCGGCAGCTCCCGCAGCAACTGGCGCCCCAGCCGCAGGCCCTCGTCCCCCGTGCCCACCTCCAGCAGGGAGAGGGCGAGCTGACTGCGATGAATCTCCCAGCGGCCGCCATCGGCGTACAGGAACAGATGCAGGACCCCGCCGGGTCGCAGTTGTCGGGCGAGGGCCTTCAGCCCCTGTTCGGGCTCGCGCAGGTGATGGAGCACCCCGACGGAGTTGATGTAATCGAACTCGCCCTCCTCTTCCAGGTCCAGCAGGCTGCGCTGCTCAAGGCGCAGCTCCTGCACCTGGCGGGCCGCCCCGGAACGGCGCAGGCGCTCCCGGGCCACTTCCAGCGTGCCGGCGCTGATATCCACCGCCAGAACATGGGAACCGGGGTTGAGATGGCAGAGGTAGTCGGTGCTCACGCCGGTACCGCAGCCTGCATCGAGGATGCGCCAGGTTCGAGGCCCGGAGGGCGGCGCCGGCGGCAAGCTTCCCAGGGCCCCCGCCATGGCGCTGTCAACGCACCAACGCCAGTTGTATCCCGGGGGGGGACCGTCCTGGAGGGGATCTCCGGGATAGGGGAATCGATCGTAGAAAGCGCTCACCACCGGCGTGGCGGCATCCCTGGGACTGGAGCTCATCGGCAAGACGCTGGGCCGCTTGGCGAGCATTTCACGGCGGCAGCGGCCGTAGCGCCGACGGCTGCAAACATTTGTTCATGGCCGGCCGGAGGGCAGGAGGGCCAGCCGTAACGTTCCGAGGCCCGGCTCGCTCTCGTTCATGACCGTGACCGCCAGCAGCGGCAGCACCAGGGTCACCCCCCAGCGCTACGACACCCTGCCGCTCTCCAGCGTCCGTCAGGCGGAGCAACAGGACCGCTTCCCCGACCGCTGCGAACTCGACACCCTGACCACCTTCTTCCAGAGTGGCCAGATCAGGGTGACGGTGGCCCAGCGGCTGTCGGCCAATGCCGCTGCGATCGTGGCCAAGGCCGCCAACCGCATCTTTTCGGGCGGCACACCGCTCTCCTATCTCGACTCCCCCCTGCCCGGCGGTGCCGGTGCCGAGGGCGAACCGCTCGCTGCTGACCAGGCGGCCTTCCAGCGATCGGTGCAGACCTTCACCGGCGCCGCTGCCAGTCGCGGCAACCTGCTGAGCCGGCTGCTCGAAGGTGCCGGTGGCGACGCCGATGTGCGGGTGATCCTGCCCACCGGTTTCACCCCCATCAGCGTCGGTCGCTACGGCACCGACCGGATGAAGAAGTCGATCCGCGACCTTGCCTGGTTCCTGCGCTACGTCAGCTACGCGATCGTCGCCGGCGACCCCAGCATCCTGGCCGTCAACACCCGCGGTCTGCGGGACGTGCTCGAGAAGGCCTGCTCCCTGGCCGCCACCAACGTGGCCCTGCAGGAAATGAGGGCCGCCGGCGCCGGCCTGTTCCAGGGCGAGCCCCAGGCCCGCAGCCTGGTCATCGACTACTTCAACGTGTTGCTCAAGGAACTGGAGGTACCCACACCCTCCAGCCGCGCCCGGCTGGGCAGCCCGGTCAACCAGGGCCTGCAGCTGCCCGCGATCTACGCCCTGGCGGCTGAGGGGGGGCAGCGCTTCATCATGCGCCCGAGGCTTCCCGGCAGCGAAAAGGCTGAAGTGATCCGGGCCGCCTACCGCCAGGTGTTCGAGCGCGACATCGCCAAGGCCTATTCCCAGGAGGTCTGCCCCGTTGAGGCCACCCAGGTGCGCCAGGGCCAGTTGTCGATGCGGGAATTCATCCGCGCCCTTGGCCGGAGTAACGAATACCGGCGCCAGTTCTACGGGCGCTTCTCCAACAGCCGGGTCGTCGAGCTGGCCTTCCGCCACTTCCTGGGTCGCGGCGTCAGCTCGATTGAGGAATTCCGCCAGTACTTCGCCATTGTCAGCAGCAGGGGACTCGGCGGCCTGGTCGACGCCCTGGTCAATGGCCTGGAATACGCCCGGGTCTTCGGCGAGGAAACCGTTCCTTACCTACGGGACCTGGGCGAAGAGGCCCAGGAGAGTGCCGGCTGGGGATCCAACCGCAAGCTCTTCCGCTACAGCGCCCCGTTCGAGGGTGCCCCTCAGTACATCACCCTCTACGCCTCCTACCGCCAGCCCTTCGCCGACCAGCATCCCTACGGCGGTGGCAACGATCCGATCGGCCTCAATTACGGCGCCATCTTCCCGTCCAGTACCGCCTCGGTGGCCACCCGGCCGGCGCCGTTCAGCTATGACAGCCGCCGGATCCTGATCGGCAACGGCCTGCGTCAGCCGGGCCAGATGGACAGCGCCCAGTTCCGCAAGTCCACCCCGCGCCGGGTCGGCCCCAGAGTGCTGCGGCTGCAACAGATCGCCACCGGTGGCAACTCCGTGCCGAGGCGCGGGGGCCAGCCCAGCATCCGCGGCACCGAAGCGGCCACCCAGGCGGTGATCCGCGGCGTCTATGTCCAGATTCTGGGCACCGCCGGCTATGCCGGTGAGCGCAACACCGTCGAGGAGATCAAGCTCGAAAACGGTGACATCAGCCTGCGGGAGTTCATCCGCCAGGTGGCCCGCTCCAAGGCCTTCCGTCGTCGCTACTGGAGTGGCCTGTACATCTGCAAGGCGATCGAGGTGATGCATCGCCGCATCCTGGGGCGCCCCACCTTCGGCCGCTGGGAGATCGACAGCTACTTCGACACCGCTGCCCGCAGCGGCTTCTACGGCGTCGTCGACGCCATGATCAACAGCCGCGAGTACAACGAAGCCTTCGGTGAGGACACAGTTCCCTACGAACGCTTCATCACCGCCAGCGACCGCAACGCCCGTCAGGTGCCTTCCCTGCGTCGTCCCTTCGATGGCGCTGCCGTGGCCGATCTCACACCGGTCAGTCGTCCTGATGTACCCAGGCCGCAACAGCTGCGAACCGTCGCTGACACCGTTGCCCGCAACCTGCCCGATCGCAATCGCGTCATTCGAGGCAGCTGGACGGCCGCCATCAGCGGCGGCCAGAGCGTTGCTCCTGCCCCTGCGAGCATCGCCGGACCCCATAGCATCAAGCAGCCCCCGCTACCGAGCCGCAGCTGGAGTCAGCCGCGCTGGCAGCCAGGGATGGTCCCGTCGCTGCCGAGGCGAGCGCCCTCTCCAGTCGTAGGCACCCCACTGGCGCCTACGTCGCTGACGGGCACGGGCGACTGGCGTGCGGCCCAGACCAGCGGCTATGGTTCAGCGCTGGCTGAGCAGCCTGGTGCCGCGATGGCGAAGGCCCTGCGGCCAGGTTCACCCCAGGGGTTCAGGCGTCGTCAGAGTCTGGGACGTCCCGTCCAGCTGCCCACCGCCCCCAGTGCGAGCCAGTTGAGCGAGGCGATTGAAGCGAGCTATCGCCAACTGCTCAATCGCACGCCTCTGGCCGCCGAGCGACTCGGTGATGCCGAATCCCAGTTCCGCAACGGGGTGTTCACCGTGGCTGATTTCGTCGGCCAGATCGCCCTGAGCGACTTGTTCCAGCAACGCATCCAACGCATGGCACCACTGCGGGGTGCCTCGGCGGTCTATCTCGCCCTGCTGGGGCGCGCCGCCCAGCCTGCGGAGGTGAGCGGCTTCCTCGCCACACGCTCCAGCCACGGTCAGAGGGCGGCGGTTGAAGCCGTGCTCTCCAGTTCGGAGTACGCCAGCAGCTTCGGCCGCGATACCGTGCCCTATCTCACGGGTTTGAACACCGCCGACGGCCTGCCCTTGAGCACCGTCAACCGCACGGCCAACCTCTACGGCGGTAATGCTGGCCTGAATCCGCCGCCGGGCGGAGCCATCTGAGACGGACGGCCAGGGGAGAGGATCCGGCCCCGGAGGCCTGAACCTCGGGCAAGTGCCGACAGCAACCTCCCGGAGGCAAACTCCGGGAGGTTGCTTTATGCATTCTTCTGCTGAACTCAAGAAGCGATTCATCGCCAAGATCGGGGGATGTTCGCTTGCTTTGATCTGGAGTCTCGGCAGGAAGTGATTAACAATTGCTGCGGTCGGCAGCAGTCACCAACTGGCGCCAGAACCTTTGCAGCCCAAGGGATCTCAACCGCAATTCGGCCGTGAAGATCTGTTACCGGCACCCAGGCTCCAGAGGAGCGTTGCCACAGAATGATTCGGCGGTCGACACTGTCGGCCTCAACCCTTACCCACCGGATACCGGTCTCCTTCAACGGTGGCCGCTTGCTTCGAGGCAGAACTGCATGAGCATCGTCTCCAACTCGATCATCAACGCGGACGCCGAAGCCCGCTACCTCAGCCCTGGCGAACTCGACCAGATCAAGTCGTTTGTGGCTGGTGGTCAGCGTCGCCTCCGCGTCGCCCAAGTCCTGGCAGAAAGCCGCGAGCGCATCGTCAAGCAGGCCGGTGGCCAGCTTTTCCAGAAGCGCCCTGACGTCATCTCCCCCGGAGGCAATGCCTACGGTGAAGAGATGACCGCCAGCTGCCTGCGGGACATGGATTACTACCTGCGCTTGGTCACGTACGGCGTCGTCGCCGGCGATGTGACCCCGATCGAAGAGATCGGCATCATCGGCGCCCGGGAAATGTACCGAGCCCTCGGCACCCCCCTGGAAGCGATGGCGGAAGCCGTGCGTGAAATGAAGTCGGTGGCCACCGGCATCCTCACTGGCTCCGATGCCGAGGAAGCCGGTTTCTACTTCGACTACGTCGTCGGCGCCCTCTCCTGAGGTCTCTTCCCTCTCCGTTCATCGCCACTCCTCTCAGGATCCATGCAAGACGCCATCACCAACGTCATCAACCAGTCCGACGTTCAAGGTCTCTACCTTGACGGCGGTTCCATCGGCAGGCTTGAGCAGTACTTCGCCAGCGGTGAGCTGCGCGTCCGTGCCGCCGCCACCATCAGCGCCAATGCCTCGGCCATCATCAAGGAAGCCGTCGCCAAGGCACTGCTGTATTCGGACATCACCCGTCCGGGCGGCAACATGTACACCACTCGTCGCTATGCGGCCTGCATCCGCGACCTGGATTACTACCTGCGCTACGCCACCTACGCCATGCTGGCTGGTGACACCTCGATCCTCGACGAGCGTGTTCTGAACGGCCTCAAGGAGACCTACAACTCCCTCGGCGTGCCCATCGGTGCCACCGTTCAGTCAATTCAGGCCATGAAGGAAGCCACCGCCTCCCTGGTCGGCCCCGACGCCGGTCGTGAGATGGGCGTCTACTTCGACTACATCAGCTCGGGCCTTGCCTGATCCCTGCACAGTCGTCCCGACCCGGAGCCCCCATGCGCCTGTTCAAGATCACAGCCTGCATTCCTTGTCCTGAAAAGGCCAGAAGCCAGCGTGAATTGCAAAACACCTACTTCACCAAGTGGGTGCCTTATTCCAGTTGGTTCGCGGAACAGCAGCGCATCATGAAACAGGGTGGCAAGATCCTGAAAGTGGAGTTGGTCGCCGGACGTCGCCAGCAAAACTGCGGTAACTGACGGACAGTCTGAGCAGCTGGCCTTCATGGGGCGCAGCTGTTCCTTCCCTTCCATCAGGGCGCTGAACCGCTGATCTCGCTTTGTTCGCCTGACTCGGTTTGAAGTCCATCAATCACTCAGGGATCGGCATCTGAATCTGGTTCTCGCCCAGACTCGTTGTTTCACCCAATTGATGGTTCTGTCTATAACTCAAGGGCCAAATTTTCTGAACAACGTCGCTGCCGCGTCTTAATCAGATTCTGTGGCCCATGTTCGCCATCAGCTGATGGACGGGGTTACCCAGGTCTTTCCAGAGGAAGGCCTGGGTTTCGGTTTTGGGGCGCACCTGCCTAGGCCCTTGCCACCAGCATTGCTGAGGCCCTCCGTTTTCCGCATCCCAACCCTGCTGGTGAGCGAACAGCCCCTGGCTGCATGCCCGCAACTGCCACGGTCAGGGCTGAGCTCCATGCGCACAGGGTGAGGTCTGGGCAGGTGCAGGCTCAGCCACTGAAACGGGGGCCCTCCCCGGACGCGGGCTTCGGCTGCCGCGTCACAAGCCCCTGGGTTGATTGCAACGGTGTTCGGCCAGGTCTGAGGGCATCCGAAGCTGCTGGTGGCTGCGAATTGAGGCGCTCTTGCCCAGGCTGACTCAACGCTTTGTTGGGGCTTTTTTGCTGACAGGACTCGACAAGGCCAGCCCCTTCACGGCTCAATGGGCCATTGGCGATTGACGTGGCCCCAGCCTTGACTCCAACCCCTCTTCGATCGCTCGGCCGCACTGGCGCCCAGGACGCCAACCCCAGCCCTGCTAGCCAGGGCCTGCTGCCCCTTCCCTGGGATCTGTGGCCCGCCGAAGCGAGGCTGCTGATCAGCCTGGTTGCGCTCTGGAGCATCGTGGGCCTGCTGATCCTCACCTCCGCCAGCTGGTTCGTCGCCGACCGGGAAATGGGCGATGCGGCCTACTACCTCAAGCGCCAGGCGCTCTGGCTTCTGGCCAGCTGGGGCCTGCTGCTGCTGGCCATCCGCACGTCCCTGCGCCGCTGGCTGCACCTGGCGGGTACGGCCCTGGTGATCTCAGGGGTGCTGATCGCCGCCACGCTGGTGATCGGCAGCACGGTGAACGGCGCCAGTCGCTGGCTGGTGCTCGGACCGATTCAGATCCAGCCCACCGAACTGGTGAAACCATTCGTTGTGCTGCAGGGAGCCGTGCTGTTTTCCCACTGGCGCCGCATCGGTAACGATCAGAAATTGCTCTGGCTGGCCATCTTCGGCGGTGTGATCCTGCTGATCCTCAAGCAGCCCAACCTCAGCACCGCGGCGCTGATGGGGCTGTTGCTCTGGCTGATGGCCCTGGCCGGGGGCCTCTCCCTGCCCCTGTTGATTGGCGCGGCGGGGGCAGGGGGCCTGCTCGGCGTCAGCAGCATCATGATCAACACGTACCAGCGGCTGCGGGTCACCTCCTTCCTCAATCCCTGGCGTGACGCCCAGGGCGATGGCTATCAGCTGGTTCAGAGTCTGCTGGCGATCGGTTCGGGAGGCATCCTCGGCGAGGGCTTCGGGCTTTCGACCCAGAAGCTCCAGTACCTGCCGATCCAGACCACCGATTTCATCTTCGCGGTGTTTGCCGAGGAGTTCGGCTACGTCGGTTCGGTGATGCTGTTGCTGTTTCTGTTGATCTTCGGCTTTGTCGGACTGAGGGTGGCCCTCAGCTGCCGCAGCAACCAACATCGCCTGGTGGCTATCGGTTGCACCACCCTGCTGGTCGGCCAGTCGATCCTCAACATCGCCGTCGCCAGTGGTGCCATGCCCACCACCGGCCTGCCGCTGCCGATGATCAGCTACGGCGGTAACTCCCTGCTCAGCAGCCTGTTGATCGCCGGCCTGCTGATCCGCTGCTCTCTTGAAACCACGGGGCTTGAAACCACCCGGCCGCGCCGTCGGCGCCAGCCAGCTGCCCCGATAGGGTGAGCCCAGCGGCCTTTATCCTCCGGCCATGACCAGCCTCGGGCTGCTGCTCGCCGACTGGGCCCGCAGCAGCGAACATCTGCTGCAGAGCTCCCTGGCCCATCCGGGTCCGATCACCCTGGCTGCGGTCTTCGCCGGTGGTGTGCTGACCAGCCTCGGCCCCTGTTCTCTTTCCCTGTTGCCCGTGACCCTGGCCTATCTGGCCGGCTTCGCTGCCGATGGCCCCAGGGTCCGGTTGCAGCCGTCCATGCCTCGCCAGGCTCCCTGGCAGCGCAGCATCAGCTTTGCCGCCGGCATCGTTCTCTCCCTGGTGCTTCTGGGTCTGGCCAGTGGTCTGCTGGGTCGCCTGTACGGCAGCCTGCCCAGCCAGATTCCGCTGCTGGTGGCGGTTGTGGCGGTGGTGATGGGACTGAATCTGCTCGGCCTGCTGCGCTTTCCCCTCCCTGTCGGTCCCGATCCCGAGGTCTGGCGCCGCCGGGTGCCGGCACCACTGGCCCCCTTGGCCGCCGGACTCGCCTTCGGTCTGGCGGCAACCCCCTGCACCACCCCGGTGCTGGCCGTGTTGCTGGCCTGGATGGCCCAGAACGGCCGCCCCCTGGAGGGCATGGTGCTGCTCACCTGCTTTGGTGCTGGTCAGGTGCTGCCCCTGCTGCTGGTCGGCACCGCCGCCGCCAGCCTGCCCGATCTCCTGAAGCTGCGTCAGCTGGGCCAATGGATCCCACCAATCAGCGGCGTGGTGTTGCTGACCACAGGCGGACTCACCCTGCTCTCCCAGCTGCCATGACGGCGGCTCCCTCTTCGACCACCTGGCGCCAGCTGCTGCGGTGGCTCAGCTGGCTGGCCGACCTGCGCCTGGCGATCACGTTGCTGCTGGTGATCGCCCTCGCCAGTGGCGTCGGCACCGCCATCCCCCAGAAAGAAAGCGAGCTCTTCTACCACCAGCGCTATGACCCGGCCCCCTGGCTGGGCCTGGTCGATGGCAAGGGGATCCTGCAGCTGCAACTGGACCACGTTTATTCCAGTGGCTGGTTCCTGGCGCTGCTGGCCTGGCTGGGCCTGGCCCTGGTGCTGTGCAGCTGGCGTCGCCAGTGGCCTGCCCTGCAGGCCTCCCTGCGCTGGATCGACTACCGCTCCCCGCGCCAGCTGAGCAAGTTGAGTGTGGCCGAAACGCTGCTCAGCGCCGAGCCAGGCCCCTGCCTGGATCGGTTGGAGCGGGAACTGCGGGCGGGAGGTTGGCAGGTGCAACGCCAGCCCGATCGCCTGGCGGCCCGGAGGGGCGTGCTGGGCCGGGTCGGTCCGCTGCTGGTCCATGCCGGGCTGGTGGTGCTGATGGTGGGAGCTGCCTGGGGGGCTGTGGCGGGCCAGCGGTTGGAGCGTTTCCTTGCCCCGGGTCGGGAGCTGGAACTGCTCGACAGCCGCGGCCATACCCAGCTGACCCTGGCCCTTGACGATTTCCAGATCCAACGGGATCCGGCCGGCCGGCCCGAGCAATTCAGCTCCAGCCTGCGCTTGATTGCGCCGCCTCGGGGTGGCGAGACGCCAGCAACCGACAACACCACTGTTGATCCGGCCAGGTCGCCTTCCAGCCTTGGAGACCCCAACGCCGCAGACCCCGGATCAGCCATCAACCGGGCACGTACTGGTGTCAAGGCCCCAGCCGCAGGCGGGCCATCAGGGCCTGGCCCGGCCCCGATCGAGCAGCCACTCACGGCCCCTGAGGCGAGGCCTGCGTCCGCCAGCGCCCGTGAAGCGATGGCCGTTGCCGTGGAGCCGTTTCGGGCCGTGATCAGCGTCAACCATCCCCTGCGCCACCGGGGCATGACCCTCTATCAGGCGGACTGGGCTCTGGCTGCGGTCAACATTCAGCTGGGGCGCAGCCCCGTCTTGCAGTTGCCGCTGCAGACCTATCCCGAACTGGGTGAGCAGGTCTGGGGCTTGGTGCTGCCAACCCGCCCCGATGGCAGCGAGCCGGTGTTTCTGAGCCTGCGCAGCGAGCAGGGACCAGCGGAGATCTTTGGCCCCGATGGCGAGCTGCTGGCCCAGATTCAGCCCGGCGGTGAACCGGTGGAGGTGCGCAGCCTGCCGATCCGCGTGGTGTCCGTGCTGCCGGCAAGCGGCATCCTGCTCAAGCGAGATCCAGGTGTGCCCCTCGTCTACAGCGGCTTCGCCATCGCCCTGCTCGGCGGCGGGCTGAGCCTGGTGGCCACCCGCCAGCTGTGGGCCATCAGTGAAGCCGAGGCTGGACGTCTGCACGTGGCCGGCCTCTGCAATCGCGACCTGACGGCCTTCGCCGCCGAACTCCCGGCCCTGCTCGGACGGGTGTCTGCGAGTCCAGCGCCCCAGGAGGCGGCCTGAGGGGAGGGCTTTCAGAAAGGGCCGCCAGGAGGAGCTTCTCCCTGCCTGGCGGCTCCCTCAAGCTCAACAGGGCTGGCGTTGCCCATGGCTGACCCGCACCAGGGTGTGCACGTTGCCACGGGGATTGAAATCGGCCAGCAGCTCCATCCAGACCGGCTCACAGGCGGCGACGAAGTCGTCGAGGATCAGGTTGGCGACTTCCTCATGGGAGATGGTGCGTTCGCGGTAGCCATTCACATAGAGCTTGAGGGCCTTCAGCTCCAGCACCCGAGGGCCGGGCTGATAGAGCAACCGCAGCACGGCGAAATCGGGGTAACCCGAGAACGGGCACTTGCAGGTGAACTCCGGCAGCTCGATCGACACCTCATAGGGCCGGCCCGGGCGAGGGTTGTCGAAGCAGATCAGCTCGGCCTCGGCGATCGCCCGCTCGCCGTAGCTCGGCGTCTGGGTGCGTTCGGCCGGATCGGTGGCACCAAGGACCATGGTCTGGCGGCAGGTTCGCAAGGTTCGAAGGTACTGGATCTCGGCGGGGCCGCAGGAGTCGTAGCGATCGTTACGACAGCTGCCGCTGGACTCGGGCCTAATGACAGGGCCGCCAGCCCATACGGATGTCTGCGAGACTGGATTCGCTTCCTGGAACGGCAACACCGACCCAGCCAAGCCGGTCCCAGCCGACCGGAGCTCAGCTGATCAGACCCCAGCTCGACTGAATCCAGGACGACTGATGGTCAGCAGGTCTGATTCTCACCAGCCCTGTGGGTCAGCAACCCCGCTGTCCAGTCCGTCTGCGTCCAACGCGATCGTGTCAGAGAACCTGGCCCGGCCTCGTGGCATCAGCAGGAATCAGCCGAGCTATTCGGGCCCCGCTGAACCGTTCAATCCCTGCCAACCGAGCCAGCCAATCTGGCCAAGCCAGGCAGACTGGACCAGTGCAACAGGGTTCCACCCATCCCCACCGGCTGCCGGCGACCCCTGCGGACGCCATCATCCGTCAGGATCCATTTCAGAGCTCACCTTGACCCCCCGCCGCATCCATGAAGAAAATCGAGGCCATCATCCGTCCCTTCAAACTTGAGGACGTCAAGATCGCGCTCGTGAATGCAGGCATCGTCGGTATGACGGTGAGCGAGGTGCGCGGCTTCGGGCGCCAGAAGGGCCAGGTGGAGCGCTACCGGGGATCGGAATTCACCGTCGAGTTCCTGCAGAAGCTCAAGCTGGAGATCGTCGTTGATGACGATCGCATCGACACGGTGGTGACGGCCATTCAGGATGCGGCCCGCACTGGTGAGATCGGCGACGGCAAGATCTTCATCAGCACGATCGATTCCGTCATCCGCATCCGCACCGGCGATCGCGACAGCAGCGCCATCTGAACCGGGCCTGCTCCCGAGCTGAACCTGCTCTCGCCTCCAATCGGAGCGAGCGCAGATTCAGTCGGCGTGCAGCGTGCGCTTCACCAGGGCTCGGATTGCTGCGCCGTTCACCGGCCCCTTGCCAGGCTCCCCCTGGCCGGGATCAGGGCACGTTGGTCGCTCCTCAGTGACGCTGGCGGAGGCACGAGTCTCCTGGGCGCCGCCTGAGCCAAGCGCGTCCTTGGTGCTGGCTCCGCCAGCGGTGTCGCTGGCGCTGGCGGAGCCAGCGATGTCCTGGGCACTGCTTCTGGCAGCGGGGTCCTTGCCTGGCGACTCCGTCCCAGGGGATCCCGGCTGCCTGCGCAGCCAGAGCAGGTACTCGTGGTTGCCGGCCGGGCCGGTGATCGGCGAGGCCACCAGACCGGCCGCCTGCCAGCCCTGGGCCAACGCCGCCGCCAACACCATCTCGATGGCGTCGACATGGGCGGCCGGATCGCGCACCACGCCCCCCTTGCCCACCCGGCCGCGCCCCACCTCGAACTGGGGCTTGACCAGCAGGAGTGCCTCGACCCCGCGGCCGGCAGGCCCCTGGCCGTCGATCGCACCGATCGACGGCCGCAGCAAGGCCCCCAGGGCTGGCAGCACCCGGGTGAGCGAAATGAAGGAGACATCGGCGACGGCCAGATCCGGCCAGGGATCCTCGGGGCCGTAGAGATCGTCCGGGCTGAGATGGCGCAGGTTGGTGCGCTCCCGCAAGACCACGCGGGGATCCGTGCGCAGACTCCAGGCCGTCTGGCCGTAGCCCACATCGATGCCATAGACGCGGCTGGCCCCGTGCTGCAGCAGGCAGTCGGTGAAGCCGCCGGTGGAGATGCCGCCATCCAGGCAGACGCGCCCGGCGACCTGAATCGGCAATTGTTCCAGAGCCGCCACCAGCTTTTCTCCGCCGCGGGAGACGAAGCGTGGTGGCTGCTCCACCTGGAGATCCAGCTCAGCGGTTACATCGACGCCGGGCTTGTCCAGCACCCGATCACCGCTGCGCACCCGACCACTGCGAATCAGTTGCTGGGCCTGCTGGCGGCTGACGGCCAGCCCCCGGGCGACCAGTTCAAGATCGAGCCGCTGCCTGCGGGCCATGGGAGATGTCCCGTCCTTGCCGGATCGGCCTGTGGTGAGTTCCGTAATGGAACCACACGGGAAACGGAACAAAATCCAAGGCTGCACCTCGTTCCAGCGGAACCACCAGAGGATGGCTCCAGCCGCAGGTGAGTGCCTTCCATGGGCCGATCCCGATCCAGCACCGTGAGCGCCGTGGAGATGGCCGCGGGCAGCCCCAACCGCAGCCGCAGGGTCAGCCAAAGCCGCAGCCTCGGCCATCGCCATGGGCCCCTGGGCGCCAACGTGTTCGAACTGCTGCGGCCAGGCAGCTTTGTGCGGCTCCTCAACCAGCCCGATGACCTGCCCCCGTTCCAGCTGATCCAGTGCCGCGGCGGTCGCTGCTGGGTGCGCCAGCAGAGCTGGGGCAGCCTGGTGCAGTGGGAGGTGTCCCATCGCCAGCTGACCACCGTGGGTTGCCCAGCTGTGACGCTCGCCGGAGCAGGTCTGGCCTGAAGGTCGCCCGATAGGTTGGGGGCGCTGTTGCCACGCGCTGGCCCTTGATCGAGCGTTACACCCTGCCCGAGATGGGCCGCCTCTGGAGTGAGGAAGCCAAATTCCAGAGCTGGCTGGATGTGGAGATCGCCGCCACCGCCGCCCAGTGTGAGCTGGGCCGGGTGCCGCCCGAAGCGCTCGCCACGATCCGTGAGCAGGCTGCCTTCGAGGTGAGTCGCATCCTCGAGATCGAGGCCGAAGTGCGGCACGACGTGATCGCCTTCCTGACCAACGTCAACGAACACGTCGGCGATGCAGGGCGCTACATCCACGTCGGCATGACCAGCTCGGACGTGCTCGACACGGGCCTGGCGCTGCAGCTGAAGCGCTCGGTGGCCGTGCTGCGGACCGAACTCGACCAGCTGGCCGAAGCTTTGCGGCAGCTGGCCCGGGCCCACAAGGACACGGTGATGATCGGCCGCTCCCACGCCATCCATGGCGAGCCGATCACCTTCGGCTTCAAGGTGGCTGGCTGGCTGGCCGAAACCGAACGCAACCGCGAGCGCCTGGAGCGGCTCGAGCGGGTTGTGTCCGTCGGTCAGATCAGCGGCGCCATGGGCACCTATGCCAACACCGATCCCGAGGTGGAGGCGATCACCTGCCGCCTTCTGGGCCTGGAGCCCGATGCAGCCAGCACCCAGGTGATCTCCCGCGATCGTCACGCTGAATATGTGCAGACCCTGGCGTTGGTCGGCGCCTCCCTGGAGCGTTTTTCCACCGAGATCCGCAATCTGCAGCGCACCGATGTGCTGGAGGTGGAGGAGAACTTCGCCAAGGGACAGAAGGGCAGCTCGGCCATGCCCCACAAGCGCAATCCGATCCGCAGCGAGCGCATCTCCGGCCTGGCCCGGGTGCTGCGCAGCTACACCGTGGCGGCGCTCGAAAACGTGGCCCTCTGGCACGAACGGGACATCAGCCACAGCTCGGTGGAGCGGATGATGCTGCCCGATTGCTCGGTCACCCTGCACTTCATGCTGCGGGAGATGACCGAGGTGGTGAAGGGGCTGGGGGTCTATCCCGAGAACATGGCCCGCAACCTCAACGTCTACGGCGGCGTCGTGTTCAGCCAGCGGGTGCTGCTGGCCCTGGTGGAGAGCGGCCTCAGCCGCGAAGACGCCTACCGCATCGTGCAGGTCCACGCCCACAGCGCCTGGAACCGAGAAGGGGGCGACTTCCGCGCCAATCTCGAAGGCGATGCCGAGGTGACTGCCCGTCTGTCAGGCGAGGAGCTGGCCGCTTGTTTCGCCACCGATCTGCACCGGGCCAATCTGGATGTGATCTGGGAGCGGCTGGGCATCTGAGCCCCGCGGCCGGGATTCGGTGCGTGGGCCCGGTCGCCGCACCTGGGCCTACTTGTGCACGATCAGCTCGATGCGGATCTCCTCGATGAGGTTGTTGTAGATCTCGGCGTAGTCTTCGAGGCGATCCTCCGGTGCCAGCAGGCCCTTGGCTTCCAGCAGCTGGCGGGTGCGGGCGTCGGCCACGTACTGCACCGCCGCCAGCTCGAAGTCCACAGCCAGGATGTGGGCCCAGGGGGTCATCGGTGAGGCCACCGCCGCCGCCTGATCACATTCGGCCCGCGAGAACATCGACAGCGTCTGGGGCGTGATCCTTCGCACATGGCTGGGATCGGTGCGGAAGTGTTCGTGCAGCGGATGGGGCACGTTGATGCGGATCAGGGCGCCGTCGGCGCAGACCCGGTAGAGCTCCGTCATCACCGCCAGAAAGGTGTCGGTGCTGGCCCCCAGGTGCTCAAGCACGTGGTTGAGCAGCACCTCTTCGGCACCGTCCGTGGGCAGATCCCAGGGGGTGCGCTCCAGATCCATCACCCGATCGGGCGCAAAACTGGCCACCGAATCGATGTTCAGGAAGCCGGTGATCGGCCGCGGCCCGCAGCCCAGATTCAGCTTCATCGCCACCGCCATTCGCGCCACCAGGTGGGATCCTAGGGACCATGCCCTGGACCCCCTACGCCGACAGCATCGAGGCGGTGCTCAGCATCAGCGGCCTGCTGCTGATCGTCGCCCTGGTGCTCAGGCCCCAGCAGCCGGCCGCGCCAGGGCCGGATCCAGAGGCGGATTGTTCCCCGAGCCCGCCGCCGCACCAGCACCCGCCAGCAGATCCTCGATCTCGCAGACCGGAAAGCGATTGATCGCCTTGAGGGCCTTGCGCGAGTTGGTGCGCAGCTGCTCGCTGATCGCCTCGCCGTAGGGAATCTGGGCCAGCAGATCGACGGTGCGCCGCAGGATCCGCACCACATCGCCCTCATCGAGGGAGGTGTTGGCGATCAGTTCACTCCAGCTGGCTCCCTTGGCCCAGGCATGCACCAGGCCGGTCAGTTCGGGCTCCCACCACACCGGCACCACCACCGAGCGCCGCTCCTGCTGGCGCTGCAGTTCGCGCCGCAGGCCGCGCAGATCGTGCAGGGCCTCCTCCACCAGGGGCGGCGGCGGCCAGCCGCACCAGAGATCGGGGCGATTGACCTCGGTGGAAATCGCCTCCAGCACGGCGGCCAGCTCGGCCGGATCGAGGCCATCGAGATGGCCGCTCATCAGGGCCAGGCCCAGCCACAGCTCGTTGTCACCGCGCAGGGAGGCGACGGTGCGTCCGACCTCGGTGGGCTCGAGGCCGTCCTCGCCGTCCATGGCGCCGAAGAAGCCGAGGATCTCGATCAGATGCAGGAAGGTGTCCCAGTGGCGATTGGCCCGGTGATGCAGGAGGCGCCGCCGCTCGTCGATCTCCAGTTCCAGTTCCTCCATGCGGCGGCGGTGCTTCTTGAGCTGCTTGCGATCGCCGAAGCGATGGGCCGGATGCAGCTCCAGCTCCTCCTCCAGTTGGTGCACCAGTTCGGCCTGGTGCAGCACCTCGCCGGCCAGGTCGTAGCGGGGGGTGTGCATGTCATGGCGGCGGGCCATCGAGGCCACCGCCAGGGCCAGACCGCCGCTGGCGTTATTGCCGTGGCGGAGTTCACCCGGGTGGTGCAGGTCGGGTGGATCGAGCTGCTCCACCTGCAGGCAGCTGAGTTCGGCATGCAGGCTCACCACCGCCGCGCAGGGCAGCAGGATCCAGACGTTCTCGTCGGTGAGGCAGAGCAGCAGGGGAAACTGGCCCGGGCCGGCCAGCTTGACGACGATCACCGCCGGGGTCACCCGGCTCTTGAGCTGGGGCGCCTTGACGCTCACCAATGTGCCTTCACTGGCGAACTGCAGGGCCAGGGTGAGCTCGTGGGCCAGGGTCTCCTCGGCTTGCTGCTGCAGGATCCGCAGCAGGCGACGCTCTTCGAGCAAGCGGCCGCGCTGCTTCTCATAGTCCTCGAAGTCATCCCAGGGCACATCGGCATCGCTGGCGGCCAGCAGCTCCAGCTGGCCGGTGAGCTCGGCGATGCGCGCCTCGTCATCGGCCAGATCCAGGCCCGCCAGGTAGCGGCCGAAGCTGCGCTCCACCAGCTCCCTGGCCTTGGCCAGGTCGTAGCGCTGCAGCAGGTTCAGCACCATGCCGTAGCTGGGAGTGAACTGGCTCACCAGCGGATCGGCGGGGCTGGTGGCCAGGGCTCCAGCTTCGCGCACCCCTTCAAACCGGCTCTGCACCGTCACCACATAGCCCTGGGTGTCCAGGCCACGCCGGCCGGCCCGGCCCGCCATCTGCAGGAATTCGCTGCCCATCAGCGGCCGGTGGCCCCGCTCGGTGCGCTTGGAGAGGGCCGAAATCACCGTGGTGCGGGCGGGCATGTTGATGCCGGCCGCCAGGGTTTCGGTGGCGAACACCACCTTGATCAGGCCCTGCTGGAACAGCTCCTCGATCAGTTCTTTCCAGGCCGGCAACACGCCGGCATGGTGGGCGGCGATGCCGCGCAGCAGGGCATCGGCGTGGCCGCCATCGCGCACCGCCTCGGGGGCTGCCGCCACGTAGGCGTCGAGCCGGGCGCGGATGCGGGCCTGCTCCTCGGGCGTGACCAGGCAGACCTTGCCGAGATCGCGCAGGGATTTATCGCAGCCGCGACGGCTGAAGATGAAGTAAATGGCCGGCAGCATCTGGCGCTCCGCCATCTGGGCCACCACGAACCCGATCGGCGGCGCCTCCGGCTGGGGCGGACGGGCCTCCTTGGGGCCTTTGCGGCGGGTGGTTTTTGGAGGCCGCCAGACCTTGCAGTTGGGATGGAGCGCCGTGCCCTCGTCATTGAGCAGGGGATGGAGCCCCTTGGCGCTGCAGAAACTGAAGGCCAGGGGCACGGGCCGGAAATCGCTATGCACCAGGCGGGTGGGGCCATGCACCTTCTCGATCCAGTCGGTGAGCTGACCGGCATTGGCCACCGTGGCCGAGAGCGCCACCAGCTGCACCCGACTCGGACAGTGGATGATCGATTCCTCCCAGACGGTGCCGCGCTGGGAGTCGTTCATGTAATGGCACTCGTCGAGCACCACGGCCTCGACATCGGCGAGGGGATCGTCGCCTTCGCGATCGATCTCCGCGTAGAGCATGTTGCGGAAGATCTCGGTCGTCATCACCACGATCCGGGCCTCGCGATTGAGGCTCAGATCACCGGTGAGCAGCCCGACGTTGTGGTCACCGAACTGGTGGCGGAAATCGCGCAGCTTCTGATTGGAGAGAGCCTTGAGCGGTGTGGTGTAAAAAACTTTCTGGCCATGGGCCAGGGCCCGGTGAATGGCGTACTCGCCCACCAGGGTCTTGCCCGAGCCGGTGGGGGCGCTGACCACCACGGAATGTCCCTGGTTCAGGGCATCAATCGCTTCGAGCTGGAAGGGATCGAGCGGAAAGGGGAAAAGCTCGCCCAGGGGCGGCACGGTGCCGGTGGTGGGGCGGTCGGGCATACCCCGATCCTATGGGGTAGGGGCTGCCCGATGAGGTGTCGGCGCCTCAGGCCAGCGGCGAAGACTGGGGTGACAGACCTCTTCGACAAGGGCCTCTGCACCGGCAGGGGCTGAGGGGTAGACCAGATCGCTGAGCCCCAGCTCAATGTGACGATCTGAACCGGACCGGCGATCGCGGCTCAGTCCTCTTCCTGCAGCGCCTCCACTCGCCCCGCGTTGACGGCTTCCACCAGGGCGGCGTGATCGCGAACGGTCTGATCGGCATAGGCCAGGGCGAACTGACCCAGGGCCCGATCGAACTTGTCCCCCTTGCCGAGATAGCCGCTGATCCTGGCGCCGTCGCCGGATTTGGCGTGGGCGCGGGCCAGGGTCCAGCCGCAGTATTCGCTATAGCGCGAGAGCTGAACAGCGGCGACCCGTTCGAGTGGAAACGACATCTTCATATCCCGCAACTGGCGCACGTAGAAGTCACGGCCATGGCGGCCACGCACCCAACCCAGAAAGATGTCACTGGAGGACTGGGTCAGCCGTTGTCCCACGACGACCCGCTGACCCTGATTGTCATAGTGACTGGTCTCGGTGTAAGGCTCAAGCACGGAACGCCGGACCTCCTTGACCTGCAGAATCAGCGGATGGTTGTCCTCCGAGAAGAACAGTCCGATCAGACAGCGGGTGCCGACACTGCCGATGCCGACCACCTTGAGGGCCGCATCTTCAAAGCGATAGCGATCAAACAGAATGCGACGCTCATCGGACAGCGTCTGACGGTAGTCCTCCAGACCCTCCTGAAAGATGGCGTCGAAATCTTCGATCGCCGGATGGTAGAGAACCGGTGGTTGATCGAGAATGCGGGGCCGACCGCCGACGCTGGTGACAATCCTGGGGAAGAGATTGTCGAGGACCCGCCCGCGGGCCTTCCTGGCCAACGCCTCGCGGCGCTCCTTGGCCTTGGCATCGGGAGCCATGGCAATGATGCTCTCCATGTCGAGGCGGTTGTACCAGACCTCCAGCGGACTCATGTGCGAATACTCGCGCAGATGCTGGCGATAGGAGCGCACGCAATCGCGAACGGCCGCCTCGGACGCCTCATCGTCCAGTTCATTCTCGCGACCGGCGACGACCACGCTGGTGACCAGACGCTTGAGATCCCACTCCCAGGGGGCTGGGTGGGTTTCATCGAAATCGTTGAGATCAAAGACCAGATTGCGCTCGGGGGTGGCGAACAACCCGAAGTTCAGCAGATGGCAGTCGCCGCAGGCCTGCACCTGGACGCCGATGCTGGGCGTGGTCGCCAGGTCATAGGCCATCAGGGCGGCTGATCCGCGCAGAAAGGTGAAGGGACTGCGGAGCATGCGCCCGTAGCGAATCGGGATCAACTCGGGCAGCCGATCGTGATTGGAGTCTTCCAGGACAGCAATTGGATCGCGACGATCACTGCGGGGTTGCCAGAACGCATGGTCTTCGCGGGGAATCTGCTGCCGCAGGGATTTACCGATCGCAATCCGTTCCGCTCTGGCCCGGAATTGAGCTTGTGAAGCGCCACGAAGGCTGGCCTGCGGTTGATCGTTCATGGTGAATCCCCTCTGGATTGAGCTTAGTGGTGGCGGCAGCCGCTGCAGTGGTGCCTCTCCAACAGCCTGGGGTTCTTTCGGCGAGCGCGAAGCCGCATGAGTCCGGACTCCAGTCGCGTTGACCCGAAGGGCAATCTTGCCACTCATATCAATTATCGAGCTGTCCGGATTGAAATCGTGGGCATCGCAAGGAAACATGACGAAAAGCCCTCAACATCCATTCAAAAAACCTGAAATACACGGGCGCCAGCACCTCCTCAGATTGCGGCTCGGTTCCTTGGAGCCAGATCAATTGGGGCAGGAGCAAGCCCGACCAGAACGGAACCCGGGGCTAGTTCATCGCCAGGACAATCGTTGACGGGACGTGGGTGCCTCCCAATGGATCAGAAGCCCCTGAAGGAGCAGGCCATCGGATCAAGAAATCAATCATCAACACCCTTGCTGATGCAGATCATGCAGCCAGTCAGCTGGCTGGGGATGGGTCCACAGCAACAGCCTGCTCCCTTCCTCCAGGAGCGCCCGTTGGTTCAAGGCCGCTCGCTAACTCGCCTGACGGCAAGGAATCGAAGACCCGCGATCGTCCCGGGCCATGCCGTCCTGAACCAGCCTCTGGTTGACCGGCATGGTCGACCCATGGGGAATGATCTGGGCCCGCTCGACTCCATCGGAGCCCTTGCTGCGTGCCGATAACGTCACCCAGGGGTAGCGCCCCTTCGAGTGGTGTAACTCAGGAGGTCCTGTGACCCTCTCTGGAGGGTAAAATAGGAGCAGTCAGGGATGACTGCCTGGAAGCTGATTGCGCAGCTCCATTGATCCACTATGAACCCTGATCGCTGAATGCGCAACACAGCGATCGAGGAGATTTGCGTAGATCGAGCAAGGAGCTGGTCCGATTCAGCTGATGGCTACTGCCGCCTGCTCGGCCGGATGACCATCGGTGAGGCCCAGTAGCTCCTCGGGCTGGGGGATTTTGGCCATGGTGGCCTCCGAGAAGAAGCGGCGGCGTTCCAGCTGCCATTCCTCCTGCTGCTCCAGCAGCTGACTTCCCACCAACCGCACGATCGCGGCGTCATTGGGGAAGATGCCGACGACGTTGGTGCGACGCTTGATCTCCTTGTTCAGGCGCTCCAGCGGGTTCGTGCTCCAGATCTTCCGCCAGTGCTCCTGCGGGAAGTGGAGGAACGCCAGCACGTCATCACGGGCGGCCTCCATGACAGGCACGGCGGCGGGGAACTGTTTGCGCAGCATCGCGGTGACCCGCTGCCAGTGGGCCCGCACTTGATCGGGCGCCTAGATCATGAACACCGCTTTCATGGCCGCCGCCACCATGTCCTGGCCGGCCTTGGGCACGTGGCTCAGCAGGTTGCGCAGGAAGTGCACCCGGCACCTCTGCCAGGAGCAGCCCTGGAACATCCGCTTGATCGCCGCCGTCAGCCCCAGGTGGGCATCGGAGATCACCAGCCGCGTTCCAGTGAGGCCACGCTCCTTGAGCGAGCACAGGAACTGACGCCAGAAACCCTCGGCCTCGCTGTCGCCCACGGCGATGCCCAGCACTTCGCGGTAGCCGAGGGCATTGATACCGATCGCCACCACCACCGCCCGTGAGACCACCTGCAGGTTGCGGCCGAGCCGGCCGTGGAGGTAGGTGGCGTCGAGGTAGACGTAGGGGAAATGGGCGTGCTCCAAAGGCCGGCCCAGAAAGGCTTTGACCTGCTCATCAAGGCCCTGGCAGATGCGGCTCACCTCCGATTTGGAGATGCCGCTGGCCCCGCCCAGGGCCTCCACCAGAGCGTCCACCTTGCGGGTGGAGATGCCGCCGGTGTAGGCCTCCATCACGACGGCATAGAGGGCCTTGTCGACCCGGCGGCGCGGCTCGAGCCAGTCGGGGAAGAAACTGCCATGGCGCAGCTTTGGGATGGCCAGGGTGAGATCGCCGACCTGGGTGGTGAGCAGCCGTCTGCGGTAGCCGTTGCGATGGGTGGAGCGCTGATCGGGGCAACGCTCGTGGAGTTGGGCGCCGGTGAGGGCGGAAACCTCGGCCTCCAGCAGGTCCTGAAAGCCCCGGCGCACGATCTCAGGGATCAGGGCGCCAGCGGTTGTGCCCTCCATGAGCTGGTTCAGCTCGGAGACGCCACTATGGGAGAGGGTCATGGTCTGTGTTCGGTTTGGTGGTAGTGCTCCGAACAGGGTCACAGACCGGCCCACCCATTGCCACAACAGAGAACTGAGGGAGGCGAGCCGTCAGCCCCGGCTACGCCGGGGCTGCTCCTCCTGAGTTACACCACTCCACGGGACGCTGCTCACCCAGGTACCCGGTTGGAGCAGGCGCTGCAGGGTTGCCTTGGCGGCCAGGCCAGCTCGGCCCTGTCGCAGTTGTGGGGCCTGCATGCAGAGCAGTCGCACCGTGAAGGGATCGCCGTAGGGCGTCACGATGATGGTGTTGCCATCCAGAACCCCCACCATTCGGACGTCGTCGGGGGTGGCGGGGGGATGGCCAGAACGGGCGCACCCGGCACGGACAGGAGCAGCGCAGACAGGCCAGCGACGGCGCGAACCCGGCGGTGAATCAAGCGAAAGGATCAGCCCCCCACCACCAAGGCATCGACAATCTCATAGCGCTCGAAGTTCTCGCCCAGGCTGAGCACCGAAACATCACCGCGTCGCTGCACCGACAGGTTCTCCGGCTGATCCGAAGCCACGGCCTGGCCCTTCACGAACAGAAACTGACGCTTCTGTCCCTCAGGGTTCGTCACCACGAGAGTGGCGCTGTTGTCAGCGCGGCGAATCACGGAGGCCTTGCAACTCGAAGTCTTGCCACTGCTGCCCGAAACGCAGGCCACCTGGGCTGAGGCGTGATACGGGGTGCCTGGGATCAGGGCATCGAGGGAAGCGGGAACGGCTGCAAGGCGAACCCCGCCGATGCTCACCTTCAGGCTGTAGGTGCTTGTTTCATGGCGCCGGGCTGCCGGGCGCATCAGATAGACCCTCACCGTGACATCGCCATCACTGGGCAGGAGCCCATGGAAGCGGTCGCCTGAGCTGCTGCCGATGAACAGGGCGCTGTTGGACCCTGCTGCCATGACGTTGAAATAGTTCTGCGGATTGGACCCCTTGAGTTCCACCGTCAGCGTCTGACCGGCACCAGCCGGCAGCTTGTAATCGAAGGTCTGGTCGCCTTTGAGCTGGCCTTTGAGCAGGATGGAGTGGGCTCCGGCTCGAAAGGTGACCCTATGGCTCTCGATCGCCGCCTGGGCCAGGGCGCTCCCAGCCGGGAGACTGATCGCCAGGAGACAGGCGGCAACAACAGCTGCTGGAGCGCGCATCGGACCCAGAAGGCAAGAAGCAGATCTGAGCTTAACGCCAATGCTCTCCAGACCAGTCTCAATCAGTTGGATTAGACAACTGGCAGCAACTGGACGGCACATCATGCTCGAATCATGGCCGTTATCACTGCCTGCCTAGGCCATGACGTTGACAACAAAATCGCGTTCGTCGGTCCCACGCCTGGCCATTCCCTGGCTCCGATGCCACACTTGAGCAGGCGCTCTGTACTGACGATCAAAAGTGTTTTCACCCCAAGTACGAATCAGGTCGAAGAGAGTGGCGGGGGTGCTCGACTCGTGCTTCAGGCGGAATCAACTGAAGGCCATAATCCTCAAGGGCCAGTCCATCGAAGCGATCGCTGTTCTCCGCATCGATGATGGTCCGTATCTCGAGCAATCGAGCCGCAGCGGACCCTTTCGTCACCAACCCGAGCAGCAACGTACGGCACGTTGGCGCTGCACTCCAGAAGGCGTGCAACTCCACTTCATCCTTCACGAACTCTGGCCACTGGCCATGGAGCAAAGCGATGAACTGCTGCTCACGCAACACTGTGCCCTCGGGATGTCAGCTTGGACACGCCGTGGCTGGCGGCTGAATCCAGCGATCGTGAAATGGTCCATGCCATGGCATCGCCTAGTGACACGACCGTTGATCTGTTTGCACTCGATCATCAAGTTGATGGGCCGCAGCAGCATGATGTTGCACACATTGCGATCATCCACATCGCGCTGCTGGTGAGGGAGTCGGCCTCGATCGGGAGCTTGCCGGCGGGGCATGGTGATGTCTCCAGCCTTCCGGTTCAGGCTGTAGTCCCTTGCTTTCACTGCGGCTTCAACGGGACAAGGCGCAGAATCTTGCCGCTGAGCTGGGTGATCCTGTAAGCGATCATTGTCCCCTTGGCGCTGATCCGAAGGATCGGCTTGTCGCTCATGCCCATGGTCCAGTTGCACGGCTGGAAATGATGGGCATCGTCGGGCGATAGAACGTAAAATTCACAGGTTCCGTTCGAAGCAAACTTGTAAGCCATCCTGAATCGGCTCGGCGGAAACGTCTTCGATCTGAACGGGCGGAAGATCTGAACCGTGCTGCCTGCTGGTTCTTCCTCACTGGAATGGACCCAGTGCTGGAACAAGTCCTGGATCGCCAGGTCGAGGGATGGCCGGGTCGGCTTCAGGTCCGGCGCCTGTGCGGTGTTCGGCGCGGCGATGAGAGGTTGGGCGCACAGACATGACCAGAGACTCAGGATCGCCAAGGAGCCCAACACAGGTCTGTTCATGATCGGACGGAGCCTCCTTCAGCCAAGGGATCGATCCGGTGTGCTCTGGTTTCAGTCCAGGTGAATGCTGCACCTGGGTGGCAGGCAGGGACTCTGGAATGCAAACAGAGAATCGGTGCTGGCCTGCCTGCCGGAGGGGCTGCTGGTACAGCCGCCTTGGCCTGAGCAGCAGGAGTCCCATGGAGCTGAAGCCCAAGCGCAGAGATAACTGTTGGCACGATTGTCAATTCAGAATGACCGGTCGATGAAAGTGCCTGATGGAGACTTTCGTGGCCCCACCCAGCTTGGCGTGTCATCGGTGCCATGCCCTTGGCGGGGGACAGGGCTGGGCAATGGTTTTGAGCAAAGAACGGTTTTGAGCAGAGAACGGCTGTCCAGAGCAGTGACGATTCCTCCTCAGCCGGCTGCACCCCTGCCCACCGCTTTCATCGCCGCCCGTTCGTGCCGCGCCAGCCCTGGTCTCATCGGCCTCGAACACCATCCTGAGCGTCAGCTCGCCCCAGGGGATCGGGGTGCTGGAGGTCTGCCGGTAGGTCTCCACGCCCAGGAAGGAGTAGGTGTGATGCAGCAGTCCCTGGCCGTCGACCCAGAGGGCGAAGCGGCCGATGAAGTCGGCATTCGCCACGATCCCGCCCTCGGCACCATGCCTGGCAGGACGTTGGTCACATCTCCGGCGAAGGCGAAGCGGGTGGAGGTGGGCAGGGGCGGCAGCACCCGATTCCGCTTCGCTTCCTGCCACCACAACTGCTTGAGTTCCGCCAGTTTCTGAGGGTGCTCGGCCACCAGGTTGTGGGCCTGGCTGAAGTCGTCGGGCAGGTCATAGAGCTCCCACACGTCCTGGGTCTCGGGGTCATACACCCCCGGGGCGAAGCGCCGCAGGGTGTCCGGACTGAAGTCCCACGGGGCCTTGTCGAGTCGGGTGCAGGCCCCCCAGTCTTCCTGGCAGAGGGCTCCGCTGCCGAACATCTCGAGATACTGGAGGGTGTGCCGCTACTAAGCCTCGGGATCGTTGAAGGTGTAGAAAAAGCTGCAGGGAGGTCTCCCTGGGCTGGCACTTGCCGCTGGAAACCAGCCTGCTCCAACAGGCCAGCAGTAGAGCCCTCGTAAGGGAGTCAGCATGGTGCTGAATTGACATAAACTCTCGGGAGTTCGGCGAAGGTGCCAGTCAGCTGTGGCAGTAACGATTTCTTCATCGCCTTGCTGGATACAAGAATTTTCGCAAGGTATACCGAATGCCATTCAGTCCTGACCGCCAACGCGAATGAAAAGCCAGGCACTTATGGCGGCAACGGCGACACAGGGCAGAAGAAAGATGACTTCGCCAATACTATGAATGGCGGACAGGCTGACGACCACAAGCAGGCTGGCAGCGGCGATAAGGCACAGGCAAAGAGAGCTTGTTCTTTGAAAGCTCGGCACAAATCCCGATGCAACTAGGCAAACCCAAAGAATGGCAATAGCATAAAGACCCCAAAGAGCGAACCAGTTGGCGTGAAACAGGGCGATGTCAAGCAGAGCCAGCAGGCCCTTGGCCTTGGCCACCTCTCCAATGAAAAGAAAGAACAGTGCCAGGGCGACGTAGGGCAGGACAACTACGGCGCCAACGGCATGCAGCAGAGCTTTCATTAGATCCTGTCCAACGCTTACCAACATCAACCAGTATGGAGCCAATGCCCCTGATCAGACAGCTGTGGCAGTAATTCAGATGTATCATGATGCTATCCAGTCTCTTCATTAACAGGAGTCGCTATCATGTTTGGAACAGGAGCAGACCTTGAATTGATTCCAGGCTCATGCGCAAATCATTCATGAACTGAGTCGATTTCCGCTGGACAAGACTATGTCTTCGATTGAAAGCGTAAAGTCCATTGTTTGGTCCGTAAATAAACTTGTAGCGACCAAGACACACTTTCGGACTTTGTGTCCTGCTCCGGAACAACAAAAGCCTGGAGCTCAGGTCTTCCGGCTGGATTTTGCCAACACTGTGCCTGTCCTTGCACTTTTTCAGGCTTAGGGAGACTTTGGAAAACCGAGGAAGTTTACGCAAAACTAGTCCTGTGATCTTAGGTGTGGTCTGGGCTCATGGATGGCAAGCCGCTAGGGCTCAGTGATGACGAGCAGGCGACAGTAAAGAAGTGCACTTTTATATCGGCTGAAGGTCAATCGTCGCGGAGTTGCTAGGGCGAGCACCCATTGGCTTTTTTGTAAGGAAGCTTAAATGGCAGAGCTATTCTCCATGGGTGGCTCATGCATTTCCGGTGCTCAGCCGCCTTGTAGGGGCTTTTAACATGTTCAGGGCTTCTGTAAGACGCTCATTTTTGAGGCTCGCTAAAATCCCTACATCGCCCATTGACAGGCAGCCTTTTTAGTGATTAAGATGATTACCAGTTCGTGCTAATTTACTTAATCCTGAAAGCTCTTTCGAAAAAAATCATGAAATCGATTCGCTTCTATCTCATTTTTTCCGCAGCTGGGCTTTTGCCAATTTCTTTGAGCTATGGAATCGATCCCAATCGAATCCTGCCCAGGCTCTTGGAAATTCATTCCATAGAGGGAGATGTGGTTCATATTTTTAGAGCTATTATGGGGCTTTACCTTGCAATAATTGTTCTTTGGCTGCTGGGCGCTGTCCGTGGTGGCCCCATGATGCGTACAGCTTTGCTTAGCGAGATTGCTTTCATGTCTGGCTTGGCAGCTGGAAGGCTTCTGGACTTGCTGCTGGATGGGTTGCCAAGCCCGATACTCATTGCTTATACCGTTGCGGAGCTGGTGCTAGCCACCTGGGGCGTTTTTTGCCTGAAGAAGTTTGATAGTAATGCTGAGGTCACTGAAAAGCTTGCCATAAGCCCTTAAGGCAAAGTAGCCTAGGCCCGAATTGCTCAATATGACTTCAGCTTGCATCGAGAGATTTTCGTCTACGCCATGCATTCCGGCATGGATCGGATCAGTCCATGCCTTTATCGATTAGGTTCTTATTTGCCGCACCATCAATTCCTGAATACGGCCAGGCTGGTGCCAATGAGCGAAGCGCCCTCCAGGTCCGTGCCATCCGTCTGCACCCCGTCGGTGAGGGCGCCACGAAGGTCGGCATGGCTCAAATTGGCGCCGCTCAGGTTGGCGCCCCGCAGGTCAGCGTGACGGAAATGCCCATGGCTGAGGTCGGCCCCTCTGAGGTCGCAGCCACCCAGGTCGGCATCCTCAAATTGGGCGTGTTGCAGGCTGGCCTGGTTGAGATTCACCTGTCGCCAACGTCCACCACTGGCGCTCAATTCATCGAGATTGGCGCGACTCAGGTCGAGGCCATCAAGCCAGAGACCAGCCTCACTCAATTGCTCCAAGGCCTCATTTCGCGCATAGCTTAGTTTGGCTCCCGCTTGTTGAAAGGTCAGGATCAACTTCAAAGCATCCACATTCTGTTGTTGACGGCGTTGGCGGCCCTCCAGCAAATACAAAAATGCCGCGGTGGCAATACTCAGCGCTTCCAGGTTGCCCACGCTGATGATGCCGCCGGCATCGCGTTGTAGGCAGCCCGAGCCGAATCCATGCTCGCGACAGTGATCCCAGCGATTGGTGCCCATCAACAACAGCAAGGCCGAAGCGGCAGCGAGGAGCAACCGGAAAGCCAAGGAACGATCCACCAGCCGATAGAAACAATTCTGCCGTTGTTCTCGTTGGATCTGGGCCCAGCGCTTGGCGTGTTGGGGTCGGGGACCGGGCTTGAAGCTGCGGGTATTCATCCGTGGAGAAGCGTCAATGAGCCATCCTTGCTGGCTGCGCGCTGGCCTTGCGGAGGTCGGAAGTGAGCTGGCTCTGACTTGTGCGGGGCAGCTGCGATGCCACTGCAAGGGCCGTACGGCATGCACAATGACGCCTGAACCGGCAAGGGCTTGGCCATGGCGAGACCAAACATTCTGCTGATCATGACGGATCAGGAGCGCTATGCGCCGCCCTATGAAAGCCAGCAGCTGGCGGCATTCCGGCGGACCCAACTGCCGGCGCGGGAGCGACTCCGATCCGTTGGTCTTGAGCTGCACCGTCATTACGCCGGCTCCACCGCCTGCTTGCCCAGCCGAGCCACCCTGTTCACGGGGCAGTACCCGTCCCTGCATGGGGTGACCAAAACCGATGGCCTGGCCAAGCCCCACAACGACCCGGCGATGCGCTGGCTGGATCCCGCCGGCGTGCCGACCTTGGGTGACTGGTTTCGAGCCGGTGGCTACAGCACCCATTACCGCGGCAAGTGGCATATCTCCTATGCCGACCTGCCCACCCCAGGCAGTCACGAGGGACTCCAGGCCTCTGATGACAACGGCGCGGTGATCTCATCGGGCGTTGAGGCCTACCAAAAGGCGGACCAGCTCGATCCTTTCGGCTTCAGTGGCTGGATCGGGCGGGAACCCCATGGGGCAGCCAAGGCGGACAGCGGCTCGGTGCGCGACAGCGTCTACGCCGATCAGGTGGCCGACTTGTTCGGCGAGCTCAGCAAGGAGGGCAGTGACCAGCCCTGGCTGGCTGTGGCCTCGTTGGTGAATCCCCACGACATTGCCTTTGCCGGTGGCCTCTACGAGAAGCTGCTTGGCTTCAACGGCTTCGACGACACGGTGCCCGTCATTGACGAGCCCCCCTCCCAGTCCGACTCCTTCGCTGGTCGCCCGACCTGCCAGCAGCAGTTCAAGGCAACCTGGCCGCAGATGGTGACGGCTCAACCGACCGATGGCGCCTACCGCCGTCTCTATTACTACCTGCACAAACTGGTCGATCAGGCCATCGCCCGCATCCTCGATTCACTGGAGGCCTCCGGCATGGCTGAAAACACGATCATCGTGTTCACCTCTGACCATGGTGACCTGCTCGGTGCCCATGGTGGTCTCCAGCAAAAATGGTGCAGCGCCTTTGACGAGGCCATCCATGTTCCCCTGCTGGTGCGCGGTCCTGGAATCGTGGCCCAATCAGGGGGCATCAGCACCCCGACGAGCCACGTCGACCTGCTCCCCACGCTGTTGGGTCTGGCCGGTATTGATAGGAATGAAGCCGCCGCTGTCATTCAGGCGACCCACAGCGAAGTTCAACCCCTGCCGGGTCGTGACCTCAGTGCCCTACTCACTGGTCAGGCATTAGAGGCCGAGGTAGGCCTGCCGATATATTTTATGACCGAAGACGATGTGAGCCGTGGCTCCCATCAGATCAACCTTTTCACAGGTCAACCTTATGAGGCCGTCCAACAGCCGTCGAACATCGAGTCGGTGATCACCACGCTCCCAACCGGCCCCGGGGGCGCCGAAGAGATCTGGAAGCTCAACCATTATTACGAGCAATGCGATATCGACAGGGAGCAGCTGGTCCCTGGGGCCGGGGCTGTCTTTGAACTGCACAATCTCTCGACTGATCCAGAGGAGCGATGCAACCAGGCAGATGAGAATGTCGAGCTGCTGGGTCAGTTGCAGGCCCTGCTCGTCGCTGAACGTCAATCCAAACGACGACAGCCCCTTCATCGGCGCCCGGACTCTGCCGCACCTTGATCCACACCGACTGACCGCGGGCGGTCATGCTCGCCCAGCCAGCCCAGGCGGGGGTGGCGTGTTGATCGAGGGGCCACGTCCTGGCGCCCTGGTGCTGCCCGACCGCTCCAACCTGGATCGGGTCCTTCCCCCGACCCCTCGCCATTCCAGACTTCTCGGCGTTCCTGCCCCCAGGACGTCCTGATCCCCTCTCCTTCTGCCTGCGCCTCTGGCGCCTTGTCCACGGCGCAAGCCGCTGCACCCCCCTGGCGCCAGCAGCTGCTTGCTGA
Source organism: Synechococcaceae cyanobacterium (assembly GCA_947378425.1). GTDB lineage: Bacteria > Cyanobacteriota > Cyanobacteriia > PCC-6307 > Cyanobiaceae > Cyanobium. The sequence goes on from CANCJV010000006.1 coordinate 48,359, forward strand.
TCTGGAGGCCCTGCCCGCCGCTCGCCGCCGCCTGCTGCGCAGCCTCGAGCCCGCGGCCAGCGCCCAGCTCCAGCCCTCACTGGCGCCAGGCGCTGCAGCGGCCCCAGGCCCCTTGCTGGATCTGGCCAGCAACGACTACCTGGGCCTCAGCCGTCACCCAGCGGTGCTGGCCGCCGCTGCCGCCGAGCTGGCCATCAGCGGCCTGGGCGCCGGCGCCTCCCGACTGGTGTGCGGCACCAGGCCGGTGCATCTGCAGCTGGAGGCGGACCTGGCCGCCTGGCTGGGGCGTGAGCGGGTGTTGCTGTTTCCCAGCGGCTTCCAGGCCAACATCGCTGCCGTCTGCTGCCTGGCCGATCGCCACAGCCTTGTGCTCGCCGATCGCTTCATCCACCACTCCCTGCTGGCAGGCGTGCGCTGCAGTAGTGCCCGCCTGCAGCGCTTCGCCCACAACGATCCGGCCGATCTGGAGCGGCGCCTGCTGGCGGCCCGGCGGCGGCGGCCCGGCGGACGGCTGCTGGTGCTCTGCGAAAGCCTGTACAGCATGGAAGGCACCAGTCCAGCGCTGGCCGCTGTGGCGGCCCTCTGCGCCCACCACGGGGCGCCCCTGCTGGTGGATGAGGCCCATGCCCTCGGCGTGCTCGGCTCCGGTGGCCGCGGCCTGGCCCATGGTCTGGCCGATGTGGCGATCGTCAGCGGCACCTTCGGCAAGGCCTTCGGCAGCGGTGGTGCCTTCCTGGCCTGCGATGGGCTGGTGGGGGAGTGGCTGCTGCAGAGCAGCGGCGCCTTCCGCTACACCACCGCCCTGGCTCCGCCGCTGGCGGCCGGCGCCCTGGCGGCCCTCGGCCAGATCCAGAGCGATCCCCAGGCGGCGACGGCTCTGCTCGAGCGCGCTGAGCGCTGGCGCCAGGGATTGTCGGCAGCGGGCTGGCCCCGGCCCCCCGGGCAGGGCCCGATCCTGTCGGTGCTGATCGGGGACGACGATGACGCCCTGCGGCGCCAGCGGCAGCTGGAGGCGGCGGGCTTGCTCGGCGTTGCCATCCGGCCGCCCACGGTGCCTCCCGGCACGGCCCGGCTGCGGCTGGTGTTGCGCCAGGATCTGCCCCTCGGCACCTTGACCCGTCTGCTGGCGGCCCTGGGCCCGCCGCCGGCTCCAGCTTTCGCTCCCATGGACCTGCCCCCGGATCGCCATGTCAGCTGCTGAAGCCCCGGCCATCCAGGTGATTGCCATGCATGGCTGGTGCGGCGAAGCCAGCCACTGGCAGCCGTGGTGCCGCCAGTTCACCGCCCGTCGCTGGCTCTGGCAGAGCGGCGAACGGGGCTACGGCAGCGCCGCGGCGCAAATCCCCCCCTGGCATGAAGGCGGCGGGCGGCGGGTGGTGATCGGCCATTCGCTCGGGCCCCACCTGCTGCCGCAGGAGCTGTTGGCCCAGGCGGAGGCGGTGGTGCTCCTCGCCGGCTTCGGCCGCTTCGTGCCGCCTGGCCCCCAGGGGGAGCGCCTCTCCCTGGCCCTGGCGACGATGGCCGACCAGCTGGACGACAGCGAAGCCGCCCGGGCGATGCTGCGCCGCTTCCTGCGCAAGGCCGCCGCCCCCGATCCTCTCGAGCTGTCGCCTCCGGGACCGGCGGAGGGCCCCCTGGGCCCGGAGCAACGCCAACGCCTGCGTGACGATCTGCAGCTGCTGCACGACACCGCGGGCCTGCCTCCGGGCTTTCCCCTGGCCGCCCCAGTCCTGGTGGTGGAAGCCGCCGGGGATCGGATCGTGGTGCCGCAGGCTCGGGAGCTGCTGCGCCAGGAGCTGGTCGATGCGGCCTGGCTGACCATGCCAGGGGCGGGCCACAGCCTGCTGAGCGCGCCGGTGCTGCCCCTGGTGCTGGAGTGGCTGCAGCGCACCCTGGCGCCATGACATCCCCGTATCTCCCTGGTGAGGCGAGCTCCGCGTTCAGCCAGCAGGTGCTGAAGGGCTTCGGCCGCCAGGCCGCCAGCTATGAGCTCCAGGCCCGTCTGCAGCAGGGCGTGGCCTGGCGTCTCGGCCGGCTTTGCCGCGATCTGCGCCTGCCTGCCGGCCCGATCGCCGACCTGGGTGCCGGCAGTGGCCTGCTCAGCCGCGCCCTGCAGGCCCATCGCCCCGAACTAGGCCTGCAGCCCCCCCTCCAGCTCGACCTCTGCCCCGAGCTGCTGGCCCGCAATCCCCTCGCCGGCCCCGCTCCCTCCCCCTGGGACCTCAACCAGGGCCTGCCGCCAACTGTGACCGGGGCCGCCCTGCTGATCTCAAGCTTCGCCCTGCAGTGGCTGGACGATCCCGCCGGCCAGCTGGCCCACTGGAGCGGTCGGCTGGCGCCCGGTGGCTGGCTGGCCCTGGCGCTGCCGGTGGCCGGCAGCTTCGACACCTGGCAGGTGGCCGCCCGCGCCGCCGCCGTGCCCTGCACCGCCCTGTCCCTGCCACGGGCCGACACCTTGATCCAGGCTGCCACCAGCGCCGGCCTGGAGCTGCGCCACGGCCAGCACCTGCGCTTCAGCCGCCCCGATCAGGGTGGATTGGACACCCTGCGCCACCTGCGTCAACTGGGGGCCAGCGCCAGCCGCCAGCCCCCCCTGGCGGCTGGCCAGCTGCGCCGGCTCCTGGCCCACTGGCCCCGCGCACCGCTCCGCTGGGACGTGCTCCTGCTGCTGGGGCGCAGACCCGCAGCGGCGGGCACCCCCTGAACTCGGGCCTGCCACCCTGAACCCCTTGAAACAACGTGCAACGCATGCGCCTGATCGTCTGCGGCACCGACACCGACGTCGGCAAGACCGTGGTGAGCGCCCTGGTGGTGCAGGGCCTTGGGGCCCGCTACTGGAAGCCGGTGCAGTGCGGCCTCGAAGGCGATGGGGACAGGGGGCGGGTGCAACAGCTGCTGGACCTGCCGCCGGAACGGCTGCTGCCGGAGGCCTATCGACTGGAGGCGCCTGTCTCCCCCCACTGGGCGGCCGAACAGCAGAACCTGACGATTGATCCGGCTCGCCTGGCCCTGCCGATCGGTGATGGCGCCCTCGTGGTGGAGCCGGCCGGCGGACTGCTGGTGCCCTTGGGGCGGGATTTGTTACAGATTGACCTGGTGGCCGTCTGGGGCCTGCCGGTGCTGCTGGTGGCCCGCAGCGGCCTGGGCACCCTCAACCACACCCTGCTGTCGCTCGAGGCTCTGCGTCACCGCTCGATCCCGGTGCTGGGCCTGGTGCTCAACGGCCCGCCGCACCCCGACAATCCCCGCACCTTGGAAAGTCTGGGGGGCGTGCCGGTGCTGGCCGAACTGCCACACCTCGCCCCCCTCACCGCCACCGCCCTCGAACAGCAATGGCAGGCCAGTGCGCTGCCGCATACGCTGGGCCGATGAGCAAACGTCAACTACTGATCAGCGGTGCCGTGGCCTTGGCCTGCGGGGCGATTCTGGTGATCTTCACCGACATCGAAGACGGCTTCGTCCGTTGGGTGAACTGCGGCCCCCTGGGGGGAGCGCAAGAGCATCGCTCCGAGATCTGTCGCTGATCCCCGGCTGCACCTGAGGCCTGCTTCTGCCCTTGTCGGCCGCCATGCCCAGGCCCTGGCTTCAGGTCTGGCGACTGGAACGCAGGGGGCAATGGCCGGTCATCGCGCCAACGTTGTGTCTGGCCATGGGCAGTGGCCAGCCGTGGCGCTATTGGTCGTGGATGCGTTCGATCTGGGAACAGGTCCAGCCCTGCCGTTCCAGGGCCACCTGGATCCGCTGCCAAGGCCCCTCGGAGGACACATCTCATGAGCCTCAGGCCCTTGCGCCCGATGATCCGGGGGCCGCGTCCTCAGGCCGCCGCAAGCGGTTCGACCTGGGGTTGAATCGGAGGTTGATGGCGTTCGACTCCACAGGCCACCCGCGATGGGGCTTCTGGCGAGCTCAGTCGGGGGACGGTTCGATGGGGAGGTCTGGGAGCAGGCCTGACCTGTAGATCTGCTTCATGCCAAGGCTGTCCTGTTCCTGCCTGCTTCCAGCCGAATGACCTCCGCTCCGCACTGGCATCCCCACCTGTGGCACCCCACCACCCAGGTGGCCCGCTCCGAGCCGCCGCTGCGGGCTGTGCGGGGTGAAGGGGCCCTGCTGGAACTCGATGATGGCCGCCGCCTGATCGATGCGATCAGCAGTTGGTGGGTCACCCTGCACGGCCACGCCGAGCCCTCGATCGCCGCCGCCGTAGCCCAGCAGGCCCGCACCCTCGAGCAGGTGATCTTCGCCAACTTCCGCCATCCCACGGCCGAAGCCCTGGCGGAGCGCCTCAGCGTCCTGAGCGGCCTGGAGCGGCTGTTCTTCTCCGACAACGGCTCCACCGCCGTGGAGGTGGCGATCAAGATCGCCTGGCAGTGGTGGCACAACCAGGGGATCGTCCGGCCCCAGCTGATCGCCTTCGATGGGGCCTATCACGGCGACACCTTCGGTGCCATGGCCGTGGGCGCGCGCTCCCTGTTCTCCGCCCCGTTCGCCTCCCTGCTGTTCGATGTCGCCCGGGCTCCCTGGCCGGCCACCTGGTGGGGCGATGACGCCGTGGAGGCCCGCGAGGCGGCGGCCCTGAGCCGGCTCGAGGAGCTGCTCTGCCAGCCGACGGCGGCGGTGATTCTGGAGCCCCTGGTGCAGGGGGCCAGCGGTATGGCCATGGTGAGGCCGGTCTTTCTGCGCCAGGTGGAACAACGGGTGCGAGCCGCCGGCGCCCTGCTGATCGCCGATGAGGTGCTGACCGGCTTCGGCCGCTGCGGCGAGCTGTTCGCCTGTCAGCAGGCCGGCATCCGCCCCGACCTGATGGCCCTCTCCAAGGGGCTGACGGGGGGCTTCCTGCCGATGGGGGTGACCCTGGCCAGCGAGACCCTGTATGCCGGCTTCATCGATGAGGAGCCTGGCCATACCCTGTTCCATGGGCACAGCTTCACGGCCAATCCCCTGGGCTGCGCCGCGGCCCTGGCCAGTCTCGATCTGCTGGAGGCGCGCCCCGAACGCCATCGCGGCATCGAGGCCCGCCACCGGCCCCATCTGGAGGCCCTCGCCGGCCATCGCCTCGTCCGTCATCCCCGCCTGCTGGGCAGCATCGCCGCCTTCGATCTGGCGGTGGAGAACCCCGGCTATCTCAACCCGGCCGGCCGGCAGCTGCAGAAGCTGGCCCTGGAGCAGGGCGTGTTCCTGCGGCCCCTGGGCAATGTGGTCTACCTCTTGCCCCCCCTCTGCATGGACGACAGCCAGCTGAGCCGGTGCTACACCGCGATCGCCGGTGCCCTGGAGCAGCTCTGAAGCGTGGCGACCCCTGGGGCCGCTCTCAGGGCCCGACCAGGATCGCCGCCTCGACATCGGAGCGGGTCAGGCCGTAGGGGAAGTGGCGCACCCGCTCCTTGCCGTCGTGATGCCAGCTCACCTGAAGCTCCTCGCTGCCCAGCTCGATGCGGGCACTCCACTGGGGCCGATGCAGATCCCAGACCGCCGAACGGGCAGCCTGCTGACGGGCGCCGAGCTGCAGCAGCCACGCCTCCAGGGCCGGCAGCGGATGGTGATAGAGGGGGGTGCGATCGGGCGGCAAGGTCGGCATCGTCTCGCCGAAAGGATTCAGGGAGCTTGGCTCAGCACCGGCACCGGCTCGCTGCTGGACACCACCGGCCCAGCTGGCGGCTCGACCCACCAACTGGGCCTGGTCATCAATTCGGCGCCGCGGGCCCAGGCCAGACCAACCCCCAGCACCAGACTGAGCACCAGGGCCAGGCCCAGCAGCACCAGGGCGAACCACTCCCCACCGGACAGGCTGCGGCGCACCGAGGCGGGCCTGGGCTGGAAGGCAGCAGCGGCGGGACGGACGGCAGGACTGAAGATCACCGCTGGCCTGGTCGGCTGGCGCAGCTTCTCGTCGTAGGAGCGGCGGGCGACCGGATCGCCGAGCACCCCATAGGCCTGGCGCACTTGCTGAAAAGCCGCCTCCGCCTCGCGCGCCGGCAGGGAGGTGGTGTCGGGGTGATAGCGCTTGCTGAGGGCCCGAAAGGCCTGGCGCAGCTGCTGGCTCGTGGCGTCGGGAGCAACCCCCAGCAGCTCGTAGTGGGTGGACATGGCCGTGAGATTAGGCAGGGCCACGGAATCGGCGGCGGGACTGGGAACTGGCAGGCCGGCCCGACCGGGTCTGGGCCTGGGCCCGAGCCTGGGCATGATCCTAGGCAGACCTACCCCCCGGAAATCGCGGATGGCTGCCAGCCCTGCCACGTCTGACCCTGGGGCCGCCCTCTGGCAGGCCCTGGGCTGGCAGCCCACACCTGGGCAGCTCCAGCAATTCATCGCCCTGCAGGCGGCCTTGCGCCAGTGGAACGAGCGGCTCAACCTGACCCGCCTGGTGGAGGGAGACGACTACTGGATCGCCCAGGTCTTCGACAGCCTCTGGCCCCTGGTGCCCCTGCTGCAGCCCGAAGGGACCGGCAACCAGGAACCGCTGCAGATCATCGACGTCGGCACCGGCGGGGGGTTTCCGGGGCTGGCCCTCGCCATCGCCCTGCCATCCGCCCGGCTGACCCTGGTCGATTCGGTCAGCCGCAAGGTGGACGCCGTGGCGGCGATGGTGGCGGAACTGGGCCTGCAGGACAGGGTGAGCCTGCGCTGTGACCGGATCGAGCGCTGCGGCCAGGCGGCCAACTGCCGCGGCCGCTTCAACTGGGCCCTGGCCCGGGCCGTGGCCAGTGCGCCGGTGGTGGCTGAATACCTGGTGCCGCTGCTGCAGCCCCAGGGTCGGGCCCTGCTCTATCGCGGTCAGTGGAGCCTCGGGGATCAGGCCGATCTGGAGCGGGCCCTGGCCCCCCTGCGGGCCGCGATCGAGCGCACCATGCCCATAGAGCTGCCGGGGGGTCGCGGCATCCGCCACGCGCTGGTGCTGCAGCCCCTGGGCCCCTGCCCGAAGTCCTACCCCCGGGCGGTGGGGGTGCCCGCCAAGCACCCCCTGGGGGCCAGGAGGGCTGCTGAGCGTCTTGATGACAACAGCCAGACACGCCTCTGAAACGGACACCGGTCTCAGGGCGTCCGCACGGCGGAAAGGATCGCGGTGGAAACTGGGGCAAGCATTCCGGATCGGCAGGCCTGAGAGCCTGGGAACGAACGCACGGCCCGAGGCCATCGGGCCGGCTGCTCACAGGCGCTCCGGGAGGGCGAGCAGGACCAGGGCAAGAGCCTGCCCGTGAAAGCGCGGACGAGCCCAAAGCCCCCTCGGACCGCCCCAGACCCAGGCACAAGCCTGATCGACGGGAAGCAGCTACTGGAAACAGGCCCCGACTCCATAACCAAAGCTTAGGGAAACAATTGAGATTAACCGCTAAAGTGAGAAATTAATGTAGTTTGCATGAAACGCAAGACCGTACAGGGTTACATTGAGGAAGTTCCGGCATGGGATACGGGAATACCTCTCAGTGGTCCCATCCTCTCCAGAACTCAGTGGGTCGTGTGGAGTCTGGCCACGGCCGGCAAGTTTTTCGAGGGATTGATCGTGTTCATGAGCGGCATCTCCCTGCCGCTGGTGGCTCACCAGTTCGGAATGAACAGCACCGACAAGGGTCTGGTGACCGCTGCCACCCTGTTCGGCATCCTGATCGGAGCGATGTTCCTGGGCGGTCTGGCGGATCACTTGGGCCGCAAACCCGTGTTCATCGGAGAGATGGCGATTCTGGCCGCCGCCCTCGTCGCTGCCGCCTTCAGCATCAACACAGCGATGCTGGTGGCCTCCCTGTTTGTGATCGGCGTGGCACTGGGCGCTGACTACCCCACGGCCCATCTGGTGATCTCCGAGAGCATCCCCGCCAACATCCGCGGCCGGCTGGTACTGGGAGCCTTCAGCTTCCAAGCCCTGGGTGCAGTAGCGGCCACGGCCATCTCCGCCCTGTTCCTCACGCTGGAAACCAGCCTGGACGTCTGGCGTCAGCTGTATCTGCTGCCTGTGATTCCCGTTCTGTTCGTGACCTGGGGGCGCCTTTTTCTACCGGAAAGTAGCCATTGGCTGGTCAGCAAGGGGAAGTTCTCACATGCTGAAAAACAACTGCGCAAGCTTTTGGATCGCCGCGATATCGAGCTCAAGGACCTTGAAATCGCTGAGGAGGGGCGGCTGAAGCCCAGCGCCGATTGGCGGCAGCTATTCAGTGGCAAGTATCAGCGGGCCACGATTCTGGCCAGTGTGCCCTGGTTCCTGCAGGATCTCTCCACCTACGGCATCGGCATCTTTACCCCTGTGATCATCGCGGCCGCCTTTGGTGCCGATGGTGATGAACACAATGTGGCCTCCCTGATGCAGAACGCCCTGCGGGGTGCCCAGGGAACGGCTCTTGTCGATGTGGGCTTTCTGATCGGCATTGCGATGGCCATCGTTCTCGCCGATCGCTGGGGGAGGATTCCGCTCCAGATCACTGGCTTCATCGGCTGTGCCGTGGGTCTCTTGATCGCCGCGGCCGGCAGTGCCGGATCGAGCACCAACCTGCCGGTGATCGTGACGGGTTTTTTCCTGTTCCAGTTCATGACCAACCTCGGTCCCAATTCGCAGACCTATCTGCTGGCGGGCGAGGTGTTCCCGTTGCGCCTGCGGGGCCTGGGTGCCGGATTTGCAGCCGCCTCCGGCAAGGTGGGTGCCGTGATTACCGCCTTTTTCTTCCCGAGCCTGTTGCGTTCTTTGGGCAGCGATCGCCTGCTGCCGCTGCTGGCGCTGACCTCGCTGGTGGGAGCGCTGATCACTTGGTTCTACCGCATCGAAACACGCGGTATGGACATGGAGAAGCACTGATCAGACGCATGGATATGACTGGAACTCTCGGTCAAATCCAGGGCCTGGAGCACGGTTGGACTACTCAGCTGCTGAGATGGTGAAAGGCATGATGCGGCTCTTTTCCGTGTCAAGCCATACGGCCAAACGTATCAAGCAAGACGTGCGTAAAGCCCGCTTCCCCTGACGTGCCCTTATGGTGCAAGTTGGTGCAGATATGGCTTCCTTGAGATGAATCAGTCAGCAAAATACAAGAAGCGCTTCCTTCATTTGGAGGGTTTGCATTCGGCCCTGGGCAGATAAATATGAATTCGTGTAAGCGGCAATCTGACTTCAGGTCTCTGCTCTGAATCCCATCCCCATACAGCCTGACTGAAACGCGATTACCCATTCCATTTCATCGATGACTTACGCCAGCAGCCTTCAACTCGTCAACGACGCCAACGGCGCCACCCATGCCTTCCTGGAGAACGACGGCCTGCTGTGGCAGTGCGAGTGGAACGCCCAGGCCCAGCGCTGGGATCAGGCCCAGGTGGTGCCGGGGGCCTATGGCGGCGAGAAGCTGCAGGCCCTGCTGGTGGACGATCTCTGGTCCACGAGCGGCATCACGGGGGGCCAGAAGGGCAACACACCAGGGATCGTGCTGGCCTACCGAGTGGGTGAGGGCGATGCCGCCCAGGTGTTTGCCACGCTTGGGCGCTGGAGCAGCGATGGCCAGCTGAGCTGGAGCGAACCGCTGCTGCTGAGCGACAGCGGCAACGCCATTGAAGAGATCGCCCTGGCTGCCAACGGCGATGGGGGATTCCAATTGGTGTGCCAGGCGCGTGAGCCGGTGGATACGGCAACGGCGCCGGCTTCCGTGGCAGCGGCGGTCAGCGCAGCCCACAAGGACAGCGAACTCACCCGCCGCAGCTTTGCGCTGAGCGGTAGTGACACAACCGGCTACAGCCTGGTGGATACAACAGCCAGCAACGGTGCGAGCACCAGCAGTACGCCGCTGCTGATCACTGCCGCCGTGAATCCTGCTGCAGCGACCGCAGCGGCTTCGCCTGCGGGCGGTAACACACAATTCAGCCGGAACGATCTACAGCTAGCGCCTCAGGCACCAGCGCCCCAGGGGTTGTTAATGCTGAGTGCCTTCGGGCCCAATGGCAACACATCGTGGAGCGGCGTAGGCCTTCGCACCTCGCCTAACAAGAATTTCAGTTTAACAACCGGTGCCCTGATAGGCCAGACCAGAACACGCTGGGCGCTCCAGGTCCCCAATTCATCGCCCCCCATTGACTGGAGCGTGAGCGGGAAACAATCGGCAACAGACAGTAGAGATCAAGCCGAATATAATTATAACAACAACTATAACTTAGAAACCCTTAAAGCATTTAAAGGGATTAGGGAGCTGACAATACCTATGCCTGCTACCGCGCCCAGCTACAAGAACACCCTTGGCCTTGTAGGTTCCTTTGGTTTTGGCGGATACGGCAGCCAGACAGTGACGAACGATTTTGGCTTGAGCTTAATCCGGGAAAAGAAAACTGAAACCGGAAGCCTAAAAAATTCGTTGAATTTACTTAGGGAATTCAACGCCGTCGCAAGTCTAGAGCAGAAGCGCAATTACTATTCACTTGCAGCGAATGCGCAGACAAGCTATAAGTTTGACAGCCTCGCTTGGAACCCCCAGAATCGTACGCTAACAGGTGTCACGGATACCTTCAGTTTTTCGGCTGGCGTAGAACATCAGGTTCGTAAGCGGTTTGAAACAGGAGGCTACTTGCAATGGTCAATTGGAATATCAGCTGGCTATGCGGCGAGGACTCAATTCGATCCGACCCCAGACTTCCCCAAGTGGCTCGGATACACTGCCTACTACGTCGGCGGAGTTCTTGGTGCCGTGGAGGGCAATGCAATGATGGGCTTTTCCTATAGAAACCAAACTAATACTGTTAATAACTTGAATGATACAGGTGAATATCGCCTTAATTCATTCAACCAAAGCAAATATGGACTTAGAAACGAGAAAAAAACCAATCAAGATCCGTACAAAGGATATTTAGTGGTCCAATCCCTGAACGCAGTCGCTGGTTTTGGCCTTTCCTTGGCACCTGTTATTGCCAATCTTAGTGACAGGGTAACGAGGTCGAAGAGCAACGAAGGCCTGATAACTACAGTGAGCGCAGGCATCCGCTATCTCTACAAAGGCATTGCGGGCGGCTATCTCAACGTCAGGGATTCATTACAGTATTATCCCAAGCAGAACAATGCCTTTGGCATTGGCTCTGGTCCCATTCAAAACAGGCTTAGGGTTGACGCCGGCTTCGCCGCACCTTTTGGAGTCAGTGTTCCAGTCTTAGCCTTTCAGGTAACAAGCCCGAAAGCTCCCCCGGCTCCCCCGAAAGCCACAGCTACTTCGTTTCTAGCGGCATCGCCTTCCAGCCAGGGTTATCCCCAAGGATCTTTAGCTCCAAGCGTCAACAGTCAGCCGGTTTCAGATTATCAATATTCGGCACCATCCGGCACGGACTTTCCCTTCCTCTACGCCCCGGCATCGGGCTCCACGCTGCTGCCAAGCGCAGGCTCCAGCGCTGCCGTGCCGTTGGTGGGGGGAAGCGCCACGCCATTGAAGGTATTCACCTTGCGGGGGTACGCCGCTGGCGTGGTGAATCCGAATCAGGCCACAAGCAACACGCCTGTGGTGCTCACAAATGCGGGTTCTGGCCTGCTGGAAGGCCCGCATACCGATGTGCCGGTGATGGGATTATCCCTGCCCGGATCAGCGCCGGCCACCCTCAACTTCACTGTGGTGAACGGTGCGATTGACCCCGCCTCCGTGGTGATCAACACCCCCACTGCTGGAGCTGGACAATACCTACAGCTGCCGCAGACCACAGAGAGCAGTGGGATCTACGCCCTGATTCCGGATGTGTTCAGCACCGGCATTCTGCCCAACAATCCCACATCTGGCACTGGCGCCCTCTCCTCCCTGCTCCAGCAGCTGCCCCTGATCACGGTCGACACCAGCCGCAATGGCAGCCCCCTGCCATCACCCAAGCCCATCGCCGCCATTCAACAGGCCATCCCCCTGGGATCGGCAGCCAACCAGCAGGCGGGGCTCTATCCCAATGCAACCCCTTCCGATAACAGCCTGATCAGCTACAGCGATGTGGCCATTGCGATCAACGATCCCACCATCAGCCTGCTGAACCAGGCCACGGCCACCGTGAGTCTCAGCAACGGCACAATCGTGAAGGTTGTGCTTAGTCAGCCGCTGTTCTTTGCCACGTCCACTGCACTAACGCCCACAAGTCTGGACCTCACCCTGGATTTGCAATCGGTTCTCGGCAGCGATGTTGTCAATCCCACCTACACCGTGGTGCCCCAGAGCGTGGGGATCAACAATGTGGTGGAGGATCAGTCCTACAGCGCCAATCCAGGCTTTCCAGTCAATTCTGACCAGCCAGCTTCAACGTCGTCATCCCTTGCCCAAGCCCAGGCGGTGTGGCTGGAAGATGGCATCAATACCCAGCTGCAGCTCACCCCTGCCCAGGCCAATTGGCCGGTGTTCAATCGCGTCGTGGTGCAAAGTGGCAGTTCGCTCACCTATCTCAATTCCAGCACCACCGGCAGCAATGGGGTGGTGACCCAATCGACCACGGACCCGTCGAAAGTCACGCTTCAGGCTCTTTACAACGACCTCACGGACCCTCGTAAGTATGGGGCTGTACCCAGCTTCAGTGCCGCCAGCACCCCCACTGTAATCACCCTCGCGGGCAATACCCCACCTGGCAGCACAAAAGCAAGATTTGCCGGCGCCAGTGCCGTCTTCTGGGTGGAAGCCAGTAAGCCGGTGGTTCCGCAGAGGTCGAGCGATGGCAGCCAGAACTATCAGGACTATCTGACTGCTCTCTATGGCCAGCAGCGCATCAATTACCGCATCTTCGACGCCAACGCAACACAGCCATCCTGGAGTGCGCCGAACACCCTCGATCTCTATGCACCAACCAATGCCGTAATCCGCCATCTTCAGGCCTTCAATGTGGAGCTCAACGGCAGCATCAGCACCCTGCTGGTATGGGATGAAACCTCGATCGACACGATCAAGGGCACCGCGCCCAAGCCGATTGCGATTCAGGGCTGGATCAGCGGCACCACCCTCAGCCTCGGCGGCAGTGCCAGCGCCCTGCGCATCGGCGATCTGATCACCGGTGCTGGCGTGGAGAAGGGCACCTTCATCGCCGGTATCCTTGCTCCCTTTGATTCCAGTACTGGCAACGCCACCTACAGCATCAGCCGCAGCCAGTTCGTGGGCAGCAGCAGTGAGCCTGCCGCACTCAACGCCATCCCTTTGTTGCCGCCCACCGTGCTCAGGGCGGGCTTCATCAATCCCGGTGCCACCAATCTGCAGTGGAGCAAACTCTTCACGGATGCCAATGGCAATTCCACGATCTCCACCATCCCCTGGGATCAGACCAACGACATCGGCCTGGGCATCGAATCCCTCTCCGTCGCTTCCCAGCAGGTCATCGATACCAACGGCAATGTCACGGATACGGCCGTACTCAGCTGGAGCGAAGACGTGCGCACGCCCTATGTGCAGTCGGTGCTCAACGACGAACCGCTGATCTACCTGCAATTCGCCAATCTGCAGCCCGGCTTCAACGCCATCAACATCGGCAGCACCGCCTCCAGCACCACCACGGGCACCGTGGCCTCCAGCACCGGCCTCAATTTCACCATTGCGAGTGCCTTGCCGAAGTCGAGCGCCAGCGCCGTGCAGAACGTAGATGGCACCGGCGTGCTCAGCACGGGTACTGGCAGCCAGAATGCCCTCAACACCCAAGTGCTCAACAGCACGCCGGTCAATCAGTTGCCGAGCAGTCCGTTCGGCCAGCTCACCGGCAGCATTGCTGGCACCACCCTTACGGTGACCGCCCTAAGCGGCAACCTGGCAGAGGGAGATCTGCTCACGGGCCCCGGCCTGCTGCCGAACACCCAGATCACGGCCGTGCTCAGCGGCTTCGATTCCGCCGCTGGCACAGGTACCTACACCATCAACTTGAGCCAGAGCCTCTCGAGCCGCAATCTGGAGGCCCTGCCCAACCCTGCGCCCAGCTCCGGCAAGGATCTCGGCCTGCCCTTTTCCAGCTTCACTGGCAGCATCAACGGCACCACCCTCAGCATTAGCCAGCTGAACGGCAGCCTGGAGGTGGGCGATGGCATCTACGGCCAGGGCGTGGCCCCCGGTACCACGATCACAGAAGTTCTCAGCGGTTTCGATCCCACCACCGGCAGCGGTAGCTACACCCTCAATCAGAGCGCGACGGTGCCGGCCTCGGCGTTGATCGCCACCCCCAGCAGCTCAGTTCCGTACACCATCGAATTCTGGACCAAACTGCCTGCCGGATCCAACGCCGACCAGGGTGCAGGTCTGGTGGCCTTCGGCCAGCCCTCCGAGCAGGCGGTGGGAGCTGCCATCCCGCCCAAAGGCTGGCTGATGACGGCCGGCTTCAGCGTCGAGAGAATTAGTTATCAGCAGGCTGCCGCCCAGGGCTTCCAGCAGGCCTACGACAAACTCACCTCCCAGACCGTTCAACCCGGAGATCTGTTCGCCTGGGGCTGGAGCCTGGATGCCACCGGTGCTAACACCACCGCCCTGGGGGGAAACGGTGGTGACAATCTTTATAGCAACGCCCTCAGCCTCACCAATCTCTACAGCGGCCAGACCCTGACCGGTGTGGATGCATTTCTGACTAATTACCAGCTCAAGGCGGCGGATCTGGTGGGCGGCGATGGCCTGTTCGCCAACACCATCGACCTGGTGCCCGGCACCTCGCTCGATTTCAATAACTCCATTGATCCAAACACAGGGCTGCCGGTTTCCAACCTCAACGCCGTCAGCATCGATACCGCGTCAGCACAACTGAATGGCGGTCTGGTGCAAACGATCAATGCCAACGGCGATCTCTCCAGCAATCCAGCAACCAATACAAACCTCCAAACGATGTTCCAGGCCCTCTGGAACTATCAGGAGCAATACGGCGAAGCGAAGGTGGGCTTCACGCTCGACCCCAACGCCACCCCCAAATCTGGTGTGGGCTTTGAGCAGTATGGCGGCTTTGAGCTTGATTTCTCAGTAGCCCCTGGCCCCGCCATTTCGGTGAACGGGCAGGGCCAACTGGTGTTTGATGTGGCTGATGGAATCTCGATCACTTCCACTGCCACCGATCCAAGCAATAGCCGTGAAATCCCACTCCCCAGCGATCTGCGGGATGGTGAATGGCACTACGTGGTTGCCACCTATCTGCCCGATTTTCGGCAGTACTCCATCAACGGCACGGCCACCCAGGTGCCCGTCAACCGGGGTACCGCCACCCTCTATGTGGACAATCAATTGGTGGCCTCACGCAGCGATGTCACCGACGCCTACATCGCCAGCAATATCAACGACACCGCCCTGCTGTTATCCAACAACGCCGGCGGCTCCATCGATCAGTTTGCCCTTTACAACAAGGTCCTGCTGCCCGCGCCCCAGCTGCTTGCCAATCCTGTTGGCACCTGGCCGGTGGCGAGCCAGCAGAGTGCCCTGGCGATCCTCGAGCAGCTGGGCTACCCGGCCACCAACCAAACGCCCAATCCCGGCACCATCGAATCGGCGCTCACCGAGCACTGGCGATCCCGCAGCGTCAATCCCAACGATGCGCTGCTTGCCACCTTCAACTCGGTGTTGGATCCCACCACAAACAGCTGGTCCCAGGCCGCCCCTCTCAATCCCATTGCCAAACCGGAGCCCACCACCCCCAGCGCTACTGCCCCTTCGCTGCAACAGGACCTGGTGATCGCCATCGCTTCTGGCGACTGGTCGCAGAACCTTTGGACAACTCCCGGGAGCACGGCTAAGGCATTCAATCCCGGCGGGGACCAGCTCAGGAGCATCACCGTTACCCTCACCCCCGATCAAGGCGGTGCTGTGGTGACACGCCAGCTGAGCCCACAGCAGGTGCTGATCGGTTCCAACAGCACCCTGGCGTCCTTGAAGCCCCAGACCGATGAATCCAACACATTTGCCCTAAGCCTTGACGGCGTCAATGATGTTGTCATCATTCCCGACAACAACAGCTTAGATCTCAGCAATCAGTTCACTCTCGAGGCGTTGATCTATCCTACAAGCAATAATAGTGGTATCATTTTCAACAAGGAAAACAGCTACGAGATTGCTCGCTTTCCCGATGGCACCATTCAGTTTGCCCTAGCCAGCACAGGCGCTGGTGATTGGGATTGGATCAACAGTGGATTGGTAGCGCCGATCAACAGTTGGTCCCATGTGGCCATGACCAAGAATGGCAGCAGTGTCACGGTCTATCTCAATGGCGGAACCGCAGCTGGTGGCTCCCAATTCACCTATGCCTCCGCCCCAGCCACCATGGCGGGCAACGCCGAGAGTTTGCGGATCGGTGGTCGTGCCATCTTTCCCCAATACTTTGGCGGCAGAATCGACGAGGCTCGCGTTTGGAATCGGGCCCTATCTCAGGACGAGGTTAATTCCCAACGAAGCCAGCAAATCAGTGGTACTTCCTCAGGCCTGGTCGGCTATTACAGATTTAATGAAGGGACGGGCACAATCGCAGTCAACCTGGCAACGGCAACGGGCTCTGCCCTAAATGGGACGCTGACAGATGGTCCTGTCTGGTCCAATGCCGTTCAGCCCTTAGCCAGCAGCGATCCCAATTCCTCTCTCGGCTACACCTTCTTATCGAACCAACCTGCCCTGAATCTGCTGATTTCACGACAGGCTAAGAATGTAGGTGACATCAACAATCTTGATCTCACCAAGACATACACCGCCACCGTCAACATCAACGTTACGGATCCAGCCCAGATCACCCCCACGACCGTAGTGGTCACCCGCGCGATCACCGGCTTCAACAACGCTGGAGCCCAGGTGTTCAGCGCCATCGACGGCAATGGAGCCGACGCCAAAGCGCTTAAGACGCAGTTCAGTTCGACCAGCAAGGCCCTGGCCACCGCCGCGGTGATCGAAGCCGCGCCGCTGCAGCTCAAGTACATCGACAGCGGAGAAGTTTTGAAAAGCGCCTCCTCCGCGGCCGCAGCCAATAGCCTGGCCACACCATCGCCGGCTACCAGCTTCGGCCAATCGCAGGCCTATGGATGGTTCCAGACTTCAACAGTCAACACCTACAGCGGTTGGTTGGCGATCGCCCAGACCAACTCAGCCAATGCCATCAGCAATCCTGCCGGACGCGTCTGGATCCAATACACCGGCGACTTCACCAGCAGCAACGCACTGACCTCGACCCATACGGCAGTCACCGACACGAACAAGGCACCGATCACCTGGCTCAATGCCCTGGCCAACAGCAACTTCTCACCTGAAGGCCCCAACCGGCCCCTGCTCAACGACGATCTCCACCAAGCTGCCTATGGCGGTCTAATGATTCAAGCCGATGCCACGGCCGGTTGGGGTCAGAATTTCGGTCAGACGATGCTGGTGGTGGATGTCAACGGTGACGGCACCGATGATCTCGTACTCAGCGCGCCTTCCGCCAATGGGGGCGGCAAGGTGGTGATCATCGATGGCGCTTGGATTCAGGCCAACCTCACCAAGGCCAATGGCAGCACCATCCTCAATCTGGCCAATCCCGATAGCCTCGGCCCCTATGTGACCGTTCTCTCGCCAGGCAAGGAGATTGGCTCTTCCTATGCCTCCGATGATGCCAGCCAGGCTGCCTTCGGCTGGGCGCTGGCCTTCGATAAGACGAGCAAGACCCTTTACATCGGGGCGCCCAACTATTCGCGCACGGTGGGGCCAGATGGCGAATCAGTGTCGATCGGCGCCATCTATCGCTATCAAAATTCGTTGTCGGGAACCACCTTCAATTCCGGCCCTGCTGTGCTTGCCAGCAATTATGCCGTTGGCATTGCCGGCAGCACAAGCACCAATGATGTCAGCGGCCCCAATACCTCCTACTGGGGTGCCCAGCTCGGCGCTTCCCTGGCTGTCTCCGCAGAGGGAGCCTTGGCGGCGGGCGCACCCGGGGTGCAGGCCTCCCTGCTCTACAGCGGCACCGACTACATGCAGCAGGTTGCTGCCGGCGTGAGGAAACCCTCAACGCCCTACGGCCAGGGAGCCCTGATCAAAATCATGCTGCCTACCGCGGCATCGCTTGCCGACCAGGGGGCCGGCCTCGATGTGATGGTGAGCAGCAGCGACGGCACCAGCAATCCCAAACTGGTGGATGTGATCACCAAGAACACCACCAACAAAAAGAGTGCTCTGGCCCAGGAAGAGAGCTCCTACATGCAGGCGCTCAAGGAGCTGCAGACCAAGCCCATCGCCACGGCGAACCTGGTCAACAATCCCGCCATTCAGACCGCTGCTGTGGGCAGTGTCTATCTGTTCAACACGGCCAGCAAACTGCCGACGGGAACCATCAACCCCGCACAAGCCTCTTCCACGTTCTATGGCCCCAGTCCCTGGAATACCCAAGGCGACACCGGTTTCGGCGCCAGCCTCAGTTTTGGCGATCTCTCCAACACCAATTCGCAAAGCATCCTGTCCATTGGTGCCCCCCAAAGCGGGGGGCCTGGCGCGGCCTATCTGGTGGATACGAGCAAACCATTCGGTAATCCCTCCTCAACAGCGCCAAATTGGATCCAAGATACAAACCTTGGTAGCAACACCCTGGGGTATCAATATCTTGCCCACCTCACCAGCGCGCTGACCCTCTATGGAGCAGAAGACCTTGATAATTTTGGTAATGGTGTTGTCAACCTTGGAGATGTCAATAACGACGGCTACACCGATCTGCTGATTCAGGCCTCCAATGCCTCAGGGGGCGCCGGCAATGGCTATGTGGTCTTTGGCAGTGACCAGCTCGTTCAGAATGTCAAAACCAACAAGCTCCTGAGTGGTTCGTCGCACAATCCGGCTGTTGGCAGTGTGAGACCAGGCAACATCGGCCAGCTCAGCTTCGCTGATGGTCAATCTCTCCGCCTGCCCATCATGGCGGAGCTTGGCCATGGCATCTCTGCGGGCACGGCCCTGGGTAGCTATGGGGCCGGCGATGTGGATGCCGACGGCAACAACGACATCCTGCTCGGCTCAGGAACCAACGGCCAGGCCTACCTCACCTGGGGGCACGACTACCTGGCGGCGATCGACAACCTGCAATTGCAGAAGCTCGCCAGCGATACGGGCTATCTGCTCGATGGCCTGGCCACCACCACCCAGGCCTCGCTGAGTTCGATTGGTGATTTCAATGGCGACGGCTACGGAGATTTCTTCTCGCTCCTGCCTGGGGCCCTCACCGACACGGTGCGGATCGAACTCGGGGCCAACACTCAGGAAATACTGGCCGATTATCTCTACAATTACTACAGCTTCAATGTTGCCCATGGCACCCAGGTGCTGCCGAGCGGTGACGTCAACGGTGACGGCTACAGCGACATTGCTCTGTTCCTCGATCAGAACCTGAGCAGTCCCGCGGAAGGCAATGCCGGAGCCGGCAGCACCACCGGCATCCTCTACGGCCGCCCCAGCGATCAACTGCCCCTGGGTTCGGGATTCGGGCTCCTCGCACCGGTGGACGACTCCAGCACTCCCCTGGCCCCCCTGCCAGGCCAGGGTGTGGCAGGGGGACTCACCGATGCAGCCCCAAGTGTGATTGCTGTGGGCAACACGCTCTATGCAGCGGTGAAGGGCGTGGGCAACGGCGACACCACCATCTGGTTCACCCAGAGCACCGATGCCGGCAATAGCTGGAAGGGTTGGACAAATCTGAGCAGCTTCAATCCCGGCTTTGTCAGTAACACCGGTCCATCACTGGCCTTCTCCAACAACAAGCTCTATCTC
Organism: Synechococcaceae cyanobacterium; assembly: GCA_947378425.1. Lineage (GTDB taxonomy): Bacteria > Cyanobacteriota > Cyanobacteriia > PCC-6307 > Cyanobiaceae > Cyanobium. The sequence continues at coordinate 67,981 of CANCJV010000006.1, forward strand.
GCCTTCCTCAACGGCACCAATCAGCTCACCCTCTCCAGCTGGGATCCAAACTCGGGCGATCAAGCGCTGTGGAGCAATCCCAGCGTCCTCAGTGATGGCACCGCCTCGCCAACCAGCAACCTATCGCCAACGCTGATCGCCACCACCAATGGGCTTTCCGTGGCATGGGTAGGCAACGATCAGACCCTCTACGGCTCCAGCACCACGCAGGATCAAAGCTCCAATAGTGGTGGAATCGCTCAGGCTGGGGCATGGAAGGGGATCGCCAACGGCATGTCTCCCAACAATCCCGCCCTTGTCACCATTGGTGACACCACCTATATGGCTGTACGGGGTATTGACAATCAGCTCTACTGGACCTCCAGCCACGATGGGGGCCAGAGCTGGACTGGCTGGCTAGAACTGCCCACGGGCATGACCACAAGCGATGCACCGTCGCTTGCGGCGGTGAACGGCAGCCTCTATCTCACCTACCTAGGGTCCGGAGGAAATCAGCAGCTCAACATCACCCAACTGCTGAGTGCAGGTACCAACAGCTGGTCGCCTCAGGCTGTACTCGGCCAGACCGCCCTGAATAATTACGGTGCCGTAGCGATCGGGGAATCGGTTAACGGCACCGCAGGGCTCGCGATCTACTACGTCGCGAACAGCAACTCCGGACTCATCCTGCGCACCTGGTCGGCCACACCGTTGAACGCCAGCACCTGGACTGCAAGTCAGCAGCTCAATGCTCAGACGGCGTCCGGCCCCCTGGCGGTGACCGAATTCAACGGCCAGACCTACCTGGCCTACCAGGGCGGCATACCTACAAATTCAAGCAATACCGCTTATCTCACCACGGCAGCCAACCCCAGCTCAAGTAGTGGTTGGTCGGTGATCGCCACGCGCGATCCTGGCAACCACAGCGGCATCGGCCTCAGCAGCAATGCCACCGGGCTGCTGCTCAATACCACCGACAGCGCCGCAGGCCAACAGGCCATCTACACGCTCACACCGGCGAGCGGCGGCGGCTGGAGCCAGAACTTCTCCACCAGCAGCGCTTCCTTGAGCAGCAGCGCCACCACCGCCTCGATTCTCTCGCTGCCAAGTTCAGGCCAAACCCCGGTGCTGCTGCTCGCAGGTACGGATCCCAGCAACAGCAAGACCGTCGAGGTCAACACGGTCTATTCGGGTGATCAAAACAACAGTTGGTTGCCGCCGCAGCAGCTGCTGCAGCGCATCGATACCAACGGCCAGGTGAGCTTCCAGCCGATCAGTGCTAGCGCCGCCCCCATGGCCACGCTGTTCAACGACACCCCGGTGTTGGCGGTGAACAACAACGGCATCGTCGACATCTATGCCGCCAACGCCAGTGGCAAGACCTTCAGCCTCACCTCATCCTTCAGTCCAGGCAGTGGCGGCAAGGCCGGTACCACCTCGCCCGGCATCACCACCACCAACACCGGCCTGGCACTCAGCTATGCCAACGCCGATGGATCCATCAACCTGCAACGTCTGAACTTCCTGCAACTCGACGGAACGCCGGTCGAGGGGGTGGCGATCAATGCCGACGGCAGCATCGACACCAGCAACGCCAACCTCCAGTGGCAGGGCATCAACCTGGCAGCCAACTCCGGCCTCAGCAGCGGCTTGGCGACGGTACCCGTGAACGTGAACGGCACGCTGCTGCTGGCCAATGTGCGCAACAGTGCCAGCGAGAACACCCAGATCTGGATCAACGCCGTCCCCAACCTCAGCGATCCGGCCAGCACCACCTGGTTGAATACCACCGTGCAGCTGGGCTCGATTCTGAGTCAACGGACCGGGTTCGAGAACAGCATCGGCAACGGACTTGTTGGCGGCCCCTGGCAGCAAGTGGGCACTACGGTCGGCGCCGCCCTATCGCAAGCCTCGCTGACCCGCAACGGCAACACGGTCTACATGGCTGTGCGCGGCACGGATAATCACCTCTACTGGAACAGCAGCAGCGACAACGGGAAGACCTGGAGCACCTGGCAGGGGCTCGACCAAAGGATGGGCACCTATACAGCTCCATCGATTGCCTATTTCAATAACACTTTGTATCTCTGTTACGTCGCCGCTGGCAGCAACGAGCTCAACGTCACCTACCTGCAAGGTGGCAATACCTGGGCAACCCAATATCAGATTCCAGGTCAAAGGGCTACCGCTGCCTCGATGATTGCTGAAGGTAGTAATCTTGCTGTTTACTTCCTCGCAGATGACCCCTCAAATCGTCTGCTCAAGAGTTACAGCAGCTCACCGAGCGGCACCTCCTGGACAGGCGCCTCGGTGCTCTACGGCGGGGGCGTCAACCAGACCGCCAGCAGCAACCTGGCCCTCACCCGCTACAACGGCCAAACCTATCTGGCCTACCAGGGCGGCACCTACGGTTCGCCCAGCACCACGATCTACCTCACCACCGCCAGCGATACCGTCGCCAATGCTGGTGGCTCGCAAATCTGGACACTGCTCAACACGCCTGCTGGCACCAACCCCGTACAACAACGTGGGGTGGGGCTCACCAGCAGCAACCAGGGCCTGGTGCTGACCTACACCGACAACAGCCAACCGACCCAGGTGGCTGTCCAACTCAGCAACAGCGATGTGACGCGTTGGCAAGCCGTAGACGATGGCCAAGCTCTCTCCTCCAGCCTCGGCTACACGCCCCTGATCACAGCTGATGCCAGCAATCCCCTGCTGATCGCCGGCATGGACTCTGGCACGGTGATCAAAGCGCAGTTAAATGCCCTCAATTTCCAGGTATTGAGCAGTGGTCAGACCGGATCAAGCCTCAGCGCTCTCGGCGACATCAACGGCGATGGCTTTGACGATCTGGCGATCAGTGCCAACAATGTGGCCTATGCGCCCTCGGGGAATTTCAGCGGCAGTGATGCCCAGCTGACCACGGGCGTGCGGGTGGTGCTCGGAGCAGCGACTGACACGGCCCTCAGCAGCGTCAACAACGCCAACGCCAGCGTGCAGGCAGTACAGATTGCCAATCTCTACCGTCAGCCCAGCTTCATTGAGGCAGCCCCCACCATCACGCCGGTCGCGAATCTGAGCGGACCCGCCAAGCTCAATCTCAGCGGCGGCCAGGATGGCAAGCTCGTGCAGATCACCAGCCCGGCCACGGGATCGACCCTCAGCGACACCAGCCTCAGCTCCAGTGCCAGCAACCCCAGCAGCCTGAATAAACTGTTTGCTGGTGCCACCTCCATAACGACGTCATCTCCTACCTGGTCTGCGGACCAGGGTTCAGGTTCTCCGTCTCTGCAGACCCTGGGCAGTTACGGCGATCTCAACGCTGACGGCAACGTTGATTTTCTCGATGAGATCCCGACCATGGTGTATGGCCCCGATGGGCTGAGCTGGAGAGTGTGGAGTATGCGCGCCGCCGGTGATGTGAACGGCAATGGTGTGGATGATGTGCTGTTGTCGCTGAGCCCCATGGGCCCGGCTTACGGGCAACTGATTGCCGGTCAGCCCAGCGATCTGCAATCGGTTCTGGTGGATGGCTCGCTGTTCCTCGTCGACAAGACAACCAACAGCTTCCGGCTGGATCAGCTCAGAAACCCGCTGGATGGTTCAAGACTTCAACTCAACCCCTACAACCGCAGCCAGCTCTACGACGTCGCCAGCACCTCAAGCAGCGACTACCTTCCTTCGCTGCAGAACTGGTTTGAACCGATCCTCAACTTCAAGCCAGGCTCGCTGACGGCAGCCTCCACGGCTAACAACATCAATCCGGATGGAGCGCGCTCTTATACGGAACCGGCGGTGGCGATGAGCCCCGATGGGGGAGCCTATCTGGTGATTTCTGGTGCCACCACGTCGGGTCCCAGTGGGGCCAGTGGTCTGTGGATCGCCTATCAACAAGCTGGAAGCTGGAAACAGACCCCCCAGCTGCCCGTGGGTACTGACGCAAGTTATTACTCGCCCAGTGCCACCTTCTACCAGGGCAAGCTTTATATCGCCTACCGCGACACTTCAGGCAATCTCCACATCGCCTATGGCGACGATTCACCCGAAAACACATCAGCTACGAATTGGCATAGCTACCAGGTCAAAACAACCGATAACAACAACAACGAAATCAACGAATCCACTGACTTTTCTCCCACCCTGGTCGCAGAAGCTGGGAGGCTGGCGCTTTATTTCCCCTCCAATTCTTCCAACACTAACCTACAAGATCTTCTCTATCTTTACAGCACTGACCCTGACAACTCCAGATCAGGTAGCAATGCCTATGGTAACTGGGGTAGAAGTCTCAACACCACCTCCGGAGGCTATGCGGGTAATAGCAATTCCATCGACACCGGCGGCCATCTTGTTTCGGCGCCGATCGCCGCGACCTCGTTCCACGGTCGCACCGTGCTTGCGTTCAGGAGTTCTGACTCAAACAATATCGGCAAGGGCAATATCTATCTGCTGACGCAGGTTTCCAGCGCTCCTACTGCTGCTAACGCAAGCCCATCATTAAGTTGGAAGCTTACAGATACTGGCATCGACAACGTCAATGGTGTTGCTCTCACCAGTGATCAGTCGCTGCTCTACCTCACCTCAAGTTCTAACTATTATGTGACTAGTCCTAGTTCCAGTATATTGAGTCTCAGGCCCAATATTGATGGCTCCTGGGCCCAGGATTCTCAGCAGACGGTGAGTGGAAGCCCGAGCATAACGAATGGCTTGGTCTTTGTCGGCGGCCAATTTCCTGGAAATTACCCGACCTATGCGCCAGGGTACGGCGTAATCAATCCTTTCCTATCGGGTGGCCAGCTGATGGCGGCCTGGACAGATTCTTCTTACAACGTTCAGGTCGCCAATCTCAACACCACCATCACCGCCCCCACCCAGCAATCCCTGGCGGGCTATTCGATCGACGGCAACATCGACATCAATGGCGATGGCTTTAAGGATGTACTGATCTCCGATCCCTCTGATCCCACCAAGGCGGTCGACAATCAGTACGCCCTGTTCGGCGGCGATTACCTCAACATTGCCTCCAAGGTCGGAACCAGCGGCGACGACATCCTTCTCGGCACTCCCTTGGCCGATGTGATCTATACCCTCCAGGGTGCCGATTCTGTGATTAGCAACGGCGGTGCCGATGTGATCTATACCGGTGCCGCTGATGACAGTATCAGTATCCAAAATAACGCTTTCATTCGTATTGATGCTGGCTCTGGCTTCGATGTGCTACGGCTCGAGGGCCAGGCGAATCAGTCCTACGACTTCCGCCTCAATGTTGACAGCTCCGAGTATTTCCCTGGTACCAAGTTGCGCGACATCGAGCTGATCAGCTCACTTGACTACGGCGCCAACGTCCTCTCCTTTGATGCTGCGGCAATCAATGCCATCAATCCCGATCGTGCCCTCTTCGTCACCCCCGACAGCCAGGATTCCATCGTACTTAGCACCGATTTACAGCGTAACCCCGCTTTCGACGCGAGCTATGGCGGCAGGCTTTGGAGTGCCTTTGCCACCGGTGAACAGGCCAATTACGCCAGCAGCAATCCGGCGCTGTTGTTCGTGCACATCCCCGATGGGCAGACTCCCAACTGGCTGGATAGCCATGTGAGTACAGGTCTCCTGACCGCTTTCGCTGCTGCTCCCGCTGCTGCTTTCGCTGCTGCTTTCGATGCTGCTCCCGCTGAGACCCCCATGCTCCGTACGACTGCTGCACCTGCACCCTCGTCGACGTACCAACAACCGGTGTCGGCCCGTCCCCCGTCCAACTCCGGCGCAACTAAGCCTTTCGGCAGCGGCCTTACTCTCACCGCATCCTTCATCAACCCAGGCGACAGTGTCGCTCGCTTCCGGATCAGCCGAAACGATACCGGTCTCCGCCAGGTCGTCAGCTACGCCACCAGCAGCAAGGCGGCCAGCGCCCAGCCTGGCATCGACTACCTCCCGGCCTGTGGTGTGCTGGTGTTTGAGCCTGGTGAAACAAGCAAACAGATAGCCGTGGCCCTCAAGCCGGATGTCATCACCAGGCAGCGCAGTGCCGCCGTGTCCTTGGCAGTTGAAGAACTCCCAGACAGCGGCCAACAGGAGCTGCACTTCAGTCTCGACACGGCCGCTGCCGATACCGACGCCACCGTGCTCTCTGACTTCTCTCTGGAACCTGGCAGTGATGCTAACAGCGCCATCCTTTCCTTCCGTGCCGACACCAACAGTATTTCGAGCAATCTCAGTAACCTGAAGCTTGCGATTCATCAGCGTACTTCCCCGGATTCCTTTACCCTCTTGGCAAGCAGAATCGTCTCGATCACTGACCTGCTGGAACCTGGCTCAGCCGCGACTCCTGATGAAATTCTTCAAACCTTCGATCAGGACGGTAAGGCCAATGGCCAGATCAGCGTTCGTATGGCGCTGAACCTTGCCGCTGATGCCAATCAGCCCAGGCTCTCGCTGCTGGCACCGCCTCTCAGCTGGTCTGCAGCGGTTCAGCTCGTGGGTGACAGCGCCATCCAGTTCTCGCAGGATGCTCCACTCACCTGCTGGCGCGCCGACAGCGGTAACGACACGGTGAGCTTCGCGTTGCAGGCGGCTGGCCGACGCGAGACTCTGCTGCAAGGCGCCCTCGGAGGAGCGGCCGGCAGCATTTCCCCGGCCAATGCCCTCGCCAGCGGCTGGCAGACCAGCGAGGGCAGGGCCGTTGGCAGTCGCGCCTCGATCGAGATTGACAACCTCACGGGCAGCACCTGGATCCCCACCGCCAGTCGCGATGGCATCCCCTTGGCGCTCACCGACCTCAGCCTCGCTGGCGATCAGGTCACCGCCAGCTTCGCGGGTGGCGCGACCGCCGTTTTCTGGCAGTCCACCGGCACAGCCACCACCGCAGCAGCCAGCAGGCCCGCCCTGGAGGTGCAGCGCCTCGCCGGCTTTGCCAACAGCATCGCCCTCTACTCCGTCGATGCCATCACCGGCAGTGTCGATGGCTTCGAACCAGGCGATCCCGACTATCTGCGGGCTGCCCTCGCCCGAGCCAAGGCCGAAGATCTCCTCCTCGATTCCGGTACCCTTCCTGAATACGGCCAATCAGCTACATTTACTAACCTCGCCATTAACACGAGCAAGAGCTACGGTGTGCTGCTTCTCCGGAATGGCGATCCTGCCACCATCTTCAGCTCTTTTTCAAACGCCAACCCTGGCGCTGAAACTCAAATGATCCACCTCGCTAATGAGGCCAATACGATGGTCATCGGCATTGAGGATATCGCCATCGCTTCGCCTTTCAGCGACATTGACTTCAACGATGTCGTGCTTCGCGTGACCAACATTTCCCTGCCCATCCTGTGATCGATAGGCTGGAATCTTCCCCTCCAAGGGCTTTCCCGTTCTGGTCTGAATGCGGTCCTTAATTCCTCCATAGAGCGCGCCCATGTTGTTTGAGTGATTCCCTGCAGTACGCGACTCCCGCCTGCTGACCAGGAACCTTCTCTCTGCCGCCATAGTCTTTCTCCTGGTCGACGTGAGCTCCTTGTGAAAAGCCGATCACCATCACAGAACAGAAAGTTTCAACTGTTGCCCTGCTCCCTTAGGGGCAATTCATACTCTCCCTCCCAGGGAGCTGCGGCAACTCCCTGGGAGGGTAATCCTGGCCAAGAGCTGTGAATCGGCGGTATGCGTCCTCAGTCGATTGACTGAGTCGCTCCCTCAGTCCTGCTGCCGCCGCTTCACGGGGCTGCCACCCAGTCGCTGGCGCAGGCTTCTGAGCAGAGCTGGAATCTCCTCGGCCCAAGGGCTCTCCCCCAAGACGGCCCGCAGTTCCGTTTCGCTCACCTGTTGGTCGAATGCATCCGCATTCTCACCGGGGAACCAGTGCCCCCCCTCGCCGAGCAGGCGATAGCGGGCCCGGCAGTAGTCCTCCAGGCCCCAGGCCTCCAGCAGAGTGTGGAGCCAGAGCAGCAGCGGCAGGTTGATGTCACCCGGGGTGTCCTGCCACTCCGGCAGTCCCTGCTGCCAAGTGTCCAGCCAGCGCCGGCCCAGGGCCTGGCGGCGGGCCGCCTCCAACCGCTCCAGGATCGGCGGCAACAGCTGGTTCGCCTGAGGCAGCAGGGCCACCGCCGCCAGATGCAGATCGAGATCGGCGGGCCGCGCCGCGCCGACGCTGATCGTGTGGATGGCCGGGGCCGAGAGACAGAAGAGGTCGTTGAAGACGATCGGATGCAGCGGCTCGCAGAGCGCACTGAAGCGCGGTGCCGGCGTGTGCAGATGGCCGCCCTTGTCGGTGGGGCTGATCACGAACACCCCCATGTCGTGGGCCATGGCCGCCAGCAGGGCGGGGCTGTTGTCCTGGCGGATGAAATACCAGTGGAGATTGATGTAATCGAAGCAGTCGCTGGCGATCGCCTCGAGAATCACCGGCAATGGCGCATGGGTGGACAGGCCGATGTGCCCCACCCGGCCAGCGGCCTGCCAGCGCCGGGCCACCGCCAGGCAGCCGCCCGGCCGCAGCAACTGCTCCAGCAGCTCGGCGTTGTTGACCCCATGGAACCCGAGCAGGTCGATGCTCTCACCGCGGGCCTCGAGGCCCAGCCGCTCCACACTGAGCGCCAGTTGCTGCTCGAAGACCGCCGGATCGGGTTGGGGCGGCAACTTGGTCTGCAGGATGCGCTGCGGATCGGGCACCTCCGCCAGCAGCCAGCCCAGCTGGCGCTCGGAGCTGCCGTAGCCGCGGGCGGTTTCGATGTGATGGGCACCGACCGCCACGGCCCGCTCCAGGATGGCGCGCAGATTCTCCTGGCTGGCGGTGGTGATCTCAGCCGGCGGCAGGTCGCTCCAGCTCTGCTGGAAACGCATGCCCCCCAGGGACAGAACCGGCATCGCCAGCTCGGTGCGGCCGAAACGACGGGTGGGGAGTTTCAAGAGGACGGGACGGGTCAGGGGCGCGGGGTCAGGGGCGCTGGATCGGGGCGGCCTCGATCGCCGCGACGGCGCGGGGCAGGGTGCGCCTGAAGCGCGCCGGCGACGGCACTCCCAGGGGCAGGATTTCCTGCTGTTCCAGCTGGGCTTCGAGAGTCGGCAGCTGCTCGTAGGCCACCCAGTGGATGCAGTCCACCGGACAGGTGTCGATCGCCTCCTGAATGCGATCGGTGCTGTCGCCATCCTGGCGAATCGCCCGGGAGCGGCCCCAGGTGGGCTCCACCAGGAAGGTGTTGCAGGCGACATGGGCGCAGTAGCGGCAGCCGATGCAGACCACCTCATCCACCCAGACCGCCTTCTGGCGCAAGGCACCGCCCAGGATCGGCTCCAGGCCGCTGGGGCGCGCTCCAGGCCCCGGACTGGCCACACGGAAGGCGAGCGCCGGATCAACGGCGAAGTCCCCAGCTGGATCGTGAAGGGAGGCCAAGGGGGAAGGAGTCAGGAGTTCAGCTGTCCCAGCGGGTGACCACCAGTTCGATGCTGCCATCGAGCTGGTTGGTCTGCTCGCTCACCTGGAAGCCCTCCTCGGAGCTGGCCGCCAGGATTGTGCGCAAGGCATAGCGCTGATGCAGCTGGGCCAGGAAGCGTTCCACCGGCACGGGCTGCTTCCACAGATCGAGATCGGTCACCAGTTCATAGCTGCCGGTGTCGGCGTTGAGGCGGAAGCCGATGTCGGCGCCGCCCTCCTGGGGGATGGCCAGTTCGGCTGTCACGGTCTGGCCGCGATAGCCACGCACCTGCAGGCTGCCCTCCTGGGGAGGATGGCCCAGATCCGTGAGGGCGGCGACCAGGGTCTGGTGATCGCGCAGCTCGGTGGTGACGGTGCTGAAGTGCGACATCGGATCAGGGGGAACGGAACGTCAGAAACGCGGAGCCCGAGGGGACCGCTGAACCCAGCAGGAGTGGCAGGTGCTGAGGGAGTGGAACAGGGGGCAACTCAGGTGGATTGAGGCTGGTCGAGGGGCTGCCGCTCCAGCTCCTGGACGGGCTGGCTCAAGAAGGCCTCGGCGGTGCTGCGCCGCTGCTGAACCTGGCCGAGGCGCGCCTCGATCCGTTCGGTCAACGGTTCGCAGCCGACACCCTGCACCCCTTCCACCAGTTCCTCAACCAGCCCATCAGGCCGGATCCGGAAGCGGATGGTGCGCTGGGCCATGCCGTTGCCTGCACGGAGTCCGACAAGAGTAACGGGATTGTTCCTGCCGTGGAGCAGCCCGTCATTGCAACAACCCTTCATCCACTAACGTCTGCAGCCGTTCCAGCACCTCAGGCTGCTCCAGTTGCTCCAGCGCCAGTCGGGCCTCGTCGCGCACGCTGGGCTCGGCGTCGTGGAGCATCGCGTGCAACAGCGATTCCACCGCCTCCTGCTGGCGGGGTTCGACCAGATCGGTATAGAGGCGGCCCAGACCCCAGGCGCTGTTGCTGCGCACCGCCGGCTCACTGTCGATCCGCAGGCTGAGCAGCAGCTGGGAGGCGGCGGGATCCGCCTTGGCCGGCCCCGTGCCGCCGGCGTCAGCCAGGGAGCTGGCCGCCCAGAGACGCACCGCCGCCACGTCCAGCTGCAGGGAGCGGATCAGGGGATTGAGCACCGGTGCATCGGGATAGTTACCCAGACTCCAGGCCACCGCCTTGCGCACATAGCCGTTGTCATCCCCGGCCAGCAGGGCCAGCAGGGGCTCGACCGCCAGAGGATGGGGGTTACGGCCGAGGGCATAGACAGCACTCATCCGCAGAATCGGGCAGCTGGCCGCCAGCAGGGGCAACAGCAACGGCACGGCCCGGGGATCCCGGTGTTCACAGAAGATGCGCAGACCATGCATGCGCTGCTCCTGGGAGCCGCTCAGCCAGGTGATACCGGCATCGCACTCCGCCGCCACGTCCAGCGCCGTCGGCTCGGCGGGGTCGATCTCATCGAGCGGATCGCCCAGCAGCTCCTGGGCGAGCTCCAAGGCAAGCACCTCCGGATCGAGCACCAGATCGCTGGAGCTGTCAGGGAAAGGCAAAACGTAGGGCTGGACGTCGTCCGGCATGGGGCGATCCACGTCGGGGGATTCTCTCAGCCCACCGGCGCCGGCGCCGCCATGTCACTGGGAAGCCAGATCCGGGCACTGACGGCGAACAGGGCCAGGCCGAACAGGAGCACGATGGCGGCCGGCAGCAGGGTGGAACGAAGGAACTGCACGGAAGGGGCCAACAGGGAATCCCATCATCGCAAGGGCAGCCCTGGCAACGGCGCCCTGGGAGCCCCAGCCAGGTGCCCGGAGAGATAGAGCCAGGCGCCTTGTGCCCATCGATCGCCTGCCAGGTATCGGGGCTGTTCCGCCGCCAACGCAGGACAGGCCGGATGGAAACGACGCAATCCGTGCGTGAAATCTGCCGTACTGGCTGGCCCGATCGGTCGTGCTGCAGTCGATCTCGCCGGCTGGGCGGGCTTGAGGCGCGGAGCCCTGGTGAGACCTGACGGGGAGCCCATGGCGTCATTGGATGCCCCCGTCAGCTCCGTGACGGGCCGTGCTGCCTAAGGTATGCCGTGCTCCCACCACGTGATGAAAGTCCAGGCTGGGACTGATCCGGGATCGGCGGAGCTGTTGGGGTCATGCAAGTGGCGCTTGATCGGGAGCGAGCTGGCTCCTGTCGCTCGCCATGGAGACTGAGCAGCCGGCTCCTAGGGTTCGCCGATTCGCCCTCCGTTGGCTGCCGCCGATGACCCGACCTGCCCCCGGGGCCCCGCCGGCCAAGGATCACGCGCCAGCCACGGTGCCGCCCTGGCGGCGCCTGCTGGCGGTGGGAGCCGAAGGTGTGGCCAGCGGCACCCCCTACATGGTGGGCAGCAAGTTGTTGCAGGGCTGGCTCAGCTCCAGCGGCATTCCCCTGGGCCTGATCGGCCTGCTGAGCCTGGCGGAACTGCCTTACACCCTGAAGATGTTCTGGGCACCCCTGCTGGATCGCTGGCCGATCGCCTGGCCTGACCGGCGGCGGGGCTGGTTGCTGGTGCTTCAGCTGGCCCTGATCGCCATGATCGCCGCGATGGCGTTGCTGCAGCCCCACAACGATTCCCACAACCTCACCCTGATCGGCGTGGCCGCCCTGGTGCTGGCCGTCCTCAGCGCCAGCCAGGACGTGATGGTCGATGCCTATCGCACCGATCTGTTGCCGGAGGAGGAGCGGGGCGGCGGCGCCGCCGCTGGAGCCCTGGGCTACAGGGCCGCCATGCTCGCCGTCGGGGCCGCCGGCTTTTATCTGGCCGGCAAGCTGGGCTGGCCCGCCGCCTTTCTGGGTTCCGCCGGCCTGCTGGCGGCCGTGGTGCCCTTCACCCTCACGGCGCCGATGCTCGTGCCCCTGGCCCATCCGCCCCGCAGCCTGAGGGAGGCGGTGATCGGGCCGGCGCGGGAGTTCCTGCAGCGCACCGGCAAGAAACGGGCCCTGCAATTGCTGGCCCTGGTGATGCTGTACCGCTGGCCTGAGGGGCTGCTCAATCTGATGGCCGTGCCCTTCATGCTCAAGGTGGGTTACACCGCCGAGCAGATCGGCTTGGTCAACGGGGCCTGGGGCGTCGCCGCCACCATGGCCGGTGTCGCCGCCGGTGGCGTGCTGTTCGCACCCCTGGGGCTGAACCGGGCCCTCTGGGTGTTCGGCCTGGTCGGCAGCCTCACCAACCTGGCGTACTGGGGGCTGGCGAAATTCGGCGGCGGCCTCACGGGCCTGCTGTTGACAGTGAGCGTTGAGCATTTCGCCCACGGCATGCTCACGGCCGCCTTCCTGGCTCTGTTGATGAGCCTCTGCAATCCGCGCTTCTCAGCCACCCAGTACGCCCTGCTCTCCGGCGTCTATGCCCTGAGTCGCTCGCTGCTGGCCGTGCCCTCGGGCTTCGTCGCCCAGGCCGTGGGCTGGAGCACCTTCTTTGCCCTGACCCTGGCTGCCGCCGTGCCCTCGTTTCTGCTGATGGCGGTGCTCACCCCCTGGCGGGAGAGCGTGCCCCGGGGAGCCTTTGATCCACGGAAGGATCCCACCTGAGTCCGGCGAGGGGTTGCGCCCCCCCCCCCCCGTTCAACCGCCTTCGCGCCTGGCGCTCCAAGGCCACCAGCTGGGGCTTTCCAGCACCGCGGCCAGAGCCAAGAGCACCAGGGTGAAGGCGCAGGTTCCAGGCCACTGCCAGTCGTTCCAGCAGGCCGCGATCACAGCCGAGCAGAGTGCCGCACCCAGATAGGCCGTGAGGAACAGCTGAGCGCTCATCCGGCTGCGGGCGGCTGGATCGATCGCATGGATCCGGGCCTGGTTGGCCACGAAGCTGCCCTGCACCCCCAGATCCACCGCCATCAGCCCCAGCGCCAGGGCCAGCAACGAGCTCGGCCACAGGCCCAGCACCACCAGGCCCAGGCCGGTGCTGGCGACGCCGGCCATGACGATGCGATCGGGGCCCAGCCGATCCACCAGACGCCCGATGCCAGGGGCCGCCAGGATGCTGATCAGGCCCACCAGGCCGAAGCTGCCGATCAGGGCTGTCCCCATGCGCCAGGGCGGGGCCGCCAGATGCAGGGCTATCGCACTCCAGAGCGCCATGAAGCTGCCGAACAGCAGCCCCTGAGTGAGACAGGAGCGACGCAACCGGGGATGACGGCGCCAGAGCTGCAGCAGCGAGGACTGCAGGCGCCAGTAACCCCGGGTGTCGGTGGGCGGCAGCAAGGGCAGGCGCGTGTGAAAGAACAGGGCCACCGTCAGCATCGCCACAGCCGAGAGGGCATAGATCGAGCGCCAGCCCCACAGCTGGGCGGTCAGACCGCTGATGCTGCGGGACAGCAGGATGCCGCTGAATTGCCCGCTCAAGACGATGCCGAGCATGCGACCACGGCTGGCCGCAGGGGTGAAGGCCGTAAGGAAGGAGGGCAACAGCGCCGGGATCAGGGCCACCAGCCCCAAGGCGAACCAGCTCCCCACCAGCAGCGGGAAGGAGGGCACCAGCAGCACCGCCACACAGGCCAGAGCCATCGCCAGCGCCAGCAACGTCAACATGCGCCGCCGCTCGCAGCTGTCCCCCAGGGGCAACACGAACAGGAAACCCAGGGCCATGCCCAGCTGGGTGGCCATCGGAGCGAGCAGGACCACACCGGGCGCCAGGCCGAAGGCAGGCCCCACCGCCGGCAGCAACGACTGCCCATAAAAGGGGTTGGCCACACTCACCCCGATCGCCAGAGCCAACAGCCCCAAGGGCGGCAACCTGTCCGGTTCAGAGGGAGGCAAAGGGGCTCAGGGCGAGTTCCGTGGCGATGCCCAGCTCCTGGCGCCAGTCGGCCAGGGGGCGGAGCCACCCCTCCTCCCAGCGTTGAGCCAGAAGGGGCGCACACACACCTCCCAGCCGCAGACCGAACGACACCGCATCCGCAAGGTCGGGTTCGGTATCGGGAACATGGGCCCGGGCCAGCAGATCAGCCGCGAGCAGCAGCGCCGGACCCGGCTGGCGCAACTGCCGCGCCCCGAAGCCGTTGAGGGCCACCTCGCCGGGAAGGGTGTTGGGGAAACCCGTGATCAGATGCCAGATGTCATGGCAGGCCCGGGCGCGCAGCTGCAGGTAGGCGTCATCATCGGCCAGGGACTCCAGGCCCTCGGGTCGGTCGATCAACTGCAAGCCCTCCTGCTGCAGCAGGACGGCAAAGGCGGAACCCAGGCTGCCGCTGGGCATGGCGGCCAGGGTCTCCAGGCCAGGCCAGTCACCCCAGTAGCGCTCGGCGGCCAGGGCGGCGATGGCCGGATTCTGACGCAGACGATCGCGGGCCATGGCCGCCAGGGGACTGGCGTAGCTGTGATTGAGAACCGCCAGAGCACTGGGAACCCGGTCGGGCTGCTCAATCAGCTGCATCAGCGCTGGCAGCGTGGCCTTGAGATGGGGACGCAAAGACTCGGCGAAGGACGAGAGAGGTTCGCCGGGGTTCAGATCGGGACTCGGGGCCGGCGCAAACAGGTTGGCGGGCAAGGACCCAGGTGCGGTCTCGGACACGGGATCAGCTGGCTTCAAGGTCAAACAGCCGGCGCCCGGGGGCGTCTGGGGAAGGATCGAACCAATACTGGTTCACCAGGATCAGGAAGAGCTCACGGGACAGGCGATCGCGCGGCTGATCGGCCGGCAGGCCAAGACCATCCAGAAGACGGGCCAGGTTGGCGGCGATCCCTGCGGTGGGTTTGGCATAGGCCGCGGCATAGGCCTGGAGATCGGCCAGCACCAGATAGCCATCCTGATCCACATCGAGCACATCGAAGAAGTCGCCCGCCGCCCGCTCGATGAAGGCCCTGGCCTGATCCGGGAAGCGCTGCTGAGCCCGGAGCATGCCGGCATGGGAGGCCACGAATTCCGCCTCGTCGACAGCGCCGCTGCCATCGCTGTCCCGGCGTCCCTGCTCATGGCGGTACGTGGCGATCAGCAGGCCCAGCAGGTCGGGGAAGCGCGGGGCATGTCCGTGCCAGCGGGCCGCCAGAGTCCTGGCGACAGGCATAAAGTCGCCGCCCAGACTGAGCTCGCCGTCGCCCTGGCGGTCGTAGAAACGGAACAGGCGGCGGTAGCGCTCCGCCAGCACGGGGGGCACGTCCGGAGCGTCAGCCATGGACAGCACCAGGAAGGCCGGCAGCGACGGCTTTCACCGGGGCAGGGGCTGGATTCGATCCTCCATCAAGCCGGCGGCGCAACTGCCCGCAGGCGGCATCCTGATCCAGACCCCGGCTCGCCCGCACACTCACGGCCACATGGCGGTCCAGCAACGTACAGCGGAAGGCCTCGATCGCCCCAGGGGAAGGCCGCCGAAAATCCTCCTCCTCGATCGGGTTGTAGGCGATCAGATTCACATGGCTCTGGAAACCGCGCAGCCTTTTGGCCAGGGCCTCGGCGTGGCGGGGTTGGTCATTGACGCCGCCGAGCAGGATGTACTCGAAGCTCACCCGACGGCCGGTGGTCGCCACATAGTGGCGGCAATCCTCGAGCAGGGCGTCGAGCGGATAGGCCGAGGCCGTGGGAATCAACTCCTGCCGCAGCCTCTGGTCGGGGGCATGGAGGCTCACCGCCAGGGTGAATTGGGCTCGCCCCAGCCGCTCCAGGGCCCGCTCTGCCAGATTCGGCAGCGTGCGCGGCACCCCCACGGTGGACACCGTGATCTGGCGCTGGGCCATGCCCAGATCGCGGCAGAGACAGTCGATCGCCGCGAGCACGGCATCGATGTTGAGCAGGGGCTCACCCATGCCCATGAAGACCACATGGCTGGGGCGGCGATCCATCGCCTCGCGGATGCTCAGCACCTGATCGACGATTTCATGCACCGCCAGGGAGCGTTGCAGGCCGCCCTTGCCGGTGGCGCAGAAGCGGCAGGCCATCGCACAGCCCACCTGACTGCTGACGCAGACCGTCAAGCGATCGCCACTGGGGATACCGACCGTTTCGAGACTGAGGCCATCGGCGGTGCCCAGCAGCAACTTGGTGGTGCCATCGCGGGCATCACTGCGGTGCAACAACGGCAAGCGGCCGATGCTGGCGGCCCGACCAGACTCATCGCCGCGCAACAGGGTCTCGCGCCAGGCCTTGGGCAACACGGTGATTGCCTCCAGGTTGCGGGCACCCTTGGCATAGATCCAGTCGTGCAGCTGCCGGCCGCGAAAGGCCGGTTGACCCTGGCTCTGGGCCCAGTGCTCGAGCTCCGCCAGACCAAGGCCCAGCAGGGGGGTGAGCGCGGCCGGCTGGGGAAGGGAGGCTGCCGTCGGGGCGCTTGATGCGCCCGGCGTGCCGGAGGCCTCGAGCAGGGAAGCCCCAGCCTGGGGAACGGCTGGGGCCGGGTCGTCGGGCCCCGGGGCGGCGGCAGTGGCAGAGAGGCTGGTCAGAGCGGGGATGGCGGGAGGAAGACGGTGCTCAGGGCCAGATCAGGATGCCGTGGCCCAGTTGCCACTCCACCGCCAGCAGGGCGATGAAGCCGAGCATGGCGATGCGGCCATGGAGGAGCTCGTTGTGCTGATGGAAACCCCAGCGAGGCAGGCGCCTGATCGGGATCGGGGTGCCGAGCTCGGTGCAAGCCGCTCCGGGCGGCTTGCGGCTGACGGCGGCAGGGGCTTCAGTCGTCACTGAGCAGTCCCTCCTCCTGCAGACCCTCGAGCGCCGCAGGATCAGCGATCAGCTCCTCCTCCAGGCCCTCTTCGAGCGTGGGACGGGTGAAGGCGGCGAAGCCACTGGCACTGGCCTCGATGCCGTGACGGCTGCGGGTGGCCTCGAGATCCTCCTCGGAGGGATCGTCGAGCACGGCAGCGGACGCCGAAGGGGCCGCCGGCATCTCGACGGTGTAGTCGGGACGCAGGTTCTGCATGCGGCGATAGCCGGCGGCCTCCTCCTCGAGGATGTCGGGATGGGGGCCGGCCTCGGAGCGCAGCTCCTCTTCGAAGCCACTGAAACCGGTGCCTGCCGGAATCAGGCGGCCGATGATCACGTTCTCCTTGAGACCGCGCAGCCAGTCGCTCTTGCCTTCGATCGCCGCCTCGGTGAGCACCCGGGTGGTCTCCTGGAAGGAGGCGGCCGAGATGAAGCTGTCGGTGTTGAGGGAGGCCTTGGTGATGCCCAGCAGCACCGGCGTGAACTCGGCGGGAGCACCGGCGGTGATGGCGATGGCGGAGTTCACCTGCTCCACCTGTCGCAGTTCGATCAGCTCACCGGGCAGCAGGGTGGTGTCGCCGGCATCCTCGATGCGGACCTTGTTGGTCATCTGACGGACGATCACCTCGATGTGCTTGTCGCTGATCGAGACACCCTGGGACTTGTAGACGTTCTGCACCTCCGTGACCATGCGGAACTGCAGATTGGAGATGGCCTCCTGGGCTGCCTCCATGGTGGGTTTGCGCGTGCGCAGATCCTCGAAGAAGCACTCCAGCAACTCGTGCGGGTTGATCGGACCGTCGGTGAGCAGCTCGCCGGCCGTGACCTGCTGGGAGTCGCTGACCATCACGGTGCGGCCCAGCAGGATCGGATAGTCGGTGATGGCGTCGTCGCCTTCGATCACCGAGACGGTGATGACATCGTCATCTTCGCTCTGCTTGATCTGCACCACACCGGCCTTGCGGCAGAGCACGGCCGATTCGCGCGGGCGGCGGGCTTCCAGCAATTCCTCGATCCGCGGCAGACCCTGGACGATGTCGCCGGTCTTCTGACGCTCGAACACCAGCAGGGCGAGGCTGTCCCCGCGTTGCACCAGCTCGCCGTCGCGCACGTGCAACACCGAATCGGGGGAGACCATGTAGGGGCGCCCCAGGCGGATTGTGAGCCGATGACCCTCGATCGCCTCCACCTGGCCGCAGCAGGGAGCTTCCACCCCCTCGGCCAGCAGATCACCATCGACGATGCGCTGACCGATGACGACCGCAGGTTGGTGTGAACCCAGATCGATCTCACGGGTGTCACCCGCGCGCTCGACGATCAGACGGCGGATCGGTTCTCCCGGTGCCGGATCGGGCAGATGAACCACGCCGTCGTCCTTGCACAGGATCTGGGTGGTGGCCACCACATCGCCGCGCTTGACGGCGATGCCGTCTTCCACCTGCAACTCCGTGTGGGTGGAGCCGTGGCTGGCATCGGAGAGCGTGTCGCGGCGGACCAGCAGCGTTTCCAGGATCACCAACTGCAGCCGTTCGATCGTCTTGGCCCGCTTATCGGCGACCGCCTCGACGTCCACCGTCATCTGGGGGGTGGTGTCGAAGGTTTCCAGAATCAGCTGGGTGCGCAGCAGCTCCACCCCTTCCACCGACTTGATCAGTTCACCGTCCTTGTAGGTGAGGCGCTGGGTGGCCTTCAGTCCCAGAGAGGGCCCGCCCGTCTGCTTGACGGTGCCCAGCTCGGGCAGGTGGGCGGCATCGGGGATGCTGTATTCCTCCACCGGCCGCAGCAGCAGGGCGCCCCCTTCAGGGGTATCGACAGCCTCGACGAACTGCATCACCTCGGCGGTGAGGCCGGGGGCGATCTCTTCGCCGGGATTGACCATCTTGCCGTCGCCGGCATACCGGCTGTGCACCTTGCTGTCGGACACCAGATGGAGTTTGCCCGAGCGCACGATGATCTCGCGCAGGATGTCGTTCTTCTGGGTGACCGTGACGATGCCGGCGGTCTGGCTGAAGATGTCCTTCACCACCTCGGTGCCGGCCTCGATCCACTGGCCGTCCTCGATCATCAACAGGGAGATGTCCTTGTTGATTTCGTGGGTTTCCTGGGGGATCCAGAGCAGGGTGCCGCCCTTGCTGACCTCGTAGCCATGCTTGGCGGAACGGGCTTTCTTGATCGACAAGCCGGGGGCGAAGCGGATGATGCCGCCGGTCTGGGTGCGGAAGCGGTCGTCGGCGAGTTCGGCGATCACCTCGCCACTGCCGATCTTGCTGCCCGGCTGGGTCTTGAGCAGATAGCGGATGTTGCCCTTGCCTTCCAGGTGCCAGATCTCACCGGAATGGGTGGATTCACCGGCCAGTTTGCAGTCCTTGAGAGTGAGGCTGGCCGTGACGATCTGCACCTCGCGCGAGTCGCCGGCGGAATCACGCAGCCGTACGGCGCCGCCGTATTCGCTCTGCAGGCGACTTTCGGCCAGCACCTCACCGGTGGTCACGGCCATGTTGGTGCCGACCACAGGCAGGGCATTGGGGGGCAGGTTGTAGACATCGCCGCTGAACACCCAGAGACGACCGAGGCGCTGGGCCTTGTGGGTGATGTTGCCCTGACGGTCGGTGACTTCCCGGGGCTGGATCACATCCTCGAAGCGCACCTGGCCGGCCAGATCGCAGATCACATCCTTGGTGGCCTTCTCGACGCTCTTCTTGACCTGGGCACCCGAAGAGATCTGGGCCAGGGTGGTGTCCGAGGGAACGGCCTCGCCGTCGTTGACGAACAGGATCGAATTCGAGGTGATATCCAGCTTCTGCAGCTTGCCCTTGCCCGTGGGCTTGACGCTGAGGACGAAATCGGTTTCGGCCAGATGGGCCTCGACACCATGGGGGGTGCGGTGGGGGCGCAGGCGGGCCTTCGGGCCGAACTCGACAATGCCCTCCACCAGCGAGCGCACCACACCGGTTTCGGCGGTGGACACACCACCGGTGTGGAAGGTCCGCATCGTCAGCTGGGTGCCCGGCTCGCCGATCGACTGGGCGGCGATGATGCCGACGGCCTCGCCCAGATCGACGAGTTCGTTGTGGGCCAGGGCCCAGCCGTAGCACTTGCGGCAGACGGAGCGGGAGGCCTCGCAGGTGAGCGGCGAGCGGGCGAACAGGCTGCGGACGCCGGAGTCCTCAATCAACTTCGCGAGCGGAACGTCGATCTCGCTGTTGCGCTCGGCCAGGATTTCACCGCTGGGGCTGACCACCTGTTCGGCGGCCAGACGACCGATGAGTTTGGTGCCGAAGCGACCTTTCTCATCGGCATCGATGACGATGCCTCGGGTGGTGCCGCAGTCTTCCTCGCGCACGATCACATCCTGGGCCACGTCCACCAGACGGCGGGTGAGGTAGCCGGAGTCAGCGGTGCGCAGGGCGGTGTCCACCAGGCCCTTGCGGGCGCCGTAGGAGGAAATCACGTACTCGGTGACCGTCAATCCCTCCCGGAAGTTGGTGCGGATCGGCAAGTCGATGATTTCGCCCTGGGGGTTGGCCATCAGGCCGCGCATGCCCACCAGCTGGCGCACCTGGGACATGTTGCCCCGGGCCCCGGAGTTGGCCATCATCCAGACCGAGTTGAGCGGATCGTTGTCGTTGAAGTTCCGCCGCACGGCCGCCACCAGGCGCTCGTTGGTCTCGGTCCAGGTGTCGATCACCTTGGTGTGGCGCTCCACCTCGGTGA
Source organism: Synechococcaceae cyanobacterium (assembly GCA_947378425.1). Lineage (GTDB taxonomy): Bacteria > Cyanobacteriota > Cyanobacteriia > PCC-6307 > Cyanobiaceae > Cyanobium. The sequence goes on from CANCJV010000006.1 coordinate 88,733, forward strand.
TCTCACCGAGCCGGTAGCGCTCCTCGGTTTCGGTGATCTGTTGCTCGGCTTCCGCCAGCAGGGCCGCCTTGTCGCTCGGAATGCGCAGATCATCGACCGAAATCGAGACAGCGGCCTGGGTGGCGTAGTGGAAGCCGAGATCCTTGAGCTCATCGGCCATCGCCGCCGTGGCGGCGGTGCCGTGATGCTTGTAGGCCCAGGAGACGAGATTGCGCAGGGCCTTCTTGTCGATGACCCGGTTACGGAAGGGAGGCGCCTGCTTGCTCAGGGCCGAACTGCCGTTGATCGGCTCGAGGGCCGCGGCGGCGGCGGCGGCCTCCTTGGCCGCGGCCTTGCTGAGCTTCTTGCTGGACTTCTTGGCGGGGGTGGCGGTCATGGGCGATCAGCGTGGTCAGCGCGCGATGAAGAGATCAGGAAAGGAAGCTGGGGGAACCAGGGGCGGTCTGGACGCCGCTCATGGTTTTCAGGGAAAGGCGCTCATGCGGCGGCCACGGCGGCAATGATCGTGCTGTTGATGACGACACGGCCGACGGTGGTGAGCAGATAGCGACTGATCAGGGCACCGTCCTCATCGAAACGGTCGCGGCGATACTTCCACTGCTCCACGCGGGTGCCATCGCTGAGGGTCTCGGCCGACTGGGGCTCCTGGTCCTCGTCGTCACTTTCGACCTCGCCGTTGAAACGCACCCAGATCCAGTCGTGCAGGGTGAGGTACTTCTCCTCGAAAGCGCCGATCACATCGTCGAGGTCGGCGAAGGTGCGGCTGCGATCGCCATAGGCGGGCCTGACAGCACCTGGTTGCTCGGCCGTGAGGTAGTAGGCACCGAGCACCATGTCCTGGGACGGGGTGATGATCGGCTCGCCGGTGGCTGGGGAAAGGATGTTGTTGCTGGCCAGCATCAACATGCGGGCCTCGGTCTGGGCCTCGATCGCCAGCGGCACATGCACGGCCATCTGGTCACCGTCGAAGTCGGCGTTGAACGCCGGGCAGACCAGGGGATGCAGCTGGATGGCGCGGCCATCGACCAGCTTGGGCTCGAAAGCCTGGATGCCGAGCCGGTGCAGGGTCGGAGCTCGGTTGAGCAGGATCGGGTGGCCTTCGATCACCTCCTGCAGCACCTGCATCACCTCGTCGTCGGCGCGCTGAATCAGCTTCTTGGCGGCCTTGATGTTGTTGACGATGTTCTGGCGGATCAGGCGATGGATCACGAATGGCTGGAACAGCTCGATCGCCATCTCCTTGGGCAGGCCGCACTGGTGCATCTTGAGCTTGGGGCCCACCACGATCACCGAACGGCCGGAGTAGTCGACCCGCTTGCCCAGCAGGTTCTGGCGGAAGCGACCCTGTTTGCCTTCGATGATGTCGCTGAGAGACTTGAGGGCGCGGTTGTTGGCGCCGACCACGGTGCGGCCGCGGCGACCGTTGTCGATCAGGGCATCGACCGCCTCCTGCAGCATCCGCTTCTCGTTGCGGACAATGATCTCGGGGGCCAGGATCTCCTGCAGACGAGCCAGGCGGTTGTTGCGGTTGATCACTCGCCGATAGAGATCGTTGAGGTCGCTGGTGGCGAATCGGCCGCCATCGAGCTGCACCATCGGCCGCAGATCGGGCGGAATCACCGGGATCACATCCAGCACCATCCACTGGGGACGGGCGTTGGTGGCGATGAAGTTGTCGATCACGCGCAGCCGCTTGATCAATTTGGCCCGCTTCTGGCCCTTGCTGGCGGCGATCTCTTCGCGCAGCTGTTCGGCGATCTCGTTGAGTTCGAGGTCTTCCAGCAACTGCTTGAGCGCCTCGGCGCCGATGCCGACCACCGGCTCATTCTCGATTTCGGAATCTTCAGCGAAGATCTGATCTTCGATCTCGAGCCACTCGTCTTCGGTGAGCAGCTGCTTGTAGGTGAGATCCTTGTGATCGCCCGCATCGAGCACCACGTAGCAGTTGAAGTAAACAATCTGCTCGACATCGCGCAGGGGCATGTCGAGCAGAATCGCCACATAGCTGGGGATTCCCTTCAGATACCAGACGTGGGACACCGGTGCCGCCAGCTTGATGAAGCCCATGCGATGGCGTCGCACCCGGCTCTCGGTGACCTCCACACCGCAACGCTCACAGACGATGCCGCGGTGACGGACTCGCTTGTACTTGCCGCAATGGCATTCCCAGTCCTTGGAGGGGCCGAAGATCTTCTCGCAGAACAGCCCATCCATTTCGGGCTTGAGGGTGCGGTAGTTGATCGTCTCCGGCTTGGTGACTTCACCCACCACCTGACCGTTGGGCAGGGTGCGCTGGCCCCACTGCATGATCCGCTCGGGGGAGGCGAGCGTGATCTTCACGTAGTCGAAGTGATTCTCGGTGCGGAGATTGCTGTTGGACATGGCGACGGCCTGGCGGTGAGATGGGAAAGCGTGAGGCGATCAGGCCCCGCCGAGCGGGGCCCCCGATCGGCGATCAGTCGTCGTCGTAGTCCGCGACGCCGAGGGACTCGTAGGTGGGCCGACTGGGCGTGCTGCGCCTGGGATTGACGTCCTGCATCAGATCGACTTCCTCGCCGCTGTCGGTGTAGACGGCAATGTCGAGGCCGAGGGACTGGAGCTCGCGCATCAGCACCTTGAACGACTCCGGCGTACCGGGACGGGGAATCGGCTTGCCCTTGACGATGGCGTTGAGAGCCTCGTTGCGGCCCTGCATGTCGTCGGATTTGACGGTGAGCAGTTCCTGCAGGGTGTAGGCAGCGCCGTAGGCCTCCAGGGCCCACACCTCCATCTCTCCGAGCCGCTGGCCGCCCTGCTGGGCCTTGCCGCCCAGGGGCTGCTGGGTGACCAGGGAGTAGGGGCCGGTGGAGCGGGCGTGGATCTTGTCATCCACCAGGTGGACCAGTTTGAGGATGTGGGCATAGCCCACGGTGACCGGCTGGTCGAAGGGTTCGCCGGTGCGGCCATCAATCAGCTGGATCTTGCCGGGATGCTCGGGGTCATAGACCCAGGCCTTGCCAGGCAGTTTGGCTGCTTCTTCGAGGTAGGCCTGGACGGTCTGCTTCGATTTCTCGGCGCCGTACATCTCATCGAAGGGCACCACCTTGACGCGGCAATTGAGATGGGACGAGGCCCAGCCCATCAGGCATTCGAACACCTGGCCGACGTTCATCCGGCTCGGTACCCCCAGGGGGTTGAGCACGATGTCGATCGGCGAGCCATCGGGCAGATAGGGCATGTCCTCCCGGGGCAGGATGCGGCTGATGATGCCCTTGTTGCCGTGGCGGCCAGCCATCTTGTCGCCCACCTGGATCTTGCGGCGCTGGGCCACGTACACCCGCACCACCATGTTGGCGCCGGGTGGCAGCTCGTCACCCTGTTCGCGGGTGTAGATGCGCACATCCACCACCCGGCCCCGCTCGGTGCTGGGCACCCGCAGGGAGTTGTCGCGAACATCACGGGCCTTTTCGCCGAAGATGGCGCGCAGCAGCTTCTCTTCAGGTGGCTGGTCGGACTCACCCTTGGGTGTCACCTTGCCGACCAGGATGTCCCCGGATTCGACATAAGCACCGATGCGGATAATGCCCATCTCATCGAGGTTGCCAAGGCTTTCTTCGGCAACGTTGGGAATCTCGCGCGTGATCTCCTCGGGGCCGAGCTTAGTCTGGCGGGCTTCGATCTCGTACTTCTCGATGTGCACCGAGGTGTAGAGATCTTCTTGCACCAGGCGATCGCTGACAAGAATAGCATCCTCGTAATTATAGCCTTCCCATGGCATGTAGGCGATCAGCACATTCTGACCCAGGGCGATTTCGCCACCTTCGCAGGCGGAGCCATCCGCCAGCACCTGGCCGGCGATCACCGAGTCGCCCTGGCTGACGATCGGTCGCTGGTTCAGGCAGGTGTCCTGGTTCGAGCGTTGATACTTCTGCATGAAGTGGGTGTGCTCGATGCCCTGGTCGTCGCGGATGACGATGGCGGTGGCATCGACGAACACCACCTCGCCGTTGACGCGGGTGATCGGCACCATGCCGGAGTCGCGGGCCACCTGGGTTTCCAGACCCGTACCCACCAGAGGCCGCTCGGGTCGCAGCAGGGGCACAGCCTGCCGCTGCATGTTCGAGCCCATCAGGGCGCGGTTGGCGTCGTCGTGCTCCAGGAAGGGGATCAGGGAGGTGGCGACCGAGATCACCTGCACCGGTGAGAGCTGGACGTAATCCACCTGCTCGGGAGGCACTTTTTCGAAGTCCTGGCGGTAGCGCACCGGCACCAGGTCCACGGTGATGTGGCCCTCGGCATCGGTGGGCACGTCACCCGGAGCAACGCGGCATTCATCCTCCAGGTCGGCGGAAAGATAAATGGGATTGCCCTTCTTATGGACAATGCCTCCCTCGACTTTCCAGAAGGGGGTTTCGATGAAGCCGTACTCGTTGACCCGGGCATGGGTGGCGAGGGAGCCGATCAGGCCGGCGTTCGGCCCTTCCGGCGTTTCGATCGGACAGATGCGGCCGTAGTGGGAGGGGTGGATGTCGCGCACGGCAAAACCCGCCCGCTCCCGGGTGAGGCCACCGGGACCGAGGGCGCTGATCCGGCGCTTGTGGGTGAGCTCGGCCAGAGGATTGGTCTGGTCCATGAACTGGCTCAGCTGGCTGGAGCCGAAGAACTCCTTGATCGCCGCCACCAGGGGCTTGGGATTCACCAACTGCGCCGGGGTGAGGGATTCGGTCTCGCCGACCGTCATCCGCTCCTTGATGATCCGCTCGAGCCGGTTGAGGCCGACGCGCACCTGGTTCTGCAGCAGCTCACCGACGGAGCGGACGCGACGGTTGCCGAGGTGGTCGATGTCATCGAGGCTGGCGCCACCGACATCGAGCTCAAGATTGATCAGGTAATCGATCGTCGACAGCACATCCTCAGGCGTGAGCGTGCGGGTGGCATCAGGGATCGTGAGCCGCAGCTTCTTGTTGATCTTGTAGCGGCCCACCCGGCCGAGGTCGTAGCGCTTGGGATCGAAGAAGCGGCTGTGCAGCAGCTGCTGACCACCACTGACCGAAGGGGGCTCACCCGGACGCAACTTCTTGTAGAGCTCCAGCAGGGCCTGATCTTCCGAGGCAATGCCCTCATCGTTGGCCGCTTCGATCGACTTCTGGTAGTACTCGGGGTGCCGCAGCTTGTCGAGCACGTCGTTGTCGGACAAGCCGATGGCCCGCATCAGCACATGGGCGTTGATCTTGCGGGTTTTGTCAACCCGGACATGCAGCAGATCGTTCTTGTCAGTTTCAAACTTCAGCCAGGCTCCCCGGTTTGGGATCACGCTGGCATTGAACGTCTTGCGGCCGTTCTTGTCCTGTTCGTCCTTGAAATAAACGCCGGGCGAACGCACAATCTGGTTGACGATCACCCGCTCAGCACCGTTGATGATGAAGGTGCCGCGCTCGGTCATCAGCGGCAGCTCGCCGATGAACACCTCCTGCTCCTTGATTTCGCCGGTCTCCTTGTTGACCAGGCGGCAGGTGACATACATCTGCGAAGCGAAGGTCGCATCGCGACGCTTGGCCTCTTCGACATCGTGGCGGGGGCGCTTCAGCCGGTACTCGCTGCCGATGAAGTGGAGCTCGAGCTTGCCGGTGTAATCGGTGATCGGCGAGAAGCTCTCGAGCTCCTCAATGAGCCCCTTCTCCAGGAACCATTTGAAGCTGGCCCGTTGCACCTCCACCAGATCGGGCAGGTAGGTGACGGTCTTGGCGACCTGGATCGCGCTGCTCATGCGGTGAACCTGCGGGACGGATGGACGGGGCCTGGAGCGGAGGTCGACCGGCGGGGCCGGCATCGGGGCTGGATGCGGTGGGTGTCCGGCAGCCAGCGCTGGTCATGCGAAGAGGCGCATCAGCCCCGGCCAAATCTCCTGACTGGCAGGGGATGAGGGTGGGGTGGTGCGCCTATCGGACTCGCCGCGAAGGGAGCATGGTCATGACAAACAACCACCCTGCTGCTTCACCTGACAGGGTCGCTGTCAGACAAGATGGCAGGGTGGCTGCCGTGGGTTGGAAAGGCAGGGATGCTGCCGTGATCGACGGTGCCGTAATCGACAAAGGGAGCGGTTCCGCTTCCAGGCCAATGAAACATCATACAAGGTCACCCGGCAGCCGGAAGAGCTTCTGGGCATTGGCCGTGCTCGTCCGAGCCACCTGCTCGAGACTTTCCCCCCGCAGACCGGCGACCCGCTCGGCGACGCTGAGCACATAGGCCGGTTCGTTGCGCTTGCCGCGGCGGGGCACCGGCGCCAGGAAGGGGCAGTCCGTTTCCACCAGGTAGCGATCGGCGGGCACCTGGCGGGCGCACTGGTGGGTGTCCTCGGCCTTGGTGAACGTGACGGTGCCACTGAAGCTGATGAACATTCCCAGCTCCAGGAAGGCCTCCATCTCAGCCGGCGTCCCCCCCCAGCAGTGCATCACCCCCGTGGGACAGCGGCCGGCGGCGGCCCGGGAGCGCAGCTCGACCAGCATCGGCTCGGCCGCATCCCGGCAGTGGATGATCACCGGCAGATTCAGCTCCACGGCCAGATCCAGCTGGGGGCGCAGCATCTGCAGCTGCTCCTCGAGATTGCTCTGGCGGAACAGATCCAGGCCCAGTTCCCCGATCGCCACGACCCGATCATCGGCCCGGGCGGCCTGGCGCAGCACGGCCTGGGTGTCGCTTTGCCAATGACCGGTATCGAGCGGATGGACCCCGACCGCATAACGCAGCTCCGGGAAGCGATCGGCCAGGGCTCGGATCGCCGGAATTTCAGCCGGCTCGACGCAGGCGTGCACCAGGGCCCGCACGCCGGCCTGACGCCAGCGATCCCGGACCGCGTCGAGGTCCTCGTCGAAATTGCGGAAGACGATGTGGCAGTGACTGTCCACCAGAGGAGGAAGCCCCTGACTCTCGGCTGCAGGCGCCGCCTCGGACAGGCTCGAAAGGGCGTCGGCCGGAGCTCTGTCAGGCAGGGATGTCAAGGGATCGGGAGCGGTTCGCGAGGAGAGCGAGGCAGTGCTGGCAATGGCGAGCGGGCTGGGCGCTGCGGGCCCAGCCGCTGGAGAGGGCGCGGCCGGCGCGGTGAACGGCGGCTCAGGGGATGTCGCGATCGTGACGCTCATCGAATCGCCAGGCGCTTCCGGAATGCTCGGCCATTGTGACCAATCCGCTGGGCGGCAGGGCCCGGAGCCGGAGCAGGGGCGGCCGGTACGGCGAGGCAGCTGGCCAGCTGGGCTGCGCTCAGGGGCTGAGACCCTGGCACTGGCTCAAGGGGACCGATCCGGGCTGCGAACGCCCTGGCCCTTCATGAAGTCGATTCAGCTCTCCAGGAACCAGGCCGAACGGCTGGACTGCGAATGGTGTCGCTGGCGGGGGAGCAAGGCCTGGGACCATCCATCAACGCCCGGGACCCACCATCGCGGGCCCCATGATTCAGCCCCGACAGTCACGCCATGGCCATCAACCGCAAGGATTTGCCCCTGCCTGGCGATCACAATTCGTGCTCAGGTCCGGCTCAGAAGCCAAAAGCGTCACAACGGGCTGAAGCCTGCCCGTTGCGACGCTCCCTTCATGCTGCTTCCTGCCTGATGGACCTCCCACTGCTCAAGTCCGGCTTCGTTGCAGGCTTGCGCGTCCGTCGCTCCAGGCTTCCAGCCGGGTGACTCAGGCCTGAGGGGCGGCTGCAGCGGGTTCGAGCACCTTCTTGACCGCGACGGACAGACGGGATTTCTGGTTGGCGCCGGTGTTGCGATGCAGCACCCCGACCTTGACCGCCTTGTCGATCTTGCTGAAGGCGGCATTCATGGTGCTCTGGACCGCGGCCTTGGCCTCGCTGCCGGGTTCCTGACCGTAGGCCGTGCAGGCCGTGAGGCAGCGCTTCAGCAGCGTGCGCAGGGCGGACTTGTAGGAGCGGTTCCGCAGACGGTTGCGCTCGGCGATTTCGATGCGCTTCTTCGACGACTTGTTATTAGCCACAGGTGCTGGCGCTGACTCGACAAAGATGGATCGTACCGCGTGGCCCGGGCCCTGCCTGCGGGACCGGGGCCTAGCTTCAGAGATCCCAGCTCCAGTCCCCCCTTGAGCGCCTCCAGTCCCGCTGCCAGCCACCGGGCCGAAACCGGTGCCGATCTACCCGTCCCAGCGATCGAACTGCTGCGCGATCCAGCCCAGGCTCGCGATCGGCTGGAGGCGATCGCCGGACGCACCGGCGGCGCCCGACTGCGGCAGGAAGAACAGCGGGTGGCTGAGATCCTCGAGCAGGTGCGCTGCCAGGGCGATCAGGCCCTGCTGGAGCTGAGCGAGCGCTTCGATGGGGTCCGGCCCGAGCCCCTGCGGGTGCCGGAGGAGCAGCTGCGCCAGGCCTGGCAGTCGACTGCCCCCACCCTGCAGGCGGCCCTCGAGCTCGCCCATGGACGGATCCTGGCCTTCCACCGCCAGCAGCTTCCTGCCGATCTGGCCCTCACCGGCCCCTACGGCGAAACCCTCGGGCGCCGCTGGCGGCCGGTGGAGCGGGCCGGCCTGTACGTGCCCGGCGGCCGGGCCGCCTATCCGAGCACCGTGTTGATGAACGCGGTGCCGGCGAGTGTCGCCGGTGTCGAGCGGCTGGTGATGGTCACACCGCCGGGGCCGGGCGGGATGCCCAACCCGATCGTGCTGGCGGCCGCCCACCTGGCCGGCGTGCGCGAGGTGTATCAGGTCGGCGGCGCCCAGGCGATCGCGGCCCTGGCCTTCGGCACCGAATCGATCCCCCGGGTCGATGTGATCAGCGGTCCGGGCAATCTCTGGGTCACCCTGGCCAAAAAGGCCGTCTACGGCAGGGTGGGGATCGACTCCCTGGCGGGCCCCAGCGAGGTGCTGGTGATCGCCGACCACAGCGCCCGGGCGGACCAGGTGGCCGCTGACCTGATGGCCCAGGCGGAACACGACCCGCTGGCGGCGGCGATCCTGATCACCACGGACGAAGCCCTGGCGGCGGCCGTGCCAAGGGCGATCGCGGCCCAGCTGGAGCACCATCCCCGCGCCGCCATCACCCGCCAGGCCCTCGAGGACTGGGGCCTGATCGTGGTCTGCGACGATCTCACCACCGCCGCCGGCCTCAGCGACCGGTTTGCGCCGGAGCATCTGGAGCTGCTGGTGGAGGATCCCGAATCCCTGGCCGAGCGCATCCGCCATGCCGGAGCGATCTTCCTGGGGCCCTGGAGCCCGGAGGCGGTCGGCGACTATCTGGCCGGACCGAATCACACCCTGCCCACCAGCGGCACCGCCCGCTTCGCCGGCGCCCTCAGCGTCGAAACCTTCCTGCGCCACACCAGCCTGATCCGCTTCAACCAGGCCGCCCTCGAGGCCACCGGACCGGCGGTGGTGGAGCTGGCCGAAAGTGAGGGGCTGCACAGCCACGCCGAATCAGTGCGGAGACGGCTGCTGGGCTGAGGCCCCAGTCAGCTCCTAAGGGGGCGCGCTGGGAGGGCGCAGCGGCTGCAGCAGCAGGGCATCGAGGCGTTCGAGCAGCACCCGCAGCATGGTCCGCTGGGAGGGGCGGCCATAGGGCTCGTAGCCGGCGGGGCGCCGCCAGGCCACCTCGGCGGGATCCACCGCCGCCAGGGGCAATTGTTGGGGCCAGGCCAGGGCGATGGCCGTCGCCAGCCCCTGTCCCACCGAGATGTTCAGTTCGATGATGCGACCCGCCCCCTCGCCGAGGCCGCCATAGCCCGCGGCCGGACCGAGCACGGCGAGATTGGCCAGCTCCCGCGGCAGGGTGTGGCGATAGCCGAAGTTGAAGGTGGGACGGGCGGGGGGCACAAAGCGGGAGAGGCCGCCGCGGAAATCGAGGGGATAGGTGAAGGTGCCGAGAGCCGCCGCCGCCGGCACGCCGCCCCGGGCCATCAGCGGCGCGCTCAGGGACTGCAGGGGATGGGCGATCTCATCGGCGGAGCGGATGTAGAGCTCCGGCATCCAGACGACCCGACTGGCGCCGAGGCGGCGGAAGAAGCGCGTCACCGCGATCGCCGCGGTCTGCATCCAGGGCAGGGGCCGGCCATGGCCCGCCAGCACGAGCCGATTCTGGCCGGCATCGTTGTGGAAGATCAGGGCGTTGAAACTCAGCCGTCCCGGCAGGAGGGCGATGTTGGCCGGATCCAGCCGAATGCTCCAGCGGGCCGAGCGGGGCTGGATGCCGCTCTGGCCGTGGAAGGCGATCGCAAAGACCGGGCTCTGCTGGTCGGCACTGTCGACCGTGGCCCCATAGGCCAGCAGGGGCCGGCCGAGGGGATCGAGCAGATCCGCCAGCAGTTGATGCCGTCCAGCCCGACCCCGGTACTCGGGCCAGAGGGCCAGCCAGCGCTGGGCTTCATCGTCCTGGGGATCCAGGATGCGGTCGGTGAGGCTGGCCTCGGCTTCGCGCACCGCCTCCAGCGGCAGCCCGTACACCTCGAACACCCAGCCCAGGGCAATGCTGTCGCGGGTGAGCCCCGGCGGGCCCAGGCCGGAGATGAAGGGCACGCCGGCCTGATGGGCCAGGTCAGCGCCGAGGCTGGCATCGACGAAATAAGCCGCGCCGAGGCTGCCGTAGCGGGCCGATTCCAGGCTGCACAGCCGCTGCCGCTCCAGGGTGGCGCCGCTCAGCCGGGCATCCGGCAGCACCGTGATCCCCGCGGCCTTGAGGGCCCGGGCCAAGGCCAGGGCCGCCCGCCGCGGATCGACCGCGATCACCCGCACCCCGGTCAGCTTCAGGAAGCGGCGATAGAGCGCCGAGGAGGGGGCGAACAGGGGATGACCTGAGCGCAGATCCGCCGGCACCTGGTTGCGATCGAGATAGGCCAGACCCGAGCGGCTGATCGTGCCGCCGATCGGGGCATCGAGGGCGTCGTTGTGCAGCAGGGCGATGCGGGGATGGCGCACGCCCGCGAGATCATGCAGTTGGCGCTGCAGCTCCAGGGCCGTCATCACCCCGGCGGGCTCATCCCCGACCACGATCACATCAAAGCGGCGCTGTCCCTGGTGCCGGCAGCGAGGCAGGGGTGGAGACGAAGGCTGGCGGCTGCGGGCCAGGCCGAGGCTCCGCACCAGCTGCTGGCGCCAGGGCGGCACCCCCAGAAGCAGGGCCGGCGTCCCTGCGGCCGCCAGAGCCAGCAGGAGCAGCAGTCCCCTGCGGCGGCGGCGCTGGGGGGGAGGGGGAGCCTCGTTCACCGCAGAGGAAAGAGCAGGGCCACGATGCCAGGATCGTGTCATGGGCCCAACCCGCCGCCGCCGTGGACGATCAGCGCTGCACCCACCGGCCCTGCGGCGCCACCCGTGCAGATCGGGTGCATCCGTCCTGGCCCTGCTGCTGGGCCTGATGCCGGGGGCGCTGTTGGCGGGCCTGCTGCCATCACCCCCCGCCAGGGCCCAGACCCCGATGACGGCCCTCGCCGGCCCGGCACCCCCCTCGCCGCCGCTGGGGGTCTGGCTGACCACGGTGGACAGTCGAGTGCTGTTCGATCCGCTGGAGCGCAGCCGAGCGGTGTCCTTCCTCGTGGCCCATGGCTTTCGCCGGGCGGTCGTGCCGATCTACAGCGGCGGCTGGATCTACGGCCTGTTGGCGGCGGATCACAACCGGCTGGGGCTGAGGCCCGATCCGCTGCTCAGCGAGCCGGATGCGGTGGGGGCCACGGTGGCGGCCCTGCGCGCCCAGGGCCTGGAGGCGGTGGGCTGGCTGGAGTTCGGCCTGATGGCCCCCCGCGACGGAGCCTGGCTGCAGGGCCGCGAAGCGCTGCTGCTGCAGGATCGCAACGGCAGCACAATCTGGCGCGAGTCGCCATCGTTGGAGCGGGTCTGGCTGAATCCAAGCCAACCGGACGTGCGCCGGTTTCTGGTGGATCTGGTGGTGGACAGCTGCCGCCGCTATCGCTTCGACGCCATCCAGTTCGACGATCACCTGGGCTTTCCGGCGGCGTTCGGCTACGACCCCAGAACCCTGGCCCTCTGGCGCCGCACCCCGGCCGGGACCCAGAAACCCCTCCCGGACGAAAACGACCCGGACTGGATCCGCTGGCGGGCCGATCAGGTCACCGAGCTGCTGGCCGCCATCCGCGAGGCGATGCGGCGGCAGTGCCCCACGGTGCGCCTGTCGGTGGCGCCCAATCCCCAGGACTTCTCACTGCACAGCTACCTGGCCGATTGGTCGAACTGGGTGGAGAGGGGCTTGGTCGACGAGGTGGTGGTGCAGATCTACCGCGCTGATGCTGAAGCCGTGGCCCGGGAGCTGGCCAGCCCCAGCCTGGCGAAGGCTGCCGCCCGGGTGCCGCTGCGCATCGGCCTGCTGGCAGGGCTGCGCCAGCAGCCCAAGGATCCAGCCATCCTGCAGCAGGAACTGGCCCTGCTCAGGAAGGCGGGCGTGGCCGGCATCGACCTCTTCTTCTACGAGTCGGCGCGGCAGCACTTCCCAGCCGCCGCCACTGCACCCAGCGGCCTCAGCGCTTCACCAGCTCCCGCACCCCAGGCAGCCCGTCCACCATCTCCCCCACCAGCACCTGGTCCGTGAGATTCACGAACAGGCCGTTCTCCAGCACCCCCGGCAGATTGTTGATCTCCTTCTCCAGGGTCTGTGGATCGCTGATGCCGCCGGCGAACTTCACATCCAGCACCAGGTTGCCCTGATCGGTCACCACCGGGCCTGCCTTGCGCACGGCCATGCGCAGCTCGGCCTGACCGCCCATCTCGCCCAGCTGGCCCTGCACCTGGCGCCAGGCGCCGGGGAGCACCTCCACCGGCAGCAAAAAGCCCAGATTCAGGGTATCCACCAGCTTGCTGGCATCCACCACCACCACGAAGCGCGCGGCGCGCCGCGCCACCAGCTTCTCCTGCACGTGACAGGCACCGCCGCCTTTGATCAACTGGAAGGAGGGGTCCACTTCATCGGCCCCGTCGATCGCCAGGTCGATGTGGCTGATGGCGTTGAGGCTCCTGAGCGGAATGCCCAGCTCGGCGGCGAGCACCTCCCCCTGAAACGAGGTGGTCACGCCGGTGATGTCCCGGAGCTCGCCGCGTTCGAGCATGGCGCCGAGACCCTGAATCATCAGGGCGGCGGTGGAGCCGGAACCCAGACCCACCACCATGCCGTCCTGGATCTGCTCCACGGCCGCCGCCGCCACAGCCTGCTTCATGCGGTCCTGCAGATCGGCCATGCCAACGACGTTCGGTGGTGGCTGACGGTAGCAAGCGTGGCGGCGGCGCTCAGCCGGCGGGATGGGGCAGGGCCGCCGGGCGAATCGAGAGCTGCAGCTCCCGTTGGCCGCGAACCACGGTCAGCGGCAGGGGCTGACCCACCGCGGAGGTCTCCACCTGTTGCAGCAGAGCGGAGGGATTGACGACCAGCTGATCGGCGACGCTCACCACCAGATCACCGCGCCTGAGGCCGGCGGCTTCGGCGGGACTTTCGGGCAGCACCCGCTGCACCAGGGCTCCATCGCGCTCGGGCAGCTGCAGCAGGGCATCGGGATTGCGGTTGTTCTCCCTCGCCACCCTTGCCGTCAGCGGCACCAGCTGCAGGCCCAGATAGGGATGGACCACCGAGCCGCCATCGGCGAGCTGGCCGGCCACGCGCTTGGCCAGATTGATCGGGATGGCGAAGCCCAGACCCGCTCCGGGACCGGAGCGCACCAGGGTGTTGATGCCGATCACCTCGCCACCGGCGTTGATCAGGGGGCCACCGGAGTTGCCCGGATTGATCGCCGCATCGGTCTGGATCAGGTCGAGGCGCTTATCAGAAAAACCGAGGCTGTTGATGTCGCGGTGCAGGCTGCTGACAATGCCGAGGGTGACCGTGCGCTCGAGGCCGTAGGGACTGCCCAGGGCGATGGCCCAGTCGCCCACCTCCAGGGCCTCGGAATCGCCCAGGGGAGCAGCTGCCAGGGGCTCGCGCCGAGAAATGCGCACCAAGGCCAGATCGGTGACGCTGTCACTGCCGACGACACTGCCGTCGAGCTGGCGACCATCGGCCATCGTCACCTCGACCGTGTCCACCTGATCGACCACGTGGGCATTGGTGAGCACCAGCCCCTTGGCCGCATCGATGACCACCCCGGAACCCTGGCCCCGCTCGCGCATGCTGCCGGCCGGATCCCCGAACAGATCGCGCAGCAGCGGATCGAGCATGGCCGGATCGAAGGGCTGGCGGGTCACGGCCCGCTCGGTGTCGATGCGCACCACCGACGGCGCCACGCGGCGGGCTGCCTGGGCGACAAAGCTGTGGCCGCTCGCTTCGGCGCTCGCCTCCAGGGCCGCCGCCGGCAGGGGCTGGAGCAGGCCGGCCAGGCCAAGGCTGAGCAGCAGCGCCGGCAGCAGCAGCACCAGATGGGCCGGCTGGGCAAGCCGGGCTGGCTGGGGCAACCGGGCCAGCTGGGCAAGCCGGTGGAGCTGATCCAGTGCGGCTCGCAGACGGGCAAGAACGTGGGTCATGGCCAGCCGCATCGATCCAGTCGCAGCCTTGGCAGAGCGACTCAGACCAGTGCCGTTGGAGCTGATGCGGGCGAGGGCGTGACGGGTCAGGACAGGACGGGGGCGGGGCAGCGGCAACGCTAGGTGCAATCCGGCGGCGACCAGCGCAGCAGCCGTTGCCGGATCTCCCCCGCAGGCGTCAGCTCCAGCAGTCGGGCCCCGGGATCGTCCGCCCGACCCAGGGGGCAGGGCTGCACGGCCGGGAAGGCGCACAGGCTGGAGGGACAGGCCAGCAACGGCACCGCGGGCGCCGTGGGTTGCGCCCCCTGAAGCTGCCCCTGCCAGTGCTGATGGACATGGCCGAACACCAGCCCCCGCAAGCGGCCGGAGGCCCGCAGCCGTTCGAGCAGGGCCGGGCCATCGGCTAGCGCGATGGCATCGAGCATCGGATCGCCGATCGCCACAGGCGGGTGATGCAGCGCCACCAGCAGGGGGAGATCGGAGGCTTGCAGCGCCCGCTCCAGCCAGGCCAGCTGGCGGCCTCCGAGCTGGCCCTCCAGCCGACCCGGCAGCTGGGTGTCGAGCAACAGCACCTGCCAGCCTTCGCCAAGGATCTCGGCCGGGGCGATCACGGCCCTTCGCCCCAGGGCCGCCCGCAGCCGCAGGCCGTGGTCGTGGTTGCCGCTCAGCAGCCAGGGGGGTGGCAGATCGGCGAGGGGGGAAGCGGCCAGCAGCTCCCCCAGGCGCACGTAGCCCCCCCAGCTCTCGTCCTGGCAGAGATCGCCGCTGATCAGCAGCTGATCCGGCCGCTGCCCAGCGGACTCCAGTTGCTGCCAGGCCTGCTCCAGAGCCAGCTGCAGCATCGCCCCAGGCGGTCGGCCCCGGCAGATCGCGCCGGGATCAGCCAGCAGATGGGGATCACTGAGTTGAAGAATTCGCAACCTGGTTCGCCGTGCTGCCGCCGGCGGGATTCTGTTCCGGCCCGAGCGGCCTAAGTTGCCCGCAGTGATTGCCGCCGGCCATGCCGTCCATTCCCCCCGGCGCGCGTCAGCGCTGCAGCCTCTGCCAGGTGGAGATCCAGGGAATGGTGGGGGGCAAGGACCTGGTGCACTTCAGCCAGGGAGCACCCGGCACCAGGGCCAAACTCTGGGCTCGGGTCTGCCAGTACCTGCGCACCCCGGAACAGTGCGGCCAGTGCCTGAACCAGGATCCGACCCTGCGTGGTCAGATCAGCGGCAGCGACTACTACGCCGAAGCCCCCATCCTTGATGTCGCAGCCAGCTTCAGCCAGGCGACGGAACCCGATCCCTTAGGGTGAATCCGTGCCCCGCGGGCACGACCCTTTTCTGAGCGCGTCCATCCCCTGGGAAGGCCACCTCAGGCAGGGGCAGTTGCATGACTGCAGGTCCGGCGGGGTGAGCCCCACCCGCATCCTGAACAGCGCACGTCGCCTTGCCCCAGTCCCCTTCCGAAAGCTTCCAGCAAGGCGTCGCCGCCGAAACGGCATCCTCTGCCGGCCTTGACGCAGCGCTCGAGAACCTGGCCCGTGGCGTTGCCAGCGGCTCTGGTCTGTCGGTGCTCGGGATCCGGCTGCTCAGCCATCGCATCCCGCTGACGGTGCAGGTTCTGGTGCAACGGGCTGATGGAGTTGATGTGAACCTCGATGAATGCGCCCAGATCAGCGCGCCCCTCGGAGAAGCCCTGGAAGCCTCGGGTCTGCTCGCCCAGGCCTACGTGCTGGAAGTCAGCAGCCCGGGCATCGGTGACGTGCTGGCCTCCGATCGGGACTTCATCAGTTTCCGGGGTTTTCCGGTGGACGTGGTGAGCCACGATCCTGACGTCACGCCGGGGCGCCAGGGGCTGCTGCTCGGTCGCGATGAGCGGATGGTGCTGCTCAACGTGCGCGGTCGAACGGTGCGTATTCCCCGCGAAGAGGTGTCACTTGTGCGCCTGATCTGCCCCACCGACGACTCCTGAACGACGCCGGCGACAACGGCATCCCCCTGTTCCCACTCTTCTGCCCCCTGCAAATCCATGGCTCTGGTTCTGCTCCCCGGTCTCAACAACCTGATCGAGGACATCAGCGACGAGAAAAAATTGCCGACTCAGGTGGTGGAGGCGGCCCTGCGTGAAGCGCTGCTCAAGGGCTATGAGCGCTACCGCCGCACCCTCTACTTGGGCATCAGCGAAGATCCTTTTGAGGAGGACTACTTCAGCAACTTCGACGTGGCCCTGGATCTTGAAGAAGAGGGCTACCGCGTGCTGGCCAGCAAGATCATTGTCGAAGAAGTCGAAAGCGACGATCATCAGATCGCCATCGACGAAGTCCGGCAGGTGGCTGAGGATGCTCAGACCGGTGACACGGTTGTACTCGATGTCACCCCTGAAAAGGATGATTTCGGCCGCATGGCTGCCGCCACCACCAAGCAGGTGCTGGCCCAGAAACTGCGCGATCAGCAGCGCCGCATGATCCAGGAGGAGTTCGCCGACCTCGAAGATCCCGTGCTCACCGCCCGCGTGATTCGCTTTGAGCGACAGAGCGTGATCCTGGGCGTCAGCAGTGGTCTGGGCAGGCCTGAAGTGGAAGCCGAATTGCCGCGCCGTGACCAGCTGCCCAATGACAACTACCGGGCGAATGCCACCTTCAAGGTGTTCCTCAAGGAAGTGAGTGAGGTGGCTCGGCGCGGCCCCCAGCTCTTTGTCTCCCGCTCCAATGCCGGCCTGGTGGTGTATCTCTTCGAAAATGAAGTGCCCGAAATCCAGGAGGGTTCTGTGCGGATTGTGGCTGTGGCACGGGAAGCCAACCCCCCTTCCAGGGCCGTCGGCCCCCGCACCAAGGTGGCCGTCGACAGTGTCGAGCGGGAAGTGGACCCCGTCGGTGCCTGCATCGGCGCCCGCGGTTCGCGCATCCAGCAGGTGGTGAACGAACTGCGCGGCGAAAAAATCGACGTGATCCGCTGGTCTCCGGATCCAGGTCAGTACATCGCCAACTCCCTCAGTCCCGCCCGGGTCGAGATGGTGCGGCTGGTGGATCCGGACGGCCACCACGCCCACGTGCTGGTGCCACCGGATCAGCTGAGTCTGGCGATCGGCCGCGAGGGCCAGAACGTGCGACTGGCCGCCCGCCTCACCGGCTGGAAGATCGACATCAAGAACGCCCAGGAGTACGACCAGACCACCGAGGACCAGACAGTGTCCGGTCTGATCGCCCAGCGCCAGGAAGAGGAGGCCCTGCAGGCCGAAGCGGAAGCCCGCCTCCAGACCGAGCAGGCCATCCGGGCAGAAGAGGATGCCCGCCTGCGCGAGCTCTATCCCCTTCCCGAGGATGAGGAGGACTACGTCGAAGCCGAGCCCGATGGCGATGACGCCGCTGAGGCCGCCGCCCCAGGGGACGGATCCGTCGAAACCGGCGAAAGCGTGGCTGAAGCCGAGGATGCCGGCGCTGCCGGTACCGAAGCGGTCGGCGCTGAGGCTGACGTCGAAGGCGAGGCCAGCTCCGTTGGCGAAGGCGAGGCCAGCCTCGACACGGCCCGGTGAGCGCTCAGGACCGGCGGCCGGTGCTGCGCCGCTGTGTGGCCTGCCGCAGCCTGCGCGATCGTCAGCTGCTCTGGCGGCTGATTCGCCAGGCTGATGGCAGCATTGCGCTCGACCTGGGTATGGGCCGCTCGGCCTATCTCTGCCAGGATCGGGCCTGCCTCGAGGAGGCCAGACGACGCAAGCGGCTGCAACGGTCGCTTCGCGCTCAGATTGCGGATTCCATCATCGCGACCCTCGACGCACGACTCGAGGCAAGCGACGCCGCAACCGCTAAGGCAAGATGATCACTGGCCGCAGTGTGCGTGCGGCCCGGTGGCACACCCGTTGCCCCGCTCGGCGCCCCTGTGGCCCCGTCCGGAGTTCACCCGTGGCCCCGCCCCTTCGGAGACCTGAATGACCAGCAGCGGCAAAGTCAGAATTTACGAGTTGTCCCGAGACCTGGGCCTCGACAACAAGGACGTGCTCGATGCCGCCGAGAAGCTGTCCATCGCGGCCAGGAGCCACAGCAGCTCGATCAGCGATGACGAGGCTTCCCGCATCCGTGACGTGCTGATCAAAAGCGGTGGCAGTGGCGCCACGCCGACAGCCCCACCGGCCGCCAAGGCGATCCTGGCGGTGAGGAAAGCCGGCAGTGACCAACCGGCGGCCCCAGCCACGGCCCCGATCCAGCCAGCCTCGATCCAGGCCAGCCCCCAGCCGGCCAAGCCCAGCCCACCGGCTGTCAAGCCGGGTCCAGCGGCTGTCAAGCCGAGCCCAGCAGCCGGCAAGCCGAGCCCAGCAGCGCCCGGGGCTGGCCCCCAGCCGGCCAAGGCCAGTGCGCCGCAGCCCCTGGTCAGCCCGCCCCCGGGTCGGCCCGCCGCTCCCGCCCGCCCGGCAGCACCTGCCCGTCCCCAGGCCGGTGCGGCCCCAGCTCCGATGCGGCCGGTGGCCAAACCCGCCACCCCGACGATCGTCACCAAGCCCTCGCCGGCCCCATCGGCCAAGCCTGTGGCCGCCAAGCCGGCCACGCCTGCTCCAGCAGCGGCTCCAGGCCGGCCTCAGCCCGCCATCCAGACCAAGCCCGCCGTCCAGCCCCCGGTCCAGGTGGTCACGGCGATCAAGCCCGCACCAGGCCCCAGCCAGGCCACCACCAAACCCACCAGCCCGCCGCCCAGGCCTGTGGCCACCCCGGCGCGGCCGGCGGCAGCCGGCCCAGCCCGGCCCGTGGCCGGTCCCAGCCCCAGTCGCCCGGTGGCGGCACCGGCTCGTCCTGCCGCCCCAGGTCCGACCCCGGCGCGGCCGGCTGGCCCCCCCGCCATCACCAGGCTGCCCCAGTCGCCCCAGCGCGGCGCTGGTCAGGCGCCGGTGCGCCCCGCCCCACCCAGTCGGCCCGGCGTCCCGGTCAGCCGTCCCCAGCTCGTCGGCCGGCCCCAACCGGGTCAGCCAGCTGGTGCCAGCGGTAACCGGCCCCAGCGCCCCGGCGCTCCGGCTCCGGTGCGCAATCCCCAGGGCGGCAATCGACCGAGCCCCGGTCCGGGTCGCCCGGGAGCCACTCCCCTCGAACTCGTCGGCAAACCGATTCGCAGGGATTCGGCAGGCCCCGGCACCGCCAGCGCCGGCCGGCCTGCCGCTCCCGGCCGTCCCGGCATGCCGGCTGGCATGCGCAAGCCGATGGCGCCCGGGGAGCTGATGCAGCTCCAGAAGCCCACCGGTCGTCCAGCCATCGCCCCGGTGCGGCGCACCGGCGAGGCCGGCGGTGAAACCGCTCCTCGGGAAATTGAGGGGGTGGTGAGGGTTGCAGCCCCCACCGCCGCGGCCCCACCCCGTCGCCCCGGCTTCCGCGCGCCCCAGCCCCCGGGCGCCGGTACCGGCGCCGCCAGGGCCAGGCGCCCTGACTGGGACGACAGCGCCAAGCTCGAGGCCCTGCGCAGCCGCACGCCGCAGAAGCAGCGCCAGAAAGTGCACATCATCGGCGAAAACGATGATGCCCTCACCGCCGAAACCAGCGGCTACGCCGGCGAGCAGGAAGCCCTGGTGCTCCAGGCCAGCCTGGCCCGTCCCGCCAAGCCCAGAAGTGCCCCCGCCGCCGCCAAGCCCACCGTGGCGGTGCGCAAGCGCAAGAAGGAAACCACCCGCCAGCGCCAGCGCCGCCGCGCCATGGAACTGCGCGCGGCCCGCGAACTCAAGGCCCAGCGGCCGGAGATGTTGATCGTGCCGGAGGGCAACCTCACGGTGCAGGAACTGGCCGATCGTCTCGGTGTCGAGAGTTCCGAGATCATCAAGAGCCTGTTCTTCAAGGGGATCAGCGCCACCGTCACCCAGACCCTTGATCTGCCCACGATCGAAACCGTGGCCGAGGAATTCGGCGTGCCGGTGCTGCAGGACGACGTCCAGTCGGCCGCAGCCAAGACCGTGGAGATGATCGAGGCGAGCGATTTCGCACACCTCATCCGCCGACCGCCGGTCGTCACGGTGATGGGCCACGTGGATCACGGCAAGACCAGCCTGCTCGACGCCATCCGCAAGACCAGGGTGGCTGCGGGCGAAGCCGGCGGCATCACCCAGCACATCGGTGCCTATCAGGTGGAAGTACCCCACGGCGAGTCCACCAGTCGCATCACCTTCCTTGACACCCCTGGCCACGAGGCCTTCACGGCCATGCGTGCCCGGGGCACCAAGGTCACCGACGTGGCGGTCCTGGTGGTGGCTGCTGACGACGGCGTCCGTCCCCAGACCCTTGAGGCCATCAGCCATGCCCGCGCCGCCGAGGTGCCGATCGTGGTGGCCATCAACAAGATCGACAAGGAAGGCGCCCAGCCCGATCGGGTGAAACAGGAGCTCTCAGGCCTCGACCTCGTCGCCGAAGACTGGGGCGGCAACGTCGTGATGGTGCCGGTGAGTGCCATCAAGGGCGAGAACATCGACCAGCTGCTGGAGATGATCCTGCTGGTCACCGACATGGAGGATCTCAAGGCCAATCCCGACCGGATGGCGAAGGGCACCGTGATCGAGGCCCACCTGGACAAGGCCAAGGGGCCGGTGGCCACGCTGTTGATCCAGAACGGCACCCTGCGCGCCGGCGATGTGCTGGCGGCCGGACCCATTCTGGGCAAGGTGCGTGCCATGGTCGACGACACCGGCAAACGGGTCAAGGAAGCGGGTCCTTCCTGCGCCGTCGAAGCCCTGGGCTTCAGCGAAGTGCCCACTGCCGGTGATGAGTTCGAGGTCTACACCGACGAGAAGGCCGCCCGCGCCGTGGTGGGCGATCGGGCCAACGAGGCCCGCGCCAGTCGCCTCGCCCAGCAGATGGCCTCCAGGCGGGTGTCCCTGGCCTCCCTGTCCGGCCAGGTCAGCGAAGGGGAGATCAAGGAGCTCAACCTGATCCTCAAGGCCGATGTTCAGGGCAGTGTCGAGGCCATCCTCGGCTCGCTCGAACAGCTGCCTCAGGAAGAGGTGCAGGTGCGGGTGCTGCTCTCGGCTCCGGGCGAGATCACCGAAACCGACGTCGATCTGGCCGCCGCCTCCGGCGCCGTGATCGTGGGTTTCAACACCTCCATGGCGCCGGGGGCCCGCCGGGCCGCCGATGCCACCGGGGTCGATGTGCGCGACTACGACGTCATCTACAAACTGCTCGAGGACATCCAGCTGGCCATGGAGGGCCTGCTGGAACCCGAGCTGGTGGAGGAAAACCTGGGCGAAGCGGAAGTGCGAGCCGTGTTCACCATCGGTAAGAACGCCGTGGCGGGTTGCTATGTCACCAGTGGCAAGCTGCAGCGCAACTGCAAGGTGCGGGTCCGGCGCGGCAAGGAGTTGCTCTACGAAGGGGATCTCGATTCCCTGCGGCGCAACAAGGACGACGTCAAGGAGGTCGCCACCGGTTATGAGTGCGGCATCGGCACCGATCGCTTCAACTCCTGGAAGGAAGGCGATCGCATCGAGGCCTACAAACTCGTCACCCAGCGCCGCACCCTCAGCACCTGAGTCCCTTCCCGAGCGCCAGCCCCATGAATCCCCGCAGCGAGCCCCTGCTCTGGCTTCAGCTGATCGCTGTCGGGGTGCTGCCGCTGGAGGCGCTGTTGCTGTTGCTGCTGCTTGCCGGCAGCGATCCAGGCCCGGTACCCGCCTTGGAGCGACTGCTCTGCTGGGGGCTCGGTGCCCTGCTGCCCGCCCTGGGACTCTGGCGTCGTCCTGCCGATGTCTGGTCTCTCCTGCTGCTGCAGACCCCCTTGCGGGCGCGGCGGCCGCTGCAGCAGCGACTCAGTGCCCTGCAGGAGGCTGTTGCGCTGCGACTGGGCCTGGGGAGCGGCTCAGCCCTGCTCCTGGCTCTGCTCTGGTGGAGTGACGACCACGCCGCCATCGCCGGCCCCTTCTCTCCCCTGGCGGAGAGCCCCCGGCTGGTGGGCCTGCTGCTGGCGGCCCTGCTGCTGGCCCTGATGCTCTGGCAATGGCAGCAGCTGCTCCAGAGCCTGTGGCTGCTCAGCCGCAGCACCGGCGCCATTGCGGCGGCGACGCCGATGACCAAACGGGACCTGGAGTTGCGCCGTCTCTGCCTGGGCCTGCCATTGCTGCTGCTCTCGCCCCTGCTCGAGCGCCTGCCGGAATCCCGGCCTCAGCCGCGGGCAGCCCAGCCCCACGCTCCGGAGCCTGGTTCGATCGTGGCGGCGACTGCCCGTGCCACGAGGCCTGCGGATCCACCGTCCGTCGAGCAGGAGGGCGCGCTCGCCACCGGCGCCAGTGAGACGGTCCCAGCGGAGTCTCACGGCACTTTCGCGGATCCAGGTCCGAAGGCTCCGCAGGAGCCCTCGGGTTCGGTCACGGCCCAGGCCGAAGCCAATGCCCTGGCCAAGAACGGCGCCGCGGCAGCTTCCCTGGCTTCTCCTCCTGCAGCGGCCTCCACTCCCGCTACGGCCAGCCGTGAGGTGCCTCAGCTGGAGCCGATCAGGACCGTTGCCCCCCCCTTGGAGACCCCGCCGGATTCGGCGTCCGCAGCCGCACCGAGTGACAGCGAAGCCGGCGATCCCGAAAACCCCGATCCGGCAGCGCGGAGCCACGAGCCACCGCTGCTGGAGTCCCAGGTCATTGCCGCCGGCCCGAGCGATCAGGGAGAGGCCCTCTCGCCTGCAGCGGATCCTGAAGCGACTCCTCGGGTGGCGATCCAGGCTGATCCGCTGATCATCGACTCGATCGCAGCGGCGACAACGGCATGGGGCTCCAGTGCCGACAGAGCCCAGACAAATTCTGATGCCGCCACCGAAGCCGGCGACACCCTGGCCACCTCTGGCGCCGCCACCCTTGAGGGCTCGCCAGGCCCGGACGAGGGGGAACCCGGCCTCTCAGACGCTGTCCCGATTGCGATCGAACCAGAGCAGGGAGCTGAACAGGGCCAGGGCGGAGACCTGGATCAGCAGATCGGATGAAGCCAGCTCGCCCCCGGCGGAGGCCCGCAGCGCCATGGTGGCCAGTCCCAGGCCAGCGGAGGCCACCAGGGCAAACCACAGCCCCCGGCGCAGGCTGCGCCAGGGGGTGCGGGCCTCCAGCAGCAGGCGACGGCGCAGCTCGGGATCCAAGGGCTTGGCTGCCCCGGGATCGGGCCCGGAACCGGGGCGTTGGGCCATGGGGATCGCCGACTTGGTTGACAACGACCGGATGCTACTTTCGGAGGCATGCCGGTGTAGCTCAGTGGTAGAGCAACTGATTCGTAATCAGTAGGTCGCAGGTTCAAATCCAGTCACCGGCTTTTTCAAACCTTCGTCTGCCCGTCCTGCCGACGCCGCCCAGCGCACCTTTCGGTGCGTCTTGACACGCAATTCGCGCCAGAACAGGGAGAACCTGTCTGAGCAACAACCCGAGGCATTGCGTCGCTCCATCGCTCTGACGTCCCGCGATCGGCTCGAAGACGGGCCTGTAGTTTTGAGCCCCCACGAGCATCGGGGTTCCGTGCGTCAACATCCCGTGAAGGCTGTTTCAGCTGTCGCAGATCCTGAGTCTGACGGGCTTCACCGCCGGGGCCTCAGGCGGATCGCCGGCGCCGCCCTGGGACAGGCGCGGCATCCGCATGGCCCTGCTGAAAAGCCGTTGCGCTGGGATTGGTCCTATGAAGCCAGCCCACCTGAGGCACCTGGGGCTGGTCTGAAGGCCAGGGGCACCCTGATCACCGATAACGACCCCGATGGGGATGGTTTTTATGAGGTGCTGAGGATCGAAGGCCGGCGCAATGGCGTCAGGATCACGGGCCTGGTACCCGCGGGCAGCTCCATTCCGGGCAATGTTGATGCCGTGACGGGGATTGCCTACAGCGTCGACAACAAAATTCAACTCGGCTCCAATTGTAGACAGCAAGGCCAAATGACGAGCCACGGTATTGGCTTTGCTCTGGCTGACGGCAGTTTCTCCAATCTTTTCTTTGCCTCTTATCTCAACCCGCCAGTCTATATTGATTTCCACACCGAGCCGCCCTTTCCCGCTGGCCTGGTGGCACCCAATTCGGAAACAGTGATTCATTTTCATCTCCA
>CANCJV010000007.1 GCA_947378425.1 Synechococcaceae cyanobacterium
ACGGTTCCGCTTGCGGCAGGTCTCTCTCCGGCTGCACTGTTCAGCATGGTGCGATGGGGCCAGCTGGTGCAACTCGAGCCCTGGGCCCCCCTGTTTCAGGTGGGGGATCCCGCTGATCTGGTCGCGATTCTGCTGGAAGGCCAATGCCAGGTCTTACGCGGCTCCGCGCCCAATGGTCAGCCCATTGAAGTGGCCAGGCTGCGTCCTGGTGAACCGATTGGTGACGTGGCCTACTTCGCAGACCACCATCGCAGGGCGGAGGTCAGAGCCGAAGGGGAACCGGTTCAATTGCTGGTGTTTACAACGGAGCGGTTTGAAAGCCTGCTGCAGACATCGCCGGAATTCAGCCGCAGTCTTCTAAGGCAGTTGGCACTTCGCATCGAGGATCTGTATGGCAAGTTGGCTACAGCCTCGGCCAACCAGTTGGTCGACTTCACCCGTTTGCAGGAAAGATCCGACAAGATATTTAATTGAAAAGTAATTGGCCTAGAGGTGCTGGCTGACAAGTTCTACCCGTCAGACTAATCAAATACTGTTGCCGTAAAGTTGTCATGGGAGCTGCTCCTATCGGTTGCCCATAGAAGACGATGGAAGTCGTCTGAATGTCTTGTTTGTCCGCTGTGTTGCGTAACTTTTCACCTTGCTTAGTGCCTGAGTTTCAGCCTAGAAGGTCAGAGCATGATCCTGCCAGATGATTGATTGGCCATATATCGTATAGCCGGCCTTGTGCGCTCCGTATGTCTATTGTGAATTCCTTTCCCCAACCGATTGGGTTGATACAGTTGTTTGAGCAATCCCGAGATCATGCCGGTAGACAGCCTGATCCTGCCAGCCATTCTGAACCAGAAAGTCAGCCAGAGCCGTGGTGATGACGCTGTACTGATCCCAATGGGGGTGTCTGTCGATGAACTCACGCATGCCAGCAAAGAGCACCTCAGGAACTTCGGCTTCGAGGCTGATGCTGCCATTGACTTTGCTCTTGTGTCTCTCCCCTTTTCTGGGCATGGGATCTGGAGCCGCCTACATCGATCTGCTGTCCAGTAGGCCGCAGGCAAGGTGCAGGCGTCAAAAAGTCGGACCCAAATCCCTACCCAATGGAGCTGCACATGAGACTCAAGGCTGGGCCTGAGCTGCGGCTTCACTCAGAAGCGGTTCGTTAGTTCCTTGCCTAGTGCTCGCATGCTGTCAAGCGCTTAGCGAACACATCTCCGGTTTCCACAGCAGTACCGGTCCGGCCGGCCCAAAGACCATTGGCCTGTGGAAAAAGGGGGGTGAAACGGGGGAAAACTTGCTGAAGGTGGGGAAATCCCCGGGTGATCAGCACAACTGATGCGGCAAAGTCTCTTGCGACAAGCGGCAAGACTGGACAGACGAGCGGGCCCGGGCCGCGGATTGGGTTCGTTTGGTTCAGCGAAAACCCGAGATCCTGGATTTCCATCACGATGGAGATGATCCCTGCGGACGTGTCTTCAGATCAATCAGGATCAGCTGCCGGA
This sequence comes from Synechococcaceae cyanobacterium, assembly GCA_947378425.1. Taxonomy (GTDB): domain Bacteria; phylum Cyanobacteriota; class Cyanobacteriia; order PCC-6307; family Cyanobiaceae; genus Cyanobium. The sequence goes on from CANCJV010000007.1 coordinate 1,497, forward strand.
GGGGCGCAGGCTGCGAGGGCCGAGCGGGTGATCGGCATGGGGGTAGGGAGCATGGTGGTGCCCCTGGACAGGCCCATCCGCAGCGCCGCCGTCTGGCTCACCAACACCGTCGTGGCTGTGATGGTGATGGTGATCGTGGCCGGGATCGTGACTGGGATCGGAATCGTGGGCTGGCTTGTGAAGCTGGAGATCCCCATGGGGCTGCTCCTGGTTGGTACCGGCTGCTGCGCCCGCCCCAGGGAGTGGGATTCCATTGGCCTGGCAGGCCCCGGTGCATTCCGCTTCGCAGAGCTGACAGCTTTCGACCAGGCCCTCGACGTGGTGATGGTGGCTGTGCTGGGGAGCCCCCACCTCCTGTTCGAAGCCGAGCACCTGGGCCCGGTATTTGCAGAGGGAGCAGTTCATGTCGGTGTCGCCGCGCAGCACCTCCGCCACCCGCTCCTTGAACGTATCCAGGACCAGGCGGTGATCTCCCAGATAGGAAGCCTCGAGAAATTCCACAGCCGGATGGTCCGCTGCCACCAAGTGGGTGTGCTGGCGGATGCGGCTCACCAGGACGCCGGAAAACAGGAAATATGGAAAGACGACGATGCGGCGATAGCCGAGCCGTACCACCTGGCGCAGGCCTGGTTCCACCAGCGGGAACGTGACCCCGGAATAGAGCGTCTCCCCCCAGCCGAAGCCGAAGCCCTCCACCAGCATCCGCGTCACCTTGGCCACATTGGAGTTGGCATCCGGATCAGAAGATCCGCGACCGACCACCACCAGCAGGGTGTCGTGCAGGGCTACCGGCTGCTCGCCAGCTTGGCTGAGTCGGGCATCGGCAGCTTCCAGCGTGGAGCGGATGCGGGCGCCAGCCGCCTGAATCATCTTGAGGTCCACCCCCAGCTCCCGGCCGTAATCGATGCGCAGGCCTGTCTCGGCCGCATAGGTGTTGAGCACCGAGGGAATGTCGTTCTTGGCATGGCCGGCAGCGAACAACATCGCCGGCACCGCCAGCACCTGGCCCACCCCCTGAGCCCGCAGGGCCTCCAGCCCATCGCGCAGGATCGGTCGGGCGAATTCGAGATAGCCGTATTCAACGGGCACCGGCGCCAGATGTTGCCGCAACTGCTGGGCCAGGGAAGCGAATTCAGCGACCGCCAGGCGATTGCGGCTGCCGTGGCCGCAGACCAACACACCGATGCGGCCGTGGGGACCGTTGCCGGGTACGGCGGCCAGGGCCGTACTCGGCCCGTCAGCAATGCTGGAGAGGGAAGCCATGACCCGATTCGCCTCTTCCGACCCTATCCCCCAACCAGTCAGCCGATTGCTCTTGGCCATGCGCCGGGGTGTCCTCCGGTCAAGGGGGTGAATCCTTTCGTTGCAAGGGCGCCAGTCGCCCAGGCCCCCATGGTCAGGTTCATCCAGGCCGATGAGCACGCCTCGGTTACCAGCGCCGACGTCCGGATCCTGCCCTGAGAGCCGCTTGCAGCCGAACTGTTCAAAGCCAGGCCCGCCATGCTGGGCATCGGGATCGGCGAGCTCGGCAGAGCTTGCAGGCAGTGGGGCAGCCTGCATCAGATCGGCTTCGGAGCCCTGTTCTCCCACGGCTGAGTCGTGAACCACCGCGCAGGAGGCCCCGAGAGGCGCAAGGATGGCTCCATGAGCCTCCATATCCCGCCCTATGAGCCGTTGCCGGCTCCAGGCAAAACGACAGACATCTTCAAGGTGTCCATCGCTGCCCTGCACCCCACCCAGATGTGCGTCGGCCTGGCCGAGGTCCGCAGTCGCCAGGTCGACTTCAGTCAGGACAGTCGCGAGCAGCGGCTGCGCTATCTGAAGAGCAAGCCCGTTCCCATCGTGCGCAATGCCAGCGGCAGGCTCTGGATGGTCGACCGGCACCATCGCCTGCGCGGATTGATCGAGCTCGATCCCGACGCTGAGGCCTATGGCTATCTGGTGCTGGAGCTGGCCAGCCGTGATCGGGGCACCGCCCTCGACGAACTGCATCGTCGCGGCTGGCTCTACCTCTATGACGGGCGGGGGCTCGGACCGATGGTCCCGGCGGTGCTGCCTGAAACCCTGACGGGTCTGCAGGATGACCCGTATCGCAGCCTGGTCTGGAAGCTGAAGAAGGAGGGGATGATCGAACCGGCCCCCCTGATCCCCTTTCATGAGTTCCGCTGGGGAGCCTGGCTGCGTCGCCGGCCGCTGCCGCCGTTCAGCTCCTCCGAACTGGAACCGGCCATGGCCTCGGCCCGGACCCTGGTGCGCTCGGCTGCAGCGGCCCATCTGGCTGGCTGGAAAGGACGGCGTTGAGCGCGGACCGGGCGTTAGGGTCCGCTCATCGCTGCGGCCAAGGGTGAGCTTGTCCAGGACCTGGGCAACGAGCGGCATCAACTCGCGATCCGTACCCGCCAACGGGTTGACTGGGAAGTCACGGGTGTGGGAGACATGATCTCTCATGACTGGGGATTGCTGCAGCCATTCCTCTGCTGTTGACTCCATTGATTGCTGGGACCTGGTCATCAGACTCACCAAGTTGGCTGTGAAGCCTTGTCGGCACTGACCAACACATGTTGGTGGTGCAGCGGTTTTCGCAGGAGTTTTGCCTTGTTTCCGTGGCCTCATGGCGGAGCCGAGAGCCGACTGAGTCGTTGGGATGGTTTGGGTAGAGGGTTCAGATCAGACCCAGTTCAATCCATCTGACCGCTAATCACCAGGGTTGGCAACAGCTGATCTGGGCCACAGATGAGGTGGGCTCGATGACACTGGCATCGCCGATGCCGAGTATCGCGAAACCAATGTTGCAGCCTGTAAGCTCGGTGTGATGGGATTGGATGGCCAAGTTGGCCATCTCTTGCGAATGAACTTGAGAATCTACTCCGACAGCCCAGCTGGCAGATGTTCAATCATCGAGCTGATCACTGCCTGCGTTGATGCGAATCTCGTCCGCAGGAATGCCGCCCTTGCAACAATTGCTTTCCCCTGTCTGAGCTGTCATGGCTGGAAGCAAATGACACAATCAAACGGACAAGCTAGTGACGGTACTTTCAGTCGCGAGGCTTGGCATCAGATGCCTCTTGTTGCCTATAGGAAGCCGTGATTGAGTCTCGAATGAAACTATTATTGAGCCTGTAAATGATTTTACCTTGGCCGCAGGAATCCACGTTTGCGGTTCACTCGGATTTAGCTTGAAGGATCAGGCGTTATTTGCTACGGCCCCCATCCTGTAAACAGATCCCATCACTCAAACGGGCCGTGATGAAGACTTACTGGCGCAAACCTTGAAAGCGGTGATCTTCCACTCCAGTGGACCATTGCTGAACAGGCGCTGATGGATTGCGGGAACAACCCCTTCCCTGACAGCGGCCTGCCCCTCCTGATCTGTTTCCTTCTCCTTCCCCTCGCCAAGCCCCCACGATGACCAGCACGATCCGCACCACATCCCCCTATCTGGTCACGCCCACAGGCAGCAGTGGCAGCGGTCTTGATCAGGTGCTGGGCTGGGTCGCCAGCGACGGTGGCTTGGCGGGTGCCAATACAGCGGGTTCGATCGCCGCCGGAATTGCAGCCGTCGATGGCCTCAATCAACTGCTGATCCAAGGGCTGCAGGCAATCGGTGCGTTCAACAAGGCGGTGCTTGATGTCAGTGATGTCATGGCGCTCAATGCCTGGGTGCGGGATCCTGCCCAACCTGATCGCCTGGCCCTGTTCACAGCCTTGCATGGCAATGATGAGGCCGGCATCGAAACCGGTTTTCACACGATTCAAGGCGATGGCGGCAGTCGTCAATTCGATGGCAAGGCCCTGATCGATACGGTGCTCGATGGCGTGTATCACTTCGGCTTTGCGCTCAGTGCCGATGGCAGCCATTTCACCAATGAGGACGGTGCTGATAACGCTTCCTTGAGCGACGTGGCTCGCTGGCTCACGGCTCTCAAAACAGATCTGGCGACCAGTCATACAGGTCTCGATCGCATCGTCGAGACGATCGTGGCTGATCCGGGACTGCAGGCCACGATCGCCTGGAATGAGATCCAGGGCGGTGCCAGTGCCGCTGACGGTATCGACCATCTGATTGTTGATGGCATCACCGCCATGCAGCAGGCTGGAGCTACGGATGGCGATGACAGTCGTCTCAGTGCCGATGAACTGCGTTGGATCAATGGCTGGATCCGCGGCGATGCCAACCGCCTGGCCTCCTTCGTCGCCTTGCATGGTGACGATGAGAACGGCAGCGAGACCGGCTTCCATCTCGTTCAGGGTGATGGTGGGACGACGCGCCTGTTCGGCAGGAATGCGGTCAACACGATTGACGATGGCATTTTTCATATCGGTTTCACCATCAATGCCGATGGCCGATTCCAGAACGAAGATGGCAATGCCAATGCGCTGGTCAGCGATGTAGCGGAATGGATGACCTATTACTACGGCGATGCCTCCACTACGGGGACCGGCCTTGATCGTCTCGTGGATTGGATCAAGTTGGATACCGGCCTGGCGCGCAACACCGCCGCCAAGGACATCAATGATGGCCTGGCTGCCGCCAATGGCATCAATCAGCTTTATGTCGAAGCGATTGCCGCTACGGAGGTCAACACCGATGGCTTTCTGAGCCGGGTCGATCTGCGTACCGTCAACCAGTGGATTCGCGCTAACCGCTATGACGCTTTTGTCGCCTTGCATGGCGACGACGAAGCCGATGGCAGCGAAACCGGCTTCCACCTGATCCAGGGTGATGGCGGTAGCACCCAGTTCTTTGGTCATAACCTGGTCAACACCGTCGCCGATGGGATGTTTCACATCGGCTTTGAAATTCAGGGAGAGAACTTTGTCAATGAAGATGGCAACACAAACCAGTCACTCAGCGATGTATCCGGGTGGCTTAACTATTTTGTCAATGACATCACTCTCACCACCGGCACCGGGGACGCCGATGTCCTGATCGGCAATGATGAGGCCGACCAGATCGTGGCCTATGGCGGCAACGACCTGCTGCAGGGATTGGCCGGCGCTGATCTGCTCGATGGCAGCTGGGGCCGGGACACGCTGATGGGTGGCAGTGGCAGCGACCAACTGGACGGAGGTTTTGACGGTGACGTTCTCGATGGTGGTGATGATGGTGATCTTTATCTGGTGAGTGGGGCCGGGCCGGAGTGGGTTAACGGCCAGCCCTACAGATTCCAGGGCTACGACACCTATGCCGACAGTGGCGGCATCGGTGTCGATCGCATCCGAGCTGAAGGATTGGGTCCAGTGGATATCGGCTTGCGCGATTTCGGTTCAGACAGCGGTATCGAGCAGATCCTCAATGCCACAACCAGCGACACTGGCGGCACCATCGGCGCCAGAGTGCGATTGCTGGGTGACTGGCATGCCAACACCCTCGACTTCTCCGCCACCGAGCTACTTGGAGGCTCTTTCCTGATTGATGGCGCCGATGGCAACGATTCCATCACCGGCAGCAGCCTGGCCGATCGCATTCGCGGCGGTCGCAACGATGATCTTCTCAATGGTGCCGGTGGCGGTGACAGCTACGAGGTCACAGGTGCAGGACCGCAATGGATCGACGGCCAGCCTTACACCTTTGAGGGATTTGATCTCTACGCCGACTCGGGCAACAGCAACGACGGCCTCGACCGGATCCTGGCGCTCGGCCCTGGCCCGGTGGACCTTGGTCTGAAGAGCTTCGACACGGCCAACGGCATCGAGCAGATCGTCAACGCCACCACGATCGTTGACGGCTCTGGCGGCACCAGCTCCGCTGAAGTGCGGCTGCTCGGCAACTGGGAAGCCAACGTCCTCGATTTCTCAGCCGTGACCCTGGTGGGAGGCTCTTTCCTGATCGATGGTGGCGACGGCAAGGATGTGATTCGCGGCAGTGCTCTGGCCGATCGCATCCGCGGCGGCGGCGACAGTGACCAGCTTGACGGCGGCGGTGGCGGCGATACCTATGAGGTCAGCGGGGCTGGGCCACAACGGGTCAATGGCCAGCCCTACACCTTTGAGGGTTACGACACCTATGCCGACAGTGGTGCCGATGGCCTCGATCGCCTTGTCGCCCTGGGCCATGGGCCCGTGGACATCGGCCTGCTCAATTTCGGCGCGAGCAGCGGTATCGAGCAGATCGTCAACGGCACAACCGTGGATGACGGTGCCGGCGGCCTCATCCCTGCAACGCTGCGCCTGCTGGGCAACTGGGAAGCCAACAACCTCGATTTCTCGGCCACAGTCCTGGTGGGAGGCTCCTTCCTGATCGATGGTGGCGACGGCAAGGATTCGATCATCGGCAGTGGCGCCGCCGATCTCATTCGCGGCGGTCTGGGCAGTGATTGGCTCAATGGCGGCGCCGGAGATGACACCTATACAGTCAGCGGTCGCGATCCTGCCAACAGCAGCGGGGGCACCTACACCTTTGAGGGCTACGACCAGTTCGCCGATCAGGGTGGTGGTTACGACCGGATTGTGGCTGTCGCCGCGAATGGCAGTGATGGCGTCGATGTGGGCCTGCTGAACTTCGGCCTCGCCAGCGGCATTGAGCTGATTGATGCCAGCGGAACCTCCGGTTCGGTGCGGCTGCTCGGTGACTGGCAAGCCAACACCTTCGACTTCAGTGCCACCGAATTGCGGGGCGCGAACCTCAGTATCGAGCTCAACGACGGCAACGATGCCTGTCTGGGCAGTGGTGCTGCCGATCGCCTCGACGGTGGCTATGGCTCGGACAGCCTGAGTGGTGCCGGCGGCGATGACACGCTCACGGGCGGTGGCGGCGATGACACCCTTGATGGCGGTCAAGGCAGTGACACCTACCGCGTCAGTGGTCTGGTGGCAGGTGGCTGGAAAACCTTTGGCGGCTACGACAGCTACGCCGACAGTGGCAGCAGTGGCCTTGATCGGATCGTGGCCGTGGGAGACGGCGATGTCGATCTCGCTCTGGCCGGTGGCAATTTCCAGGCCACCAACGGCATCGAACAAATCGTCAATGCCGCCACCAAGAGTGTCAATGGCTCCATCACCGTTGCCGGCGTCAGGGTGCTCGGCAACGGGAGCAGCAACCTGCTCGATTTTCGCGGCGTCGCCTTGCTCGGCGGCAACATTCGCATCGAGTCAGGCGATGGCAATGACACCATCCTTGGCAGCCTGGCTGATGACACCGTCTTCGCCGGCAAGGGTGACGATCTGCTCGATGGCGGTGGCGGCAGTGACACCTATGAGGTGGGCGGCATCATCAGCTCAGGGTTCCAGGGCTATGACAACTACTCCGACAGCGGTAAGGGCGATCTCGATCGGATCCTGGTGGTCGCTGCCACCGGTTCCGAAGCGGTGGACATTGGCATGCGATCCTTTGGCCCCGGCAACGGTATTGAGCAGATCAATGCCAATGCCACCATTGGTCGGGTGCGATTGCTGGGGGATGGCAGCGCCAACAGCTTGAACTTCACTGGCATCACCCTGGTGGGCACCAACCTGCAGATCGATGCGGGCGCTGGCAATGACAGCGTGACAGGCAGTGGTAGCAGCGATCAAATTCTTGGCGGCACGGGCAATGATTGGCTCAATGGAGCTGGAGGTTCTGATACCTATGAGGTCAGCGGCATCTCGACCAGTGCTTTCGGCGGCTACGACACCTACGTCGACAGTGGAAGTGGTGTTGGCGAGATCGATCGAATCGTGGTGGCAGGCGGCAGCACCACAGTCGATATCGGTCTGACGAGCTTCTCAGGTACCAGTGGAATTGAGGAAATCAATGCCACCGGTGCCACTGGCCAGGTGCGGTTGCTGGGTGACAGCAATGCCAACACCTTCAACTTCACTGGCATCACCCTGGTGGGCACCAACCTGCAGATCGATACCGGTAATGGCAACGACACTGTCATCGGTAGCAGTGCTGCCGACAACATTCTGGGCGGACTCGGCGTGGATCAACTCAACGGCGGTAACGGCGACGACACGCTCTGGGGTGGCGGCGGGCTTGATAACCTCACCGGTGGCAGTGGTAGCGATACCTATGTCTACACCACACTCACCGATGCCATCGTCGGCGGCAGTAACGCCTCGCCCCAGTTCGAGAAGATCAACAGTTTCAGCATCGGAGCTGATCGCTTCGATCTCACCACCACGCCGGCAGCCGGAGGCTTCAAGACTCTCGGCTCGGTCTCAGCCCTCACCATCTCGGCGATCGGCTCCCTGCTGAGCAGCAGCAACTTCCAAGCCAGCGGTGTTGCCACCTTCACCTACGGAAGTGGCCTCAACCAACGCACGTTCATCGCCTTCAACGACGCCATCGCCGGTTATAAGAGCACGACCGATGCCATTGTTGAAATCACCGGCTTCGATGATGCCGGCGGTTTTAACTCTCTTGCCCAGATCAATATGGTCTGACTGTTGCATCGTCCACGGAGTTCAGGGCTCAGCGGATTGAAACGGCGGCAGAACCAATCTGCCGCCATCACAGCGAGCGCTGAAGAGCCAATGGCGACCGGCTCGCTCCAGTGGCTGACCAGGCCCGGCACAGGGGAGGCTGGCACCCTGAGGCCGGTCGTCAGGCATTGCGCGGCGGTTGCCGCTCGCCAAGGCGCAGCTGCCGCCGCCAGCGCCCGATCTGCCAGCGCAGGCCGACCAGAAGCAGCAGCACCACGGCCCAGACAAGCGCCATCAGGCTCGGCCCACACCAAGCCAGCAGCACCAGAACCGGAAGCAGCAACAAGGAGGTGATGCCATGCCAACGTTTCAATTGGCGGTCAGCACCGCGGCAGCTGCGGCAATGGCGACTGTGGCTCTGCCAGCGATCCAGCAGCGGCTCATCACCTTGGCGAGTGGGTAGGGATTGACCCGGAAAAGGCACGCCACCATGCTCCAGGATCCAGGTGTGCAACGCCTGCACATAGCGATCGGCCGGGGTGGCCAGATAGCAACTGCGGGCCAGCTCGGCGCTGCTCCCCCGCTGCTCCAACACCCGTTCCTGCCAGTGCAGAAAGATCTGGTCGTCCTCCAGCACCCGGTGATTGCCGATGTGTTGCAGCCACTCGGGCCGCAGGCCCAGCAATCGGGCGGGCCAGGGGGATTCGAACTGGAAGGGAAAGCGGGCAAACAGTCGGCATTCACCGTGGCGGATCGGCGTGGCGTAGACCACCGTCAGGATCCGGGCGAAGCCCGGGGCGGTCAGCTCATGCCACATCAGGGCAGGGGCGCAGAAGGTGGTGAACTGGGTGCCGAGCTTGCCGCGTCGTGGCCCTTCCTCCCAGACGCCGGTGAAACCGTCCGCGCCGGCGGCGGTGAGCTCCAGCTCCACCGGCCCGGCATTCTCGCGCCGGCCGACGGTGGCGTGATGGGTGAAGGGCACGTGGCTGACATCGAGCACGTTCTCGAGCAGGGTCAAGGCGTCGTAGGGGAGGTCGCGGAAGGTGTCCTGCACCAGCCACTGGGGATCCTCCAATTGGGGCACGATCGGCAGGGGATGCTCCGCGGCCCTGGTCAGGTCGCCGGCAAACACGAACAGCAGCCCCTGAGCCGAGGCGGTCTCGCGCCGCCGGGCACAGCTGCGGGAGCGGGAGTGGCTCGCACCGGACGCGGCCTGGGGAATGGTCAGACACTGGCCTGCGCCGTCAAAGGTCCAGCCGTGGTAAGGGCATTCCAGGGCGCCGGCCCCATTGATCCGGCCTTCCGACAGCGGCACCAGCCGATGGGGACAGACATCCTCGAAGACGCGCCAGGCGCTGCCAGGGCCATCCCACCAGAGCACCAGGTCCTGATCCAGCAAGGTGAATGCCTGGGGCCGCTGCCGATCCAGATCCTTGAGAAAGGCCACGGGATACCAGCGATCCAGCCAACTGGCGGGGGTGGGTGGCCTTGGGCCCGCTTCGCTGCAGTTCGTCGGTTCTGGGGATGGGATGGTCATCGGCCGATTCTGCCGGCATGAGTAGACAGGAAGCAGCCGCGTTGGTTGTGATGCCCTATTCCCACCTGCTGGTGGCCAGTGATGGATCGGACCTGTCCCGACGGGCCATCGACCACGCCATCAGCCTGGCGGCGGCCCTGGGGGCTCGCATCACCTTTCTCAATGTTCAGGCCATCACGCCGATCCCCCTGGTGGGACTGGGCGAAAAGCTCGATGTCCAGACCATGGAGCTGTTGATCGTGGCCAGCCATCGCGAATCCGACAGGATCCTCGAGGAGGCCAGCGTCGCTGCAGCCACCGCGGGCGTCACGGCTCAATGCGAGCGGGTGCCTGGCGACATGCCGCACCGGGCGATTGTGGATACGGCCCAACGGCTGGGGTGTGATCTGATCCTGATGGCCTCCCATGGCCGCCGCGGGCTTTCCGGTCTGCTGATCGGCAGTGAAACCCAGCGGGTGCTGGCCTTGGCCCACTGCCCTGTGCTGGTGTTCCGCTGAGGGCCGCTTCGGCCTTAGAACCGCCGGTTCTCCGCCCCCTGGACAGAGGCCGGTGTCAAGCGAAAATTGCGGCCACATCTGTCGATCCGGATCGCCATGGGCCGAGACCGCCATCCCGATCGCATCCCCAGGGCGGGATATGAGTTGGCTCCCCTGGCTGGACTGGCCAGTCTTCCCCTGCGAGCTGGCCAGCCATCCCTGGGCAGTGCCCGCCTGCTGAGCGAATCGACCCTGGGCGCGGTGTTGGTCTACGCCATCTACCAGGCGTTGCTCACGGCCCTGCGCACCGAAGCCATGGTGCGTCGCTCCCAGCTGGATCGCTCCACCCAGGCCCGGCTGATCGGCCGCAGCGTCTGGGGCTCCATGAAGGATGGCGCCGCCATCGGCCTGGCCCTGAGCCTGCTGCTGTTGGTCTTCCCCTGGCTCTCCCTGCCCTTGGGTGTCCTGAGCGTCGTCGGGCTGGGCAAGGCCTCGCTCGACCTCTTCCACGCCTTCTGGGATGGCCTGAACGATCAGCAGAGGAGCGAACTACACGATGCCGCCTACTCCGCCGGAGTCAATCTGAATCGGCTGCTGCACAGAACCCCACCCGTGCGTCTGGAATCCTGAGCTGCCCTGCCCAGGCCGTTTCAGCCAGGCCCAAAAAATCCCCTGGACCAGAGCCACACTCCCACCAGCGCCACAGGGGCCAGAAAGGCGGTGAAGATCTGCAGACGAACCCAGCGATCGCTACGGGGGGAGGCGGGAACTTTGCGGGTCAAGGGCAGGGCCGGATCAGGGAACAGCCGCAGGGCGGCCCGGGGGCATGAATCTACTCAACCCATGGTCTGCAGAGGCCGGTCGCCGGCACCTCCATGCGAGCAGATGGCCTGCACGTTCAGAAGGCTGGCGGCGTGACGATCTTGAACGACTCTCCAGGCCGACTGCACTTCGGCGCTGCAAGGCCTGGATCGAACTGGCCGGGACGGGGGCTTGTTCCAACAATTCGGCAGGCGATGGCCTGACAAGGGGACAGACACGTTGGAGTCGGAAGATTCAGCCTGGCAAGCCCTGGCTTCGTCAACTTCGCTGAATTCATGAGCCAACCCCGGATACTCTTTCAGCTATTGACTCTGGTTTTTCTCCGGTTCGAGGAACTGGTGATTGAACAGTGCCATCGCTGACACAAAGCCGCACGCCAGACTGCTGGGGTCTACCTGAGCCGGCGTCTTCCTGAGCTGGCCTTTCTCATGAGCCAATCGATAAACTGGGCTGGTTCAGGCTTTTCCTTCCATGCAGCAATAAATCCCGATCAGTAATTCTTTCTGGCAAGCAAACTGAACCAGTAGCGCTTCACTGGCGGGGCCATCGACTGATCGTGATTTGCTCAACAACTCAGGCATTTCAGGCGATTACCATGGGTTGAGACCATGGCAATCCGTGGATTGACTGCAGAACCTTGAACCCAGCAACAGCATTTCCGTGCTGAGTGACAAGTCTTGGCAGCTCACAAATTTTGGCTCACAGCTGAGTTCTGGATTTGACGGACAGGACTTCCCTCTCTCAGAATAGCTGCATCAGTCCGTCAGCCCAGGTTTGCTCGCTCCTGTATTCATCCAGGCGCTGGATCGAAGCAGCTGTGGGCAGCTTTCTTGATTCAATTTCTCGACTCAGCCTTCCCGATTCAGGCATCTGCATCCATGTCAGAGCCTTCAACGGAGTGAGGAGGAACAGGTTCACTGCGCCCCAACCGATCCCCCTCCGGGGCTCCACCACGATGGGCTGGTCAGCGGCACTTCAGCGCCAGGTCGTCAGCCCAGCCGAAGTGCCGGCTTGGCGCGAATGCAGCAGCCTCGCCCCATGGATGTCCTCCAGGGTGATCTGATACTGCATCCGACGGGCCGCCAGCACCAGTTCTGAACAGGAACGGCAATGGCGCAGGGCTCGGCGCAAGCGGCCGTCTGACTCGGCCGTCTCGACGAGGCGCTCCAGTTCACTCCAGGTCATCGGCGTCGGGACAGCACCTCACCAGACTGCCAAGCCCAGGCCGTTCAGGCCACTGATGGTCGTGGCTCCTGAGACCCCCCTCACAGACCAGATCCATGGCTTCCAACAGGAGCCGTTTTCTGGTGGGGCGGCGGGCTCCACGGCCAGGCCGGTACAGGTTGAAAACGATTGCGGCTGGGCTCGGCTGAGCTGGCTTCTCGTGTTCGTGGCGCAGGCTCACGGAGCCTGCCTGCTGGCAGAAGCGCGCTCCCTGCCCCAACACCCAGGCCACAGGCCCACGGCCAACGTCCACTTCCCCGTCAAGAACGCCGAACGGTGAGGTCCCCAGTCAGGACATCACACCCCTCGGCCTCAGCTCTGGCGTGACTGCCGATTCCCTGGTGAGCCACGAACCGTGAAGGTCAGGATGGTTGAGTTCCCCTGCGCCACGAGGCCAGCCGGATCGTGCCGTCACGGCAACTTAGAACGCTGCCAACAGAAAACCCCCAGTTTGGGCCGGGGGATGAAACGAGATCGCCGACTGGAGACGAGCTCAGAAGCAAAAAGGCAGGAACTGGGCATGACAGGCCGCATAGCCGTCCACCAGGGCACCCAGGCCGATTTGATGGGCGATGCCATAGCCGCTCAATCCTTCGGTGACGATGCCAATCACGATTCCGAGCATGGCGGCGCGGCCATTGAAGAGCTCTACACGCTTGAGCTGATCCATGTGGATCTTCTGTTCTGAACGGTTGCCTAACCAGGACTCATTCGCTGGGGTGTTGGTCATCAAACTGATGTGGTGTAAGGGATCTTCAATTTCTTGGCGACAGGTCGCTGGGCCTGCTGAGCACATAAACCACCATTCCGGTGAGCAGAACGATGACGGCGAACAGGCCGGTGATGGCTGCGGTGTAGTCGGTGCTCATCGCGCTCAGCCCAGACCGATCTGGGAAAGGATGCTCTGACCGGTGAGAAGCTCGGTGGCCAGGCCGATCACGAAGCCGAGCATGGCCAGGCGACCATTCCAGGTTTCGGCCAAAGCAACAAAACCAAAGCGAGGAGTGGATTCAGCCATCGAAATCTCGAGGTGTTGGGTGAAGTGTAACAGCTTGTAACGCCTCTGGGCCATGGGGCGCTGCTTGCCTGCCCCAGGAGCTCCAGCGGTCGCGTCAGCCGCGCTCCGGATCTGCGGTCCTGCCGTGGGCGAGGCCTCCCGGCCGCTGATCCGCCATCAGGGCTGCGGCCCTGCGTGATCAGGCCATGGGGCATCAAAGGGGCACCTCACAAGGCAGGGCTTGCCTGGGGGAAAGAAGGCTCGTGTTGAGCCTTGAGGATGCTCTCAGTCACTGGGCAGCAACTGCGGACCGGGTCGGCAGAGCTGCCCGCTCCAGTGGATCGCACTCGCCCTCTCGCTCCGCTGGGCACAATCAGAGCCATGGAGCTCCATGCCGATCTCAGCCAGCGCGTGGTGCTCGACACCACGGCGATCCCCTGGATCCCTTCGCCGCTGGCGGGGGTGGAGCGGCGCCTGCTCGATCGCCTCGGCGGCGAAATCGCCCGCGCCACTTCCATTGTTCGCTATGCCCCCGGCAGTCACTTCGAGCGTCACAGCCACGGCGGCGGCGAGGAGATCCTGGTGCTGGAGGGCACCTTCTCGGACGAGACGGGCGATCATGCGGCTGGCACCTATCTGCGCAACCCGGTCGGCTCCAGCCACGCCCCGTTCAGCACCGGCGGCTGCAGGATCCTGGTGAAGCTGCATCAAATGCACTCGCTGGATCAGCGGCGCCTGGTGATCAACACCCACACCACAGCCTGGGTACCGGGTCTGGTGAGCGGCCTGCAGGTGCTGCCTCTGCACGCTTACGGCTCTGAACACGTGGCCCTGGTGCGCTGGGCGCCCGGCACGACGTTTCAGCCCCACGGCCATCGCGGCGGCGAGGAGATTCTGGTGCTCGACGGGGTGTTCGAGGACGAGCAGGGCCGCTATCCCGCCGGCAGCTGGTTGCGCAATCCCCCCGGCAGCAGCCACCGCCCCTGGAGTGAATCCGGTTGCACGATCTGGGTCAAGACCGGCCACCTGCCGGCCACCCTGGGGCCCGCCACCCTGTGACTCGCCACTCTGTGGCCCGCCACCCTGTGGCCTGATGGTCTGGCGGGCGTTTCAGCGGTGTGACCTGGGCGGGCACGACCCGTCGTTCCAACTGCAGAGTTCCAACTGCAGAGAAGCCGGAACCGAACGCTGCCCGCTGCCTTGATCGCAGTTCGGCAGCGACCTCATGGCCGCGAAGGCGGCCGATACAGCCCTGACCGATGGGGACTCGATCCGTTGCCTCAGGCCTGCAGGGCCACGTCCAGGGTCATGGGCACCGCCGCAGGCCGGTTGCGAGGCACCGGGCTGAGTCGCATCCGCTCCCGCATGGCAGCGAGCGCTTCCTCAGAAGCCCGAGCCCGCGCCTCGGATGAGGCGCCTGGATCCAATCGCAGCAGGAAGCTGGCCACCAGCGCCTCCAGATCCCAGCTGTCGGAGACGGTCACGGTCAGATCAGCCAGCACCTGCTGCAGGGGAATCCGCCGCTCGCGGGCCTCGCTCACCAGATGGAACTGCAGACACAACAGCAGAGAAAGCAGATACAGCCGGAAGGGAGGCGTGGTGACGTTGGGGATCTGTTGTTGCCACTCCCCGTCCTCACTCAGCCGCTCGATCACGACGGACGGACTGGTGAGATCGGGTGCACCGTGGCTGCTGCGCAGGCGCAACCGGAAGGTTCGTGAGGACATGGGGAGGGAGCGGCGTGGCCGGGGAACGGAGCAGGGAATGGGCGAGCGGGGGCAGTACGGCCACCACCGGAAGCCGCCTGCCCAGCGGTTCAGGGTTGTGAAAGGGGATGACTGACCGTGGCGGCGTAGGCCAGGGGATGCGGCAAGGAGGTGATCGCCGCGGCGTTGTGGCTCCCATCCAGCTGGCGGGCCGCCAGGCTGACGCTGGTGCTGTGACGCCGGCCGCCCGCCTGCAGATCGGACTGGCGCCTGAGGGCTTCAACTCCGGACAGCAGGGCGGAGCCAATCAACAGGGCGGCAAAGCTCTGGCGCAGGCGCCGGTCACTCAGGCGGGGCGCCAGGCGTTGTCCTGCCGCAGCACCCACAGCCCCGCCCAGCAGCAAGGGCAGCATCAGGGGCAGGCTCTGCTGCGGCCAGTGGCCCAGGGCCGCCAGGGCCACCAGGGCATTGACGACGATCAGCAGCAGGCTGGTGCCGCAGGCCAGCGGCATCGGCAGGCCGGCCAACAGCACCAGGGCCGGCACGATCGCAAAGCCACCACCCACACCGGCGATGCCGGTGAGCAATCCCACCAGCACCCCCTGGATCGCCAGCGGCAGGATCGAGCCAGGGCGAGTGCCGATCTGGACCAGGGTC
Organism: Synechococcaceae cyanobacterium; assembly: GCA_947378425.1. Classification (GTDB taxonomy): domain Bacteria; phylum Cyanobacteriota; class Cyanobacteriia; order PCC-6307; family Cyanobiaceae; genus Cyanobium. Next base: position 17,262 of record CANCJV010000007.1, read on the forward strand.
GGTGCGGCATTGCTGGCGCTGCGCCGGGTGAGCAACCAGGAGGCGACAAGGGCCGCCGCGGCGAACACGCCCAGCTCCACGGGTTCACTCAGGTAGCCGGCCTTCACCCAGCTGCCACCGATCCAGCTGCCCGCCAGAGCCGGCATGCCCAGGATCATGGCGGGAATCACAGCGAACTGGCCCCGCCGCAGATAGGGGCCCAGATTGCCCAGGGCCAGCAGCATCACCACCAGCAGCGAAAGGGGCACGGCTTCCCGTGTGTTCAGGCCGGCACCCGTCACCAGCAGGGGCAGCAACAGGATCGAGCCACCGGCGCCGAGCACCGACAGCAGGAAACCGATCAGTCCCCCGCCAGCGGTGAGCAGGGCAAGGGTTGCGGGTTCCATCAGCGGTTCACCCGGTTCCAGGGCATCAGTGCCAGCAGGCGGGCCATGCCGCAGAAACCGCTGATGCCGGCAAACACCAGACCGGCTCCGACAAACCAGCTGAGCAGGATCCAGGCCGGGGCCACAACGTGGCTGAGGATCAGGCCCAGCAGGACCAGGGAACCGGCGGCGATCTGCACCTGGCGCATCAGGGGCAGGGGGGCCTTGGCCAGGCGCTGCACCGGCAGGCCGGCCTGCTGCCAACTGGGAATCCCGCCCTGCAGATCGGTGATGGGGTGGGGATGGTTCCGCTGCAGCAGGGTCTGCACCCCCTTGGCGCTGCGGTTGCCGCTCTGGCAGACGAGCACCAGGGCTCCGGCGGGCAGATCGCAGCGGCTGAGGCGGGCCAGGGGGATGTTGCGGCTGCCGGCGATATGGCCGGCGGCGTATTCCATCGGTTCGCGCACATCGACCACGGTGACGCTGCGGCTGTCGAGCCGATTCGCCAGCTCCTGTGCGGTGATGCAGTCAGGACCGGAGTGGCCCGAGCTATGGGGCTTGGGACGATTCAGGGAACTGTTGGCCATGGTGAAAAGGAGGGCAGGAGCAGGGGGCTGGCCGTGATCAGCTGGCGATCCGGTGGTCGGCCTGGGAGTGGGCGTTGGCGTCGAGGCGGGCCACCCGGTCGGTGAAGGCGCCGCTGCCGGCATCGAACTGTTGAGACAGCAGCAGCGGGGGCTTCGCAGGCAGCAGCCGGCGACAGAAATGCATGGACAGGGACGCATGGACAGGGACGAGAGGGCACGGCTCCGCGGCTTTATGACTATAAACGCATATGGGGTGTTTGTGGCCATCGGCGTGCCGATCCGTTCGGGCTGGCCGTGGGACGCCGGCCAGCGGCGCGGCGCTCTCCCTGCTGGCAGGGCCCTGCCTCGATCCAGTGCCAACCGAGGCGGGGCTCAGACCTCAAGGCTCGGCAGACCGCCTGAGCGCAGGGCAGAGGCGGCCGTGCGATGGCGCCAGCCCGCCGGGCTGGAGGCAGATACCTCCCGATGGCCACCGCCAGGTCTTCCGTCTGCTGGACGAGGCCGCCTGTCACCAGGTGCTCTGACTGCTCAGAGGGGCCCCGATGGATGGGGCCTGAAGCCTCCGAGAGCACGGGCTTGGCCCACCGCCCCTCGGCCGGCAGCTGAGCCAGGTGCAGCGGGACGGTCTGCGGCGCTGATGTGCTGGAGATGGACTGGGCGAAGTTCAAAGCCTCGCTAACCAATCGCCGGCCCCTTCAGCGCCACGGATTGAAGGCCGGTGACGGCCAGATCGAGCGGGAAGTTGTGCACGTTCCGCTCGTGCATCGCCTCGATGCCCAGGTCCGCACGGTTGAGCACGTCGGCCCAGGTGTCGATCAACCGCCCCTGATGGTCGAGCACGGAATGGTTGAAGTTGAGCCCGTTCAGGTTGAACGAGAAGCTCACCACCGCCAGGGCGGCGAACCAGATGCCCACCACCGGCCAGGCCGCCAGCACGAAGTGGAGGCTGCGGCTGTTGTTGAAGGAGGCGTACTGGACAATCAGACGACCGAAGTAGCCGTGGGCGGCGACGATGTTGTAGGTCTCTTCTTCCTGGCCGAACTTGTAGCCGCGGTTCTGGCTTTCGCTCTCGGTGGTTTCGCGCACCAGGGAGCTGGTCACCAGCGAGCCGTGCATGGCACTGAAGAGGGCGCCACCGAACACACCCACCACACCCAGCATGTGGAAGGGGTGCATGAGCACATTGTGCTCGGCCTGCAGCACCAGCATGAAGTTGAAGGTGCCGCTGATGCCCAGGGGCATGGCGTCGGAGAAGGAGCCCTGGCCGATCGCGTACACCAGCAGAACGGCTGTGGCGGCGGCCACCGGGGCGCTGTAGGCCACCGCAATCCAGGGGCGCATGCCGAGGCGGTAGCTGAGCTCCCACTCACGCCCCATGTAGGCGTAGATACCGATCAGAAAGTGGAAGATGATCAGCGGATAGGGGCCACCGTTGTACAGCCACTCGTCGAGGCTGGTGGCGGCCCAGACCGGGTAGAAGTGCAGGCCGATGGCGTTGGAACTGGGCACCACGGCGGCGGTGATCAGGTTGTTGCCGTAGAGAAGGCCCCCACTCACCGGCTCGCGGATGCCGTCGATGTCGACGGGGGGAGCGGCAAGGAAGGCGAGCACAAAACAGATGGTCGCGCTCAGCAGGGTGGGGATCATCAGCACACCGAACCAGCCGATGTAGAGGCGGTTGTCGGTGCTGGTGATCCAGTCTCTGAAGCGCTTCCAGGGCTGGCCGCGGGCGGGGATGAGGGACAGGATCGTCATGGGACCTCGATGCGAAGGGTGGAGCGGCCACGGCCGAAGGGTCAGCGCGGCATCGACGACGAGGCAGCTCAACATCACGATACTGTTGTTCTGTCTCCTGAGAGGGTTCGGTTCGTGGGTCGTCCTGCTCAACCGTGTGGCCCTCCGGTTTCGCTCCTGCGGCGGCTCGTCATGGCCTTGCTGACCTGGGTGCTGCTCACCCTGCTGGGTCTGGCTCCGGCCCAGGCTCTGCAGGAGTCCGCCAGCTGGACAGTGCAGGACAGCGCGGGAGGGCGCTGGGGAGTGTCGCTGTTTCGCCAGACGGATCCGGCCTATCCCCAGGCCTGGCGTCTTCGCCTCAATGCCCTGGGCCCGGCCGCCAGCCTCGACCACGGCAGGCCCCTGCTGCTTGATGACGGCCAGAGTGGCCGCTGGAGCCTGGCCAACAGGAGTGAGGAACTGGTGCCGCCGGGCCGCCGGGATCTGCCCTCAGGTTCAGCCCAATTCGACGCCGACCGGCTCCGGCCCGCACCTCGGTCGTACCTGCCGCTGCGCTTGCAGGTCCCGCTGCAACCTGGCCAGGAGGAAAGAGTGGCCCCGGTGACGCTGCTGCTGGGGCCGGAGCCGGTGGAAGCGCTTCGCTCCATCGCCAGCCCAGCAGCACCACCAGGTCGCTGACGCGAATGGCTGCCCGTCTGCGGACGCCGCATCGATGGCAGTGTGCTGACACCGGAGCGGTTGCACAGCATCCGGAGCCGATCCATACACGCTCGACCAGAGGGGAAGCGGGACCGACACTCCCCCGCGCTGCAGTTGTCGCCGTCCGCGCTGGCACCGCGCTGAGCACGATCGCGATCAGGGCGTTGAACGACGCCCTCAGCTCAGGGCGGCAGCTGCCTGGGCGGCGCGGGCAGCCGGGTACTCACCAGAGCGGCGGCAGCCACCAACAGCGAGGAGGTCCAGAGACAGGCCTGCAGGCCCCCCAGCAGGAACATGGCGCCCGAGAGCAATGTGCCCACCAGCCGGCCTGCGGCATTGGCCATGTAGTAGAAGCCCACATTCAGGCTCACTGATTCGCTATCGGTGTAGGCCAGCACCATGTAGCTGTGAATCGAGGAATTCATCGCAAACACCACACCGAATACCGCCAGACCCACCACCACCGCTACAGCTGGCTGCGCCACCTGGCGCCACAGGGCGATGGCGATCAGTGCGGGGATCGCCGTCAGCACCGCGCTCCAGAACTGCACCGCCGCCACGCCCGGGGGTGCCGTCTGCCCCCAGACCCGCCGCAGCGCCGGCGCACAACCCTGCACGATCCCGTAACCGATCACCCACAGACCCATGAAGCCGCCCACCTCCCAGAACCTCCAGCCGAGGGCGGCCTCCAGAAACACCGGCAGCGCCACCACGAACCAGACATCGCGAGCTCCGAACAGGAAGAAGCGCGCCAGCGACAGCCCATTGATGCCACGACTCGGGGAGAAGAGGGCACCGAAGGCAGGTTTCTGTTTCATGCGGCCGAGGTCAGCGGGCAGGATCAGGGTGCCGCTGAAGCTCAGCAGCAGCGCTCCGGCCATCGCCCCGACGGCGGCGTTGAAGCCGATCGTGGCCAGCAGCACGCCCCCGAGGAAGAAGCCCACCCCCTTGAGGGCGTTCTTGGAGCCGGTGAGGATCGCCACCCAGCGGAACAGCTGCTGTTCCCCCTGTTGGTGGTTGTCCGGTGTTTCCGCCACCACGGTCTTGATGGCGCTCTTGGCGCTCATCTTGTTGAGGTCCTTGGCAATGCCGCTGATCGCCTGGGCCGCCATCACGTAGGCCACGCTCCACCACTTCGGCCAGGAATCGGCCACGGGGATCAGCATCAGCAGAGCGGCCACCTGCAGCAACGTGCCCGTCCAGAGGGTGAGCCTGAGCCCGAACCTCCCCCCCAGCCAGCCGCCGTAGAGGTTGGTGAGAATGCCGAAGACCTCATAGAACAGAAACAGCAGCGCGATCTCCAGGGTGCTGTAGCCGAGCTGGTGGAAGTGGAAGATCACCAGCATGCGCAGGGCGCCATCGGTGAGGGTGAAAGCCCAGTAGTTGGCCGTCACGATCGCGTACTGCTGCAGGGCGGAAAGCGGGTGTCGGGGGCGCTGCTGCGTCGGTGATCGGACCTGGTTGTGGTCGCTGGTCATGGCTCGGACTCAGCGCTGATCAAGGCGGGCCACATGCATCACCAGATCCGCCATGCGGGAGCTGTAGCCCCATTCGTTGTCGTACCAGGCGTAGACCTTGAGCTGGGTGCCATTCACCACCATCGTCGAGAGGCCATCGACGATCGCGCTGCGGTCGTCGTTGACGTAGTCGACCGAGACCAGCGGCCGGGTTTCGTAGCCGAGGATCCCGTGCAGGGGGCCATTCGCCGCCGCCTCAAAGGCCCCGTTCACCTCCTCCACGGTGACGCTGCGCTTGAGCTCGAACACCGCATCGGTGAGCGAGCCATTCAGCAGTGGCACCCGCACGGCATGGCCATTCAGCTTGCCCTGGAGTTCCGGGAAGATCATGCCGATCGCCTTGGCCGATCCGGTGGTGGTGGGAATCAGGCTCTGGCCGGCGGAGCGGGCCCGGCGCCAATCACTTTTGAAGGCATCCACCACCACCTGGGTGTTGGTCACATCGTGCAGGGTGGTGATCGAGCCGTGTTCGATGCCGAAGCTCTCGTGCACCACCTTCACCACCGGCGCCAGGCAGTTGGTGGTGCAGGAGGCCGCCGTCACCAGCCGGTGCAGTCCGGGGTCATAGAGGTGGTGGTTGATGCCATACACGATGTTGAGCGCCTCGGCGCCGGCGATCTCGCCCTTCACGGGACAGGCCACCACGACGCGCTTGAGGCCCACCTGATCGAAGTAGGGCTGGAGTGTGGCCGGCGTCTTGAAATGGCCGCTGCATTCGAGCACCATGTCCACGCCGGCTTCGCGCCAGGGCACGGCGGTGGGGTCCTTGGCCTGGCTGTAGCTCACGGGGGTGCTGCCCACCAAGAACCCTTGGGTGTTTTCTGGTAAACCCGTGTTGGCCTCCACCGCCTCTTGCCAGCGGCCATGCACGGAATCGAAGGCGAGCAGGTGGGCCGCCGTGGGCGCATCACCTGCCGGGTCGTTGACATGGATGATCTCGATGCCGGGCCGCCCCCAGAGGGCCCGGAACACGAGGCGGCCGATGCGCCCGAAACCGTTGATGCCGAGTTTCATGGTTAAAGAAGGGGAGGGCACTGGCCCAGAAGGAAACCATAGATCAACTACGGTTGATGGGTTGTGTGTTCTGCGGCACAGGTCAGGCCCAGTCCCCCGCAGTGCCGCCCGCCGGAGGCCATCCAGCCTCCGTGCCATCCATTTCCAGTCCATCTGTCCCACTCCTTTTCGCCATGGCGTCCACTGCCGCCCCGATCGCAACAGATGAACCTGCGGCCCAGGAGCAGGCGCAGCGGCTGTTGCGCGCCCTGGCCGAGCCGATCCGCCTGCAGGTGGTGCAGACCCTGCAGCACGGCGAGCGCTGCGTGTGTGACCTCACCGGCGATCTGGATCTGGCTCAATCGAAACTCTCGTTCCATCTCAAGGTGCTGAAGGAGGCCGGCCTGATCCGGGCCCGCCAGGAGGGCCGCTGGATCTACTACCGCCTTGAGCCCTCCGCCCTGATGCTGCTCCGCGACTGGCTGGATCAGCTCGCCGCCGGATGCCTGACCCCGGCTCCGCCCTGCTGCTGAGAAGCCTCTCCCTCCAGCAGCCCCGAACAACCAGCAGCGCCTGATTCCCCATGACCACCTCTGCTCCCCATCGTCCCGGCCTGATCGTCAGGGGCGGCATTGATAGGGTTTGACCAGCAGGCGAGGAACTTCGTGGCCATACGCTTCACCCCTCTGGCGAATCCGCTTCTCCAGTATGTCAATGCCAGTCGCACCGATCTCTCGGGGACGATGGCTAGTCTCCAGACCCCCATCAACTACAACGCTGATCTCTTCGCGGCATCTCCGACACTGCTTACGGGAGACTACGGGTTCGAAGGCTACATTGGTATCCCAGGACTGAGCGGTACCGGAACAACAGCCCAGGCCACTGCCGCCGCCAACAATGTGGCCTGGCAGAGTATCGATCCCTCCCTCAACGCCGCCCAGCGGGCCTACAGCTCGGCCATTTCTGACAGCAGCGCCCTGAACACCTACGGGCTGCCGCTGCTGCGCGCCGACACCCTGCCGTTGGTGTTCAGCCATCCGGTGTTGCCCACCAACCTGAACGGATCGGATTTCAGGGTCACCCTCAGCGACGGCTCGGTGGTGACGCCCCAGACCGCAGCCTTCTCGCCGAATCTGGAATTCAACGAACGCCAGACGGTGGTGCTCGTCGGAGAGTTCGGCAACCGCCTCCAGCCCGGGGATCCAGGAGCGCTTTATCCCACTTTGGTGACAGTCGTCAACGACGGAAGTCCCCTGGAGCTGCTCACTAGCGACGGACCGGTGACAGCCGTTGGTTTAAGTGTTGTCAGCTCGAATCCCTACGTGAGGGGGAAAGGTCCAAGGGTGGTGGCCGCCAAATTGAATCGCTTCAGCAACCTGGGCGAAGGAGGGCCCATCGGTATCAGTCTGGCTTCCCAGTTCAATAGCGGAGGCGATCTCTACGGAGATCAGGCCCAGTTCAGGCTGCGCTTGTACACCAGTCTCGGCTTCTCCCCGGATGGCATCGCCAGCCTGCTGCCCAGCGAATTCTCCCGCTATTTCGTGCTGGAGGCCATCGCAGAGGATGGCTCCAAGATCACGATCAGCCAGGCTGGCACACCCATAGCGATCGGCAATCTGGGCGTGATCGAAGTGGTGGGCCTGGCGGATCTGGCCCAGGCTGGCACAACCGAGAACGCCGCCTATGTGGAAGACCACGACAACTACTGCGACATCATCCTGAAGGGCGACATTGCCGCCATCTCCCGGTTGTCGGCCGTGCGCATGCCCTCCTCCGGCTCCTACCAGGCGGTGTACGACCCTGGTGGCCCGGGGAATGATCCCGGCGCGCCCGGCGCAGCGCCCGGCCCCTTCACCGTGGCCAGCAGCGATCACACCGTGGTGATCACCCCCGACCTGGAAGGCAGGGCGCTAGCGACGTTTGTGGAGGTGGAGGGGCCGGTGCTGCGCAACCCCTTCGATGGCCTGCCGATCGGCAGCTTGTTGGGGGTGGCGGTGGAGGACACCCTGACCGGCCAGCAGATCAACGCCTTCCGCGATCCCGAGGGCAAGCTGTTCTACAGCAGCTTCGCCCCCGCTTCTGATCAGGCCCCCACCCTTCAGGCGGGCCGCAGCCAGACTGACCCGATCGACCTGATCGACACCCGCGCCTACACCGCGGGCAGCAGTGTCACGGTCAGTGGCTCCCTGAGCCGTTCGGCGGGCTATGGCTCCACCCTGCAGTTCTACGCCGTGCTCGATCAAGCCGGAACGATTCAAGATCCCCTCACCGATCAGCTCCTCCAGCCCGGGCATCCGGGCTATCGCCAGGCCGCATTGAGCGCCACCAACCTGGTGACTGCGGCCGGATCCAACCTCAGCGCGGCCAACCTGGAGGTGCTGCCCTTCGCCTTCAGCGTCAGCGCCGGCCAGTTGTTCGCCCCGGTGTTGACTGTTCATGACACGGGAGGCGTGTTCTTCTCCTTCGGGGCCGCCAATCTGGATCGTGTCAGCCATTTCACCGGTTACGGCCCAAACCGTTACGGGATCGAGGATCTGGATGGGGGTGGCGACGCTGATTTTGATGACCTGATCGTTCGCTTCAACCTTTCGGTCTGAAACTCTGGCCTCCATGCCGTTTGGATTGAGCTGGCCTGCAGTCCTCCACCCATTGTGATGCTTCTGGGCGACTGGCTGGACCAGCTCGCCGCCGGTTGCCGGACCCCGGCTCCGCCCTACTGCTGAGCACCCCCTCCCTCCACCAGCCCCGAACAACCACCACCTCCTGGTTTCCCATGCCCACCCCTGCCCCCACCCGTCCCAGTCCGATCGCCCGGGACAGCGAGGGCCTGGGGCGCCTGCCGTGGCTGGATCGCCTGTTGCCGCTCTGGATCCTGACGGCGATGGCCGCAGGGCTGCTGCTGGGACGGCTGGTCCCCGGCCTGCAGGGGCTGCTGGGCAAGGTGCAGGTGGGGCACACCTCCCTGCCGATTGCCCTCGGTCTGCTGCTGATGATGTATCCCGTGCTGGCCAAGGTGCGCTACGGCGAACTCGGCTCCATGGCCCGGGATCGACGCCTGCTGACCCTCACCCTGGCATTGACCTGGGGGCTGGGGCCGCTGTTGATGTTCACTCTGGCCTGGTTGTTTCTGCCGGATCAGCCGGCCTTTCGCACCGGGCTGATCCTGATCGGCATCGCCCCCTGCATCGCCATGGTGCTGATCTGGATCGATCTGGCCCAGGGGAACCGCGAAGCGGCCGCCCTGCTGGTGGCGATCAATTCGATGCTGCAGGTGATGGTCTATGCGTTGCTGGGAACCTTCTACCTGCAGATTTTTCCGGCCTGGCTGGGGCTCGACAGCCAGTTGGTGCGGTTCTCCTTCTGGGAGATAGCCCGGGCGGTCTTGATTTTTCTGGGGATTCCCCTGGTGGCTGGCTTCCTCACCCGCCTGATCGGCGTGCGCCTCAAGGGGCGCCGCTGGTATGAGCAGCGCTTCCTGCCGCGGATCGGACCCTGGGCGCTCTACGGGCTGCTGTTCACGATCGTGGTGATGTTCGCCCTGCAGGGTGAGGCGATCACCTCCCAACCAGCCCAGGTGATCCAGGTGGCGATGCCGTTGCTGCTGTATTTCGTGCTGATGTGGGGCATCGCCTTCGCGGTCGGCAAGCGAAGCGGCCTCGACTACCCACGCACCTCGGCCCTTGCTTTCACGGCGGCCGGCAACAACTTCGAGCTGGCGATCGCGGTGTGCATCAGCATCTGGGGTGTCACCTCCCAGCAGGCCCTGGCCGGGGTGATCGGTCCGCTGATCGAGGTGCCGGTGCTGGTCTCCCTGGTGTACCTGTCGCTGTGGTTGAAGCCACGGCTGTTTGCTGCACGGCCCGCCGGTGGGCAGGCCGGCAGCGGTTGAAGGGCTGGAGGTCCTGTTCTTTCCACTGCCGCCAGCATCAGCTGGCGCTCACCCTGGCCAGCCGGCGGCTGCCGAGGAGAGGCGCCAGGACCATGCTGGACAGCGAGCCCATCGCCAACGGGTTGAGCACCAGCGCAACCGGGCTCAGGGACGCCAAGGTCAAGGCTGACGTTCCGCATCTCCCCGCCGGAGCATGGGCGCAAGATCTGGAGCACCAACCCTCCGGAGTGGCTCAACGTCGTACCGAGAGGTGCGCTCCGAAGCAGAGACCAGCGATGACCGCGCCAGCGCTCTGGGGATCCACCCCAAGGCCGCCGCCCATGGCGACGGCCGACGTTGGCAGCCCGGGAGAGCTGGATCAGCGACAGGCGCCATGGCCTCCACGTCCGGCCAACCCGCTGGAATCGCTGGTGTCAGCAGCTGGAGCTCACCCAGGGGGAGCTCACGCGGGCTCTGCCATGGCGCCACTTCATCGGCACCTGGAACTCAGCCGTGAAGAGGCTCCCAGGCTCCGGGCTGAGAAACGGACAGCAGGGCTGGCAGCCAGGTGCTCCGCAGTGGCAACCCGCATCCACGGTTGTAGGAACGCAGTACAACCAGAGCCATGCAGGTATCCCCCGGATGAGGCTGAGCCATCTGGGCATGCGCACTGCTGCCAGCTCCGGCGTGGAGTCACGAAAGGTGGATCTACCGCAGGTGGAGGCAACGGCTTCAAGACAACGTCCGTTCAAGTCAGGCAGGGTTCGGGCCTGACGTCCCTTCGAGTCAGGGCCGTGGCCTCAGCCAGGCTGGAGCAGATCGTGAAGCGATCGTCACCCTCGTCGAGTCCGGCTTCGTCGAAGACCTGGCTCACCTGGGGCTGGAGATCGGTGACGATGACACGGATGTGCCGGTGGTTCGTGCACTCCTGCAGGAAGCGATGAAACGCCAAGGCGGCTCCAGGATCGAAGACAGTGATGCCATCGGCATCGAGAAACAGATTGGCGTTTGCTTCAGTGGTATCGAGCAGATCCCGCAGGACGCCCTCAGCCGCAGCGAAGAACATGGCCCCGCTGATTTTCACCATGCGCCAGCCCAGTGGCAGGGGCTCCTGGCCGTAATGACGGCTGGTGCTGATGTCACGAATCTGGGTGAAACAAGCCAGATCGCGCAGCAACAGCATCGTCGCAAGCAGGCAGCCGACAGCGATGGCGATCACCACTTCGAACGTCACGGTGAGACCGACACAGGTCAGGAAGACGAACCTGTCGGCACGGGGAGCGCTGCGCAGAAGCCGCAGGGCATGGGGTGCTTCGCCCATGGTCCAGGCCACCACCGGCAGCACCGCAGCCATGGCGGCCATCGGGATGATCGAGAACAGGGGGGCGAAGGCCAGCACGGCCAACAGGATGAACAGCGAATCGAAGATGCCCGAAAGCGTTGAACGCGCACTGCCAGAAACGTCGGCGGCCGAACGGGCCAGGGCAGCCGTCACGGAGATGCCGCCGAAGAAGGGCGTGATCAGATTGGCAATGCCCTGGCCCAGCAGCGCACCGTTGGAGTGGTGTCGCGTCCGGGTGTTGTGATCGAGAATCACCGCACAGAGCAGGGATTCGATTGAGCCCATCATCGCAATCGTGAAGGCAGCGGGCAGCAGGTCCCGAACGGTCTGGAGGTTCAGTTGAAACGTGCCGCCATCAGGGCCTGGCAGGTGCCAGGGTGCTGGATCTGCAGAGGAATCGATGGCAGGCCATGGCCAAGAATGCCGTGAACATGAAAGGTGAAACGCGATCGGATCGCCATGCCAGCACGAAGATCACCGTCAGTCCGCTCACCAGCACGCTGTAGACATGGAGCTGCGGCAGGGCGAGACCAGGGCCTGGAGGCGTTGTGGGAAGTGCTCCGGAAGGTGGCTGATCCCAAGGCCGAGCAGAGCATTGACCTGAAGCAGAGTGATGACGATGGCGGATAGGCACGATCCGAGATCCTTCACGCAAAGTTACGGAACCTGTGAGCCAATATCAGTTCCCAGGCTCAGCGACATGATCAGCAACATGAAGTGCCAATCCTTCTGCACAGCAGGCCAAGTGCCAGGCTGCCCAATGAGGACGCCAGTGGCTGTCTCAGGCACGATCTGCATGACAATGCCGGCTTTGCAGACTCCGGCGGTGGCGCTGCGTCGACTGGTTCTGTCAATGGGGGTGACGGCACTTGTCCAGAGGTGAGTGCTGCCCTGGTCCTGCCTCCTGACAGGTTCTCGATTGGTGATGGCGACTGCCTGCCGGTGCAGCGGGGCCCTCACGTTTCATCCGGCCTATCCGGGCCACACCCTGGTGAATGTGATCACCGACATCACCATCAGCCGGTGCGGGTGGGCGACGGTCAGACTGATCCCCTGGGCGTGCCTGCGGCATGATTTCGGTGGCTGGGAGGCGAACGATCATCTCGATGCCGAATCCTGCGAAATGCCAGCTGTCCCCACCATCTCTGGCGCCGTTACAGCCGCCACGAGATCGCTGCCTGGGAATGCAGCCATCAGCCCGTTCGCCTCTGTCAGGCCGATCTGGACAGCGAGGAAGAGAAAAGGACTGTAAACTTCAGCAGAAGTGCAGCAGTACAGGAAGGAACATTTAGCCAAAAAGCTTGAACGAGCAGTTGGCATTAGGTATTGTTGGATCATGCTTCCGATGCAATAGCCATGCTTACCGGCCCCGATCTGCTTGCCAAGGTCAAGGAACTAGGCGATGCAACCAAGTCTGACCTCGTCCGCGCCGCTGGCTATGTCAGCAGCACGAAAGACGGTTCTGAAAGGCTGAACTTTACAGCTTTTTATGAAGCGCTTCTGGCCGCCAAGGGTGTGAGCCTCGGCGAAGGCAGCAGCCGCGGCGCCAAACGGCCGGGTCGCCATCTGAGCTATGCCACCAAGGTCCAGTTCAACGGCAACCTGATGGTGGGCAAGGCCTACACCTCCCTGCTGGACCTCAAGCCAGGCGATGAGTTCGAGATCAAACTCGGCAAGAAGCAGATCCGACTGGTTCCGGTCGGAGATGCTGACGAAGAAGAGTGAACCCCCAGCTCCTGTCGCCGCCGTCGGGCGCCATTGGCGACAGGACTGCATGGCGGCCCTCTTGCCCCCGTTGCCCGTCGTCTTCCCCCTTGTTCGAATGGATCCAGACCACACCGTTCACCGATCCAGAGGGAAGACACTCGCCTGATCCAGATCCTGCCGATCAGGCCAGGTGCTGTTCCATCGATGGAGACCTGGCCAGTCAGCGCCACCATGGCTCGAGCGAGCCTGTTCGCACTGGCCACAACCGATCCGGCGGCGAGCCGACAGCCATCGCGACCAGGACATTCATACCGGGGTCATCCCAACGGCCTGCCTTCACGGTGATGCGGCCATCACCGAGGGCAGCGCCGTCTTGCTCAACGGTATCGACGGGATCCCAGGCTGCTGGCCAGGCGGTTGATTCCCGGGGAACTCTCCTGCGAAATCAGGGCCAGCTCCGCTCCCGCCTCCGCCAGGATGCAGCCATGCCTCACCATGCCAACCGCCCGACCAAGATCTGCGCCTGCTGTGGCCGGCCCTTCCAGTGGCGCCGCAAATGGCAGGACGTGTGGGAGGAGGTGCGCTACTGCTCCGATCGCTGCCGCAATCAGGCGCGACGGCCGGCGAGTCGTCGCCAGGCCCCCTCAGGCCCTCAGCCCTAGGGTCATCGCCACAGAACCGGTGGGGCTCAGGGCTTTCCCTGCAATGGAAGCTGGTTGCGACTCTGTCGATCGGGCTTCGGTGTCAGCTCCACGGTCTGCAGCTGTTGGGCAGGATCTTGCTGAATTGGATTGGGTTCAGCTTCAGGACCGATCACATCCACCGACATCCGCTGCACCACGAGTCGGTACCGGATCGGCTGGGTTCCATTGATGTAGTTCTGCACAGCGGCCACCTGGCGGGCTGTGGGGAAGCGCGGGTCCGTGACCCGGACAGCGGCCCTGATCAACGGTGGATTCGGCGCCCAGTCGATCGCCACCTGGAGCAGCTCCGCATCTTTGCCGAGGGTGATGGTGTGGTTCTTCAGGGAGCGGGTGATCGCCTGCTGGATCTGCTCCAGGGCTGCCGTACGGCGGGCCTGGCGCACCAGAGAGAGGAAGCTTCCCGAGAGCGGGATCAGCAGCAGGGCCGTCAGCAGCAGGCTCACCAGGCCCAGCCGGCTGCGCAGAAGATTGAGCCGGAGCTCGGGTTGGCAGATGGCCAGGGCGATCAGGCCGCCGCTGAGGATTCCCAGCAGGTTGGCGGCGAACAGCAGGGCGGCCCCAAGGGCACCGCTCCACTCGGTCTTGGCCACCAGAAGTCCGACCGCGCAGACCGGTGGAACGAGAGCCACCGCAATCGCGGTACCCGCAAGCGACGACAGCGCTTTGGAGCGGACCGAGGCATAGGTGGCGATGGCGCCGGCCACCAGGGCCACCCCCAGATCCAGCAGGTTCGGCTGGGTGCGGGCAGCAACCTCCGTACCCAGGATCGGCAGTCCGACGGACAACCCCAGCAGGACCGAGAGGCCGAGGGTGAGCACCACACCGATCAACAGGGTGAGCAGAGCCGTGCCCACCAGTCGCAGGCGCCCCTGCAGGATCGCAAAGGCAATCGCCCGCAGCGGCAGCATCCAGGGGGCGATCAACATCGCCCCGATCACCACGGCACTGCTGTTGGCGAGCAGCCCCAGGGTGGCGATCATGCCCGCGGCCAGCGTGAGCACCACGAACTCCTGGTCGGCCCGTGCATCGAGTTCGAACTGGTCGCGCAGCCGCTGTTCCGTCATTTCGGATTCAAAATCAGCCATTCAACGACTCGCCGTGGACGATGCGACGGACATGACGGCAATCCACTGGACCAAGGCCACAGATTCAGGTCGGATGAGCCCTCCATCAGCAGCAGCCATGGGGTGTGATTTCCAGAAGGAATGGATCTTGGCTGGCTCTGCACGATCCCTCGCAGACCAGGCATTGAGCAGTTCCTCAGGATGGCTCGCCACCAGCGCCATCAGGGCCTGCACAACGCCCAGGTGCCCCAGGAGTGCCCAACGGCCGGAGCCCAGGTCCAAAGGGGCTCAAGTCCCATCAGACCAGGCAGTCTGGGTGGCTCAACCAGTGGGATCAACGGCGTTCGGCTGGACATCAGCCCTACGGCGAGAACAAGATCTCCTCGCCAAGGGTTGTGCCGCGGACCTCTGGAGCGTCCTGGCGTCATAGCTTGGCGCCGCGGAACCGCTCCATCCTTTTTCCCCGACGCTGCCTATCCTCCGTATCCACTCTCCATGCTCTTACAGCCACTGGCCCAGCGGCACCGGCAACCCGAGTGGATGGACCAGCCCGGCATCGATCCCGCCGCCCACAGCCAGGCCCTGGAGGGCCTGCGCAGGATCAACGCCATCAGCGGAGCCGTGGGTTCCCTGTGGGCTCCGATTCGTGCACTGGCCCAGGAGCGCTCCGGACGCCCCCTGCGGGTTCTGGATCTGGCCTGCGGCGGCGGCGACAACACCACGGCCCTGGCGGAACGGGCCCGCCGCGAAGGGTTGGCTGTGCGGGTCGACGGCTGCGACCTCAGTCCGCAGGCGGTCGCCATCGCGACCCGCAGCGCCGAGGAGCGGGGCCTGAACACCAGGTTCTTCCAGGCGGACGCCCTTCACGATTCCCTCCCTGATGACTACGACGTCATCCTCTGCACTCTCTTCCTGCACCATCTCGAGGAGGACGAGGCGGTGGATCTGCTGCGGCGGATGGGTGGCGCCAGCCGTTGCCTGATGTTGGTCAATGACCTGATCCGCAGTCCCCTGGGCTACGGGCTGGCCTGGGCGGGCTGCCGGCTGCTGAGTCGCTCGCCGATCGTCCATTTCGATGGCCCCGTCTCGGTGCAGGGGGCCTTCCAGTTGCAGGAGGTGCGTGCCCTGGTGGCCCAGGCGGGCCTCAAGGGTGCCGAACTGAGGCGCAGCTGGCCCGAGCGCTACCTGCTGTCCTGGCGCCGTCAGGACGGCCTGCCCCAGGACCGATGAGTGCTCCGGACTGGGACGTGATCGTGATCGGGGCCGGACCCGCCGGTGCTCTGGCCGCCCACCAACTCGCCCGTCACCGGTTGCGGGTGCTGCTGGTGGAGAAGCGCGCCTTTCCGCGCTGGAAGATCTGCGGCAGCTGCCTCAATGGTGTGGCCCTCAGGGCCCTGGAGGAAGCGGGACTGGGCCAGCTGGTCGATGACCTGGGCGCTGTTCCCCTCGCCCGGCTCCGCCTCGGCCAGCAAGGCCATCAGGTGGACCTGGCCTTGCCCATGGGCCGGTCCCTCTCCCGGGGCCGCCTCGACCTGGCCCTGAGCGAGGCCGCCGTTGCCGCTGGAGCGGTGTTGCAACTGCGGACCGAGGCCACCGTGGCGGGGACCTGTCCCGGGGGCCGGGAGGTGCGGCTGCGCTGCGGCGACGAGCACCAGAGCACCAGCGCCCGGGTCGTGCTGGTGGCCACGGGGCTGGGCAGTCCCGGCCTGCCCCCGGACCTGCCGATCCGGACGCGCGTCAGCCCCCGGGCCAGGATCGGCGCCGGCTGTCAGCTGGATGTCGGTGTGAGCGGCTACGGCCGCAGCACGATCCACATGGCCATCGGCCGGCACGGCTATGTGGGGCTGGTGCGCAACGAAGCCGGTGAACTCAACCTGGCGGCGGCCTTCGATCGGCCCCACCTGATCGCGGCCGGAGGTCCGGCCGTCAGCGCCGCTGAAGTGCTGGCCGAGGCCGGCTTCGATCCCTTGCCCCAGATGGCTGAGGCCTCCTGGCGGGCCACCCCGGCTCTCACCCGCCGGAGCTCCCCACCGGCGGCCGAGCGGCTGCTGCTGCTGGGGGATGCCGCCGGCTATGTGGAACCGTTCACGGGCGAGGGCATGGGCTGGGCTCTGGTGGGGGCTCTGGCTGTCGTGCCCCTGGTGCTGCAGGGACAGAGGGAATGGAGCAGGGAACTCGAACGGGAATGGGCTCGCCGCCATGCCGCTCGGATCGGCTCGCGGCAGCGCTTCTGCCATGGCCTGGCCTTCGTCCTGCGGCGCCCCGGCCTGTGCCGCGGCCTGCTGGCCGCGGCCGAGCGCTGGCCGGCCCTCACCGGGCCCCTGCTTCAGCATCTCGATGGTGCAACCCTCCAACGGATCACCCCAGAGCCATGTCCCTGACGATTCACGGGCTGGGCACGGCCCTGCCGCCTCATCGCCTGAGCCAGGGCGACTCCGCCGCGATCGCGGCCCGGGTGGCCCTGCCGGAGCAGGTCCCATCCCCGGCCAGGCGCCGGCTCCTCGAGACCCTGCATCGCCGCTCAGGGGTGGAAGCACGCCATGTGGTGCTGGAGGACCTCACGGGCAGGATCTCCGGCAGCCACCAGGGCTTCTTCGGCACCACCAGCCCCGGCACCGGCGAGCGGATGCGTCGCTACACCCGGGAAGCGCCACCCCTGGCCCTGCGGGCCGTGCGGGCTGCGATCGAGCAGGCACAGGTTCCTCCCGAACGGATCACCCATCTGATCACGGTCTCCTGCACCGGCTTCCATGCGCCCGGGGTCGATCTGGCCCTGATGGCCGCCCTGCCCCTTGCCGCCAGCGTGGCCCGCACCCACGTGGGCTTCATGGGGTGTCACGGCGCCCTCAACGGCCTGCGGGTGGCTGCCGGCTTCACCGGCGCCGATCCCGAGGCCTGTGTGCTGCTCTGCGCCGTCGAGCTCTGCAGCCTGCATCTGCAGTACGGCTGGGAGGGGGAGAGGATCGTGGCCAATGCCCTCTTCGCCGATGGCGCCGCCGCCCTGGTGGCTTCCAGGAATGGGCCGGTGGCGGCGGCACCGGCCGAGCCGGGACTGCGGCGGGTGATCGCCAGCGGCTCCCTGCTGGTGCCCGCCAGCGCCGAGGCCATGACCTGGGCGATCGAGGATCATGGTTTTGTCATGGGCCTCTCCCCCCAGGTTCCAGGACTGATCGCAGAGCATCTGAGGCCCTGGCTGGCAGGCTGGTTGGCGGAGCAGCATCTGACCATCGACGCCATCGGCTCCTGGGCCGTGCATCCCGGCGGCCCCCGCATCCTCTCGGCGGTGACCGAAACCCTGGGACTGGATCCCGTCCTGATCGAACCGTCCCGATCGGTGCTCCGGGATTGCGGCAACATGTCGTCGCCGACCCTGCTATTCATCCTCGAGCGGCTGCGGCGCAGCGGCGCCCCGGGACCCTGCCTGGCGATGGCCTTCGGTCCGGGCCTCTGCGTCGAGGTGGCCCTGCTGGAATGAGGTGCCCCAAGGCCGAGGCAGCAGCCCTCGCCTCCTTCCGGGTCCATTGTTCGGGCTTTTCAACGAAAGGGGCTGAGAATTCTTCCCATCACAGGTTCTGCAGGAGCCTGCACTTCGGCGGCAGCGTCAAGGCAGATGCCCGGAATAGAGATAGATTTTTCAGCAGCAATCGTAGTTCTACGCATATTCACTGCCGACCCATCGGCCTCAGCGTGGCACCCAGATTGCAGGCAAAGCCTCTGCTGATGGCTGAACGCTCAGCCACCACAAAGCTGATGATGACCGGCTGAATCGTCTTGCCTCCTCACTCGATGCTGAGGCTGCAGTGGTGTTGGTGCAGGGCC
The DNA here is from genome assembly GCA_947378425.1 of Synechococcaceae cyanobacterium. Lineage (GTDB taxonomy): Bacteria > Cyanobacteriota > Cyanobacteriia > PCC-6307 > Cyanobiaceae > Cyanobium. The sequence continues at coordinate 35,661 of CANCJV010000007.1, forward strand.
TCCTCCTGGAGTCGCTTCGCCAGGGCCTCCCGCTGCTGGCGTTTCTCCAGTTCCCGCAGCACAGGTCCGTTCATGGTGGAGTAGCTGGCGGTCGGGTGGTTCCGCAGGGCCTCGTCCTCAACGTGCTGACGTTGCTCCAGGGCGGCCAGGGACTTGATGGCGTGACTCTGCAGGGCGTCTCCACAGGGGGTTGGGCTGGAGGCCAGAGCAGCTCCAGGAGCCAGGGAGAGAATCGCCACAACCATGGCGGCGCGTTGGCGCTTCATCCCATTGAGCAAGTGAAGCGACTCTGGAACATCGCCGTGCTCGGCGGCTGAATCCTGTGCCGGCGGGCGCAGCACATCTGCGCATCGGACCGCCGGCACATTCGGCGGTGTTAGAGGTGACAGTCGTGCATGCGGCACAACGTCCATAGTTCGTCTCCCAGGAGGATCGAGTGATGGAATCCTTGAGCGCTCACCTGCTTTTCTCAACCCACCCTGCGACCAGGGCCTACCGGCTGATTGACGCCTTCCTGCAGCCCCATCCCCACCTTGACGGCATCTACGACTCCATCGAAGAGGCCATCGGTGATGCCGTCGGCTGGCTGGATGGCCTGGAGCCCGATGCCGGCCAGGCCTCCATCGGGCTGGAGGTGAGCACCGGCAATGGCGACTGGCGCACCATCCGCAAACCAGTGCAGCTGCTTTGCCCGTTGCCGATGGTGTCCTGAAGGCCCGGGGTGAGCTGGGTCTTCAGGACACCCAGACCGCCGTCGTCCGCTTCAATGCCTGCGCCGTGTTCTGAACTACACGTGACCGCTGAAATCCTGGTCCGCTCGAGCAACAGCTTCAAGTCCGCCATGGAGCTGGCATGAGCAGCCCAAAGCCCAGAAGTGTGCCAAAGACCTTTCCTCAGGCCCGATCCAGGGCTCGAAACTCGTAACCACGGGTTGTCTGCAGCTCTGAAAGCCTCCGATCAACCGTGTTCTGCCTCTCAGCGGGGACAACGTTTTTATCGATGGATTTTTGAGCAGACTCCTTGGGATCTGCCACGGCCTTTAGCCTGCGACAACGCTTTCCACCCAGGTGCGGTGTTGATCGTCCTCAAGTGCCGATCCCATGGCCTGGGCCTGCTGGCAGGGGCTTCGTTGCTGGTAGCGCTGGTGGGGGCCAGCTCGCCGGCTCTGGCCGGATCCCTGGAAGGCCAGGCCACCTTGAAGGTGCCGATGCCGGTGCCGGCCGAGGCGCTGTTTGAAGCCCAGTTGCAGGAGATCGGCGCCGCCGATGCCACCACCGTGCTGCTGGGCAAGGCCCGGATCAAGCCGGCCGGTGTGGCGCCGTTCCGTTTCCGCATTCCCTACGTCGACGGCATGGTGCGAGCTGGTCATCGCTACAGCGTGCGGGCCGTGATCAGCGCGGCCGGCCGCCTGCTGTTCAGCTCCGACACCGTTCAACCGGTGTTCCAGGAAGCCAAATCCCCCCTGCAGCTGGAGCTCGCGCCGGTGGGGGATGCTCCCCTGCGCGGCGTGATCTGGCTCTTGGCTCCCGCCGCCAGCGTGCCGGTGTCCCCCCAGGCGGCCCGTCAGGAGGTTCAGCTGCTGCTGGATCCACTCACCTCCACGGTCAGCGGCAGTGGCGATTGCAACCGACTGCAGGGCAACTACCGGATGGAGGGGGATCGGCTCAGTTTCAGCTCCATCGACAGCACGATGCTCCAGTGCGAACCGGAGGTGATGGATGATGAGCGCCAATTCCTGGCTGTTTTACAGCGGGTGCGCAGCTGGCGATTCGTCGATCGCTGTTTCGAACTGCTCGATGCCAGTGGCTCCCTGCTGCTGAAGTTCGAAACCCGGCCCCAGGCCTCGCTGGAGCCAGCTCCCAGAGCCGGTTGAGCTTCAGCGCAGCTCCGGGTCACCCACCTGGAAGTACGCCTGTCGCCCCAGGGCTGCTTCGGCATCCAGGTAGTGCTTGAACTCCAGCCAGTTGCCGTAGGGGTCGATCAGGAAGAAGGTGTGGTGCTCCAGCGGTTCGCCGGCGAAACGGCATTTCGGCTCGATGCCGAACTGCAGTCCCTGAGCCCGGGCCCGCTGCAGCAGCTCCTGCCAGGGCTGGGCCGAGGCGAACACCAGACCGAAATGGCGGGGGTAGATCCCTGGTTGCGCCGGTTCTGAGCGACCGGCAGGCAGACGCTGGGCCACCAGCTGATGGCCTCCCAGCTCAAGGATCAGGGCCTGCTCACTGCGGCGCCCGGCGCTGCAGCCCAGGCCCTCCACATACCAGCGCTGGGTTGCATCGAGATCCCGGCAGGGAATGGAGAGATGGAACTGCACCAGGTCCATGAACCAACCCTGATCACCGGGGCCAACCTAGAGAGGGCTCCAGAGGGCTTCGTTGCCAGCTGTTGTCTCCGGCAGGTGTCTCTGACGTTGTCTCGGCCGTTCTCGACCGAGTCGCCTTGGTGCGAGCTGCGATGACCTGAGCTGCGACCACCCGGGCTGCTGCAGCCCATGAGGCATGTCGGGGGACGAGATCGTCGCTGACCGTGATCAGGAAGCCGCATGGATTCCGTGGTCGCGTTGGCGAGCGCGACCACCCGCTTCATGATGGGGGCGATGGTCCCGATCAAGCCCGACACCAGCCTGCAGCCTCAGCAGGCGACGCTGCTGGGCTGGGGCGACGGTCTTCTGGCCTGCCGGCGCTGGAGTCCGTTGGGCCGGCCTCGGGCCGTTCTGGTCTGTGTCCATGGCATTGGCGGCCACGGCGTCACCTTTGCGAGCCTGGCCCAGGCCCTGGTGCCCCATGGTTACGCGATCGAGGCCCTTGATCTGCCCGGTCATGGCCATTCCCCGGGCCGCCGCGGCTGGTTGCGGCGCTGGGGGGATTGGCGCGCTGCGGTGCACACGTTCCTCGCCGACGTGATCGCCCGATCCCCGGGGATTCCCTGTTTCCTCGTCGGTCACAGCATGGGAGGCACCGTGGTTCTCGACCTGGCCCTGGAGGAGCCTGAGGCCCTGCAACAGCTGGGGGTCCAGGGACTGATCCTGAGCAATCCGGCCCTTGATGCCGCAGGCATCGCCAGCTGGCGTCTGCAGCTGGCGCGGCTGTTGTCGAGGCTGTGGCCGGCCTTCACCCTCAGAACCGGCATCGCCGAGACGGCGGCCAGCCGGAATCCCCAGGTGCTGGCCGAGCGGGCGGCCGATCCCTGGCGGCACAACCGTTGTTCGGCCAGGCTCGCCAGCGAGTTTCTGGCCACCACCCGTCGCCTGCACCGGGCCGCATCCCAGCTGCAGCTGCCTGTGCTGGTGCTGCAGAGCGGCGCCGACCAGGTCACCCCGGCAGCAGGGGCTCAGCAGTTCTTCGCCCTCGCCGGCAGCCCTGACAAGAGCTGGCGGCAGTACCCCGAGAGCTATCACGAGCTCTACGATGACCTCGACAGCAGGCAGGTGTTCGCCGATCTGCTCGCCTGGCTGAACAGCCACGTCCGCTAGCTGATCAGCCCTCAAGCGGGCAGCCGCATCGGGCTGAGCGTTGCGAGGATGGAGGCCATGATCAATCGCTACCAGCCGGCGCTTGCTCCCATCGCCCCGGTCTTCCGTCCCTGGGTGCTGGCGATGGTTCAGGGCCTGCTGCCGCTGTTGCTGCGGCTGCGGATCGTCCCCTGGCTACCGGCGGCGATCACCCGCATCGAGGTCGTGGGGGACGACACCCTCGCCCACTGCTGGCAGCGTTTCGCCAGCGGCCAGGCGCGGCTGATCCTCGCCTTTCGCCACGTGGAGGTCGACGATCCCCTGCTGGGCCTGCATCTGCTCTCCCGGGTGCTGCCCCGCCGGGCCGCAAGGCTGGGCCTGAAGCTGCCTGCCCCCCTGCATGCCCAGTTTCTGTTTGACCGTGGCATGCCGCTCTGGGGCGGACGCCCCCTGGGCTGGCTGCTGGCAAGCCTGGGCGGTGTGTCGCTGCGGCGCGGCCGCGAGCCGGACTGGGCGGCCCTGCGCCAGGCCCGCCAGTTGGTGCTGGCGGGTCGCTTCCCGTTTGCGCTGGCGCCGGAAGGGGCCACCAATGGCCACAGCGAACGCATCGGCTCGCTGCAACAAGGGGTCGCCCAGCTCGCCCTCTGGTGTGTGGATGACCTGCGCCAGGCCGGCCGGATCGAAACCGTGCTGCTGGTGCCGATCGCGATTCAGTACACCTACCTCAGGGAAGACTGGCCGCGACTGGCGGCGTTGATGGCAACCCTTGAGACCAGGATCGGAATCCTGGCCCCCGGGAGCCCGATCCCGCCGCGGCATGCCCCTGGTCAGGGTGCTGTTGACACCTCCAACCCTGCTGCGTGTCCCTACGGACGGTTGGTGCGGCTCGCCGAGGCGTTCCTCGATCGGCTGGAGCACTACTACGGAGGCCCCCGCGAGCTGCTGCCCAAGGGCAAGGATGCGGATCGCGATGGCTCCAGGCCGCTCGCTCCTGGGGCCCGGAGGTCTGAATCGTTCACCGCCGAAGCGTTCACCTCCGACAGCGCATCTGCATCAGCCGGCCTCGGCGAGCCGATGCCAGCCATGGCTCGGCTGCAGAACCGTCGCCTCAGGGATGGCGAGCCTTCGCAGCACGCGGCCCGAGCTGGGCGATGCCCGCCCCAGCCACTGGAACCAGGCCAGGCTCCAGCCCTCGGATCACGCATCGAGCGGCTTGTCGAACGCTGCCTGGTTCTCGCCGAGTCCTTTTTCGGCAGTTCCTCGAGCGGTACGGCCGAGCAGCGCTGCCGGCGGCTGGAGGAGCAGAGCTGGCGCTGGATCTACCGCGAGGATCTCCCCCCCCGACACCAGCTCTCCCCCCTGGATCGGGCCCTGGCGGATCGGGCCGCCCACGGGGCTTCGCTGGCCGTGCTGCCCATGCGCCTGGCGGAAACCTTCGTGGCGGTTTCGGGTTCTTATGTGGCTGAGCGTCCGAGTTTTGAACGGTTCATGGAGACCAGCCTGCTGATCCACGATGCCCTGGCCCGCATCTGCGGGGAGGGTCTTCCCGCCCGGCCCCGACTCGGGGCCCGCCGGGCCCGGATCAGCATCGGCGCAGCGATCGACGTCAGTGCCCGCTGTCATGGCCGCACGAAAGGGGAGCGCCGGCAGCTCCTGAGCTCCCTGAGCGAGGACTTGCGTCAGGCCTTCGAGCAGGCCCTGATCTGAACGCCGGCCTCAGGGCGCCGTCGCCAGCCGCTGCCACCATTGGCGCACCACCTCAGGGCTGCCGTACCAACGGCTGCCGAAGGCGCCACCATGGGCAACGGCCGGCAGCACCAGGGTCTGGGAGCCCGCCAGCAGGGCAGCACTCACCGGCACCAGGCCGTCGCCACGGTCGTCGCGGCGGCCCGTGCTGTTGTGATAGGCCCCAGGGGCCAGGCGCCGGGCCATGGCGGTGGCAGCCGGATCATCCAGGGACAGATCGCCGGCGATCGAGATGTAGCGCACGGGATGGCGTTGGCCAGCCTGGCCAAACCAGGCCCCCGGCCAGCGGCGGGCCACCAACTGGCGCAGGGGTGTGGCCTTGATCGCCGTATGGGGGCTGCCCAGCATCACCAGCGTGTCGGCCCGTTCCCGGCCCCTGTACGTGCGCCCTTCGAAGGGGCCATCGGCAAGAAACAGGCGCAGCATGATGCCCCCGGAGCTGTGGCCGATCAGGGTCACCTTGCCGGTGGCCGAGTCCGCTGCCAGAAGCTGCACCAAATTCGCCACCCGATCGAGAATCCGGGCCCAACCGAAGGGGAAGACGGTCAGCAGCCAGTCGAGCCTGCTCACCGGCACCACGGACACCGGCTGCTGCGACAGCTGCTGCAACTCTTCCGCCATCGGCCCATAGGCTGCCGGGCTGATCAGGAAGCCGCCGAGCACCAGGATCGGTTGTCCCAGGCCGGTGGGCAACGGGTCAGTGAGCAACGGATCAGTCAGCAACGGATCAGTCAGCAACGACTCCGTCATTCGAACACCGGACGGCATTGGGAGGTGCGCAGGGTGGTGCTGGTGATCTCCTGGCGCAGTCTTTCGAGCTTGCGATCATTGATCAGGTGATCGACCCAGTTGACCAGACTGGTGGCCGCATTACCGGTCGTGATGTTTTGCATCGATTCACCCAGTCGTTCGGCTTCAAGCTCCTGGCGGTAGCTTTCCAGGCGGCGATTGGCCCAGCGGTTCACCGAGCCTCTGCAGCGCTGCTCGACGACGGTGATGCCGAAGAATCCCGAAATCGGCCCACGCAACTGCAGGGCGATCAGCAACGTTGCGGCTGTGAGGCCAAAGCCGATGAGGATAACCATCAGAGCCCCCGCCCCCGGTGGCAGGCCAGGGGGGTGGCGGGAGGGTTTCGTGCCACCTGACCGTCGGTCAGATCGCCCCATGAAGAAAGCCCAGTGCCTCACAAATCTAGGAACACCACCCCATTGCCTGCCTGCCTACGGAGTGGGGGTTGCCGACGGGGGAATGGGCTGCTGTAGCCAGCACCGGGCTTCACGGTTGATCAGCAGTCCAATCATCAGAAGCATTGCCATCAGCAAGACCTGGTCACCGCGAGAATCGGGAATCATGACATCAGCAAACAGATGCACAAAATTGGTGACTGTATAAACGATGCTGATCCAGAAGTGGATTCGCCTCCAGGGACGCCAACGACGACAATGGTCGTCATCGCCGGCGGCATAGGTGATCAGCAGCAGCAGGGTCAGCGGGATTAAAAAGTAAAGCAGCATTCCCCAGAACACGATGGAGAGTCTGCTGGGATCGACGGCACTTTCGATCTGAGCTGACTGGCCATGAAACAGGGGCATCAGACCCAGTTCCACATGAAACAGCATGGCCAGCAGGTAGGCGATCCAGAGATGGCGCAGCCGCAGGCCATGGTCGATCAACAGGGACATGGTGAGCTCAGGCCAGGACCGCGAGGGGCAACAAACCATTCTGGGCCCGGCGGCCCTGCCTGTATCAAGGCCTGGGACCAGCCACCTTGGCGAACCCCTGGACAAGCTTTGCCTTGATCACGCACCAGCTCCTTGCTGAAGCCCGAGTGAATCTATTGCCGCTGGCGTCGATGAACAAGCGGGCACGAACGCACAACATCAAGCCGACTTTGGCTGAGTCATCAGCCCCATGGCATCAGTTGCACCATGGAGATCTCTGGCAGAACCGTCTGATTGCTCGCCACCTGATTCAGGTCAGGCCTGTCCCGGTATGGACTCCACTGTTTCAACGGAATCTCTCCAACAAGAATGGTCCAATTCGTGCGCCTGCGACAGCTGCTCAAGTCAGGCTGGACCCGTAAGTCGCCATCTTGCCAGCCTTTGCCGGACGTGTCAGCGGAGCTCCCATCTGGGATGTCACAGGCCCAGAGCGGGAACCAGTCAGACATCCACCTGCACGGCCGCCGTGCAGCCGCACCATCCGCCATGGGGGCGATGCCGAATCGATCAGTGCCCGCCGGGGGATCGCAACGGTGTTCGGTTGGATCAAGGCGTTCGGCGGGCTGAGCCAGTTCAAACTGCGCGGGCAGGAGAACATCAGCGCCGTCCACTCCTTCTCTTCGAGAAGCCTTTGGCTATGGCCTGCCCGTGATCGCCTACAACTTGATCAGGTTGAGCAACATCCTCAAATCTGCCATGGAGGCGGCATGAACAGCCCGTTGCCCAGAGGTGTGTCCAAAAGGCCTCAATCAAAGCCTTGCAGACAGGCCGACGCTGCCGAAATCGGGCAGTTGGCAGATCTGACAGGCACCGAGGTATCTTTTTGAGCCGGAAATCATCTCCTGGCAGTGGAAACTGTCTTGTGGGCTTGTTTTTCAGAAAACTCTTAAAGACAGCCATCTGCTGTTACAGACTGGGGACTTCTCAGAAGACGTTGCCACTGAAGCCAGGAAGGATCATGACAATCCAGATCTTCGGTTCAATGAGATCCTGACAGTGTTCCTGTTGTCATGACGACCATTTCTCTGTTGCGGCTGTGAGGCACTGCCAGGAGGGATGGTCAGTCTCCATCGTTCTGATCGGTGCTGGTCATGAGCCAGGACATCCAGTCGCACCGGGGTACCCCCCCCTTGCAAAGACCGAGCGCCGATCAGAGCGTTGCCAATGCCGGATCCATCGGGGGGGTCCGGGACTGCTGGAACACCGATCCGGCCTCAGCGACAGAAACCGTGGCGGCGCTGCCAGTGCCCCAAAGCCTTGCCGGCGTCGATATAGCGGCGCTGCTCCAGAGCCTGGTTGAACTGGCGCTGTTCAGCGGAGGCATTCCAGCTCTGAGCCTGGGCCAGGCAGGCTGGGGTCACGGCCACGTCATCGGCGCCACTGGCGCCCGGGATGGGGGCAAGGGCCGCATCCACCCCCAGGCGCAGCCGGAACAGGGCGTCCTGGCCGTATTGGGCCCGAAAGCGTTCCACGTCCAAGGGCTGCAGCGATTCGGCCCGCAGCCGTCCCGCCGGCGCCATCGCCAGCACGAGCCAGCCCAGGGCCAGGGATCCAAGCAGGCGGACGGCCCCCCTCAAACCAGTGCGGCCTCCAGCAGGGGCATCAACTGCTCCAGGGCCACGCCACGGCTGGCCTTGAGCAACAGCAGATCCCCTGGCGAAAGCCAGGCCGCCAGGGGTTCGGCGGCCTCGGCGGGCGTGTCCACCCGCACCAGCCTGGCCATGCCAGCGGCCCCCGCCAGCATGGCGCTGCCCTCGTCCCCAGCGGCCACGATCACCAGTCCATCGAGGCCCAGCTCCCTGGCCCGGGCAGCCACCTGCCGATGCAGCGCCAGACTCTGATCTCCCAGCTCGAGCATGGTGCCGAGCACGGCGTAACGGCGGCGACGCGGTGTCGAAAGCCCCGGGTCGGGGCTGGGGCCGGCTGCGGCGTCAGCCAACAGCTCCAGGGCCGCCAGCATCGCTTCGGGGGACGCGTTGTAGGTCTCGTCCAGCACCTCGATGCCGCCCATGCTCAGCCGGCGGCTGCGACCGCCGGGCAACGCCACAGCCAGGGCACGCAGCGCAGGCCTGGGTACCCCCAGCTCCTGGGCCACCGCGACAGCCAGCAACAGATTGCGGGCGTTGTGGCGGCCCTCCAGGGGCAGTTGCAGCAGGCTGCCATCCTGCAGACGCAACCGGAGCTGGTTGCCATCAGCTGGCGCCGGCGCCACCAAGGCAGCCGGCACCACCAAGGCAGGCGGCGCCGCTGACGCATCGGTGGCCCCAGCAGGCTCGGCATCGCCGCCAGGCCCCGTCAGGGTTCCAATCAGATCGGCCACCGGCAGGGAAGGATCAAAGCCCCCCAGCTCATCGGCCAGGCCGACCCGCCGCACCCGCCCGCTCCAGACGGCGGCCAGGGCCCGCTCCAGCAGCGGATCGCCGGCTGGGATCACCACCAGGCCATCGGGCCGCAGGGCCGCCGTGATTTCGCATTTGGCCGTGGCAATCGCCTCACGGCTGCCGAGGCGACCGATGTGGGCGGTGCCGAGGTTGGTGATCACCGCCACGTCGGGCTGGGCGCAGCGGCTGAGCCTTTCGATCTCGCCCGGTCCCCGCATGCCCATCTCCACCACCAAGGCGGCCGTGCTGTCGCCGGCCTTGAGCAGGGTCAGCGGAACGCCGATGTCGTTGTTTTCATTGCCGCTGCTGGCCACCACCGGCCCCAGAGAGGCCAGGGCGGCGCGGATCAGTTCCCGCGTGGTGGTCTTGCCGGCTGAGCCGGTCACGGCCACTACCGGCGCGTTGAGGCCCAGGCGCCAGAGGCGGCCCAGTTGCTGATAGGCCAGCTGGCTGTCAGCCACGGGCCAGATGGGCCGGCCGAGCCGCTCGGCCAGGGCCTGAACCGCCGCCGGCTCGATGCGATCCCGCTGGACCACGGCCGCCGCCGCTCGTGCCAGGGCCGCCTCGAGAAAGACGTGGCCGTCGAAGCGTTCCCCCACCAACGGCACGAACAGGGCCCCGTCCAGATCGGCGCGGCTGTCGGTGCTGATCGAGCGGATCCTGATGGCGCCGGTGGCGTCCGAGCTGGGTCCCCAGGGCTCACCCCAGAGCTCCAGCAACGGATCGAGGTGCACAGCCATCACAGCCTCGGCGTGGGATCGAGCAGGATCATGCCGGATCCGACCAGGGCCTCACGACCCAGGAGCCGCTGCTGCCCATCCACCAGCTCGAAGCGCTCATAGCCGAGGTTGCGGGCCTGCTCGCTCCAGTGATTCGCCCAGTCCAGGCGGCTGGCCGGCGACAGGTCGCCGTAGGCCGACGCCAGGGTCAGCCGCAGCAGGGACAAGGCGGGCTCGGGATGGGCCGAGACGATCAGCTGCTGGGGATCGGCCTCGGCCAGCATCTCCATCAGCGGATCCAGGGCCAGCTGGGGCGGCGGCGGTTCGAGAGGAATGGCGGGCGCAGGGCCGGCCACGCCGGTGCTGTCGCCGGCGGCAGCCCCAGGTTCCGGATCGACCGTTTGGCTGCCATCCGCAGATGAGCTGATCCGTGGCTCTGGCGCCCGGGGCCGCTCGACGGCAGCCGGGGGGCGCTGGCCGGGTCGCTCGGGGCCCCTGATGCCAGGGGCAGGGGCCTGCTTCGTCAGCCCTGGCTCTGAGGGGCCGGGGCGGTGGGGCAACAACCGCCAGCCGATCCACGGAAGGGCCAGCAGCAGAGCGAGCAGCAGGGGCCAGAACAGGGCCTGCAGGGGACCGGGCCAGAAGCCAGGCACCGAGAGTTCCCCCTGGCGATTGCGGCGCCAGAGGGCTCGCAATTGCAGGCCGAGATCGGCGACCACGGCCTGGAGATCGCGGCCCAGCAGACCCCATGGATTCTGGTAGGCCGCCGGCAGGTTGGCTTGGACGTCGGGCGGTTCAGCCGTCACCGAAGCGCAGCAACTGGGCCAGGGGATTGCGCGGTCTGCTCTGGGGTTGGGCGACCCGGATCGCCTCGCCGGCGGCGGCCGCCGCCTCGCGCTCGGCGGCGCTGTGCAGACTCGGATCGGCCCCCTGGCCCTGGGAGAAGCGCTCCACTTGTTCGGCATCGGGGCTGGGCATCTTCACGCCGCAGACGTCGATGTACATGGCCTCGTACTCCCGCGCCGAGCGCTCCCAGCTGTAGTCCTGGCCCATGGCCCGCCGTTGCAGTTCGCGCCAGCTGTCGGCATGGCGATAGGCCTCCCAGGAGCGCACGATCGTGGTGTAAAAATCCACCGGTTCATAGCGATCGAAGCAGAAGCCGCAGCCGCTGTGGGCACGGGGATCGTGGGGGGGCACGGTGTCCACCAACCCGCCCACCTTGCGCACCACCGGAATCGAGCCGTAGCGCATCGCCAGCAACTGACTGATGCCGCAGGGTTCAAAGCGACTCGGCATCAGGAAGGCATCGCTGCCGGCATAGATCAGCCGGGACAGGGCATCGTCATAGGTGAGGAAGACGGCGAAGCGGCCGGGATGGCGAGCGGCCATCTGCCACAGGCCCGATTCATAGCCGCGATCGCCGGTGCCCAGCACCACGAATTGACTGTCGGTGTAGGCCAGCACCCGATCCGCCACCTGCAGCAGCAGATCGACACCCTTCTGATCCACCAGCCGGCTCACCATGCCCATCAGGTAGATGTCAGGGTCCACCTTCAATCCCATCCGCTCCTGCAGGGCCCGCTTGTTGACGGCCTTGCCGTCGAGTTCGGCGGCACTGAAGTTGGCCGGCAGGCAGGCATCGGTGGCCGGATTCCAGTCTTCGGTGTCGATGCCGTTGAGGATGCCGCGCAGTTTGGCGCTGATGTAGTTGAGCAATCCCTCCAGCCGTTCGCCGTACTCCGCCGTGCGGATCTCGGCGGCATAGGTGGGCGAGACCGCATTGACCCCATCGGCGTAGAGCAGGGCCGCCGCCATCGTGTGATCCCCCTGCATATACCAGGGACACCAGGTGATGCGATCCAGCTTCCAGCGCCAGGGTCCCTGGTACTTGAGGTTGTGGATCGTGAACACCGTGCTGATTTCCGGGTCCTGATGCATCCAGACCGGAATCATGCCGGTATGCCAATCGTGGCAATGCAGCACCTGGGGCTTCCAGACATTCCAGGCGAACTCAGCTGCTGCACTGGCAAAGAAGGTGAAGCGCCAGTCCTCATCTTCACCGCCGTAGATGCGCTCCGGATCAAAAACGGGATGGCCGACCAGATAGAGAGGCAGTCCGTTACCGGGATGGCGCGTCTCAAAGATCGAGAAGTCGGTTCCCATCGTGTGACCACGCCACAGCGGCTCGCTGGGAATCTGCAGGCGGCTCCAGAGCTTGCCGTAGCCCGGCAGGATCGTGCGCACGTCGTGGCCAAGGGCGGCAAGGGCCGGTGGCAGGGAACCCACCACATCGCCCATTCCCCCCACCTTGATCATCGGGGCACATTCGGCCGCGGCGAACAGGATCCGCATGGGGGTTCAGGCGCCGTGCAGCGCGGTGGTCTGGCGGGCGCAACTCTACGGGTCACAACAGAGCCCCCCCTGCATTGGCGCTCCTCGGGATTCAGGGCAGCACGGTCACCGGGGTGCCGATCCGCACCAGATCAAACAGTTCCTGGACGTTCTCGTCATAGAGACGCACACAGCCATGGGACGCGGCACGGCCGATGCTGGCGCGATTGGGGGTGCCATGGAAGCCGGCGATCACACAGCCCTTCAGCTCCAGCTGCTCCTGGCCCTGAAAGCCCTTACGGCCGCGGCAATCGCGATGGAAACCGATCCAGCGGCTGCCGAGGGGATTGTCAGGTCCGGGCCTGATCTTGAGGCCGGTGGCCGGATGTTCCCAGACGGGATTGGTGGTCTTCTCGATGACCTCGAACTGACCGACCGGGGTCTCCCAGCCCGGCATACCCACCGCCACGGGATAGCGATGGCGCTCAAGGCCGTTGTCGAGCACCAGCAGCAGGCGGTGCTGGCGATCAAGCACCAACCTGCGTCCCGGATCAGCAGCGGCCCCCTCGGGAGGGGGCTGGCTGGTGGCAGCAGGGAGAGCCCCCGATGCGGCGGTCGTCCCTGTGCCGGCGGCAGCGTCGGAGGCTGGCCGTGGACCGGGCCGGGCCGCAGCTGGAGCGAAGTCGCTGGTCTGGGGAGGCTGGGCCGGGGCCTCACCGGGCCATTGCAGCGGCCCTGAGACGATCGGCAGATCCACGGGCCCAGGTTCGGGCAGCCGCAGGCTGGGCCCAAGGCCGCCGGCCGCCGGCGGGGGGGTGGTGAACGATCGGGGCGGCACCAGGGGGCGAACCGGGGCAGGCAGCGACGCCTCTGCCCTTGCCGTGCCAGCGGTGATCAGCAGCGCCATGCCCATCCCGACGGCAAAGGTGCCGTGGCGACGACCAGAAGTCACGGGGGCGGGCCTGGAGGTCACGGACCCGGCGCTGACGGAAACGACATGGCGCAGATTAATCAGCATGGCGAGCAACGGATCGAGGTCACTCCCAGTGCGTGCCTCAACTCAACCCATGGCTGGAAGCCCCGTCAGGGCAGCCGGTTCCTTCAGAGCAGACGGTTCCTTCAGAGCAGCTCGTTCCCTCAGGGCAACTTGTTCCCTCAAGGCAGCCATGGCGAGCCGGAAAAATCGGGATCGCGCTTCTCGAGGAAGGCGTTGCGGCCCTCCTGGCCCTCCGCCGTTCGGTAGAAGAGATGGGTGGCCTGACCCGCCAGCTCCTGCAGGCCTGCCAGCCCATCGGTTTCGGCATTGAAGGCCGCCTTGAGACAGCGGATCGCCGTGGGACTGTGGGCGAGCACCTCCCGGGCCCACTGCACCCCCTCTGCCTCCAGCGCCGCCAGCGGCACCACCCGGTTCACCAGCCCCATGGCCAGAGCCTCCTCGGCGCTGTAGCGGCGGCAGAGAAACCAGATCTCGCGCGCCTTGCGCTGGCCGACCACCCGGGCCAGATAGCCGGCACCGAAGCCGCCGTCGAAGCTGCCGACCCGCGGTCCGGTCTGGCCGAAGACGGCATTGTCCGCCGCCAGGCTGAGATCGCAGAGCAGGTGCAGCACCTGGCCGCCCCCGATGGCGTAGCCCGCCACCAGGGCGATCACCACCTTCGGCAGGCTGCGGATCAGCCGTTGCAGATCCAGCACATTCAGCCGCGGCAAGCCGTCCTCGTCCACATAGCCGCCGTCGCCGCGCACGCTCTGATCGCCGCCGGCACAGAAGGCCCAGACACCATCAGCGGCCGGGCCGGCACCGGTGAACAGCACCACGCCGATGCCGGTGTCATCGCGCACCCTGGAGAAGGCGTCACAGAGCTCCTGCACTGTCCGCGGGCGGAAGGCATTGCGCTTTTCGGGGCGATTGATCGTGATGCGGGCGATGCCTTCATCGCTGCGCTCGAAGCGGATGTCCTGGTAGTGGCCGACGCCTTGCCAGCTCACCGCCTGGACCGGCTCGGGGGTCTCAGCCGAGCTGCTGCGGGAACGGGCGCTGGTGGGGGTCATGGAAGCAAGTGCTGCCTGGACGCCATTGTGCGCAGGCCGCGTCGCAGCTCGGCATCCGCGCTGCGATCAGTGCGCACTTCCACCAGGGCCAGCGGTTGCGCCAGGGCCCAGTCCAGAACCATGGGCAAGTCCTCGGACCGCTCCAGCCGGCGGCCGGGGACGCCATAGGCGGCGGCCAGGGCCAGCTGGTCGAGGCGCTGGGGCATGGCGAACAGCCGCTCGAAATCCATGGCCGCCGGCGGCTCGGTGCGGATCGGCAACTGCTCGAAGATGCCGCCGCCACCGTTCTCGATCAGCACCACGGTCAGCTGTCCGCGCAGCTGGCGCTGCCAGAGCCAGCCATTGGCATCGTGCAGCAGGGCCAGATCCCCCGTCACCAGCACCAGCTGCCCATGGGCCTCGGCCAATCCACAGGCCATCGACAGGGTGCCATCGATGCCGGAAGCGCCGCGAAAGCCGTGGATCCGGCGAGGGGGCGCCGACGGATCGCCGAAGCTCTCCCAGTCCCGAACGGGACTGCTGCTGGCCAGCATCAACGGCAGATCCGCTGGCAACAGCCGGCTCAGGCTGCGGGCCAGCCACACCTCCCCCAGCCGATCCGGGGCCTCGAGCTGCTGATCCAGCAGCCGCTGCACGGCCGCCTCGGCGCTGCACCAGCGCTGCTGCAGAGCCAGGCAGGCGGCCGTGGCTTGCCGGCCAGGTTCGAGACCTGGCTGGGCCGCGAGCCAGCGGGCCAGCCCTGCGCTCCACTGCCGCTCCGGCAGCACCGTGCCGAGGGGATCGAGGCGACGGGAATCTCCCTGGCTCACCAGCACCTGATCGCCGCCTAGGGCCAGGAGCCATTGCTGCAGGCGACGACTGGCGGGCAGGGAGCCGAGGCGCAATACCTGGCCAGCGGCCAGATCGGTCGGCGGAGCCGCCAGCAACAAGTCATAGGCCGCCACCAGCGGCCAATCCTCCAGCCCGCGCAGGCCCGAGAGCGGATCCGCCAGCAGCGGCCAGCCACTGCGCCGCAGCCAGCAGCGCAGGGCCTCCACGTAGGCGGACCAATCGGCCGGATCCCCGCGCCAGGGGCCCGCCACCACCACTCCGGGACGATCGGGATCGAGGGCGGCTGCGCAGCCGCCTGAATTAGGACCATCGCTGGTGCCAGAGGAGCCTGCACCCGAGATGTCTGTGCCCAAGGCACCTGCGCTTGCTGGAGCCGGTGCAGCCAGTGGCGCCCGGGGAACCAGGTCCGGCGACGGATCCAGGGTCAGGGCCGCAAGGGCCGGGCCCCCGATATGGAGCGGCTCCTCAAAGGGGAGATTGAGGTGGACCGCCCCGGCCGGCGCCCCCAGGCCATCGCCGCGGGCCGCCGCCATTGCCCGAGCCGCCATCCCCTGCAGCTCAGCCACGGTCATCGAGGCCAGACCTTTGCCGGAGCCCAGGCCCACCCAGCGGCAACTGATCGCCAGGAACCCTTCCTGGGGCACGGATTGATTGGCGCCACAGTTTTTCAGCCGCTCCGGTCGGTCGGCGCTGAGCAGCAGCAGCGGCACGGTGCCGAGGTCCGCCTCCACCGCCGCCGCCAGCAGCTGGGCCACCGCCGTTCCCGAGGTGGTGATCACCGCCGCCGGCCGGCCCGTGGCCTTGCCATGGCCGAGGGCGAAAAAGGCGGCGGAGCGTTCATCGATCGCCGTCAGCAGCCGCAAGCCCCCCCGCGCTTCCAGCAGGGCGGCGGCCTGGGCCAGGGGCGCGGAGCGACTGCCGGGGCAGAGCACCACCAACTCCAGTTCCCCGCTGGCCAGGGCCGCCAGCAGCCCCAGGGCTGCCCTCACATTGGCGGCGGCTGGATCAGCCGCCTTCGAACCGGGCGACGCTGGCAGGGGATCGCTCTGGGTCACCGGCGGGGAACCTCGGCTGGTCAGGATGGAGCGATCATCCCTGCTCCGGCTCCCGCCGGCGAGGCCTCCCCAGCCCATGCCCCCTGAGTCGCCAGCTCCCGTCCCCACCCGTCCCCTGCCTGCCCCCCCCGGCCGCGCCCAGGAGCCAATCAGCCTGATGCAGCAGCTGCGGTCGGTGGCCCTGTGGCTGCTGCTGGCCCTGCTGCTGCGCTGGATCGTGGTCGAACCGCGCTGGATCCCTTCGGGCTCGATGCTGCCCACCCTGCAGCTGCAGGACCGGATCCTGGTGGAAAAAGTGAGACCCCGGTTCCGGCAACCTCTGACGACGGGCACGATCGTGGTCTTTCACCCGCCAGCGGCTCTGCAGGCGGCCGGCTACGACCCCGGGGCGGCCCTGATCAAGCGGGTGGTGGCGGTCGCCGGCGATCGGGTCGCCGTCAGCGCCGGCCAGCTGCGCCGCAACGACCTCCCCGTCGAGGAGAGCTGGAGACGCGAACCGATGGACTACGAGCTGGCGCCGCTGACCGTGCCGGCGGGCCATGTGCTGGTGCTCGGGGACAACCGCAACGCCAGCCTCGATTCCCATGTGTGGGGGCCCCTGCCCCTGGAGGATGTCATCGGCACCGCCATCTGGCGCTACTGGCCCCTGGATCGTTTCGGCCCGATTCGGTTCTCCGTCAACGTCGTTGCCGAGACGAACTGAAGCAGCTGCGTTAAGGTTTACTGCGTGTCGCGAGGCACACTCGTCGACCTGCTGGGGAGATCCACATGTTCAACCCGGAGTTCCTGACGAGCGACAACGAGGCGATCAGCGGCAATTCGCTGATCCAGTACCTCCAGGACCAGTCCCCGGATGTGTTGCAGCGGGTGGCCCGTTCGGCCAGCGGCGACATCCAGGACATCATTCGCCACAACGTCCAAGGCCTGTTGGGCATGCTCCCCGGCGAACAGTTTGAGGTGAAGATCCAGGCCAGCCGCGACAGCCTGGCCGGCCTGCTGGCCTCGGCGATGATGACGGGTTACTTCCTGCGCCAGATGGAACAGCGCATGGAGCTGGAAACCACCCTGCTGGGGAGTGGCGGCCTCGGTGACGGTGCCAACGACGACCCGGGCGAGCTCCACCTCTGAGCGACACCGGCCCTGATCCCGGCAGCTCCGTGCTCCACCCAGGCTCCGGACCAGGATTCGAACCCCGACGCCGCGGTGGCCTCTCCGTCGAGCTGCTCGGACGCCCGAGCTGAGCTCAGAACGCGGCAGCCACGAGTTGCTCTGAACCCCCCGGTCTTTCGATCCAAGGGTGGTGTCATCCGCCAACGCTGATGGGGGTGCGGCTGTGCAACGACACGCTTCGGTCCGCTCCAGCTGCCGGAATCGGCCGGAACAGACAACGCCTGAGTGGTCAACCTCCCGCCGTTGAGCTTCGCCGCGGCGCTCCCCTGCGACCCCCAGCACCCGGCTGCGGCTGTCCCTGGACAGAGATCTCCTGGATCGACCCTGCCACCGCAGCGCCGAGCTCCTCCGGCGGCCGCGGGGGGACCCAGCTCAGCCGCGCCCCGGCGGTGGCGAAGCCAGCTCCGGGGGCTCGCTCGGCACCAGGCCGTAGCGCAGCAGGGTCCGATCGATTCCGGCCAGAAAGGCCCAGTTCCCCTCACTCGGCGCCCAGGGCCTGGCCTCCAGCTCGCTCGCCAGGGCCTCCAGCTGGGCGCTCGAACAGGCCACCGGGGCTTCGTAGTGGGCCGGAATCAGCCAGGCCAGATCCTCCAGGCTGGCCAGCTGCCGCAACCAGGCCACCAGGGCAGGCCTGGCCCTGGGGAACACGAGCCGCTCCAACACGGCGGCCACCTGGATGCGGGGAGGCCCCGCTGGCAGCAAGGCCTCCACATCCGCCTGCCAGTCACCGCGCCAGCGGAAGGGGTAGAGGCCGAAGTGGGCGCGGCTGTGGCGGCAACCCGGCGCCAGGCTGGTGAGCAGCATCTCCTTCAGAGAGGCCACATCGAGGGGGGCCGGTCTTAGATAATTGGCAAACAGCACCAGCCGCTGCCAGCCGCGGCGGCGCCGCTCCTCACTGTCGAGCAGCGGTTCATCGCCCCGGTCGCGGGCGTGGAACAGCAACGGCGTCGGATCGTCATCGAACAACGGCGGCGGCTCCGAAGACATCGCCACCAGGGCATCGGTGAGCAGCAGGGCACCGGTGGCCTGATCGAAGCAGCCGTATTCGAGGAAGGTACCCAGGCCCAGATTCAGCGGCCCCAGGGGCAGCCAGCGCAACTGGTCCGCATGGGGCAGGCCGTCCTGGCCGAGCACCCTGGTGCGGCCGGCCGGGAAGCCCAGCAGGCGCGGCGGCAGGGACACCGGGAAGCTCCACTGGTGCGGCGTGATCCAGACCTCGGCTTCGGGAAAGGCCCTGGCCATGGCCGGCACCGGTAGCTTGTGCTCCAGGCCCGAGGCCGTCGGCAGCACGATCGTGCGCACCGGGCCATGCAGGGCCACGAGCTGCCGCAACTGCTGCCGCACCTCGGCGGTCACCGCCACTGGGGCGTAGAGCATCAGGCCATCGGCCACCTTGAGCACGGTCATGCGGATCGGCACCGCCACGTACCAGACCCCCTGCAGCTGTTCGAAACTCCAGACCCTGCCGGGCAGCAACTCCCGCACCAGGGTGCGGCGGCGGCCATAGGGATAGAGGGGTAACAGGGGCCACCAGGGCCAGCGCTGGTCCAGGGACGTCGAGTCCACGCTCATGGCGCCGATGCGGCGGGATGGCGGCTGCCGGCGGGCCGCATGGACGCCAGCTCCTGCAAGGGGCCTGCGGCCTGGTGAGCGGCCGTGGCCGCCCGAGACAGCAGGCCGAGCTGGGGGACCAGAGCGAGCCTCTGGTTCATGACGCGCCGCTGACCGCCCACATGGCCCCTTGAATCAGCAGATCGGCGAACAGGTTATGGCCGCGGTCCAACGAGCGGCGCCGTGTCGGCAGCAGAACCAGGCCCGAATCGGGCCCGTCGATCTCCCGCCGACTCCCGGCCATTGCCCGCACCCCCTGTCCCCCAAGGCCAGGGACATGGTCAAGGGGGGCTGGCCCAGGGCCTTCCCTAGCGTTGCCATGCCCGACTGGCCCCTGTGCCCTTGCCCGCAAGACCCCCAGTGGACGCACCGAGCCCGTCCCGGGCTGTTTCCGTCTGGATTCCGGCCCAGGGCTCGGGCCTGACCACCTTCCTGCGGGTGCTGGGCCCCGGCTATCTGGTGGCCGTCGGCTACATGGACCCGGGCAACTGGGCCACCGATCTGGCCGCCGGGTCCAGCTACGGCTTTCAACTGCTCTGGGTGGTGGCCGTTTCCAGCCTGATGGCGATGCTGCTGCAATCGCTCTGCTGCCGCCTGGGCATCGCATCCGGCCTCGATCTGGCCCAGGCCTGCGCCAAGGTGTTGCCCGGATCCCTGCGCCTGCCCCTGTGGCTGCTCGCCGAGCTGGCGATCGTGGCCTGCGACATCGCCGAGTTGGTCGGCAGTGCCATTGCCCTGCATCTGCTGTTGGGGCTGCCCTTGCCCTGGGGCGTGGCCCTGACAGCCCTGGATACGCTCCTGCTGCTGTTGCTGCAGCAATGGGGCGTCAGGCGGCTGGAGGCGGTGGTGATCGCCCTGGTGGTTCTGATCGGCGCCTGCTTTGCCGTGGAGCTGATCTTGTTGCAGCCGCCCTGGGGAGAGGTGGCCCAGGGGTTCATCCCCCAGCTCGACAGCTTCGGTGACGGCCGCAGGCTGTTTCTGGCGGCGGGGATTCTCGGCGCCACCGTGATGCCCCACAACCTCTATCTTCATTCCGCCCTGGTCAAGACCCGGCGTTGGGAAGGGGAGCAGCAGGCGCGCCACCAGGCCCTGTGGTTCAGCACTCTCGACACCATGGTGGCCCTGGCCCTGGCCTTCATCGTCAATGCGGCGATCCTGGTGCTGGCCGGCGGCAGCTTTCATGGACGCTCAGGAGCGCCTGTTGCTGACCTGAGCCAGGCGTATCACCTGCTCACGCCGATTCTGGGCACCTCGATCGCCAGCCTCTTATTTGGCGTGGCCCTGCTGGCTGCCGGCCAGAGCTCCACGCTCACGGCCACGATGGCGGGCCAGGTGGTGATGGAAGGGTTTCTGCAGATCAGGTTGCCGCCCTGGCTACGGCGCCTGCTGACCCGCTCCCTTGCCTTGATTCCAGCCATGGTCACGGTGATCCTGCTGGGGGATCAGGGCATCAATCAGCTGCTGGTGCTCAGCCAGGTGTTGCTCAGCCTGCAACTGCCCTTTGCCGCCATCCCGCTCGTCTGGCTCTGTGGTCGACCGGAGCTGATGGGCGATCTGGTGGCACCACGCTATCTGCAGGCTCTCGGCTGGAGCTGTGCAGCCGTGATCGTGGTGATCAACGCTGGCCTGATCCTTTCCAGCGCAGCAGCCTGGCTGCAGGGCTGAGCCATCGGGGTCGCTTCAACCCTGGTGTGCGCGCCGGCCGACGCTCCCTCCTGAGAGCTGCCGGCGCTGACAACGAGCTGCCCCATTGCCGGCAGCCATGAGCCGGCTGGCTTCGGCGCCGTAAAGAACCACCCGATCGCCATGAAAAAGCCCCCTGCAGCGAGGGGGCTCTGGGACTGAACTCTCTCTCCACCTCTGGAGCCTCGGGGCTCCGTGGGCTGAAGCTGATTCAGCCGATCACAGGAGCGCTCAGGGCCACAGGGGTGCTGCCAACGCTGGCCAGATCAAGGGGGAAGTTGTGAGCATTGCGCTCGTGCATCACCTCGATGCCCAGATTGGCCCGGTTGATCAGATCGGCCCAGGTGGGCAGCACCCTGCCCTGGGCATCAAGGATCGACTGGTTGAAATTGAAACCGTTGAGATTGAAGGCCATGGTGCTGATGCCCATGGAGGTGAACCAGATGCCGACCACCGGCCAGCCGGCCAGGAAGAAGTGCAGGCTGCGGCTGTTGTTGAAGGAGGCGTACTGGAAGATCAGGCGACCGAAGTAACCGTGGGCAGCGACGATGTTGTAGGTCTCCTCTTCCTGACCGAACTTGTAACCGTAGTTCTGGGACTCGGTCTCCGTGGTTTCACGCACCAAGGAACTGGTCACCAGCGAGCCGTGCATGGCGGAGAACAGGCTGCCGCCGAAGACACCTGCCACACCCAGCATGTGGAAGGGGTGCATCAGGATGTTGTGCTCGGCCTGGAACACCAGCATGAAGTTGAAGGTGCCGGAGATGCCGAGCGGCATGCCATCGGAGAAGGAACCCTGACCGAAGGGATAGATCAGGAAGACGGCGAAGGCGGCCGAAAGCGGGGCGCTGTAGGCCACGCAGATCCAGGGGCGCATGCCAAGCCGGTAGGAGAGTTCCCACTGGCGGCCCATGTAGGCGGAGATGCCGATGAGGAAGTGGAACACCACCAGTTGATAGGGCCCGCCGTTGTACAGCCATTCATCGAGGCTGGCGGCATCCCAGACGGGATAGAAGTGCAGGCCGATGGCGTTGCTGGAGGGAATGACAGCGCCGGAAATGATGTTGTTGCCGTAGAGCAGGCTGCCGGCCACGGGCTCACGGATGCCGTCGATGTCGACGGGGGGGGCGGCGATGAAGGCCACAATGAAGCAGATGGTGGCCGCCAGCAGACAGGGGATCATCAGCACACCAAACCAGCCGATGTACAGCCGGTTGTTGGTGGACGAGACCCACTGGCAGAAGCTTTCCCAGCTTCCAGCGCGGCCGCTGCGAATGGCAGTGGTCATGGGAAAAGAACGGGGTGTTGAACTGAGGTAGGCCCTGGCTGGCTGAACCGCACCATGGGCTACTTGATGGTACGGCGAAGTGATGGAAGCGCACGACTCGACAGGCCAACAACGCCGATCGACAAACTAATTCATGAACTTATACAAAGCAGGATTGGGCAGGATTGGCCTCAGGCCAGCGCCGACTGTTGTTGCAGCCACAACCTTCCCTGCTGGAGAAAACCGCTCCAGTCGAGCTTTTCGCCCTCGGCCGCCTGGGCCACCAGCACAGCGGACCGACGGCGGATCTGCTCAAGATCGGGCTGACTCACCCCGCAGGACTCGGCCAGCACATCCGCCATCGCCCGACCCACCACCCGCGTCAGGTAGGCCGCGCTGAGGGCCTGCATCGCCCCAGCCACCAGCCAGGTGGCGCCATGGAGCTTCAGCGCCGCCATCAGGGCCTGGCTGCTCCATTCCACCAGGCCCTGGGCCAGGGCTGCGCGCCCCAGTTCCGTGGCGGCGGCCCGCAGCTGCTCCAGGCTCCAGGGGCAGTCCCAGAGTCGGGCCATCTCCTGCAGCATCAGGCCATTGGCGATGGCCAGCACCACCAGATCAACGCTGGGCAGCGGTGAGGCCACAACACCAGCGGCCACGATCCACTGGGTTCGCTGCTGCAACCCCTGCAACTCGCGACGCCGCAGCAGCTCTAGCTCGGCCTGCCAGCGCCCGTGCATCTGCTCAAAACTGCGCAGGGCCGTGGTGCCCCGCAGCCCCTGACTCCGGCGCGCCAGCCACTGGGACAGCGGCTCAAGGACCGGCGCCAGGGTGGTCTCCGTGCCATCCCAGAGGAGCACCTGGCTGGATTCCATGGCCGACCACTGGCTGCTGAGGTCCTCCAGCAGGGCGGCGCGATCGTGCGGCACTGGCGCCTGGATCAGCAACCAGATCGGCTGGCTGTTGGCTCGTGACTGGCTGTTGCCCTGGGACTGCAACCAGAGCAGATCGGCGGCCGTCAGGGGCCAGTGCAGATGGAACAGCAGGCCATCAGCGCGCTCCAGGGCCAGGGGCCAGCGCCAATCGGAACTCCTGCTGGGCAGGGGCTCCGCCCAGTGCAGGCTGAGAGGGCGGTGGCCGCGGAGGGCCTCGGCAAAACGGGGCTGCAGCTCGACAATGGGCAGGCGGCAACCGGCCAGGGCCAGGGCCAGCTCCTGGCGCTCCAGGGTGGCGCGCAAGGTCGTCAGCTCGTCCCGGCGCCGCTGTTGGCCTGGGCCATCATCGGGATCCAGGCGCTCGAATTGGCTGATCACCGCGTCGCAGCGCTCGATCCAGCCGGCGAGGTCGACAGGCAGCAGAGGCACGGGCCGCCGTCGCCGCGACAGCAGCCACCAGCCGCCGGCCAGGGCGCCGATGCCGAGCCACGATCCGCCCTCGAGATGCAGCAGATGGCCGACGGCCTCGCTGGCGACCAGGGCGGCTCCCCCCAGCACGATCGGGCGGCGCCAGAGGGGAGGGGCTGCGCCCGCGAATCCGGCTGCGCCGGCTGAACCAGCGGCGCCCGGGGAAACAGCAGTGCCATCGCCGGGGGCCTGGCGGGCCCCAGGGCCGAGAGTGATATGCGAGCGGGTCACGGGGGCGGCCGGTGGCTGAGCTTCTTTAGCTCAGATGATGGGAGTGAACCCCAGGCTCTGCCAAGGGCGACACCATCCGCCATCGCCCCGAGCCCATAGCCTGTCCAGGTGTGCGGCGTCATCCCGAGAGGGGCAAGGCTCGATGGTGGATGCCCTGATGTGCCTGCAACCTCGCCAGCGGCAGGAACTGCAGCGTCGTCTTGCCCTGCAGCAGCAGGAACAGCGCTGGCATGGCGGACTGCCGGTGTTGCTTCTCGATCGCTGCTGGTTGCGCCTGGACCATGTGCGGATCGATCAGCTGGCGAGCCGGCTGCCCCCGGATGCCAGCCGCGAGGCGCCCGAACTGGCCCTGTATCGCGAGCTGCTGGCGGCAGGCCAGCAGGGGTGGCAGGCGCAACAACAGTGCTGGCAGGAGTTCGGCGGCGAAGCCTGTCGAGAAGCCCTGCAGCGCTTCTGGATGGCTCAGGAGCGGGGCAACCAGGGCTGGACCCTGGAGCGCTATTTAGGGCTGTTGCAGGAGTACCGGCAGCGCTTCCAGAGCCAGGCATGCCGTCCCCTGCCGCTGCTGGTGCTCGCCCGGGCGGGGATCCCGGCAACCAGCCAGCACAGCTTGCACTGGCTTCACGCCGAAGGCGATCCTGTCCGTCGCTCGATGCGCCACACTTGCGCCTGAATGCGTGCTGCGGGCATGGCCGACGACACCAACACTCCCCAGGCCGACGCGGGTGCCGAGGCATCGGGCCGCGATCGTCGGGACGGGACTCCACGCGAAGGCAGGCAGCGGGAAGGCGGCCAACGGGAAGGGGGTCCACGCCAGGGAGGCCAGCGCGATGCCGGTGGTTTCCGCATCCGCTTGAGCGACAACGAGCTCCAGGCCGCCAGAGCCCTGCAGGAAGCCTTCGGGCTGCGCTCGACCGTGGCCGTGCTCGGTTTTGCCCTGCGCACCCTGGCCCAGCAACTGGAGGCCGGACAACTCACTGAGCTGGTGGCCCAGCAGCAAGCCCAGGCCGGACAACGGCCCGCCGGCACCCCTGCAGCACGCGCTGGTGGTGGTGGCGAACGGGACGGACGCCGCGGCGAGGGCCGGGGCCCGGGGGCTGGCGCTGGTGGCGCTGGCGGTAGCCGTAGTCAGCGGATCGACCCATTCGCCAGGCCCAGCCGTCCGGCAGCGCCCAAGTCTGAGCCTGAGATCGCTGAAGAGCAGGGCTCAGCCCAGGAAGGAGCTGAGGCGGCAGTTGCCGAGCAGGAGCAGGAAGGGCCAGGCGTTGACGTCACGACGGGTTCCGAGACGGAATCATCGGCCGCTGATCCGGCCGCTGATCCGGCCGCTACCAACGGCCAGCCCGTGACTGCGGAGGCGGACGCCGCCGCAGTGAACCCCGGCGTCGCCTGAGGCCAGTCAGCTCGATGCCAGTGCCAGTGTCCAGCACCATGCCTCCTGGCCCCGCAGGGCCAACAGAGCGACCGCGGGTACTCTCGGGGGTCCAGCCCACCGGGGCCCTCCACCTGGGCAACTGGCTTGGGGCGATCCGCAATTGGGTGGATCTGCAGAGCAGCCACGACACTTTTTTCTGTGTCGTCGATCTGCACGCCATCACGGTGCCCCACGAGCCGGCCCGACTGGCCGAGGACACCCTCACCACCGCGGCCCTCTACCTGGCCTGTGGCATTGATCCTCAGCGCTCCACGGTCTTCGTTCAGAGCCACGTCAGCGCCCACAGCGAGCTGTGCTGGCTGCTGAATTGCGTCACCCCGCTGAACTGGCTGGAGCGCATGATCCAGTTCAAGGAGAAGGCCGTCAAACAGGGCTCGGAGGTGTCGGCCGGCCTGCTCGATTACCCGGTCCTGATGGCGGCCGACATTCTTCTCTATGACGCCGACCGGGTGCCGGTGGGGGAAGACCAGAAACAGCATCTCGAACTGGCCCGCGACATCGCCCAGCAACGGATCAACGCCCGCTTTGGCCGCCGGGACAGCGACGGCGACCTGATCCCGATCCTCAAGGTTCCCGAGCCGCTGATCCTCAGGGAGGGGGCCCGGGTGATGAGCCTCACCGACGGCCGCAGCAAGATGAGCAAAAGTGATGCCAATGAGGGTTCGCGCGTCACCCTGCTGGATCCACCGGAGCTGATCCTCCGCAAGATCAAGCGCGCCAAGACCGACCCCCAGATGGGCCTGGAGTTCGGCAACCCCGAGCGCCCCGAGGCCGACAATCTGCTGGGGCTCTATGCGCTGCTGGCGGGCCGCAGCCGCGAGGCTGCCGCCGCTGAATGCGCCGCCATGGGCTGGGGCACCTTCAAGCCGCTGCTGGCCGAAGCCGTGGTGGCAGCCCTGGCCCCCTTGCAAGAGCGCTACAGCGAGCTGCGCAGCGATCCCCAGTACCTGACTGAGGTGCTCCGCCAGGGCCGCGAACGGGCCAGTGGCGTGGCTGAGGCCACCCTGGCTCGGGTGCGCCAGGCTCTGGGCTTCCTGTCGTCGTGACCCAGTCCTGACGCCAGGCCTGGGCCGGCGCAACGGGAGTGTGGAAGCCTCCCCAGCTCAGAGCGGGAACGCTCATGGCTGCCCTGGGCTGGGAGCGGTCCACGATCATGGGCTCGTTACGGGCTGGCACGGAGCTGGCGAGGCCTGGCGGTGGGGCCTGAAGGTCTCGCTGGCAGACATCGCTGTGATCAGGGCTCGAGGTAGATCACCCGTCCGCGCTCGTCGTTGCCCACATCCAGCAACTGGCGATGGAGCAAGCGCTCGATCTCGGCATAGACCACCTCGCTGTCGGCTCCATGGGGCAGCTGCAGGTCCAGCAGGGCGTCATTGATGGTGAAGCCCTGGTGACCGGATCGCCGGGCCAACTGCAGCAGTTGGCGCTCCAACGACGGCAGGCGGGAGGACTCGGCGGCGCTTAGGGCGTCCTGAAGCAGCAGGGACTGGTTGGCCTTCTGAACCAGATCCGGGATCAGCAACAGATCCAGCAGTTGGCCCACATAGCAGAAGCCGAAGGTGAACAGCCAGAGCATGCCGGTGATCGGCCGTCGGTTGTAGAAGCGTTGCAGGCCGCAGACCCCAACCAGGGACAGACACCAGAGCAGGTAACTCACGGCGATGCTGCGGCGCTCGGCTCCAGCCGCCGCAGCGAGCAGGGTGGAGGGAGTTGGAGGAAGGGTCACCGCAGCCGATTGTGGCCGTTTTCACCGTAGAGCCCTTGGCCGCAGCCCGGGCTCCCTCCGGGGCCGCATCGCCCATAGCCACAGGGGGCGAGCAACAGACGAGGGGAACGCCGCTACACTTCTGCCCATGAAATAACCATGAGCACAAGATGAAAGAGTTGACCAGGCGCCAACCATCAGAACTCCCCCGAATTCTGAAGCTGGCAGGATTCGGACTCTACGTGCTGTTTGTCTGCAATCTGCTCAGCAACATCCTGCCATCTCGGTTGGTCGATCCGACCTGGCAATGGACTGCCATCACGGCCTTGCAGAACTTTGCCTTCCTGCCCGTCATCGGCACCTGTCTGCTGCTGCTGGGAATCCATCTTGAGGTGAGGGCCACGGGCCGGGCACCGATGCTGGTCCGCAGGGTATGTGCGTGCGCCTGCGTTGGCTTTCTGCTGTTGATTCCCTTGCAGGCTTCAGCCATCTGGCGATTGGGAATCGCGCTTGAGATACCGGCAGAGCGCATGATGGATACCATTGAAGCCGCCAGCAGCGAAATCGCTTCAAGCCAGAACCTGAGCGAACTCAACACTGCCCTGGGCAAACTCCCTGGATCTCCAAATTTGCCGCCGGGTTTCAACCAACCCCTGGCAAAAGTGCGCCAAAGCATGCTGATCAAGCTCGACGACGATCTGGGCAGGCTTCGCAACAGTCAGAAGGAGCGTATCGCTGGCCGCAGAGTCACCCAGTCCTTCCAGTTTGCCAAAACGGCCCTGATCAGCCTGGTGTTCGCGATTTTTTTTGGCGCCGTGGCTGGATTTCCAAATCCGCGCCTGCCGGCCAGGCTGGCAGCGGCCAATCCGTTCACGCTGATCTCGAAAAGGATTGTCAAGTGGGAGCGTCAATCGTCGGCCAAACGACGATCAGGTCAGGGCTCCAGTAAACCTGGTCCTGCCGAGGTGGTCCTGAAAGCAATCAGGAGACAGATCAAGTTCGTCCAGCGCCGGGGCGAGGCTCGAAAGCTGGCCGCAGAGGCCCAGGCATCACGCCCTTCCAGACGTCGTTAGGCCTCCCCGATCGGAGGCCCGAAGCGAGTCCGTAGGATGAGAACCCTTCCCCGACCTGTGATTCCGTGACCAGCTCCCCGATGGCCGTAAGTCCCCAGACGGCATCGAGCGAGAGCACCACAACGGCCATCCAGCTGCCCAGAACGAGCGAAAGCCCGGTTTTGCTGCGCATCCGCCACTCGATGAGCCATGTGCTGGCGATGGCGGTGCAACGCCTGTTTCCCAAAGCCCAGGTCACGATCGGCCCCTGGACCGAGAACGGCTTCTATTACGACTTCGACAACCCCGAGCCCTTCACCGAGGCCGATCTCAAGGCGATCCGCAAGGAGATGCTGAAGATCATCGGTGCCCGCCTGCCCCTGGAGCGCATCGAAGTCAGCCGCGAGGAGGCCGAACGGCGCATCAGCCAGCAGAACGAGCCCTACAAACTGGAAATTCTGGCTGGCCTGCAGGAGCCGATCACGCTCTACACCCTGGGCGAGCAGTGGTGGGACCTCTGTGCCGGCCCCCATGTGGCCAACACCAGTGAGCTCAACCCCAAGGCCTTCGCCCTGGAGAGCGTGGCGGGGGCTTACTGGCGGGGCGACGAGACCAGAGCCCAGCTGCAGCGCATCTATGGAACGGCCTGGGAAACGGCCGAACAACTGGCGGAATACCAGCGCCGTAAGCAGGAAGCGCTAAGGCGTGACCATCGCCGGCTGGGCACCGACCTGGATCTCTTCTCGATCGAAGATGAGGCCGGCGCCGGCCTGGTGTTCTGGCATCCGCGCGGCGCCCGCATGCGCCTGCTGATCGAGGACTTCTGGCGCCAGGCCCACTTCGACGACGGCTACGAGCTGCTCTACACCCCCCATGTCGCCGACATTGAGTTGTGGCGGACCTCCGGCCATCTCGACTTCTACGCCGAGAGCATGTTTGGCCCGATGCAGGTGGACGAGCGCCAGTACCAGCTCAAGCCGATGAACTGTCCCTTCCACGTGCTCACCTATGCCAGCCGGCTGCGCTCCTATCGCGAATTGCCGATCCGCTGGGCCGAGCTCGGCACTGTCTACCGCTACGAACGCCCCGGCGTGATGCACGGGCTGATGCGGGTGCGGGGCTTCACCCAGGACGACGCCCATGTGTTCTGCCTGCCGGATCAGATCGGCGATGAGATCCTGCGGGTGCTGAATCTCACCGAGCGCATCCTCAGCACCTTTGATTTCCGCAACTACGAGATCAACCTCTCCACCCGACCGGAGAAGTCGATCGGCGACGACGCGGTCTGGGATCTGGCGACCGCCGGCCTGATCGAGGCTCTCGAGCGCAAGGGCTGGCCCTACAAGGTCGATGAGGGCGGGGGCGCCTTTTATGGCCCCAAGATCGATCTCAAGATCGAAGATGCCATTGGCCGCCTCTGGCAGTGCTCAACGATTCAGCTCGATTTCAATCTGCCGGAGCGCTTCGACCTCGAGTACGTGGCGGCTGACGGCAGCCGCCAGCGCCCGATCATGATTCACCGGGCGATCTTCGGCTCGCTGGAGCGCTTCTTCGGCATCATGACCGAGAACTACGCCGGCGATTTTCCCTTCTGGCTGGCGCCGGAGCAGATCCGGCTGCTGCCGGTCACCGATGAGGTGTTGCCCTACGCCGAATCCCTGCATCGACAGCTGGTGCAGCAGGGGGTGCGGGCGAGCATCGATCGCAGTGGCGAACGGCTCGGCAAGCTGATTCGTAATGGTGAACAGATGAAGATTCCCGTGTTGGCTGTCATCGGTGCCAAGGAGGCTGAAACCCAGACCATCAGCCTGCGCAGCCGCCGAGACGGCGATCTCGGTGCCCTCCCCCTGGCCGAGTTGATCTCCAGGGGCACCAGTGCCAACCAGCAGCGCCTTGCCGGCCTGGGCGAAAGCTGATCGGCGCCGGTTGCTCTTGGCAAGGGTGATTGCCACCACTCCCTCAACCCTCATTCCAACAGGTTTCGGCCATGACCACTCTGCTGGCCGGCGATATCGGCGGCACCAAAACCCTGCTGAGCCTCCACGACGCCGCCAGCCTGGAGCCCCTCGCCAGCCGCCGCTATCTCTCAGCCGACTGGGATGACCTGGGGGCGATGGTGCTGGATTTTCTGCTGGAGGGCGACGGCCAGGGCCTGGAGCGGCCCAGCACGGCCTGCCTGGCGGTCGCCGGTCCTGTGCACGGCGGTCGGGCCCAGCTCACCAACCTCAGCTGGAGCCTCGAAGAGCAGGCCCTGGCCCGCTGTTGCGGTCTTGCGCGGCTGGAGCTGGTCAACGATTTCGCCGTGCTGATCTACGGATTGCCCCATCTGCAGGCGAACCAGGTGGTCAGCGTGTGCCCTGGCGAGGCGGTGGCGAAGGCGCCCCTGCTGATTCTGGGGGCCGGCACCGGGCTCGGGGTGGCGCTGGGGGTTCACACGAGCACCGGCCTCCAGGCCCTGGCCAGCGAGGCGTCCCACGGCGAATTCGCCCCTCGCAGCCAGCAGGAGTGGGACCTGAAGCAATGGATCCAGGCCGATCGCCAGCTCGAACGGCTGTCGATCGAGCGGGTGGTCAGCGGCACCGGCCTCGGGGATGTGGCCCGCTGGCTGCTGGCCTGCCGCGATCCCCAGGGTCTGCACCCCCTGCAGGCTCACGCGAGCCGCTGGCAGGCCGGAGCGCTTGCGCCCGAAACCGGCGGAGCGCCGAGCGGTCAGCCGGCCGATCTGCCCGCCGCCGTGGCCGAGGCCGCCGCCGCTGGCGAGGTCCTGGCCCTTGAGGCCCTCGATCTCTGGCTGGGGGCCTATGGATCGGTCTGTGGCGATCTGGCTCTGGCCAGTCTCTGCCGCGGTGGCATCTGGCTGGGGGGCGGTACGGCGGGCAAGTTGCTGGAGGGACTGTGCTCCCGGCGCTTCCGGGAAGCCTTTCTGGCCAAGGGCCGGTTGCGGGCGGTGCTCGAGCCGATGCCGATCCAGGCCGTGATCGATCCCAGCTTCGGCAGTTTCAGCGCTGCCTGCCGCGCCCGGATGCTGCTCGATTGAGCCTGACCCATCGACTGCGACACTGGACCCAGTAAGACGACCTCGATGGTGCGCCCTAGCCTCGGCCAAGGGGTGGTGGTGGAGGTCCCCGCCACCACGGCCAACCTCGGCCCCGGTTTTGACTGCCTCGGCGCAGCTCTGGAGCTGGGCAATCGCTTCGAACTGCGGGTGATCGAGGGTGGTGGTGAACGCTTCGACCTGATCATCGAAGGCAGCGAAGGGGCCCATTTGCGCGGCGGCCCCGACAACCTCATCTATCGCTCCGCCCAGCGGGTGTGGAAGGAGGCCGGCAAGGAACCGGTGGCCTTGGAGGCCAGGGTGCAGCTGGCCGTGCCGCCCGCCCGGGGCCTGGGCAGCAGCGCCACGGCGATCGTCGCCGGGCTGATCGGCGCCAATGCCCTGGTCGGCGAACCCCTGAGCAAGGAGAAGTTGCTGGAGCTGGCCATCGACATCGAGGGGCACCCTGACAACGTCGTGCCGTCCCTGGTCGGCGGGCTGTGCCTGACCGCCCGCGCCGCCTCCCATCGCTGGAGGGTGGTGCGCTGTGAGTGGGCCACCAACGTCCAGGCGGTGGTGGCCATCCCCTCGATCCGCCTCAGTACCGCCGAAGCGCGGCGCGCCATGCCCCGCAGCATTCCGATCAGTGATGCCGTCATCAATCTCGGTGCCTTGACCCTGCTGCTCCAGGGGCTGCGCACGGGTAACGGCGATCTGATCGCCGACGGCATGCACGACCGCATCCATGAGCCCTACCGCTGGGGTCTGATCCAGGGGGGGAAGGCCGTGCGCCAGGCGGCCCTGGACGCCGGGGCCTGGGGCTGCGTGATCAGCGGCGCCGGACCGACGCTGCTGGCCCTGGGGCCCCCCTCCGTCGCCGAGGCGGTGAGCGCGGCGATGGTGGAGGCCTGGCGCCGGGAAGGGGTGAGCAGCCGCGGCGAGGTGCTTCAGCCCCAGCACGAAGGCAGCCGTTGGAGCCATCTGCCGACGCTGGTCGCCTGAGCCCTCCGCCAGCCGATCAGCGACCCCTCCAGTGGACGCAGCGCCCGCCGCTGCACCCGGTTGAGCTGTCACCCCAGCCAACGCCCCAGCCCGATTCGCCCCTAGCACAGGCCATGAGTACTTCTACTCAACTGATAGATTCCTGCATCGAAGAATCCGCTCCAGTCCCAGGACTTGCGGCCGATGCTTCCCATGTCACCAGCTGGATGTAGTGATGGACGCCACCCTGCCCATTTCGGCCGCGTCCTCGCTCCCGGCGGCCTTTCCATGGCTCAGCCTGATCGTGCTGCTGCCGGCGGCTGCGGCCCTGCTGATGCCCCTGCTGCCCGGCGATGCGGACGATCCCAGGCTGCCCCGACTCCTGGCCCTGGCCACCCTGGGCGTCGATCTGGCCCTGATGCTGTGGGTGTTCAGCCGTCATTTCGATGGCAGCATCGCCGAGCTGCAATTGGTGGAGCGGCTGCCGTGGGTTCCCGCTCTGGGCCTGGAATGGTCCCTGGCCGCCGACGGCCTGTCGGCGCCCGTGGTGGTGCTCAGCGGTCTGGTCACCCTGCTCGCGGTGGCTGCCAGCTGGAACGTCAATCGCAAGACCCGCCTCTATTTCGGCCTGCTGCTGGTCCAGGCCTCGGCCCAGGGGCTGGTGTTCCTCTCCCAGGATTTCCTGCTGTTCTTCCTGGCCTGGGAACTGGAACTGGTGCCGGTCTACCTTCTGATCGCCATCTGGGGCGGCAAGCAGCGCCAGTACGCCGCGACCAAATTCATTCTCTACACCGCCACCGCCTCCCTCCTGATCCTGCTCAGCGGCCTGGCCCTGGCCCTCTCCGGTGACGGTTTCACCCTCAATCTTTCGGAACTGGCGGCCCGCTCTCCGGGGGGGACCTTCGGCCTGCTCTGCTATCTCGGCTTCCTGATCGGTTTTGGTGTCAAGCTGCCGATCTTCCCTCTCCACACCTGGCTTCCCGATGCCCACGGTGAGGCCAACGCCCCGGTGTCGATGTTGCTGGCCGGGGTGCTTCTGAAGATGGGGGGCTACGCGCTGCTGCGTTTCAACGTGCAGATGCTGCCGGAAATCCATCTGTTGCTGGCTCCCGCTCTGGTGGTCCTCGGCATTGTCAACATCATCTACGGGGCGCTCAACGCCTTCGCCCAGGACAACGTCAAGCGGCGCATCGCCTGCAGCTCGGTCAGCCACATGGGCTTCGTGCTGCTCGGCATCGGTGCCATCGATTCCCTCGGTATGAGTGGCGCCATGCTGCAGATGATCAGCCATGGCCTGATCGCCGCTTCGATGTTCTTCGTCACCGGGGTCTTCTACGAGCGCACCAAGACCCTCTCGATTCCCAACATGGGCGGCCTGGCCAAGGCCCTGCCGATCACCTTCGCCTTCTTCCTGGCCAGTTCCCTGGCCTCGTTGGCCCTGCCTGGCATGAGCGGCTTCATCAGCGAGATCACCGTCTTCCTGGGGGTGACCGCCAACGACGGCTTCACCGTGCCGTTCCGGGTGCTGACGATCGTCCTGGCCGCCATCGGCCTGGTGCTCACCCCGGTCTATCTGCTCTCCCTGTGTCGCCGCGTGTTCTTCGGCCCCAGGATCCCCGCTCTGGCGGTGGTCGGCGACATGAGTCCGCGGGAGCTGGTGATCGGCCTCAGCCTGCTGGTGCCCACCCTGGTGATCGGCTTCTGGCCGCGGGTGGCAATCGATTTCTATCAGGCCAGCACCAACGCCCTGGCGATTGAGCTGAGCAACACCAGCCAATTGGCCTTCAGCCGCTTTCCCCTCTTCGGCTGACCCCCCCCCCCCAGCCCACGGATCGCCGCTGTGCGGGGATCCCTGCCCCAGCCGAGCCACGCCAGCAGCGCCGCTCGTCTGAAATGGAGGCCAGCAAGCCATCGAGAGCCGTAGTCATGAGCATTGATCTCCAGAGCCGGCCTGCGCTGCTGGCAGGCCAGGGTTTGCCCCTGTTCGAGCGGATCACGCCCGAGCAGGTGAGTCAGCACATCCCCGAGCTGATGGCGGAGCTGGAGGCGGAGCTCTCTGCCCTGGAAATCGGGCTCGATCAGGCCGGCCAACAGGGCCCTCCCCCCAGCTGGGAGGCGGTGATGGAGCCCCTGCACCGGCTCAACGAACGGCTGCGCTGGAGCTGGGGGGTTGTCGGCCATCTCAACGGCGTCTGCAATACCCCGGAACTGCGAAAGGCCCATGCCGGAGAGCAGGCGGCCGTGGTGGCCTTCGGCAATCGCGCCGGCCAGAGCGAGATCATTTACCGGGCCCTCAAGGCCCTGCAGGCCCGCCCGGATCTCGACGACACCCAGCAGCGCATCCTCACGGCCGAGTTGCGCGACATGGACCTGCGCGGCGTCGGTCTGGAGGGGACCGAGCGGCAGGCCTTCAACGCCACCAGCCAGGAACTGGCGGAACTCTCCACCAGCTTCGGCAACCGCCTGCTGGATGCCACCAACAGCTGGACCCTGCGGCTCACGCAGCCGGCGGACGTCGAAGGACTGCCGGCGAGTCTGTGCGAGCAGCTGGCCCAGGCCGCCCGGCAGGCCGACTCTGCCGATGCTGAGGCCACGGCGGCGTCCGGTCCCTGGCTGCTGGGTCTCGACTACCCCCGCTTCGGGCCGTTCATGCAGTACAGCCGCCGCCGCGATCTGCGCGAGCGGCTGTACAGGGCCCAGGTGAGCCGAGCCTCGGGGGAGGCCACCGTTCTGCAGGACCAGCCCAGGCCGGACCTGCCCAGCCATGAACAGCTCAAGGCTGGCGACAGCAACTGGCCGGTGATCGAGCGGATCCTCAGCCTGCGGCTGCAGCAGGCCCGGCGGCTGGGCTATGCCAACTGGGCGGAGTTGAGCCTGGCCTCCAAGATGGCTGATTCGATCGAGGCGGTGGAAGGGCTGCTGGAGGATCTGCGCGCGGCCGCCTATCCGATGGCCGTTCAGGAGCTGGACGATCTGCGCGCCTGTGCTGCGCGCCAGGGAGCACCGGAAGCGTCGGATCTCCAGCCCTGGGATGTGAGTTTCTGGGCTGATCACCTGCGCCGCGAGCGCTTCGATCTCGACAGCGAGGCCCTGCGGCCCTGGTTCCCCCTGCCGCGGGTGCTGGACGGGCTCTTTGCCCTCTGCGATCGCCTGTTCGGCATTGCCATCACCGCCGCCGATGGCGAAGCGCCGATCTGGCATCCGGATGTGCGCTTCTTCCGGGTCCATGACCGGGACGACGGCCGGCCGATCGCCGCTTTTTATCTCGATCCCTACAGCCGGCCCGGCAGCAAGCGAGGCGGGGCCTGGATGGATGAGTGTCTGAGTCGCTCCCGCTCGGCCGATGGCCAGTCGGTGCTGCCTGTGGCCTATCTGGTCTGCAATCAGAGCCCGCCGGTGGGTGACACCCCCAGCCTGATGACCTTCCAGGAGGTGGAAACCCTTTTCCATGAGTTCG
Organism: Synechococcaceae cyanobacterium; assembly: GCA_947378425.1. Taxonomy (GTDB): domain Bacteria; phylum Cyanobacteriota; class Cyanobacteriia; order PCC-6307; family Cyanobiaceae; genus Cyanobium. The sequence goes on from CANCJV010000007.1 coordinate 70,968, forward strand.
GCCACGGCCTGCATCACATGCTCACCACCGTCGAGCGGCCCCAGGCCGCCGGCATCAACAACGTCGAGTGGGATGCGGTGGAACTGCCCAGCCAGTTCATGGAGAACTGGTGCTACGACGAGGCCACCCTGCTGGGCATGGCCCGCCACTGGCAGAGCGGTGAATCGCTGCCCGAGGGCGAATACGAGAAGCTGCTCGCCGCCCGCACGTTCATGGGCGGCGCCGCCACCCTGCGGCAGGTGCATTTCTCGCTGACGGATCTGCGCCTGCACAGCCGCTGGACCCCCGACGGCGGCCAGAGCCCCGAACAGCTGCGCCGCCAGATCGCCATCACCACCACGGTGCTCGAGCCGATCGAGAACGACGCCCTGCTCTGCTCCTTCGGCCACATCTTCGCCGGTGGCTACGCCGCCGGGTACTACTCCTACAAGTGGGCCGAGGTGCTCAGCGCCGATGCCTTCAGTGCCTTTGAAGACGGGGGTCTCGAGAATGAGGAGGCGATCCGCTCCACCGGCCGCCGCTTCCGCGAGACCGTCCTCAGCCAGGGCGGCAGTCGCCATCCAGGCGAGCTGTTCGAGCGCTTCCGCGGTCGGCCGCCTTCCCCGGAGGCCCTGATCCGCCACACGGGCCTGGTGGCGAGCTGAGGCCGCTGCGGCGGTTCGGCGCGCTCTGCCCTGCCGCCGGCGCCGCCGATCAAGGCCGCAACAACTCGGCCAGCAGGGGCTTCAGAGCCTGAGGTGCCGTCAGCAGGCGATCGTGGCGCAACACCGGCAGCAGCTGGCGGCGCCCCACCGGCAACACCCCCTGCCAGCCGGGGAAGACCGTCAGATCGGTGGGGCTGTAGAAGCTGCAGCAATCGATGCGCCGCAGGGGATCGAGATCGGCATCCAGCCTCTGCAGCAGCGAACTGGCGGGCTTCATGTCGGCGATGCCGGCCAACCAGAGCCGTGGCCAGGGCAAGGCGGTGAGCGTGCCCTGATGGGGACTGGCCACGCTGATGAAGCGGCGGGTCCGGGGTGCACCGCCCAGCAACTGAATCCAGCTGCGGGCAATCACGCCCCCCATCGAGAACCCCAGCAGATCGATCGGCTGATCGGTCCCATAGGCCGCCCGAATCGCCTCATCGAGGCGCTGGGCCAGATCGAGCAGCGGCGTGGACCCCAGGCCATGGGGCAGATGGGGCAGCAGCAGCGGTTCGCGGCGATGATCCAGGTCCCGCAGCAGCGGCCGGAACACCCTGGGCGTGTCCCAGAGGCCGTGGATCAGCACCAGGGGAATCGCTTCAGCCATGGCGGTGCGGGGCTCTGGCAGCGGCAGAGGCGTTCACAGCGGCAGGGAGCGGTGGCTGAACTGGCGTTCACCCCTGGCGTAGTCGGCGGCGATGTGGCCTTCGCCGCGCAGGCGGTAGCGATAGGTGACGAGCCCCTCCAGGCCCACCGGCCCCCGCGGCGGCAGGGTCTGGGTGCTGATGCCCACTTCGGCACCGAAGCCATAGCGGAAGCCATCGGCGAAGCGGGTGGAGCAGTTGAGATACACCCCGGCACTGTCCACCACCGCCAGGAAGCGATCGGCGGCCACCGGGTCGGTGGTGGCGATGGCGTCGGTGTGGCGGGAGCCGTAGGCGGCGATGTGCTCCAGCGCCTGCTCCAGATCCTCGACGATCCGCACACTCAGGATCAGGTCGGAGTACTCCGTGCGCCAGTCCTGGTCCAGCGCCGCATGGGGCACTCCGAGGGCGCAGGCGGCCCCATCGCCGCGCAGCTCCACCCCGGCGGCGCCGAAGGCCGCGATCGCTGCCGGTAGGAAGCTCGGCGCGATCGCACCATGCACCAGCAGGGTCTCGATGGCGTTGCAGGCGGCCGGATACTGGATTTTGCTGTCGAGGGCCAGGCGCAGGGCCTGGTCGGGATCGGCGGCCTGATCCACATACAGATGGCAGATGCCATCGGCGTGACCCAGCACCGGGATGCGGGTGTTGTCCTGGATGAAGCGCACCAGATCGTTGGAGCCGCGCGGAATGATCAGATCCACCAGGCCATCGAGCTTCAGCAGCCCCAGGCTCTCCTGGCGGCTGGTGAGCAGGGCCAGGGCCTGGGGATCGACACTGGTCGTCGCCAGGCCCCGATGCAGGGCCGTCAGGATCGCTTCGCAGCTATGGAGGGCTTCCCGGCCCCCCTTGAGCAAGGCGGCATTGCCGGAGCGGATTGCCAGCGAGGCGATCTGCATCACGGCATCGGGCCGGGCCTCGAAGATCACACCCAGCACCCCAAGGGGCACGGTGACCCGCTCCAGCACCAGCCCTTGGTCGAGCTCGGTGTGGAGCTGGCGCCGGCCGAGGGGATCGGCCAGGGCCGCCACCTGGCGGACCCCCGCGATCGCCGCGGCCAGCTTGGTGGGATCAAGCCTGAGCCGGGCCACCAGCGCCGGCGCCAGGCCATCGGCTTCAGCCGCCTCGAGATCGCGCTGATTGGCGGCCAGGATCGCGGCCCCATCGGCCTCCAGGGCCGCCGCCATCGCCAGCACGGCCTCGCAGCGCCGACCATCGCTGAGCTGGCCCAGGGCCAGGGCGGAGCGGCGCACGGCCAGGGCCCGCTGCAGCAGCTCGGGCGAGGGATCGGGAATCTGGGTCATGGAGCCATCATCCCAAGCGGTCCAGCGCCAGCCGGGCGGCGCCGAGCCGGCCGGCCCCATTGCCGAGGGCACAGCGCCGGATCTCGAGCCCTTCGCGCGACACCGCCAGCACCCGCTGCTCCAGTTCCGCCCAGACCGCCGGCAGAAAATGGTGGCTGGCGCCGCTGAGTCCGCCACCGATCAGGACCAGCTCCGGGGTGAGCACATAGAGCAGGGAGCTCAGGCCGATGCCGAGCAGCTGGCCATAGCGCTGCCACACCGCCAGGGCCTCGGCATCGCCCGCGTCGGCGAGGCGGCAGAGCTCGGCTGGCTCGATCGGGCTGAGCCGGGCCAGGCCGGCGATGCTGCAGTACTGCTCCAGGGAGCCGCGGTTGCCGCTGCGGCAGGGAGGACCATCGGGATCGAGGCCGATCAGGCCCAGTTCGCCGGCGGCGCCACCATGGCCGGTGAACAGGCTGCCGCCCAGCATCACGCCACCGCCCACGCCGGTGCCGAGGGTGAGCAGAATCGTGTCGCCGCAGCAGCGGGCGGCGCCAAGCCAGGCCTCGCCGAGCAGGGCGCAGTTGGCGTCATTGCCCAGGGTGACCCGTCGCTGCAGTCGCGACTCCAGCCAGTCGGCCAGAGGCACATCGATCCAGCCGGGCAGGTTGATCGAGATCCGGGCGATGCGCGCCGTCCGATCCGTTGGCCCCGGCAGTCCCACCCCGACCCGATCGGCCAGATGCTCGGGATCGAGTTGATCCACGGCCTCGGCGATCGCCATGGTCACGGCCCCCGGCAGCGCCGGCCGGGGAGTGGGCACCTCCAGTTCCGCCAGCAGCTGGCCTTGCTGATCAAAACGGCCGAGCTTGATGGCGGTGCCACCGAGATCGATGCCGATCAGCTGACCGGTCCCACCGGCCAGGTCAGCACCCCAGGCTCGATCGGATTCAAGGGACAGGCTGCCGCTGGGCTGGCCTGGGCTCCCTCGGCCGGACTCGGTGCCGGGGGACGGCGGGACGGGGCAATCCAGGGGCTCGGTCATGACAGAAGCGCGGTAGCCATGGTCGCGGACGCTGGCTCCAGAGCCTGACGCAGCGGCAGCCCGGGGCCCGGTGCTTCGCCCCGGAGCGTCCTCACGCCCCCGCTTCAGAACCGGAAGAACACCTGCAGCAGGCTCTGCCAGGCCCCCTGGCTGTCGACGGAGCCCTGCACACTGAAGGCCTCGGAGGCCTTGTAGGTCAGGGTCACCTGGGGCGCCACATCAGAGCGGTTGGGGGCCACCAGCAGCGAGGCATTGAGCCGATCGGTGATGTCGTAGCCCACCTCGGAGGCCAGCACCAGCTGGGGGGGCACCTGGCCGGAGCGCAGTTGGCTTCGCAGGGCGATCGAGGGATTCACATAGGTGGGATAGAGAGCCAGGCTGATGCGCTGCCCGAGGGCATCGCTGAACGAGGCCAGCAGGGGGGAGAGCAGGGATTGCCCCAGCACGGTGGCCAGGGCGGTGCCCGCCTGGGCCCCGTTGAGCCCCGCCAGCGAGTTGCCGCCGATCAGGGCCACCAGACGCTCCTGGGGCAAGGGCGGGCTGCTGCGCAGGCGGATGTTGTCGGCGATCCGATCCGCCGGGCCGCTGACGCTCACGGTGACCAGGATCAGTTTCAGTTGATTCAGGGACGAGAACCCCCCCTGGGTCTGGGCCTCCACCAGGGAGGAATAGCCCGAACTGCCGACACTCCCCTGGCCCAGACCACTGGGGGCCATCACATTGAGACTGTCGGCGATGCGGGTGCGCAGGGCGATGTCGAGGTAGGGCACCAGCCCGAGCGAGGGGGTGAACACTGCCACGTTGGGTGCATCGGGATCGAGGCTGAAGGTGGTGGTGAACAGGTTGAGGCGCCCCCGGAGCAGCCGCACCACCCCGGAGGCCCGCAGCGAGGGATCGAGATGACCACTGATCCGCAGCGATCCACCGGTGCTGAAGTTGGCGATGTTCGGCAGCACCATCTGCAGGCCTGGCCCGAAGCGCAGCAGCAGGTTGTCGAAACTGAGCCAGGGGAGATTGGGAATCGCCTGCTGCAGGGCCTCGTTGGTGCTGGATTCGACCTCGGGGCCGAGCAGGACCAGAGGCTGACGGAAGTCCCACTTGCGCTGCAACAGCTCATTCATGCTGGTGGGCTGCACCCGCAGGCCTGCCCTTGAGGGGCCAAGCCCCGAGGGGCCAACCCCTGAGGGGGCAGCGCTGGCCTGGCTGGTGCTGGCTGGAGGACTGCCTGCCGGTGCACCGTCTGCCGATGCAGAACCTGCCGGCGCGGGGCCTGGCTGGAGCGGGTGTGTCGGATCCGCGGTTGCCCGGTCGCGGGCTGCCCGATCAGAAGCGGTTGCGCCGGTCCCGGATGGCCCGGCGGTGGAGGGGCTGCCTGCAGCAAGGGCCCCGTCCTCGGGGCGGCCCAGCTCGCCGGGTTGGGCATTGATCGTGCCGTGGCTGATCTGCAGATCGCCGCCGAGCCTGGGGGCCACGAGGCTGCCGGCCAGGGTCAGCTGGCCCGCCGCCATCGCCGCAATCCGCGACTGGGCGAAGGGCACATCCTTGAGGCTGAGGGCCAGGGTCGGCTCGGTGCTGAGGGCATGGAGCAGGCCCAGCCGCCCTTCCCCCCGGATCAACCCGCGTTGACCGACCCGGGCCCGCAGGTCCTGCACCAGCAGCTGCTGAAAATCGAACAGCACCGTGGCTTCCACCCCCTTCAGGGATTGACCGACGAGGTCGTACTCGCCGTCGCGGAAGCGCAGGAAGCCGTTGGCGATCGGATCGGCGAGGCTGCCCCGCACCAGCAGCTGCAGGTCGACACTGCCCTTGCGCCAGGTCACCGCCCGACCGGTCAGCTCGGTGAGGAAGCGCAGGCCATCGCCGCGGCTGGCCATACGCAGTTCGAGCTGGTCGCGGTGGCGCTCCAGCGGGATGGTGCCCGCCAGATCGACGCTGCTGGAGGCGCCGGCGGCCCGCAGCGCCAGATCCACCGCCAGCCCCCTGGCCTTCAGCTCCACATGGCCGCGATCGAGCTGCAGTGCCTGGTGGCCAAGGCCAGCGTCGTCGAGGGAGACATCCATGGCCAGCTCGGGATGGACCGGACCGAGGCGATAGCGCCCCCGCAGGCCGAGGTAGCCCCGCAGACTCTCCGGCACCGGCGTCAGCAGGGCCAGCAGCGAGAGCGAGACACCGGAGACATCGAAGCTGCCGTCGCCGGCAAACAGGGATCCCTCCAGCCGCACCTGGAACGGGTCGTGGGACAGGGCCAGATCCCGATCCCGCAGCTCCAGCCAGAGATGGCCACTGGCCCTGAGTTCGGCCCGGGCCCGGCGCAGATCGGGACCGCGGATGGCCAGATCGGCATCCAGCCGCATCTGCAGCCGGGAGAGTCGCTCCGCCCGGGTGGCCCGGCGGCGCTCCTGATCCCAGGAATCCAGCTGCTCCTGCACGTCCCGCAGGGCCAGCAACTGGTCCTCGATCGGGGCACCGAGGGTCTGGATCGCCGCCACCCTCAGATCCTCCGCCCCCCGACGGCGGGGCAGGGGAGCACCGCGCCAGACGGCCCAGGCCTGCAGGATCTGGTTGAACAACAGGGAGGAGAGATCCGTCGCCTGGAACCGGGCCTCGAAGGGGCCCGCCCAGCGGCCCTTGAGGGCTACGTCGACGCTGCCGGCCGCCAGCGGTTGCACCGTGCCCTTGAGGCTGTAATTCCGATCGGCATAGGTCACCTGGGCCCGCACGCTGCGGCCACCAAGGCCGAGGAACTGGGGGCGATCCAGGGCCACGGCGCCGGCGAAGGCCAGGGGCTGGAGGGCCAGGCTGCCCGCCCCACTGAGGCCACCATCGAGGGGCTGGAACGGCCGGTTGCGGCCCAGGGCCAGCGAGAGGCCGTGCAGGGGCAGATCGCGGGCCTGCCAGCTGTAGCGCGCCGGCTTGCCGTGGAGCTCGAGGCTGCCGCCCTGGCGCTGCAGGGCCACGGCGATCGGATGCCAGCGGCGATCGAGCTGGGCGGTGATCGTGCCGCTGGGGGCCGGGGCATGGGCCTCGATGCGCAGCTGGCCGCCACCGCCCTGGAGGCCCACCAGGCGACCGCCCCAGGTTTCCTCCAACAGCAGGGGCCCGGCCCCGGGCCGGTGCACCACCAGATCGAGATCGGGCACCAGGGCGGCCAGGGGACCGTGCACCAGGCCCTGGGCATCCAGCTGGCCCTGGAGCCGGGTGCCGACCAGACCGCTGAGTCGGGCCAGGGGAAAATCACGCAAGTGGAATCGGGCCTGCAGCTCTCCCAGGCTCCATCCGCGTCCCGCTTGAAAGGCCAGCGGCAGGGAGGCGCTGGCCTGCAGATGCTCCGCCTCCAGGCGCCGCAACTGCAACTGGCCGTCATCGAGGCGCAGGGAGGCCTGCCAGCTGCCCAGCACCGGATTGCGCCGCTGCAGGGCTGTGTCCACCTGCAGCCTGGGCTGGCGCAGCGGTCCCGCCGCCACGATGCTCCCCTCCAGGGGATGATCCCGCAGCCAATCCGGCAGTCGACGGCCGCGGGGCAGATCCACCGGATCGAGCCGCCAGGAGCCCGCCAGATCCAGCTGGCGACCGATGACGCCGCTCGCGGCCAGCCGGGACTGGCCGCGCCAGGCCTGCAGCTGAGCCTGCTGCAACCGGCCGGAGCGCCAGCGGCCCTGCAGAACGGCCTGGATTGGATTGGTTCCGGGATCCTGGGCCGCGGGCGGTTGGGCCAGCAGGCGCAACGCGAGGGAGCGGTCCGCGTCGATACGGCCCGAAACCTGCCCCTGCCAGGCCCCGAAGCGCCAGGGGCTGGGGGCCAGGGTGAGCCGCTGGGCCCGGCAGCTGAGCGGCAGTCGAGCCGCCACCAGGGGCTGGGCCAGTCCCCGTTGCCGCCAGCTCACGTCCGAAAGTGCCACCTGCCCCTGGCAACCGGCCACTCCCCGCTCCAGGCTGAGGGAAACCAGGCCATCGGCGTGGCCGCCCAGCTGGCCCTGCAGGGGCAGAAAGCGGCGCAGGGGGGCGATCGGCAACTGTCGAGGCTTGATCTGCAGGCGCCAGTGGCGCTGCTGCCACTGCCCGATTCCCACCAGCTGGGCCGAACCTGGCAGGCCAGGAACCATCACCCTGGCACCGCCATCGAGCTGGCGCAGGTGGGGCCGCAGACGCACCTGCGCCTCGGCCTCCAGTTCGATCGGCTGGCCCCCCTGAGCCAGCCCCCAGAGCTTCACCCTGCCGGGCTGCAGCAGGCGGAAGGTCAGGTCCAGGCGCGGCGGCTTGCCGCCGGGGACGATCGGGCCGAGCACCCACCACTGGCCCCGGGCATTGGGCCGCAGATCGGCGTGGGCGCCGCGGAAACTCAGATCGAGCACCAGGCTGCGCCGCCGCCAGCTGGCCAGCGGATCCAGCCAGACATGGGCGCCGCTGACCGCGGCGGTCGAACCGTCCTGCGCTCCGGCCAGAAAGCGGCTGGCCCCCACACAGAGGCCCTCAGGGCTGAGGCCGCAGTAGGAGCCGAGCTGCAGCGGCCGACCCATGAGCGTGCCCACCTGCCGCTCCAGGTGGGGCCGCCAGCTCTCGTAGAGGCCCGCCAGGATCCGATCCGAGGCCAGCCAGAGAACCGTTCCCGCCGCGATCAGCACGCCGCCACCGGCCAGGGTTGCCGACCTGATGCCCGGACGCCTGGCCCCGGCGCGACGGGTCACGGGCTGCTGCTGGGGCGCAGCCCGTTCGACCGGCGACGTCGGCAGAGCCGTCACAGCCTGGCTGCCGAGCCTCGCCTTGCGGCGACGGAGGGCCCTTCGCAGGGATCGGGACCAATTTCTGGGCAGCAACCTCATCTGCCCCGGTCGGTCACTGGCGCGGTCGGCCGCAATATAAGGAGGTTGACCAGCCCTCCCCAGTCCCCATGGCCGCCGATCCGATCCTGCTCGTGGCCGCGAAGTGGCTCGGTATCGCCAGTGGGCTGCTCCTCCTGGCCACGGCGGCGGGGTTTCTGCTGCGCTGGGGAATCCGCTTCCGGCTGGTGGGAATCACCAGTTTCACCGGTCTGCTGGCCATCTCCTGCCTGGCCTTTTCGCTCAGCTACAGCCCCCGGGTGACAATCAGCGGCGCCGTTGTGGCACCGGTGGTCTTCGACGGCGGCGGCGATCTGGTGATCGCCGCCGCCCCCAGGAATCTGGATGCGGCGGCGATTGGCCCCACCGTGATCCAGGTGGCCAGCAATCTGCATGGCGGTGGCCGCGCCACGAGCGACGGCCGGGTGCGAGTGCGACTGCGTGCCATCGAAACGGCCGGCGAGGGTGCGGGCCGGCCGGTGGTGCTGGCGGAAGCGGTGCGCGATCTGGGCAGCGACAGCGTCAGCCTGACGCCATGAGGGGCCCAGCCGGGCCGGCCGGCAGCCCCGGGATCCCCTGGGAGTTCCGGCTGCCGTCCCATTTCAGCCGCGAGGCCGCCCAGCTCCTGGCCCACGGGCTTGACAACTGGCCGGCCCTGGCCGAGCTCGATGACGCCAGCCTGAGGCAATTGGCCCGCGGCGGTGGCGCCAGTGAAGCCCGCCTGATCAAGCTGCGGGGCCAGGCCCGACTGGTGATCGACGTGGGCGTCTCGCCGGCGGATGCGGCCCTGCTGCTCTATTCCGGCATCGCCAATCGCCAGGGTCTGGCCCAGGCGGATCCCGATCGCCTGTTGCTGCAGCTGGGCCGCTTTCAACGCCAGCTGATGGGCCGGGCGGCCGTGGCCATCGAGCCCGCCGTGGTGCGCCGCTGGATTCGCCAGGCCCGAGGTCCAGCCGGTCGCCCGCCGAACTGACCCCGACCGAACACCGGCCGGGTCGCAGGGTCACTGAAATGGATGGATCCCGGGGAGGCAGCGATGCCCCGCCATACCAGCGTCAACCCCATGTCCTTCCGCCTGGTCTATCCGCCCTCTGGCCTGGCGATGCCCAGGGCATCGGCCCCCAGGCCCCCCGTCGGCTGCGGTTCGGCGATTCAGCCCCTCAGCCGCCAGGGCCTGGCAGGTTGGCTGGCGGCCGCCGTCCTGCTGCTGGGGCACACCCTGGCGATGCCGGCGCCGGCCGGGGCCGCTTCAGCCCTGCTCGAAACCGTGAAGCAGAACCCCCAGCTGGCCAAACAACTCTGCGCTGAGTTTAAGCAGCTCAATGCCCAGGGGCGATCGGCCACCTCGCCCGAATCCCTGGCCCGGGTGGCCAACAGCCAGGGCCTCAGCACCATGGATGCCGAAGTGCTGACCACCTACGTGATCGGTCTGTACTGCCCGGACGTGCGCTGAATGGGCCCAGGGGTCGACCTGGCGATGCTGACGCCTGACGGCGTCTCCCTCGCCGGCCGGCTCTGGCAGCCCGAGGGGCAGGGTCCCTGGCCCGTGCTGCTGATGCGCCAGCCCTACGGCCTGGCGATCGCCTCCACCGTCACCTACGCCCACCCCAGCTGGTATGCCCGGGCGGGCTTTCTGGTGGTGGTCCAGGACGTGCGCGGCCGCGGCGAATCCGCCGGCGACTTCGGCGGCTTTCGCCAGGAAGGCCCCGATGGGGCCGCCGCCGTCCGCTGGGCGCGGAATCTGCCGGGCAGCAACGGCAGGGTCGGCACCTATGGATTTTCTTATCAGGGGCTCACCCAGCTGCTCAACGACGGTGAGGGAACCGCCCTGCCGGACGCTCTGGTGCCGGCGATGTGCGGGTTGGATGAACGGCGGCACTGGGCCAGTGAGGGGGGAGCCCACTGGTGGAGCCTGGGGTTGGGCTGGGCCCTGCAACTGGCGGCCGAGAGCTGTCGGCGGCGGCAGGATGGCTCCGGCTGGCTGGAGATCCGCCGCAGCCTCGAAAGCGGCGCTTACCTGCGCGAGGGCCTGTCCCTGCTGGAACGGCACGATGCCGGTGGCATGGGCCTGAGCTGGCTGCGATCCGATCCCGAGTGCGGCGCCTTGTGGCAGCGGCACCCGGTGGCCCCAGAGCTGTTGCGGCGGCCGATGTTGCTGATCGGCGGCTGGCATGACCCCCAGCTGCGCGGGGTGCTGGATCTGTATCGCCGGGCCCTGGCCGCCGGCGGCCAGCCTGAGCTGTGCATCGGTGCCTGGAGCCATCTCGACTGGCAGGGCGGCATCGACGCTCAGCAACTGGATTTTTTCCGGCGCCATCTGCAACCGCCCAAGCCCGAGCCCGCCCCGCCCCACTGGCCTGCGGCCGGAGCTGCTGCAGCGGGGTCAGGGCTAGAGCCGACAACAACCCCAGGCCCTGCCGCAACGGCTGGGCCTGCAGCGGCAGTGACCCTGGCACCAGGGCTTCCAGCGAGCCGGACCGCTCGCCTGACCCTGCAGTGCATCCGCACGGGCATCTGGCAGTCGGAGGCACCCCTTCCCGCTGCGACCGCCCGCCAGGGCTGGGTTCTGGCCAGCTCGGGACTGGCCGGAATCCGCAGCGACGAGGGCCGGTTGCTGGCCACAGCTCAGCACCGTGACCTGGATGGGGACCGACACCAGGAGCGTGTGACCCTTGTCCATGACCCCTGGCGTCCCACCCCCAGCCGCGGCGGCCATCTGGGCCCCGAACCCGGCCTGGTGCAGCGCCACGACCTGGATCAGCGGCCCGAGGTGGCCTGCTTCAGCAGCGCAGCCCTGGGTTCCCCGCTGCGTCTGTTGGGTGAACCGCGGCTGCGGCTGGTGGCCTGGGCCGATCAGCCGGGATTTGATCTCTGGGCCTGCCTGTCGGTGCTGAGCCAGGACGGGGCCGTGCAGCAACTCTGCACGGGTGGCCTGCGCCTGCGGGGATCGCGGGCCCTGGCTCCCCTGGAGAGGCAGCTGTCCCTGCAGCCCCTGGATGCCACCCTGCAGCCCGGTGAGCGCCTGAGGCTATCCCTGGCGCCGGCGGCCTGGCCGGCCTTCGCGGTCAATCCCGGCGACGGCTCGATCCCCACCGGGGGTGTGGGATCCCAGCATCGGGTGATCACGATCGAGCTGGCCACCAAGGGCTCCAGGTTCTGGCTGGAACCGCTGATTGGGGCAAACTGAGGCGATCCGACACCCGCCTCCATGCCCCGCCCGATCACGAACCCCGGCCTGCGTCGCCATCTGCTGGGACTGGTGATGATCAGTGCCACGGGGCTGGGCCTGGGGTTCGCCGGCACACCGGCCCAGGCCCAGGCCGCTCCGGTCCCGGCCAGTCGCCGGGTCGAACCCACGGCCGCCATGGCCGAAGAAGCAGCCAAGGCTGCGGCTCAGCGCATCCTGATCGCCGTCCGCAGCGGTGACGCCCAGGCCCGCTTCAACCAGTTCGCCCCGAGCCTGCAGCGGGTGAGCAGCCCGTCGATGGTGGCCGAATCGATCAAGCGCATGCCGAGGCTGCTGAGCTGGACCATCACCGCGATTCAGCCCGGGGTCGATTCCAGCAGCGTCGAGGCGAAGATCCTCACCAGCGCCGGCAGCCGGGATCTGACGATGGTGATCAACGCCGATGGCAAGCTCGAGGGCTACAACATCGACGCCCACGACATCGACGCCGAGAAGGTGGTGAGCTCCTTCATGACCGCTTTGACCAAGGGGCATTTCATCACCGCCAGCAGCTTCCTCAGCCCGACGCTGCAGGAGGACATCTCCCAGTCCATCCTTCAGAAGAAGTGGCAGAACCTGCAGCGCATCACCGGCAACTTCGTGCGGGTCAGGAAAATCTGGAAAGCCGAAAGCACGGCGTTGATGAAGCTGGTGATCGTCAAGACCGAGTTCAACCGGCTCACCGACAACCTGTTCGTCTCGCTCAATGAGCGCAACCAGATCATCGGCGTCGACTTCCCCACCGACCCGGCCCCAGCCGCCGCCGTCCCCGGTCGCTGACACTGGCGAGACCTCCGGGACCGGGCGCGCCGTAGGCTCCGAGCGCGCCGTCACCAGCCTCAACCATGGCTCCACTCAGCCTCGAATGGATGATCGACGACGCCCAGAGACTGGCTGAATGCCGTCACGATCATCCGTTTTCCCTGCTGGGGCCCCAGGCGATCGAAGGCGGTGGCTGGGTGGTGCGGGTCTGGATGCCGGAAGCGGAACGGGTGGAGCTGCTGCTGGCGGACGCCAGCCAGCCGATGCAGAACCCGAACCATCCCTGGATCTTTGAAGCTGATGTGGCCGACGATCCCGGCAGCGGCTACCGGCTGAGGGTGCTGCGGGGCGGCATCGAACATGAACAGCATGATCCCTGGGCCTTCCGCCATGAGTGGATGGGTGAACTCGATCGCCATCTGTTCGCCGAAGGCAATCACCATCACATCTGGCGCCGCATGGGCGCCCATGTGGGCGAGCGCGACGGCATCGCCGGCGTGCAGTTCTGCCTGTGGGCACCCAATGCCCGCAGCGTCTCCGTGCTGGGCGACTTCAACAGCTGGGATGGTCGCCACCATCCGATGCAGCAACGCCTTGGTGGCAGTTGGGAGCTGTTCATCCCCGGGCTGGAGCGGGGCGCCATCTATAAGTACGAAGTGCGGGCCCAGAACGGCCACTGCTACCAGAAAACCGACCCCTACGGCTTCCGGGCCGAGGTGCGTCCCAACCACGGCTCGGTGGTGGATCAACTGGGCCAGTACCACTGGCACGACAGTCATTGGATCGAGGAGCGGGATCATCGCAATCCGCTCGATCAACCGATCTCGGTCTACGAGATGCACCTCGGCAGCTGGATGCACGCCGCTGCCGATGCCCCCTACATCGAAGCCGATGGCACGGCACGGCCACCGGTGCCGGCGGCCGATCTCAAGCCCGGCGCCCGCCTGCTCACCTATCCGGAGCTGGCGGACAAGGTGATTCCCTACGTCAAGGATCGGGGCTTCACCCACATCGAGTTGATGCCGATTTCGGAGCATCCCTTCGATGGATCCTGGGGGTATCAGGTGACCGGCTGGTATGCCCCCACCAGCCGCTTCGGCTCACCCGATGAATTCCGCGCCTTCGTCGATCGCTGTCACAGCGAAGGCATCGGTGTGATCCTCGACTGGGTGCCGGGCCACTTCCCCAAGGATGCCCACGGCCTCGCCTTCTTCGATGGTGCCCACCTCTATGAGCATGCCGATCCGCGCATCGGTGAGCACAAGGAATGGGGTACCCTGATTTTCAATTACAGCCGCAATGAAGTTCGCAACTTCCTGGTGGCCAACCTCGTGTTCTGGTTCGAGGAGTTTCACATCGACGGCATCCGTGTTGATGCGGTGGCCTCGATGCTCTACCGCGACTATCTCAGACCCGATGGCGAATGGATTGCCAACGAGCAGGGCGGCCGTGAGAACACCGAAGCCGTCACTTTCCTGCAACAGGCGAATCACGTGCTGTTCCAGCACTTCCCCGGTGCCCTCTCGATCGCCGAGGAATCGACCACTTGGCCGATGGTGACCCAACCCACCGCGATCGGAGGCCTGGGCTTCAACCTCAAATGGAACATGGGCTGGATGCACGACATGCTCGATTATTTCGAGCTTGATCCCTGGTTCCGCCAGTTCCATCAGAACAACGTGACGTTCTCGATCTGGTATGCCTTCACCGAGAACTTCATGTTGGCCCTCAGCCATGATGAAGTGGTTCATGGCAAGAGCCACCTGCTCCATAAGATGCCAGGGGACGATTGGCAGAAGTTCGCCAATGTCAGGGCACTTCTCGCCTACATGTGGACCCATCCCGGCAAGAAGACGATCTTCATGGGGATGGAGTTCGGCCAGCGTGCTGAATGGAATGTCTGGGGTGATCTGCAGTGGGAGTTGCTGCAGCATGAGCCCCATCTGGGCCTGCAGCATCTGGTCGACGACCTCAACACGTTCTATAAGTCCGAGCGGGCCCTCTGGGGTGATGACTTCGACCAGTACGGCTTCCAGTGGATCGACTGCAGTGACACCACCAACTCGGTGATCAGCTTCATGCGGCGCGAGAGCAGCACGGGCCGCTGGGTGGTGGTGGTGGCCAACTTCACCCCCCAGAGCCATTCCCATTACCGGGTCGGCGTGCCGCTGGAAGGCTTCTACGAAGAGGCTTTCAACACCGACAGCGCCCGCTACGGCGGCAGCAACCTCGGCAACCTCGGCGGCAAGTTCACCGATGCCTGGGGCCTGCATGGCTATGAGCAATCGCTGGATCTCTGTCTGCCGCCCCTGAGTGTGCTGGTCCTGCGCCGTGACGAAGCCCGCAGCGCGGCCATGGCGGCCATCGGCGAAGCGGCGGCCTGAAAGGCCCAGGCGTCGGGGCCGATCAGGTGAGTGACTCCAGCCAGCCGAGGGCGCGACGGCGCCCAGCCCCATCGGGGCAGCGGAGCCCTGCCCAGACGGAGCGGCGCCGTTCAGGGGGCAGGGTTGAACGGACTGTGGCTGCCGCCAAGGATCATCGACACCGCTTCTACCGCCAGCTGTTGCTGCTGTGCCTCGGGC
Organism: Synechococcaceae cyanobacterium; assembly: GCA_947378425.1. GTDB lineage: Bacteria > Cyanobacteriota > Cyanobacteriia > PCC-6307 > Cyanobiaceae > Cyanobium. Next base: position 86,010 of record CANCJV010000007.1, read on the forward strand.
TGATCGGCAGCTTCGCGCTGCCTAGCAGCCTGGCCCGTCTCACCTGGATCGGCTACCTGGGCCTCACCGCCCTGCTGTTTCGGCTGCCGGGGGCTGGGCGCTGGCACCGGATCCTGGCCCTGGCCTCGTTGCTGGCGGAGTTGCTCTGGCTCTGCGCCCCCCAGACCCTGAGGCTGGCGGGCCTGCCCCTGCTGCTGCTGTTCACCCTGTTCATCGGCCGCAGCCTGCGGCTGCTGCTGCACGCGCTGGCCAGGGAAACGGAGGTGGATGGCCAGGTGCTCGCCGGCGCCACCGCCGGCTATCTGCTGCTCGGCATCGCCGGCGGCTTGATGCTGACGGTGCTCGACAGCCTGCTGCCGGGGAGCTTCCGCGACAGCATCACCGGACTGAGCCTGAGCATGCCGACGATCGGTTCGCTGGCCCAGGCCGGCCATCTCTGGGACCAGGGGTTTCAGCGACTCAACTATTTCGCCTTCGTGACCCTCACCACGGTGGGCTACGGCGATGTGATCCCCACCGCGCCGGTGGTGCAGGTGGTCTGCATCGCCCTGAGTGTGGTTGGCCCCCTCTATCTGGCCCTGGTTCTGGGGCTGCTGATCAGCCGTCTCAGTGGAGCTGCGGGCAAACCGCCCCCTTCTGCCCCGGACGCCGACTGAGGGCAGATCAGCTGGCGCTCTGGGGGGCGTCGCCCCCCCCCGTCTCCCGCTCCAGCACAGCCCAATCGATGGCCTGGCGGGTCAGGGCCGTCAGCAGGGAGGCGCGGGAGGCCTGCAGATCCCGCTGCACCAGCAGCACCTCGGTGAGCGGATCCACCTGGGCGCGGTAGCGCAGCCGGGCATCAGCAAGGGCGCGTTGCTGGGCGCTGACGGCCTCGCGAGCGGCGGCGATCGCGGCGGCCGAACCCTGCAGCGAGGCCCAGGCGCGGCTGACATCCTGGCGAATCTGCTGCCGGGCCAGATCCTCGTCAGCCTGCAACAGATCCCCCTGACGCTCGGCAACGGCGGCGCTGGAGGCGGAACGACCGCCATCCCAGAGCGGCTGGCGCAGCAGCAGGGCGGCCCCCCAGCTGTAAAACGAGCCGGAGGCCGAACCGCTCTGCTCCAGGTTGGGCAACGGCAGCGGTTGGGGACCATTGAGCCGTCCCCCCTGCTGCAACTGCGGCACGCTGAGCTGATCGCCGCTGTAGCCGGCGCCTGCCACCAGGTTCAAGGAGGGATAGAGCAGGGCCCGAGCAGCGCGGGCCTGGGAGCGCTGGCTCTGCTGCTGGCGCCGCAGGGCCTCCAGCAAGGGGCGTCCCCGCAGGGACTGCTCAACGCTGTCCTGCAGATTGAGGGGCCAGAGCGGCTGCTCTTCGATCGGATCGGCCGCCAGCGGGCTCGCCGCCAGCGGCAGATCCAGCAGGGTGGCGAGCTGCTGCCGCTGGGCCAGCAGCTGGGCTTCCACCTCCGCCAGCCCCTGGCGATCGGCAGCCTGCAGGGCCCGGGAGCGCAGCAGATCGATCTGGGCCGCCAGGCCGCGGCGATGGATGGCCTGCACGTCGGCTTCCAGGGCGGTGGAGGCCTGCAGAGCGGCCTGCCAGACCGGCACCAGGGCCTGGCTCAACTGCAGTTGGCGGTAGGTGCTGATCAGTTCAAAGCGCGCCTGTCGTTCGCTCTCCAGGCGGGAGGCGCGGCTGGCCGCCTCCTGGGAGCTGCTGGCGGCCACTTCGGCCAGCTGACGCAGGGGCAGCAGATTGGCATTGAGCACCACGCCGGCGTTGCCAAAGCTGTTGCGCAACACGGCATAGCCGTTCTGCTGCAGCGACAGGGTGATGTCCCCGAGGGTGGGCAGGTTGGTGAGCACCCCCACCGACGTGCCCACCTGGGTGTAGCTGCCCAGGCCGATCAGGTTGAGCTCGGGTCGCAGCAGCGAGCGGTTCAGGGCCGTCAGGGCCGCATCGCGGGCCAGCTGGCGATCGGCCCGCACCAGTTGCCGGGAGACCGCCAGCCCCTGCTGCAACACCTGGTTCAGGCTGAGGGCGAGGGGATCCGCCGGTGACGTCCGGGCGGCTCCGGGGGTCGGCTGGGCCGACGTGGGGGCTGGCGCCGAGTGGAACGAACGGGCCGCGGTGAAGCCAGCAGGTGGCGCCGCGGGGAAGGCCACAGGCGCGGCCGCGGCAGACGGCCCGGGCACCAGGGTCAGGGCCAGGCCAGCTGGAATGCCGCCAGCCAGCCACACCAGGGCCCGGGCCAGTAGGAGCGGCCGGCGAGCGGGCGGATGGGATGCAGACCATCGCAATTCAGACCATGGCGATGGAGACAGGTCTGAAGGAATGGGCTGCACTTGAGGTTGTCGTCGTTGAGCCAGTTGCAAGGGAGGCAGCTGCGCTTCAGGAAACTGGCATGGCTGGCATGGCTGGCATGAGGATTCAACCCCTGACAACTCAAGGCAAGATATTGGTGGCCGTGATCCTTGCGGCCATGGCAATCGAATCCCTGGAACGTTGAGCTGCTGCAGTTCAACCAGTCGAGCAGCCAATCGTGACGTCCGAATCGAATCGATCCCTGACCAGCGTGATCCAGCCCGATGGGCCTCAAGCCAGGCCAAGCCTGCCGGTGAAGGACCGGATCCTGGCGAGGCGAGCCCCGCAGGCCCAGGCGAGGGCAGCCAAGGAAGCCAGGGCCCTGGCGACGCCAGGTGGTCGCCAGGACAAGGCCGCCCTGGGGCTAACGGTGGCGCCATCGGCGGGGCAGTTCGGGAACGGAACCGGATCGTTGGCACGACCTTAAGGCTCGCTCCCTTACGATTGGTCTCAGATACAGGGGTTCATGGCGGCAACAGCGCTCTCCCCCTTCTCCCGTCTGTACAGGGCATCACCGGTCCTGGTGGTCGCCGTTCTCACCCTGATCTGGGCCAGTCGTCCCAGTATCGGTGTCGTGGTGCGCGGCATGGGCGTGCTGGCGCCCCCCGGTGATCGCCGCGGCCTCTACGCCCGGGGCGCCGGGGAAGTGCAAGAGCTCAAGGTGCGTGTCGGCCAGCAGGTGCAAGCCGGCCAGCTGCTGATCACCCTCAGCCAGGTCGGCCAGAGTGCCCCGGGGGCGGGTGGTGGCCCGGCCACCAGTCCTCGACTGCGCCAGGCCCGCCAGGCCGCCCTCGACCAGCAATTTCTGGTGCAGGAGGCCCAATCCCGATCCCTTGACGCCCAGATGCGATCCCTGGAGCAACGCCGCCAGCAGATCACCACCACCAACCAGCCGGTGGGGCAGCAACTCAAGGCCCTCGACGAGCTGCGCCGCGATGATGTCGTCGCTCGCTACAGCCCGCTCTGGGTGAGCGCCCAGGATCTGTGGTTGCGCAATCGGGCCGACCTCAGTGCCCTGCAGGCCCGCCAGGCGGAGCTGGTCGCCCAGCGGACAGCGCTGGCGGCCCAGAAGGCGGAACTCCAGGCTCAGCGCGCGGCCCTGGCGAGTGAAACCGTTGGCCAGGAGGTGTTCGCTTCGGTGGCGGGTCGGCTGCTGGATCTGGCGGTGCTGCCGGGCCAGCCGGTGGCGCCCGGCCAGAAACTGGGCAACATCGCCCTGGCCGATCGCCACGGCGAGCGGCTGGCGATCGTGCTGTTCACCGCCGCCGACGCCAGTCGCCTGCGGGTCGGCGATGAGGTGCGTCTCAATCCCCAGCTGCTCAGCCGCGACAGTTTCGGCAGCGCCGAGCAGCGCTATGGCCTGGTGCCAGGCCGTTTGATCAGCCTGTCCAGAGACAGCGTCGATGGGGCCGATGTGGCCGCCCAGGTGGGCAGCCAGGAGGAGGCCGCCAATCTGATGGCCAGCGCCCGCCAGCGTTCCTTCGGCGACGGCGGCGATCTCACCAGCCAGTTGCCCGGACGGGTGGGGGCGCCACTGGTGCTGGCGGTGGTGCGGCTGGAGATAGCGTCCACCCCCAGTGGCCTGGCCTGGAGCCTGGGCCGCGGGCCGGAGCGTCCCCTGCCTCAGCGCACCCCCACCGAGGTGGAAGCCGAGGTGGAAACCAGGGCACCCTTGAGTTATCTGCTGCCGTTCTGGCGCTGGATGAGCGGAGCGCGCCCATGAAATTGCCCCGCCTCAGCCACCAGCGACGTCAGGCCCTGCTGGCGCCATGGCTGCAGCCGTGGCCCTGGCTGAGCCTGGTGCTGCTGCTCCTCTGCAGTCGAACGGAGCCACCGCGGCTGTGGTTCTGGCTGGCGCTGCTGTTGATCAGCCTGCTGGTGGGGCTGCTGCAGAGCCAGGCGCGCCGCCCTTGAGCAGCCCGGCCGACCCGGACTCCGCGCCCCAGGTGAGCGAACCGGGCGAGCCGAGCCGGGCCCTGAGACTGGTGCTGGTCGTGGGTCTGGCCGGCGCCCTGACCTGGGCGATCTGCAGGAGCTTCGGCCTGGGCGGGGCCACCGCCTACGGGGTCGTGGTGGCGGCCCTGATCGTGCGTCCCCGCTTCGATCGCTGGCCGGCGGCGGTGTTCGTGCTGCTGCCCTTGGTGGTGACCATGGGCCTGGCCCTTGGCACGGTGCTCAAACCGCTGTTGCAGGCGCCGCCGGTGTGGCAGTTCGCCGTCGTCACCGCCTGTGCCCAGCTCCTCGGTCAGGCGCTGCCCGACAAACTGGCGCTGGTGCGCAACATCCTGGCGGTGCTGGCGGTGCTGCCTCTGCTCAGCGCCAATGCCACCTGGCTGGGCGCCTGGCAGCAGCTCCTGGCGGTGATCATCGGTCTGGCGGTGGGGGCTCTGCTGCAGGCGGCGCTGCGGCTGCCGGGGGAAGGCGGCCTGCCGGAGCCGGAGGTGGAGTTGCCGTCGCGCCGCCTGGTCGCTCGCTTCAGGGACCCGTTTTTCTGGCGCAAGCTGGTGATCTCCACCCTGGCGCTGAGCATCGGCCTGGGGCTGGGGGCCGTCGATCCCAAATACCTCTACTTCGGCGTCGTGTTGCTGCTCAACGACAGCCTCGGCGCCACCCTGGGACGAGTGAGGGATCGCATGGTGGGCGTCAGCCTGGGGGTGTTGATGCCCTGGCTGGTGTTCAACACCATGGGGGTGAACAGCGTGGCGGTGGCCCTGGTGATGGCTGGCACCACGGCGCTGGTGCTGGCCTTCGGCCTGGAGGCCCACCTGCGCACGGCCCTGATCTCCAGCGGCGTCACCTTCGTGGGCTATGGCGCCCTGACGGATTGGTATGTCCCCAGTCGCTGGATCGACTATCTGATGGGCAGCGCTCTGGCCCTGCTCGTCTGTCTGCTGGTGCGACCCGTCTCGGCCCTGCGGCGCTTCCGGCAGCTGGCGGACATCGATCCGCCTCTGGCCGCTGGTCTCTCGCCCGAGCTGGCCAGGCTGCTGCCCAGCGCCCTTGAAGAGGCCAGGGTGCTCGGCCAGGAACGGGAGTTCCGCCAGTTGCTGGCGCGGTTGCAGGGCTGAGTGCCGGGCCGCCACCCCCCAGGCCTGCGCCGGGCGCTGCTGCGGCCAGGCCAGCCCCTCAGCTGGGTGGATCCATGCCCCGATCGGCGAAGCCCCGGCAGATGGCCAGCCGCAGCTGGGCACTCACCGCCCCCGCCCGCAGGGGATTGTTCACAGCCACGGTGAGGCTGTAGCGGTAGGTCTCCAGGCCGAACTCCTGCAGGCGCGCCTGGGGCGGCGGATCGATCAGCACCTCCTGCAGAGAAGCGGAGATCGCCTCCAGCAGGGCCACGATCTGGTCCGGGGCCCAGCGGCGGCTGACGTCCAGGTGGATCGTGCAGCGACGCAGCCGATCGCTGTGGGTGTAAGTGGTGGTCGAGGTGGTGAAGAAGGTCTGGTTGGGCACCACCAGCTCGGCGTTGTCACTGCCGCGCCAGAGGGTGGTGGCCCGGGGTCCGAGCCGGCGCACCTCGCAGGCCTCGCCGTCATGGATCAGCACTTCACCGGGCCGCACCGAGCCCTCGATCAGCAGCCACAGGCCACTGACGATGTTGGAGAACACCTCCTTGATGCCGAAGCCCAGGCCCACCGAAAAGCCACCGGCGATCGCCAGCAGCCCGGTCTGGTTGATGCCCAGTCGCTGCAGCGCCCAGATCAGGCCAAGGGCCACGATGCTGTACTGCAGGATCTGATCGATGGCCGTGCGGCTGCCCTCACTGAGGCTGAGAGAATGCTTCAGCAGGGTGCTCAGCCAGGCCGCCGGCAAGGGCATGCCCACCAGCAACAGGTAGAGCAGGGCCAGCACCTGGGCCAGATCGCCGAGGTTGATGGCACTGCCGAACCAGATCCCCAGGGGAAGGTTGGCCAGATCCTGGAGGCTGCCCAGAGCTTCCAGCACCTGCAGCAGCACCACGGTGAAGAAACAGGGCCGCAGCAAGCGGCTCACCAACACCTGGTACTGGGCCGGCGGCAGGCGGGGCTTGAACACCCGCCGTTCCAGCAGGCCCAGCAGCAGCCAGCCGAGGCTGACTTCGGCGGCCAGCATCACCAGCCCCGATCGCTGCCCTGCCAGCAACAGCAGCAAGTCCATCGGCACCAGGCTGGCCAGCAGCAGCAAGGCCCAGGGCCAACGCCGCAGAGCCGGCCCATGGCGCCGGACTTGCTGCACCAGCAGCACCGCGCCGCCAATCAGCAGCAGTTGGACGAGAACGAAGGGACGATGCAGGTAGGCCAGCCAGGCCAGCACCACGTCGAGCAGCACGGTCATCGGTGCTCCGACTCCAACTTGATCAGCGCCTCAGCCCCCTGGTCGGGAGACAACACCCCTTCCATTACCTGGGCGACCACAGTGTCAACAACTGGCAGCACCCGGTTCATCCGGGCCGAGGAGAAGGAGGGCTCGCGGATCGGCGAGGTGAGCTGATATTGCCGCTGAGCTTCGGCCATGACCGCCAAGCGGCCGGAACTGGCCACCGGAATCGGAGCGAAGCGGTTCACCGGCACCATCACATGACTCGCCAGGGCGAGGCTGCGCTGCACCCCGGGATCCAGGGTGAAGCGCGCAAGGTCGACGGCGAGCTGCCGCTGGTGCCAGGAGGAATCGGCCCCGAGCGCCCACACCCGCAAAGTGGTGAAAGGGGTGGGCAGGCCACCGGGACCGGATGGCAAGGGTGCCACCCCGAGCCGTTTGCCCATCACCCGTTCCAGCCGGGGTATGACGAGGCTGAAACAGGGAATCCAGGCCAGGCGACCGGACGCCAACCCCTCCACCAGCTCCTCGGGGCCAGCCGCCAGATCGACCCGGCTCAGTTGGGCGGCCTGCCGCAGCCAGAGCAACCAGGTCCGGATCGCCTGCCGATTCGCCGTCAGATCAGCGGCGGCCGATCGCTGCCCGGACAGCAGCGGCACTAGGGCCTGGCGGGCGCCGAGGGCCCCGACGCTCCACCACAGACCCACCGCATCCAGGGCCAGACCGATCGGCTGCCCCCCGGCCGCCAACGCCAACAGAGCCTCGGTGCTGGCGGGAGGCTCAGCCACGCGCTGGCTGTCGTAACAAGCCAGGCTGGGCTCGCTGAACACCGGCAGTCCAGCCAGGCCCAGGGGGGTCTGCACAGCATGCAGCGCCCGCGGTTCGACGGTGGCCACGGTGGTCGCCAATTCGGCCGTGCGCGGCAGGGCACTCGTCAGGCCCTGCTCCAGCAGTTCCATCGCCACAGATGAGCGCACCAGCAGCAGATCAGGCCCCAGTCCCTGGCGATGGGAGCGGATCAGCTCCTCAGCCAGGTTCGCCTCCGGCACCACGGCGAACTGCACGTGCGCCTCGGGATGCACGCGGGCGAAGGCTTCCAGCAGCGGCCCCCAGGCCTGTCCACCGCGGTAGTCCGCCGCCAGCCAGTCCATGCCGGGAGCGAGGGCGAGCGTTACATGCAGGGTCTGGCGGCGCAGCAGCGGCAGGGACTGACATCCCCCCAGAGCCAGCACCAGCACCAACAGGCCGAAGGCACCCCAGGCAGCTCCTCCGCCTGCCCGGTCGCGGTGACGGCCGCGATGCCTTGACAGGAGCACCCTGATCGGCAGGCACTGAGGGGAACTGAGCACAGGCCCCGAGCCGACTGGGCGCCATTCTGGGGGACGTCGCCGCCGTCACCACCCATGGCGACGACCGTTCCCGCAGAAGCCCGCCATGGACGACAGCCCCCAAGCCCGTGTGCCCTACTGGAAGGTCTGGCGTGACGCCGAGGGCATCAGCCACCAGCACCAGGCCTGGCTGGAGAACTTCGAGCTCGCCCACCTGACGGAAGGGATGCAGAGCATCTGGCGCACCCCCACCGAGGGGGGCACCACCGGCACCCTGTTGCTGCACGTCGTGCCTGGGGTGATCTACGAATGGCACGAAAATCCCGCGCCCCAGTGGATCGTGACGCTCTCAGGCCGCTGGTTCGTCGAAACCATGGACGGCCATCGCGTCGAGATGGGGCCCGGTGAGCTCTCCTTCGGCGGCGACCAGGGCTGTCGCTGCATCGAGGGCCGCCGGGGGCACCGTTCCGGGGCGGTGGGAGAGGAGCCGGCGGTTCTGATCCTGATTCAGGTGGAGCAGATCCCGCCGGAGGTTGCGGCGGCGGAGCCGGGGTGATCGCCGTTCGGACGCTGAATGCGGGGGCTGTCCCTGCTCAGCCTGAGCGGCCGCCCCTTCGCCGTTCGCATCGGGGGAAACCTGTGCCACGCCATGGGAACCAGCGCGATAGTGAAGGCCGATCTGGAGGCCTATCAGCAGCGCGCGATTGCCATGGTGCGCGACCTGATTGAGACGCTCCATCGCGGCATCGCCTCGTCATAGCCAGGCCGCTGAATCGTGTGGCTGGCTGTGACGAGGCGAGTAGGTGAACGATGGGTTGGGGCTGAACATTGGGTCGGAACTGAGCAGCCGTGCTGCTGAACAGGCCTGGCGCCCGTGTGCCTGCGCCAGCTGAACCGCCGTCGTTGTTCACGACGATGGCCCATAAAAAAGCCGCCACACCCATGGGTGTGGCGGCCGAGGCGCCCTGAGGGCAGCCGCTGATTGAGATCAGGCGATGAAGCTGGAGGTCGAGAGCCCGCTCAGGGCATCCGTCGTGCCGGTGAGCCCAGAAAGCTTGACGACGGCGTCATCAGTAGCGCTGTATCCAATACCAGTTTTATTGACGAGGATATAGCCATTGCCGTTGTAGATGAAGCCTGCAGCGGCGTCATCGCCAATACTTCCTGCGACGTAGTTAAGTGCAGCGCCAAGACTGGATAGCGAGTAGGGAGCTTCGACCAGGTCATTCAGCGATTGAATCGTTGAATAATTGGCGACCGTATTGAAGCGCACTTGATCTTGTGCTCGGAAGTTGGTGACCTCGTCGATAGAGGAAATGCTGACAGTGTCGACGACAAGGATATCCGAAACAATGTCGGTCCCAAGGTTGATGCTGTCAACAGAAGCGCCACCTGTAACCACATCGGATCCACTCCCCGAAGCAATCACATCACCGCCGCCGCCGCCGTTGATCGTGTCATTCTGAGCGCCCGTAGTGATGCTGTCACCAGCACTGGCACCGGTGATATTGAAGGCCAGGTTTGACACCCCAGCCGAGATCGTGATGGCCCCAGCATTGGGTGCTGTGAACGTCACAGCACCACTACCGAAGGCCGTATCGGCGTTGTTCGCAAAGGTGACACCAACGGAACCAGCCGATGTGATCTCCAGCTCCTCCATGCCACGCACGGAGGCAAAGGCCGTGTCGTCAATATTGAAGGAGCCTGACTGGGTGACATAGATCTTGTCCGTTCCAGTGTTGCCCTGAACCAGGGCATCACTGGAGAGCTCATTGGTTGGCCCAGTGACGCTGGCGAAATCAAAGCGATCATTACCAGAACCACCATCAAGTGAATCAGTACCGAGACCGCCGCTGATGGTGTCGTTGCCATCACCAGCGCTGACGGTGTCATTACCACCCGCCGCACTGATCAGGTTGGCGGAGCTGTTGCCGGTGAGGCTGTTGGCTCCGTCATTGCCATAGAGGGCAATGTTGCCGATGGCGTTGGCGGCGTTGATGCTCTCCGCCGTGGTGCCGGTGATATCACCGGAGCTGGAACTGATCCAGGCCTGATCAACGCTGACAGAGGACGACAGGGTGAGGCTGGTCCCGAAGGTGGAGGTGAAGCGGATGAGGTCGGTGCCAGCGCCTCCGGTGATGGTTTCGTTGGCACCGTGATGGCTGATGACGTCGATCAAGAACAAATCGTCGCCGCCGTTGCCGATCAGCGCGTCGTCGTTGGCTCCGCCAGTGATGGTGTCGTTGCCGCTGCCAGCCGTGATCACCTGGGTGCCGGCTCCAGCCGTGACGTTGATCGTGCCAGTGACGGCCGATCCGGCGAGATCAGCAACCAGGTTGCTGACGACGAAGTTGCCGGCTCCTTCAAGGGTGAGGGTGTTGTTGTCAGACATGAGGGCCGCGTTGATCGTGGCTGTCTTGCCAGTGATCTGTGACACGTAGGCGCTCACCGTACCCGTGGTGATGCTCACGTCATCGTTGGCAACGATGACAATGACTTCGCTGCCGCTCAGAACGATGGTGTCATTGCTATCCAATGTGCCCGTATTCAGGGTGAGGGTGCCCGCCCCTGCGTTGTTGGTGACGGTGATGCTCACGGCAGCGGCATCGTCCTCAAGGGTGGCCGTGACGGTGCCGGTGGTGCTGTTGGTGAGATTGGCGGTGAGCCCGGTGATGATGAACGCACCCGTGCCACTCAGGGTGAGGGTTCGATCGTCTGCCATGGCAGCGGCATTCACTGAGGACGCAGCACTGCTCGTGGATTGGATGGCGAAGCCGTTGGCGTTGGAATCAATCACCACCGCAATGGCGTAGGTACCAGCCAGCACGAGGAGGTCTAAGGCATCAAGGTTGCCGGTATTAACGGTGAAGGAACCGCCGGTGGCATTGTTCGTGACCGTGGTGCTGACCTGCGCTTCATCGTCCTCCAAGTTCACGGACACGATGCCGGTGGACTCGTTGACGAGATCGGCGGTGAGGCCGGTGACGTTGAACGCACCCGTCCCTCTCAGGGTGAGGGTTGCACCGTCGGCCATGGCGCCGGCATTGACTGAGGCCAAGGCGGCGCTGGTGGAGCTGATGACCAGGGAGTCAGCCCCGGTCACCACCGTGATCGCCTGACTGCCAGCCAGGGCGATGGTGTCGTTGGCATCAAAGCTGCCGCTGTTCACCGTGAAGGTGCTGCCAGCGCCGTTATTGGTGATCGTGGTGCTGACGGCAGCGCCGTTGTCCTCAAGGGTCGTGATGACCGTTCCGGTGGCCGTGCTCAGCAGATCAGCAACCAGCCCAGTAATGGTGAAGCTGCCATTACCCGCAATCGTGAGGGTCTTGCCATCAGGAAGTGCCGACGCATCGATCGTCATCGCCACGCTGTTGTCAAGCGTGATCGAGGTGTTGTCGTTGCCGAGAACGATGGTGTTGATGCCGGCTGTGTTCTGAGAAATCTTGCCGAGCACGATCGTGTTGACACCGTTCGCCAGTTGCAGCGTCTCAACCCCGATGAAGTTGGTGAAGTCCGCATCCACCAGGGCTGTGGTGGCTGCTGTGAGCAGCACCGTGTCGAGACCGCCACCGCCAGCCACGCTGGAGACGCCAGCCAGCTGATCCCTGGTGAACTTCAGGGTGTCAGCGCCTAGACCGCCATCAATG
>CANCJV010000008.1 GCA_947378425.1 Synechococcaceae cyanobacterium
AGGCAGAGCTGGGAGGCTCCGGCGGCCAGGGCCTGCTCGCGATCGGTTTCGGAGATGTCCCAGAAGACGTAGGCCCACTGGGGATCGCGGGGCAGGAAGACGACGCGGGTTTCGGCGGCGGGACGGCTGGCGGGCGGCAGCTCGGCCTCGATCAGGGCCAGGCTGGGTCCACTCTCGTCATGCAGGCAGCTGATGGCCTCGACCAGCTCCTCCTTGGATTTGCGGCTGTAGAGGGTGACGCCGATGTCGCTAGCGATCTGGCGCAGTTGACGCAGGGTCTGCGTTGCCAAGGACGAAAGCGGCTTCTGGCTCACAACAAAAGATTTCGTTTGGGATCAGTGTGGCTGACTTTCCGTCCGGTCGAGCGCTCCCGGCGGCAGGCCGTCAGGATCCACTGACTCCAATGCCCCCCAAGGCAATGGGGGCGAACGTCCTGAAACGTCCGCCCCCTGGGCAATTCATGGTTTTTTACCCAGCAGTCCGGAGCCTGAAGGCGCCGCGGATTCACATCAATCTGGGGATCCGGGATTCAGCGGCCGATGCTGCGGTAGGGCACCTTGGCCAGGTAATCGATGCTGGTGTTGCCCTGAGCCCCACCGACGCCGCGCAGGGCCGGCATGGAGCGCACCCAGGGGAGGTAGTCCGAAGGGAAGCCGCCGCGGCGCTGCTGGGCCCGCTCCGGGAACGCCTTCATGGTGCCGGTGTAGACGATCTGGGGGAAGCCCAGGATGCTCCGGTAGTAGGCGTCGTAGCGGGGGGAGGTGAGGTTGAAAGGCGTTTCACCCACCGAGCGGGAGCCGACCACCCGATTGCGGTGGTAGGGCACCATGTCGTAGCCGAAGGCGTCGAGATATTCCTGGGAATTCAGGATGTCATCCACCATGCCGCGCACACCGCGGGTCATCAGCACTGCCGACCAGGCGATCTCCTCGGATTTGCCGTGGGTGGTGCGGCCCAGCAGCTTCTCCACCAGATGGCGAGCCACCTTGTAGTTGCTGTTGAGGTTGTAGAAGCTGCGGGTGAAGGTGTCCGACAGGCACAGCGAACGGATGAAGTCCCGCACGGTGATCTGGCCGTCGCGCAGCTGGCTCTCCAGGGTGCGATCGCGGTCCACCTTGAAGGCGTGAAAGAAGATCTGGCGATAGGCCGACTCGATCACGAAGTTCTGGTCTTCGCGGTTGAAGGCCTTGTCCAGGGAAGCGGCCTTGGGATCCTCGTCGGAGCCGACCCGGAGGGCTTTCACCCGCGAGTTCTGGGTCGTAGGGGCGTACTTGAGGAGTGGAAGAGCCACGCGTGGTCCGGTCATCCGACGAGGGCGATCGTAGAAGTGCGCCCCCGGCGGGCTTCCTCAAGCCCTGCCATGGCTTACAGACCGTAATGTTGGCGACCGATCTGGGCGGCCGCCGACAGCCATCACCAGCCCAGTGGTGACAGGGGCGCTGCCGGTGGGCCGGGGATGGCGGCGGGGCTGCTGGAGTCGGGCGAGGCTGATCCCTCCAGCCGGGTCTCGACGCAGAAGGAGGCGGTGTTGGAGAGGCCTTCCACCGTGCTGGTGCGCAGGCGCACGTTCGGCCCGGCGAAGCTGAAGCGCTCGAGGCTGCTCATGGTTTCGTAATCGGTGGTCAGCACCAGGGCGTTGCGCGCGTCCATGGCGAAATGGCCCGCCACCGGGGCGGTCTCGGCATAGCCCCGATCCCGCAGCAGCAACCCCTGCCGGCCCCGCTCGTCGGTGGGGATCAGGCCGAAGATGCTCTCCCCCTCATGGGCCTCGCCGGCCTTGTCCCAGGCCATCGACCCGCTCCAGCGCACCCGGCAGCCGCCGACCAGGGCCGCCGGATCCTGGCTGTGCAACTGGGCGATGGCGATCAGCACCGGATCGCTGGCCTGCAGTTCCACCACCTCAATGAAGGATCCGCCGGCCTCGGCGCGGCGGTGCAGCAGGTGATGGCTGCTGCGCTGGGAGCGCCAGTGCCCGCAGCTGAGCTGAAAGAAACTGAGGGCGTCGTCGATCGAACCGCTCACGGGGTGTGGTCGCCCAGGGGCGCGCGAACTGGCTCGATCTTCGCAACCCGGGCCTCCGCCTCACGCCGGGCCCAGGCGATCAGATCCGTCAGGCTCAGCTCGAGGGCCCGCTCCGGCGCCTGAGCCATCCCCTCAAGCTGCCGGGCCGCCGCCCCCAGCTGGGTGGCGAAGGCCGCGGCGAAGGCGGTGTCGGCGCTGTCGCCGCTGATCTGGGGCTGGGCCAGGATCCAGGCCTCGATGGCGGCGTGGCTTGGGGGCGGGCCCTGGCGCCGGCCGGCGATCTGCTGCAGGGTGCGCAGGCCGTGGGCCAGCAGGCGCAGATGGTGCCGCTCCAGGGAGGGCAACAGGGTGCTGTCCAGTTCGACCAGTTCGACTTGGCTCAGCACCGGCTCAGCGATCGCTCTGGGGCTGGTCCTGGCCACCCGAGGCAAGGCTCCAGGGCCTGAGCCGGAAGCCACAGGAGTGGCCTTTCTCCAGGCGCCACTGCACCCTCTCGACCTGGCAGTCGGGGAAGGTCTGGCCGATCAGCTGGAGCTCCTGGTCGCAGACCATCGGGAACTCCTCGGCAATGCGCATGACCGAACAGTGGAACTCACTGATCACCCACGCTTCAGCGGCAGGATCGCCGGGATCGCGGTCGAGTTCGGCCAGGTAGCCCTCGGCTTTGCGGATCTCCACCAGCCGCTCCAGCCGCTGGGCCAGGGGGCCTTCACCGATCCGGCCGCGGTAGTCGCAGGCCTTGGCGACGGCCTGCTGGTTCATCAGATCCTGAAGGGTTTCGGGCGGCAGGCTGTGGGCGAGGGATTGCAACAGGCCGAGGGCGAAATGTTCGCTGCCGTCGGGGAAGTGGCTGTGGCCGCCGGAGGTGAGCCGCCAGCGATTGCTTGGCCGGCCCGGCCCCTCGGAGCTGGGGCTGGCCTCGACCAGGAGGTCCTCTTCCAGGCTGCGCAGGTGGCGGCGCATCACCTGAACGGAGACACCCAATTCCTGGGCCAGGTCCGTCGCCGTGGCCTCACCGCGCCGCAGCAGCAGCTTGAGCGCCGCTTCGCGGGTGGGTGCGGTGGTCTCCATCGAAGGACCTCGGGCTGGGAGCGGGGCGCTCATGGGGTTTGCAAGATGTGCACACCATGCCACGCGCCGCCGGCCACTGACGAACGCCGTGGGCCGGGGCAGGCGGACGGGCCCGCGGCCTGGACGGGCTGCAGGCACAATGGCCGCTTGCACCCATGGGCGGCTTCGGTGCCCTAGGCTCGATCGAAACGAAACAAATCTGTTTCGTAAATAGCCACTGGTGCGAGCTTCCTGTCGCTGCTGCCTTCATGTCTGACGTTGCCAATCCTTCCCCTGTTGCCGCTTCATCGGATGCGCCAGTCGCTGCGGCGACCGCTGACGCAGCGGATCCGAGGGCCGCGGACAGCCTGGAGGTGATTCGCAAGTTCGCCGAGACCTACGCCCAGCGCACCGGCACCTACTTCTGCAGCGATCCCGGCGTCACGGCCGTGGTGCTGGAAGGCCTGGCTCGCCACAAGGATGATCTCGGTGGTGCGCTCTGTCCCTGCCGCCACTACGAGGACAAGGAGGCCGAAGTGGCCCAGGCCTTCTGGAACTGCCCCTGTGTGCCGATGCGGGAACGCAAGGAATGCCATTGCATGCTGTTCCTCACTGAGGACAATCCCTTCCGCGGAGAGAGCCAGACGATCTCCCTGGACGACGTCAAATCCCTTGTCGCCGGCTGATGCCGTTGCCCCGATGACCTCTGCCGCCACCGTTGGTGATCTGGTCAGTCAGCCGTACAAGTACGGTTTTGTCACTGACATTGAAACTGAAAAGATCGCCAAGGGTCTGAGTGAAGATGTCGTTCGGCTGATTTCCGCCAAGAAAGAGGAACCATCCTTTCTGCTCGACTTCCGTCTGCGCGCTTATCGCCAGTGGCTGCAGATGGAGGAGCCTGATTGGGCGGCCATCGGACATCCGCCGATTGATTACCAGAACATCATTTATTACGCCGCCCCCAAGCAGCTGGAAAAGAAAGCCAGCCTTGATGAGGTGGACCCCAAGCTTCTCGAAACCTTCGAGAAACTCGGCATTCCGCTCAGTGAGCAGAAGCGGCTGTCCAATGTGGCCGTCGATGCGGTGTTTGACAGCGTTTCGATCGCCACCACCTACAAGGAGAAACTGGCGGAGCATGGGGTGATTTTCTGCTCAATCAGCGAGGCTGTCAAGGAGCATGCCGAGTTGATCGAGCGCTATCTCGGCAGTGTGGTGCCGAGTAATGACAATTACTTTGCGGCTCTCAATTCAGCTGTATTCAGCGATGGGTCCTTCGTCTTCATTCCGAAGGGGGTGGTCTGTCCGATGGATCTCTCCACTTATTTCCGCATCAATTCCGGGGATACAGGCCAGTTTGAGCGCACGCTGATCGTGGCTGAAGAGGCCGCTTCCGTCACCTATCTGGAGGGCTGCACGGCCCCGATGTTTGACACCAATCAGCTCCATGCCGCTGTGGTGGAACTGGTGGCACTCGAGGATGCCTCCATTAAGTATTCCACGGTTCAGAACTGGTATGCCGGAGATGAGAAAGGTGTCGGCGGCATTTACAACTTCGTCACCAAGCGTGGTCAGTGCCGTGGCGACCGCAGCCACATCAGCTGGACCCAGGTTGAAACGGGTTCCGCCATCACCTGGAAATATCCGAGTTGTGTGCTGCAGGGCGCTGATTCCGTCGGAGAATTTTATTCCGTCGCCCTCACCAACAATCGGCAGCAGGCTGATACGGGCAGCAAGATGATTCATGTCGGCCCCCGCACCCGCTCCACCATCGTCAGCAAGGGAATCAGTGCCGGCCACTCCTCCAACAGCTATCGCGGCCTGGTTCAGATGGGACCCAAGGCTGTGGGTGCACGCAACTACAGCCAATGTGATTCGATGTTGATCGGCGATCAGGCGGCCGCCAACACCTATCCCTACATCCGCAGTCAGCAGCCCGATGCCAGCATCGAGCATGAGGCCAGCACCTGTCGCATCTCCGCCGACCAGCTCTTCTACCTCCAGAGCCGGGGCATCGGTTTCGAAGAGGCCGTTTCGATGATGGTGAGCGGTTTTTGCCGCGATGTCTTCAACCAGTTGCCGATGGAGTTCGCCGCCGAAGCCGACAAGCTGCTCGCCCTCAAGCTGGAGGGTTCGGTGGGCTGAATCCAGTCCCTGGCCGGCCAGGGTGCAGCAGCGCTGAAGGGCCTGCAGCCCCATGGCCCATTGATCCCCCCATTGTTCTTTTTCCCTTTGCCGTGATTCGTCCAGACGCTCCCGTATTGCTTGAGATCCGTGATCTGCGCGCCAGCGTCGAGGAGCAACCGATCCTCAAGGGCGTCAGCCTGACGATCCGCGCCGGTGAGATCCATGCGGTGATGGGTCGCAACGGCAGTGGCAAGAGCACCCTGTCCAAGGTGCTGGCGGGCCATCCGGCCTACCGGGTGACCGGTGGGAGTGTGCTTTATCGCGGCGAGGATCTGCTGACGCTCGATCCGGAGCAACGAGCCCGCATCGGCCTGTTCCTGGGCTTCCAGTACCCGGTGGAGATTCCCGGTGTCAGCAATCTGGAGTTCCTGCGGGTGGCCACCAATGCCCGCCGCCAGCAGCAGGGGCACGAGGAGCTCGACACCTTCGCCTTTGAGGATCTGGTGCGCGAACGGTTGCAGGTGGTGCAGATGGATCCCGCCTTCCTGGAGCGCTCCGTCAACGAGGGCTTCTCCGGGGGCGAGAAGAAGCGCAATGAAATCCTGCAGATGGCCCTGCTGGAGCCCCTGGTGGCCATCCTCGATGAAACCGATTCCGGCCTCGATATCGATGCGTTGCGGATTGTGGCCGGTGGGGTCAATCATCTCGCCAGCGCCGATAACGCCACCCTGCTGATCACCCATTACCAGCGGCTGCTGGATGTGATCACCCCTGATTACGTGCACGTGATGGCGGCGGGCCGCATTCTGCGCACCGGCGGCAAGGAGCTGGCTCTGGAGCTCGAAGCGAGCGGCTACGACTGGGTTGACGCCGAGCTCGAGCGACTGGAGGCCGCCCAGGTGCAGCGAACCGCCGCGGAGGTGGGGTGATGGTGGCGATCCCCGTGGGCGGGCCAGCCCCCCAGACCCGAACCAGCCCTGGCCAGAACTGGCTGACTGACCTGCTGACCTGCCTGCCCGACAGCGGCGACGACCTGATGGCGTCCCGCCGGCAGCGGGCTCGCGAGCTGCTGGCGGCGACACCGCTGCCTTCACGGAGGCAGGAGGCCTGGCGCTTCACCGATGCCGCCGCGATCCCGGCGATCCCGGCCCAGCTCCTGGACGCGCCGTCGGCCCCGCTGCCCGTGTCCCAGCCCGCCGTGCTGAGCCTGGTGCTCGATGGCCGCCGCGATCCACTGGCGGGACTGAGCCTGCCTGCGGGCCTGGAGCGTCTCAGTCCCGAGGAGCTGGAGTCGCTGCTGGGCGCCAGCCTGGCGGACAACGGCGCCGCCGGCTCCTGGCCGGTGCTGCTGAACGGCGCCCTGGCGACGCAGGTGCTGGCGTTGCGGGTCAGCCAGGCGCTGCCCACCGTGCTGGAACTGGTGAGTGACACGGCCGACGCCACGGGGGTGCTGGCCCTGCGGGTTCTGCTGGTGCTGGAGGCCGGCGCCAGCCTCGAGGTGCTGGAGGTGCATCGGGCTCGAGGGGCCAGCCTCACCAGCGTGGTGCTGGAGGCCCGGCTGGGGCGGGGCGCCCGCCTGCGCCATGGCCTGCTGGGCCAGGGCCTGTCCCCCCAGCCCGGCAAGGCTTCGGCCGCACCGGTGCTGCTGCACCACCTGAGTGCCGTCCAGGATCCGGCCAGCGAGCTGGAGCTGATCGCCGCGGTCTCCGGTTTTGGGCTGGCCCGCCTCGAGCCGATGGTGGTGCAGCGCAGCGGCGCGGCCTTCACCCGCCTGCGCGGCCTGCAGCGGGTCGATGGCAGCCAGGTGGCCGACACCCACAGCCGGGTGCTGTTCGCCGGTCCGGAGGGGCGTCTGGATCAGGTGCACAAGGCCCTGGCCGATGGGGCGGGCCGCAGTGTCTTCAATGGGGCTGTGGTCGTGCCGCGGGAGGCCCAGCGGACTGATGCCGCCCAACTCAGCCGCTCCCTGCTGCTCTCGGATCGGGCCCGCATCGACACCAAGCCCGAACTTGAGATCGTCGCCGACGATGTCCGATGCGCCCATGGCGCCACCGTCAGTCGCCTGCAGCAGGACGAGCTCTTTTATCTGCAGAGCCGCGGGATCGGCGCGGCCCAGGCCGCCCGCCTGCTGCTGCGCGGCTTCTGCGAGGAGGTGCTGGCGGAACTGCCGGCCCCGGCCAGCGCCTGGCAGCCTCTGCAAGTGCTGATGGGGGAGGATCCGGCGCGATGACGCCCGCTCCCAACCCCGGTGCTGTGGCTTCCAGCTGTGCGGGCGTGCCCGCCGCCGATGACGCTGCCGACCAGGCCTCCGTCGCTGGGCCTGATGCCACGCGGGCGTGTGCCGGCGCGGCCAACATGGACCTCGATACGGTTTCTGCCGACATGGCAGCTTCCGTGATCACGCTTCTGGCGGAGTCCGACCGGTACGGCACCCACCGCCCTGACCCCTACGTTCCGGACTCCCGCCCAGTGGCCGCCAACCTCACCGATTCCGCCCGTTCCGGCGCCACCGTGGCGGATCCGGGCCCTGCCCTGGCTGATCCCCACCAGAGCGCCGCCGAAGCGGCCGACCTGGCAGCCCTCACCCGTCCCGATTTCCCCCTGCTCAGCCAGACGGCCTGCCTGGGCCAGCCGCTGATCTACCTCGACTACGCCGCCACCAGCCAGAAGCCCCGCCAGGTGCTGGCGGCTCTGCAGCACTACTACGGCCACGACAACGCCAACGTGCATCGCGGCGCTCACCAGCTCAGCGCCCGCGCCACCGAGGGCTTCGAGCACGCCCGCGAGAAGGTGGCGACGTTCGTGGGTGCGGCCAGCCCCCGCGAGATCGTCTACACCCGCAATGCCAGCGAGGCGATCAATCTCGTGGCCCGCACCTGGGGTGAAGCCAACCTGCGGGCGGGCGACGAGGTGCTGCTGAGTGTGATGGAGCACCACAGCAACCTGGTGCCCTGGCAGCTTCTGGCGGCCCGCACCGGCTGCGTGCTGCGCCACGCCGGCCTGACGCCAAGTGGCGAACTGGATCTGGACGACTGGCGCAGCAAGCTCACGGAGCGCACCCGGCTGGTGAGCCTGGTGCAGGTGAGCAACACCCTCGGCTGCCTCAATCCGATGGCGGAACTGGCGCCGCTGGTCCATGACGCCGGGGCGCTGCTGCTGGTGGATGCCTGTCAGAGCCTGCCGCACCAGCGCGTCAACGTGGCTGAGCTGGGCTGCGATTTCCTGGTCGGCTCGTCCCACAAGTTCTGCGGTCCCACCGGCATGGGCTTCCTCTGGGCCCGCGAGTCCCTGCTGGAGGCCATGCCACCGTTTCTTGGCGGCGGCGAGATGATCCAGGACGTGGGCCTCGACACCAGCACCTGGGCGGACCTGCCCCATAAGTTCGAGGCCGGCACGCCCGCCATCGGCGAGGCGATCGGCATGGGTGCCGCCATCGACTACCTGCAGGCGATCGGCATGGATCGCATCCACGCCTGGGAGCAGCGGCTCACCCGCCAGCTGTTTGCGAGGCTCCAGGCGATCGAGGGGGTGACGATCCTCGGCCCCACACCGGAGCAGCAGCCCGATCGCGCCGCCTTGGCGGCCTTCCATGTCGAGGGTCTGCACGCCAATGACATCGCCGCCCTGCTCGATTCGGCCGGCATCTGCATCCGCAGCGGCCACCACTGCACCCAGCCCCTGCATCGCCATTACGGCCTCGCGGGTACGGCCCGCGCCAGTCTCGGCTTCACCACCACCCCCGAGGAGATCGATCGCTTCGCCGAGGAGCTGCAGAGCACCATCGGCTTCCTGCGGGAGCACAGCTGAGCGGGCTGCTGCTCAGCTCGGCGTCCGCCCTCTGCCGGGGCCCGGCTGGGTGCGCCCCCTGCCAGTGTTATCGCCTGCCGGCGGCCTTGGTTGCAGCCCGAATGGAGGCGTGATCGGCGGGGATGGCGAAGTTGGCGAGTTGGCCGATGCCGTGGCGCTGCTGTTCAGCCGTGAGCTGCCGCCAGTCGCTCGAAGAAGCTCGCTGCAGCGAGCGGCTTGTCGGCTTTCGCCGGGGTCGCGAAACCCATCGCCCAGATCAGCACCCCTTTGGCGCTGATCCCCTGCCTCGTCTCCTGCAGCCCGGTCGCCTTCCGGTCGTCGTCGAGTGGCTGGATGGCGAACGCCGAGTCCTGGATGTCGGCGGACTGGTCGACGTTCCGATGCACGGATTCCCTTCGATTGACTCCCCTCGGCTGAATCCTCTCGACCGCCGTCGTCATGGCCGGAGGGGGGTGTCCTTCAGGTGGGGAAGGGCATGGCGTGACGGTTCATGAGCAGCGGTTCAGAAACCGTGGCTCAGCAGCAGTGGTTCAGCAGCAGTGGTTCAAGCGCGGTGGTAGGCGCCACCCTGCTGAATGGTCTGGGCCCGGTAGAGCTGTTCCAGCAGCAGCAGGCGCGCCAGTTCGTGCGGGAAGGTCAGAGGCGAGAGGCTCAGGGTCCAGCTGGCGCGGGCTTTGAGAGCCGGGTCGAGTCCATCGGCCCCGCCGATCACAAAGGCCAGCCGATCCGAGCCCGTGCCCAGCAGGCGCTCGGCGAAGGCCACTGAACCACAGAGTTCTCCCGCTTCGCTCAGCAGCACCAGCTGTTCATCGGAGCGCAGCTGAGCGACGATCGCCTCGCCTTCGCGCTCGGGGCTGGAATCCCTGACTTCGCTGATGCTCAGACCGGGTAGACGTTTGAGATAGACCTCCAAGCCCTCCTGAATCCAGCGCTTGCGCACCTTGCCCACCGCAAGCACCCGGATCCGGCTGGGATTGAGCACGGGCCATCGGGCATGGGGTCGCAGGCTAGGGGTTGGGCTGGCGTTGATGGCCTGTGCTGCTGTCCTGTGGCGTGGCTGGCGGCGCCCGGGCGGGAGGTCGGGGGGCAGGCCCGGGGGGCAGGCCTGTCGCCAGGGCAGGGACGTCTTGTGATCGAACTTCTGCGGCTGGATCCCAGGGCTGTACCCGCGTGAATCGGGCTTGTGCCGCGCAGGCGCGGGTGTGCCGTCGTCGGCCCTTGCTGGTTTGCTGCTGCTGCGAACAGCGATGCCGAGACGAGCCGGTGATGGGGGCCAAGGGGCCAGAGCCCGATCTGCAGGGCCATCTTCAACAGGGGCCAGGATTGGGCCAAGGGAAGGCGGCTCTGGTCTGGGAAGCCGCCGGCGGGCTTTGAGGCAGATCGGTGACGGGGTACCAGGTTCGTGGCTGTTCAGGGGGAGGTGGGCCGTGGGTGATGGCCGCGGGCCCGGGACCCGCCTGAGGCCCTTCGCGGCCGCAAGCCGATTGTTGCGTTTCGGCCAGGGCCTTGACATCCGTGCGGCCGCTGCCAAGGCTTGAAGGGCTTCTGCTGTCAGCTGCGTGTCCCTCGATGGTTCGATCCTCACGGGGATCGTGATTCCTTTTTTGTTCAAGCTGGTCGGTGGCGCCGCCATCTGGATCGTGGGGGGCTGGTTGATCAACTTCGCTATGAAGTTGATGCGCAGAGCCCTGACCTCCGCTGGCAATCTTGATCCCAGTCTGATCGTCTACCTGGTCAATTTCCTTGCGGCACTGCTGCGGGTCATCCTGGTGGTGTCGATCCTCGGTTACTTCGGGGTTCAGACCGCCAGCTTTGCTGCCCTGCTGGCGGGTGCCGGCCTGGCGATCGGTGCCGCCTGGAGTGGCATGCTCGGCAATTTCGCCGCCGGCGTGTTTCTGATGATCAATCGTCCCTTCAGTGTCGGGGACTTCATCAGCGGCGGCGGTGTCACCGGCACTGTCGTGGAAATCGATATGTTCGTCACGATTGTCCGCTCGCCAGATAATGTGCGTCTGATTGTTCCCAATGGCAAGATGTTCGGCGACACGATCGAAAACTTTTCCGTCAATCCTTATCGCCGTGTCGATCTGTTTGCCCAGCTCGACAACAGTGCCGATGTGGCTCTGGCGATCAGGTTGTTGAAGGAGGCGATCCGGGCGGTGCCGAATCAGTGCGTGGGTATGGAGGCGGATGTCGAGCTGCTTGAGTTCAACGAACGCGGCCCCAGGCTGGTCGTGCGGCCCTATGCCAGTAACGAGCATTACTGGCAGGTGTATTTCGACACCAATCGCCTGATCGCCGACGTCCTCACCAACGCTGGCTTTCCCGTGCCGCGGCTGCCGGTTCAGCTGGCTTCGGCTGCCCCCTGAGTGCGGATTGTTGCCATCAGCGGGCCGTCGCGGCTTGCTCAGGCGGTGCGGCTGGAGCGGCAGGATGCAGACCCTTTTTCTTGGGCCCTGGCCGCAGGCCAGGGCCGGATGCCATGGGCCAAGCGGCGCCTGCTCCTGCTCCGAACTTGTTTCTCGTGGTGCTGGGGGGGCGGCTGCCGGCGGCCCACATCGAGCTCCATGACGTGCGCTTCGTGGTCGGCGCCACGATCGAGGACACCCTGCCGGCCCTGCGCCGCCAGTGGTTCGGAGCCCGGCGGGGGCTCCATCTCGACAGCTGGGTGCGGGTGCGCTCGGTCGATGGCTATCGGGTGGAGCTGCGGCCGGAACCCTTCACGGGAGCCGAGCGGCTGTGGTTCGTGAACATGGGCGGCTATGACCCCGCCCAGCTGGCTGAGCGCCATGCCTTCGGGCTGGTCGTGGCCACCAGCGCCCAGGCCGCTCGCGCCGCCGCCCGCCGCCAGCTGCTGCCGGATGCGCTCCATCGCCATCTGGACGATCTGCACGGGGTGGAGGCGACACTGGCTGGAGCGACGACCGGGGCAGGGGCGGCCGAGCCGGAGGCCGCTCTGGCCGTGCAGCACTGTCTGGAGCTGGACGGCGGAGCTGGCGGTCGCCAGCAGCTGGCGCTGCATCTGATCCCCGATGGCAGTCACCAGCCGCTGCTGCCCGATTGGTATGGCTACCGGCCGATCTGAAGCGGCGGCCGAGGCCCCGGCCGGCGGCCTGTCGCTGCTCAGCCCTGCCAGACCGCCAGGACTGAACTGGTGAGAGCACTGGCATCCACACCGGGCAGAAGCACCTCCTGGGCGTTGAAGCCGAGCACCACGCGGCAGCCGCTGCTGCCGGCCACCACCTGGGCCTGCTGGCCTTCAGTCCAGAAGCCACCCAGATCCAGCACATCCTGCCCGGGGTTGAAACCTTGAATGGTGAGGTGCCGTCCCCAGGCGTAGCCGAGCTGAAAGCGCTCGGCCTTGCTGTCGCTGGCGCTGATGGCCGTGATGCTGTCGCCCACGGCGACGTTGCTGGTGGGCAGGCCGGTGAGGCCGCCGCTGTTGACACCACTGCCACCACCACTGGAACCACCAGCGCCGCTGCCCCCGGAGATCACGGGATCCGTGCCGTAATCCCCCCAGATCGCGGCGTAGGCGCCGCTGCCAGCGGCGGTGCCCGAGTGGGTGGCCTCCACCCTGCCGATCGGCCCTGGCTGGTCCCGTCCGAGGGACCACATCGACAGCATGCCCAGGCCCTTCTGGCGGGCGAAATCCTCCACCAGAGCGGCATCGCCGGTGCTGAACAGCTCGGAGGTCACGTCATTGACGCCGATCATCGGGGTCAGACCCAGCTGGTTCCAGCCGAAGCTCTCGCCGTGGCTGCCGAACAGCTCGCTGAGCTGGCGATAACTGGCATGGGCTGCATCGATTGCGTACTGCCCCATGGATTGGCTCGCCGGCGGCGCGGCACTGTCGCCGTAGTCCATCGCCATCAGATTCACCCCGTCGAGCTTGACGCCGGCATCGAGCATCTGACGGAGGACGGTGAGACCGTCGTTGGTGAGTCCCTGGGGCAGAACGGGAAGGGTGATCCAGATCTCGAGATCCGGATGGCTCTGCTGCACCAGCTTCAAGGCCGCACTGTGGAGTTGGTTGGCGCCTCGATCGGCGAGGGCGGCCCCCTCGATGTCGAAGTCGAGCCGGTTCAGCGCCAGGCTGTCGATCACCTGGCCATAACGGGTGGCCAGTTCGGTGGCACTGCGGCCGGCGGCATAGAAGCTCTGGGCCAGGCTGATGCCGTTCGCGCCCCCCATGGACACCATGACGTCGCCACCGGCGGCCCGCAGCTGATTGATCTCGGTGCGGATGGCCAGGGCCTGGGGGTTGGTGCTGGTGAGCGAGAGCGCCGGCAGGCCAGCCCAGGCCGCCTCTCCCGTGGGCGTGGCCTGGAGGAAGGCGAGGGTGAACAGGCCCACCCCGTGCTGGCGGGCCAGGCCATCGAGGTCGGGGACTGGATAGAGGGTCATGTCCACATAGGGGGCGAAGAATTGCTCGCCCCAGAGCCGATCACCGCTATTGCCGGAGTTGATCCCGCCCGGGCTGAGCGGCGTTCCGCCCGTGATGCCCGCTCCACCGGTGCTGCCGGTGCCACTGCTCCCGGTCGATCCCGTGGTTCCGCCTGGTGCGGCAGTTCCGGTCGTGGTGCCTGTGCCGCTGCTGCCCCCCGTCGTTCCGGTGGTTCTGGTCCCGCCGCCACTGGTGCCGGGGGTGGAGCCGCTGCCGCTGGCGGCGCCGATCAGCACGTCACTGGCCTGGAGGTTGCTGAGGCTGCCGCCGACGGGGAGGCTGCCCTGCAGGTAGGAGCTGCTGGAGGCTTTGGGGGCCAGGGTCATGCCCCAGCTGGGGGGACCGAGGGTGATCTGCCAGGTGCCATCGGCGTTCTGGCTCTGTTGCACGCTGAAATTGCTGACATTGCGCAGGGGGTAGCGGCTGCAAAAGCTGACGCTCCAGTCGCTCAGGGCTGTGCTGCCCTGGTTGGTGATGGTGATCTCGCCATCGAAGGCCCCGTTCCACTGGTTGCTGAGGCGGAGGCTGACGCTGATGCCGGGGGTTGGGATGGTCATGCTGCAGGCGGCTCTTGACGGGGTCCATCGTTGGCGCCACCCCCAGGGCGAAACATCCTGCAGATGAAGGATGTTTCGCCCTGGGGCCCCTGCCGATCCGGACCCGCCAGCGGCTGATTTCAGTACAGGTAGCCCAGCCGCAGGGCCTTCACGGCGGCGGCGGTGCGATCCGGCACCTGCAGCTTCTGCAGGATTCGCTGCACGTGATCGCGGGCTGTGACCTCGGCAATTTGCAGCTGGGTGGCGATCATGCGGTTCGTGCAGCCCTCGGCCACCAGTGCCAGGATTTCCAGCTCCCGGGGACTCAGCTCGTCGCTGGCCGTTCCCGGGCTGGACAGCAACGCCCGGCAACCACGATCCAGGAACGGTTCCCCCCGCTTGAGCTGGTTGAGCGCTTCCAGCGCCACGCCCTGTCCCACTCGGTTGTGGCTGATCAGGGCCTGCACCCCGGCCTTGCGAGCCGCCTGGATCGTCACCCGATGGGGGATGCCCAGGCTGAGCAGCACCGTGGGGGGCCTGGGGCGTTGCAGCAGCTGCTGCAGCACCGGTAGAGCCGGGCCGTCCAACAAGATCTCCTGGCTGAGGATCAGCACATCAGCACCCTGGTCCGGCAACAGGGCCGCGGCCTCTGCGCCACGCCGGCAATAGCCCAGCAGCCGTTGGGAGGGTTCCTCCGGGGGGCTGCCCAGCAGGTTGGCCAGCAGCAGTTGGCCATAGGGACGCTGGGGCGTGCAGATCAGCAGGCGCCACTCGCTCAGCAGGCTGCGCACCTGCCGGCCCCGTTCCAGCAACTCCTCCGGGTCCGGCAGGACGGTGGGGTGGTCCATGGCGACGCTGATCCCAGGCCTCGCAGCCATCCTGAGGCAACCGGGGCCGATCGGCCCCGGTTCTCGGCAAGCTGGTCCCTGGTTCCGCTGTTCCCCTCTCAGTTCTCCTTTGCCCGTGCCATCCCGAAGCAATCCGCTGGCTGAGTGGTCAGCAGACCGGCCCAAGGCCGCCGCTGCGTGCCCATCCCCTGCGTTGCCACCGTTGGCGTGGCTGCAGGCTGGTGCGAAGGACCAGCCGTCGCTGATGCAACAGCCGAGGGCGAGGGGCACGGTGAGGCGTGGGCTGGGCCTGGTGCCGCTGCTTTCGCTGTTGCTGCTGAGCGCCTGTGCCCCTCGGGCCACCAAGGCTCCATTCCCCGTGCAGACTCTGGCGGATGCGGGCCTGAAACCCCTCGCAGCCGACCAGTTGGCGGCCTGCGCCCGCGCCTTGGCCTTGCCACCGCAGCTAGCCCGGCCCGCTGATGCCAGCAACTTCGGCGAGCGCCAGGCCCTGGATGCCTTCGGCCGGGCGGTGCCGAACCGGCCCCAGGTGATCGTGCTGCACGAAACCGTGATCTCCGCTGCCGACACGGCCAGGCTGTTCGCCACCCCCCATCCGCGCGATGACGACCAGGCCAGTTATCACCTGCTCGTGGATCGGGCCGGCCAGCGGCTGCGGATCGTGCCCGACGCCGGCCGCGCCTATGGGGCGGGTATGGCGGCCTTCGGCGACTTCACGGTGCGGATCCGGCCCACCTCCGTCGGATCGCTGAACAATGTGGCCCTGCATCTGAGCCTGGAGAGTCCGGCCGATGGCCGCGGCGACGCTGACGCCCATTCCGGTTACAGCGCCCGCCAGTACCAGGTGGCGGCGGGCCAGGTGTTGCTCTGGCAGGCGGCCTACGGCATCCCGCTGAGCCGCGTCACCACCCACCAGGCGGTGGACCGCAGCCACAGCCGCCGCGATCCCCGCAGCTTCCGCTGGCAGGCCTTCGATGACGCCTGGCGAGCGGCGGCCGAGCGCTGTGGTTGGACGGCGTACGACCGGGGGCGGGCGACGATCTGACAGGGGTCCAGAAGGGAAGAACGTG
Source organism: Synechococcaceae cyanobacterium (assembly GCA_947378425.1). GTDB lineage: Bacteria > Cyanobacteriota > Cyanobacteriia > PCC-6307 > Cyanobiaceae > Cyanobium. The sequence goes on from CANCJV010000008.1 coordinate 15,905, forward strand.
TGGGGAGGTGGGACAGGGTCACGGGAAGGTCTTGTCCTGTCGCCGGTGCCCGCCAGCCCAGCAGCCTGAGCAAGTCGCGGAGGTCATGCGCGAGTGCAGCCATGCCCTTGTCCAGGAGCTGTGGGTCCCGGGACCATGGCCAGCTGTTCTCGATGGACTAGTGGCCCTGTCCATGCGGCAGCGGTTTGAAGAATCGGGAGCCTGTGGGGAAGGAGCGCAGACGTCTCAAGTCCCATCCAGGGCATTCCCGCTTGCAGCTTCCCGTTGCTGACTGGTCAGACCGTTTTCGGCGCGCGAGTTGGACGGCTGGGACCGGAGGCGCTGCCCCCCCTGGCCCTTCGTCAGCGCTCCGCGGCGCCCCCCAGCAGCTCCCGCACCTGGACGGCGGCCGCCAGACCCGCCTCGATCGCCCCTTCGAAGTAGCCGGGCCAGCGGCTGGAGACCTCGGTGCCGGCCCAGATCACCCGGCCATGGGGTTGCTGCCAGATCGGGCCGTAGGTGGTCCAGGCCCCCGGGGTCATGAAGCTGGTGAAGGCGCCGCCGCTCCAGCTCTCCTCGTTCCAGTTGTGGATCACCAGATCCGTGGGCTCGGCAGCCTCCTGACCCCACCAGCTGACCAGGTCCTGCAGCAGTGTGCGCCGGCGTTCGGCCGGGTTCAGGCGCTGCCAGCGCACGGCCCGCTCGCCGGCGATGAAGCCGGCCAGGATGCCGGGCCCGCCCGGCGCTGAGCTGTCGACGGTGAGCTCCAGCGTGGGCAGATTGCCGACTCCCAGGCCGTTGAGGCCGTCTTTCCGCCAGAACGGCCGGGGGTAGAGCGCCAGCACCTTGACCATCGAGCCCATGGGCGAGCGCTGCAGCAGGCCCGTCCACTCCGGCGGCAGGGCCGGATTGAAGCGGATGCCCAGCCGCAGCGGTGGCGGAATCGCCACCACCGCCGCCGCCGCCCTCACCACCTCGCCGCCGCCGTGGCTGACCCGTACCCCTTCGTCGCTCTGCTCGATCGCCCCCACCGGCGCCTTCAGGTGAACGGCCTCGCCGAGCTCGCCGGCCAGCCGCTCCGCCACCTGGGCGGCGCCCCCCTCCACCAGCCAGGCCTCCGGGGTCTCGTGCTGGGGGGCCACCGCCTGGGTCCAGGCCAGATGCAGGAGCGAGCTCTCGTGGGGCTCAAACCCACCCGAGCCCCCCATGCGGCTCAGCCAGGCGAACGGGTAACGGGCCAGCTCGCCCACCCCCTGGTGCTGCAGCCAGCCTTTGATGCTGAGCCGATCGAGCTCGTGGGCGCCGGGTGAGCTCCAGGGCGAGCTGGGTGGCACCTGCTCCACCAGCTCCCGGAAGCGCCGCTGCAGGGTCAGGGCCTCCTGCACCTCCGCCGCCGGCAGAGCCAGCTCCTGCGGGCGAAAGAACAGCAGGCTGGCGCCGAAGTCGTGCTCGAGGCCGGCCCGGTGCGCCGCGCCGTTCCAGTGGAACACCCCCTCACCGTCGTAGGGAGTGGGAAAGCGGTGCAGGCCCAGCTCCGCCAGCAGCGCGAGCAGGCGGTGATGGCTGGCCCCCACCCACTGGCCGCCCAGATCCACCGGCCACCCCGACGGTGTCGTCCGGCCGTGCATGCGCCCTCCCCAGCGCTCGCGCGCCTCCAGCAGCTGCACCGCCAGGCCCTGCCGCCGCAGCTCGCGGGCACAGATCAGGCCGGAGAGGCCGGCCCCGACCACCACCACATCCACCGTGCTTCCATCAGCCCTTGCCAGGTCAGGGATCGACTCCGTCATGGCTGAACCTCAGGGACGTGGGGGGATTGCTAGACAGAGTCGCCAGCGCACCTCGAATCTGCTGCCGGACCCTGCCACCGACATCAACCCGAGCCAAGGCCCCGCCAGCCAACGCGCCGCCGTTGGCGGAGCAGCGGTTGCTGGAGGCGCCAGTGGCGAGGCCACCACTGACGAGCTCACCAGTGGCGGGGCCGCCGGTGATGTGATCTCCCTGTGCAACGTCAGCCGCCGCTACGGCGAGCTGGCCGCCCTGGAGAATCTCAGCCTGGCGATCGGCGCCGGCGAGTTCTTCTCCCTGCTGGGCCCCTCCGGCTGCGGCAAGACCACCACCCTGCGCCTGATCGCCGGTTTCGATCGCCCCCAGGCGGGCCGGATCCTGCTGCAGGGCCGTGACCTCACCGAGGCGCCGCCCCACCGGCGGCCGGTGAACCTGGTGTTCCAGAACTACGCCCTCTTCCCCCACCTCAGCGTCTGGGACAACGTCGCCTTCGGGCCCCGCTCCCAGCGCCTGGCGGCCGCGGAGATCCGCCGGCGGGTGGGGCAGGTGCTGGAGGTGGTGCGGCTCGCGGAGCTGGCCCGGCGCAGGCCTCACCAGCTCTCCGGCGGCCAGCAGCAGCGGGTCGCCCTGGCGCGGGCGCTGGTGAACGCCCCGGCCGCCCTGCTGCTCGATGAACCCCTGGCCGCCCTCGATCCCGACCTGCGCCGCACGATGCGCTCGGAGCTCAAGCGCATCCAGCGCGAGGTGGGCATCACCTTCCTGCTGGTGACCCACGACCGCGAGGAGGCCCTCAGCCTCAGTGATCGCCTGGCGGTGCTGCACGCCGGCAGGCTGGAGCAGGTGGGTACGCCCCGCCAGCTCTATGACCGCCCCCGCAGCGCCGTGGTGGCCACCTTTCTGGGGAGCGCCAATCTGCTGCCGGAGCGCTCCGGCGGCGGGCTGCGACTGCTGCGGCCGGAGCGTCTGCGGCTCCGTGCCACTGCGCCGCAGGCCGGGGAGCTGGGATTGCGGGCGCGGGTGCGGGAGCTGGCCTTTCAGGGGTCCACGGTCGAGGTGCGGCTGTGCGGTGCCGATGATCTGCAACTGATCGCCATCGACACCAGTGCCGCACTGCCGGACAATCTGCGCATCGGAGCCGAAATCTGGTGCTGCTGGAATCCAGCCGACAGCCATCTGCTGGAGGCCTCGCTGAGCTGATGGCCGCGCCTTCCTCCCCTGGCCGCCCTGGCGGCGGTGCCGCTTCCGGCCGCGGGCGTCGCGCCTTTCTGCGGCGGCTGGCCTGGGGTGCCTCCGGCGCCGTGCTGGCCCCCTCGCTGTTGCAGGCCTGCGGGCAGGGGCCGAAGGGCCACGCCGGCGATGGCGGCGGCGAGTTGGTGATCTCCACCTTTCCCCTCTACATCGATCCGGGCCAGCCCGGGGCCCCCGGCAGCGTCGCGCGCTTTCGCACCGACACCGGCATCTCGCTGCGCTACGTCGAGGACATCAACGACGTGCGCCAGTTCTTCGCCCGCATTCAGCCCCAGCTGGCCGCTGGCCGGCCCCTCGCCCAGGACCTGGTGGTGCTCACCGGCTGGATGGCCGAGCGGCTGATCCGGCTGGGCTGGCTGGAGCCGCTGCCCCTGGCCCAGGTGCCCAACGCCCGCAACCTGATCCCCTCCCTGCGCCAGCCCTCCTGGGATCCACAGCAGCGCTACAGCCTGCCCTGGCAGTCGGGCATCGCCGGCATCGCCTACAACATCAAGGCCACCGGCCGCGAGCTGCGGGGCATCGACGACCTGTTCGATCCGGCCCTCAAGGGGCGGGTGTCGGCGCTGCTGGAGATGCGCGACACCATGGCGCTGTTGATGCTGGCGGACGGCAAGGACATCACGCGCCCCACCTGGGCGGCCGCCCAGCCGTCCTTCGATCGGCTCGAGCAGGCCCGCCGGGACGGCCAGATCCGCCGCTTCACCGGCAACGATTACCAGAACGATCTGCTCTCCGGCAATCTGGCCGCCTGCATGGGCTGGTCCGGCGATGTGGCCCAGCTGGCCCTGGAACAGCCCGACCTTCGTTTCCTGGTGCCCGAGAGCGGCGGCATCCTCTGGGCCGACGTGATGGTGATGCCCAGGGGAGCTCGCCATCGGCGCGAGGTGGCCGAGTGGTTGAACTGGGTCTACGACCCGATCGAGGCGGCCCGCATCGCCGCCGCCGTCCAGTACATCTCACCGGTGGAAGGGGTGCAGCAGGTGCTGGCGAAGGATCCGGCCACCGCCGCCCTGGCCCGCAATCCGCTGATGTTCCCGGATGCGGCCGAGCGGCAGCGGCTGCATAGCTTCGGGCCCCTCAGCGATGCGGAAGAGGCCCGCTGGGAGGAGCGCTTTGCCCGCATCACCGAGGGCTGAGCCCCTGACGACGGAGCCGCTGACTGCTGAACCACCCAGGGCTGCATCGCCGAAGCAGGCGCCGCCGTGGTCGGACCGACCCAGGCCCGGGGGCCGCCGCCGCTGGTGGCCCTGGCTGCTGTTGAGCCCCGGCCTGCTCTGGCTGCTGGGGCTGTATGCGCTGCCGCTGCTGGCTCTGGTGCCGCTGTCGCTCTCGGAGCCGCTCAGCCGCTTCGGGCTGGAGACGGTCTTCCGCGGCCGGGTGGCCAACTACCTGGAGGTGCTGCAGGCCCATGGCCCGATCCTGGTGCGTTCCTTCGGCTATGCCGGCCTCGCCACGGCTCTGGGTCTGGTGCTGGCCTATCCACTGGCCTACGCGATCCGTTTCCGCGGCGGGCGCTGGCAGCCGCTGCTGATCGGCCTGGTGGTGCTGCCGTCGCTCAGCTCCTATCTGGTGCGGGCGATCGCCTGGACCAGCCTGCTGGGGGACCAGGGGCCGGTGCTGGCGCTGGTGGCGGCCCTCGGGCTCACCGGGCCGCTCGATGCCGTGGGGCTTCTGCGCGATGGCCGGCTGCTGAACACCGCCACGGCCGTGATCCTCGGGCTCACCACCAACCTGTTGCCGTTCCTGGTGCTGCCGCTGGTGGTGGCGATGGAGCGGATCGATCCGCGGCTGCTGGAGGCCGCCGCCGATCTGCACGCCAGCCCCTGGCGCTGCTTCGTGCAGGTGGTCTGGCCCCTGTCGCGGCCGGGGCTCAGCGCCGGCATCCTGCTGAGCCTGATCCCCGCCGCCGGCGATGTGGTCAACCCGCTGTTCCTCGGCGGGCCGAACGATCGCATGATCGCCAACACGATCGAGAATCTTCTGCTGGTGCAGCTGCAGGCGCCGCGGGCGGCGGCCCTGACCCTGGTGCTGATGGCCCTGATCACGCTGGCGGTGCTGCTGCAGCTGCGCGGCCGCGGCGCTCAGGAGCTGCCGCTGCCATGAACCGGATCGGAGCCTGGCTGCTGGGGTTGTGGAGTGCGCTGGCCTACGGCCTGCTCTATGCGCCGGTGGTCGTCACGGTGCTGTTCAGCTTCAACGCCCCCCGCGGCCGCTTCAACCTGGTCTGGCAGGGTTTCACCCTGGCGAACTGGCGCCAGCCACTGCGGGATGCCGCACTCACGCAGGCTTTCCTGACCAGCCTGGGGCTGGCCCTGGCGGCGGCGCTGCTGGCGGTGCTGCTGGGGGGCCTGATGGCGCTGGCCCTCGAGCGCGCCCGCTTCCGCGGCAGCCGTTCGATCGAGCTGCTGCTGGCCCTGCCGCTCACCAACCCGGAGATCGTGCTGGCCGCGGCGCTGCTCAACCTGTTCGTGGGCATCGATCTGCCGCGGGGACCGCTCACCCTGTTGCTGTCCCACAGCCTGTTCTGCCTCAGCTACGCGGCGCTCACCCTCAAGGCCCGACTGGCGGGCTTCGATCCGACCCTGGAGCTGGCGGCCCAGGATCTGGGGGCGCCGCCGCTGCAGGCCTTCCGCCGCGTCACCCTGCCGCTGCTGGTGCCGGGGCTGCTGGCCGCCGGCCTGCTCTCGTTCTCGTTGTCGTTCGACGACTACGTGGTCAGCAGTTTCATGGCCGGCGAGACGGTGACCCTGCCGCTCTATCTGGCCGGAGCCTTCCAGCGGGAGATCTCCCCCCAGATCCAGGTGCTCTCCAGCCTGGTGCTGCTGGTCAGCGCGGCCCTGCTGGTGCTGGCATCGCCCCGGCAGGGGCAGGGCCGGCCCTGAGAGAGGGGGGCGCCCGGGATCCAGCCGCTGGCGTCGGTCCATGGCTTCTCTCCATTGCCGCGTCCGATGGCGGCCGCCCGTTGCCGCGGTCCGGGAGGTCGGTTGGCGGCAGCGACTCGCAGTTCAGCCCGCACTGGGCCGCTGCGATGCGCTCACCGGGCGGCGGCGACTGGTCTCCGCGGCCATTGAGGATGGGCCGGCTTGGCTTGAATGCCCCCTCCTCCCATGAACATCAACGGCAGCCCCTGGCGCACCATCGGTCTGGAAGCAGGGGGGCGCTCGGTGTGGGTGATCGACCAGACCCTGCTGCCCCACCGCTTCGAGACCCGCTCGCTCACCACCCTGGGGGAAGCGGCCGAGGCGATCAGCACGATGGTCGTGCGGGGGGCGCCGCTCATCGGCGTCACCGGCGCCTACGGGCTGATGCTGGCCCTGCAGGCCGACCCCTCCGACAGCGCTCTGGGGGCGGCCTTCGAGCAGCTCAACGCCACCCGGCCGACGGCGGTGAATCTGCGCTGGGCCCTGGAGCGGGTTCGGGACCGGGTGGCGCCGCTGCCCGAGGCCGAGCGGGCCGGGGCCGCCAGGCAGGAGGCCGGCGCCATCGCCGAGGAGGACGTGGCGATGGGCGAGGCGATCGGTGAGCACGGCCTGCGGCTGTTCCAGCAGCTGGCTGCGGCAAGGCCGCCCGAGCGCCAGGGCGAACCCTTGAATGTGCTCACCCACTGCAATGCCGGCTGGCTGGCCACGGTGGACTGGGGCACGGCCCTGGCGCCGATCTACAAGGCCCACCGCGCCGGCCTGGCGATTCACGTCTGGGTGGATGAGACCCGCCCCCGCAACCAGGGGGCCAGCCTGACGGCCTTCGAGCTGGGCAAGGAGGGGGTGCCCCACACGGTGATCGTCGACAACGCCGGCGGCCATCTGATGCAGCACGGGCTGGTGGATGCGGTGATCGTCGGCACCGATCGCACCACCCGCCGCGGCGACGTCTGCAACAAGATCGGCACCTACCTCAAGGCCCTCGCCGCCTTTGACAACGGCGTGCCCTTCTATGTGGCGCTGCCCGCCTCCACGATCGACTGGGGCATCGCTGACGGGGTGGCCGAGATCCCGATCGAGGCCCGCTCCGCCGAGGAGGTGACCTGGATTCAGGGCCGAGGGGCCGGTGGCGAGATTCTGGCGGTGCAACTGGTGCCCGATGGCAGCGCCGGCTTCAATCCCGCCTTTGATGTCACTCCCGCCCGGCTGGTCACCGCCCTGATCACCGAGCGCGGTGTGGCGCCGGCGACGGAGGACGGCCTGCGGGGGCTCTATCCCGGCAGCTGAGCTCGGGCCGGGTGAGGTTCAGCTTGCGGGGGTGAACCCGCGGCGATCGCAGCGAGGGCGGCCGGGGCCTCAGCGGCGGGCCGGTCGGACGCTTCAGCTGCGGCTGCTCGCCCATCCCTGCGACCGGCGGCAGGATCTGCGGCTCCTGGCGCTGAGTGTGTGCCCTCCAGTGACCAGCCACTGAAGCCTGAGCGTCATCCTTCTGATCGCGGCGTGGTTTGTAATTGACAAGCCCAGATGTGCTGCGATTTTTACCATCGTCAGACAAGAGAACTGTTCTATCGTTATTCAGGTATTCGCCTTTTCCACATCAAGGAGGCAATTCCAACGATGAGCGCGTCGTCCGAGAAGGTCGTCACAGCACGCATCGATACCCTGTTGAAAAAGAATCCGGTTGGATCTCAGGATCTGGAGGCCTCGGAGAAGGTTCTGGTGAAGGCGGGAACCCGGATTCTGATCAGGGCCGTCTCGCCCGATCGCTATCAACACGTCAAGCTCCAGCTGCTCAACCCCCTGCTGGCCAGCGATGGTAGTACCAGCCTCAGCACGGTTTATGCCTACCAGCCCCATGTGCAGATCGAGGGGCTGCCGCAGGCGATCAAGCTTGCCGTCAGGTACCGAGGCCAGAACGATAACGACTGGCATCCCACCTTCGGCAATGGCTTCCGCCAGTGCAATCTCACCTCCTGCACCATGCTGGCCGATTTCCTGCTGACCGGGGAGCTCACCAGAATGGCAGCATCCCAGGGTCTGAAAGAGCCGGAATCGGCTTACCAGAAGCTGCTGGCCAAGTATGGCGACACCACGGATCACAACTGCCAGAGCAGGGCCTTGAAGGATCTGGGAATCGACTCCTATTACACCCAGCAGACACTGACGGCCGACGATCTTCTGCTCTCTCTGCGCCAGGGAATTCCCGTGGTGATCGGCATGAAGTACAAGAGCGGCGGTCACATCGTGCTGCTGGTCGGGTGTGATCCCGATCGCCAGATCTGGCTGGTCCACGACCCCTTTGGCACCCGGCATGGTGCTTCCGACAGCTATGACATCGGCATCGGTGGTGCCTTCGACGAATACAGCTATGACACCTTCGATCGCATCTTCTGGGATCGGGGGGCGGGCAGCGGTGATGGCCGGATTGTCACCAGCGTCAAGGGCAAGCCCACCGGTCTCAGGGCCGGTCTCTGAGCTGGGCCCGGCCAGGCTTCGGTAAGCCAGGAGTTCCGATGCAGCCAGGCTTCCCTGCTCCCGGCCGCGAGCCGCCGAGCTCGTGAGCCGGCTGAGCACAGCCCGGTTGACGCCGAAACTTTCAGAATGGTGAGCCGAGGAACTCTGGCTTTGAATTGCACTCGACGTTCTTTCCCCAATCGTCATTTCCCTTCATCATGAGCAGACTCTCACCTGAAAAAATTTCTCGACTTCATCACGTTTTTCCGTAAGGACAATCCCAATCATGTCGAAGCAATGAAGGCCTTTGCGGCAAAGGTTGATCCAGCCCTCATGGATGACACGGCGGCCTGGGTCGTCCAATTCCGCACCCCTCCCCAGGCGCCCATCCCATCCCAGTCAGGCGCTGGTGCGGCCCTGATCAGCAAGGAGCAATTGGCGAAGATCTGGATCTGTGCTCCTGCGCTGATTCAGGACAGTGAGGTGGCTGAGCTGAACGCCTGCCTGAATTAATTCACCATCACCACCAAGCTCAGGCTTCGTCATTTCCTCAGCCAGACGGCCCATGAATCGGGTGGGGGCGCTACAAAAAAAGAACTCGCCTCAGGTTGGGACTACGAGGGCAGGACCGAGCTCGGCAACACCCAGCCAGGCGATGGTCCCCGTTTCAAGGGAGCCGGCTACATCCAGCTGACCGGGCGGGCAAATTATCAGGATTTTGCTGACTACATCAAGGATCCCGCTGTGATGCAGGGCGTCGACTATGTGGCTGAGCACTATCCCTTCAGCTCGGCTGGCTTCTGGTGGCAGAAGAACATGATGAATCAACTTTGTGATTCCAATCCCAGCGTCAGAGACGTCACCTTGCGGGTCAACGGTGGCACCAATGGCTTGGCGGATCGGGAGATGTATGACCAGCGCTGTCTGGCCGCCATTCCCTGAATGGATTCTGGATCAGCTGTTGGCTGAGATGGCCGGGATTGATCACCAGCGGCAGTAGCCCACCTCCCCTTTCCGGGGAGGCTTGCAGGGAAACCGGAGCGGTGTACGACAATCCTGGACCCTCTGGCGCGATGGGTCAGCACGGTGTTGCCCTGGGCCAGCACCTGTCTGGTCCAGATGCCGCCCAGCTGATCGTGCTATTCGGCCGGCTTGTCCGCTTCTGCAGGCTGCGCCTGGCGGTAGGTCAGCCGCAGGCCGTCCTTCCACAGCAGGCGCATCCCGTACGGCCGGGCTGGCGTCAGTTCGCCCGGGCGGGTCCAGGCCGCCTCGGGCTCGTAGCATCCCCGCCAGCAGAAGGTCCGCAACAGATGGGTGATGGCGCCATCAGCCGCGAGGAGATCCTCTCCGGTGGGCTGGCGCGTCAGCGGCGAGCCCGGCTGGTGTTGCAGCGCCTGCTGGCCTGCCTTGATGGCCCTTCCCAGGCCCGTGACCCTGCCCCGGACACCGACGATGCCCTGGCCGAGCAACTGCGGGAGTTGCGGACCAGAAGCAGCGGAAGCAGAGCGCTGGATGGCCGCCAGCTGCTCGATCAACGGGACCGCTGGCAGGCGCTGATTCCGGCGGATCCGGCGCTGCGGACGGAATTGCTGCGCCAGCTGGAACAGGCCGTGGCCTTCACCCCGGACCAGGTGCGCGAGCTCGCTCGTCTGATTTCCCCGGGGTCCGAGGCAGGCCGGAGCACTGCTGCCGCTGCCGTGGCTCCGCCCGCCGCTCCGGCGCGGCCCCAGCGCCAAGGGTCGCCCTCAGGGCAGCAGGCCATCCAGGAAATGGCGGTCGTCCAGTCCAGTGGTGCCGTCGGGCCCCTTGCCTCCGCCTCGACAGCCAAGGACCGACCTGACAACCCGCGCCGTTGGTTCGATCTGGCCACCTGGCCGGTGGGGATCAAACTCGGCGGTCTGCTGGTGCTGTTTTCCCTCTTCCCCGCCCTGCTGGTGGGCAACGTGGGGGCCTTGCTGGCCCAGAAGCAGGCCGAGGTCAGCGGCGAACGACAGCTGGCCGGCCTCGCCAGTTCGGTGGCGCGCGGGCTGAACCGGGAGATGGCCGGCTACGTGGAGCTGATCCGGTTTGTCGCCAAGGATCCGGGGGTGGTGGCGATGGCAGGCGCGCCCCAGGCGCAGCGGGCCGAACTGGCCAAACCCGTGCTCGCCCTGTTTGATCGCCTGCAACAATCCCATCCCCAGGCGGTGTTCACCTATCTGCTCGATCGCGAGGGCCGTTGTATCGCGGCATCGGATCGCAAGTTGATCGGCCATGACTACAGCTTCCGCACCTATTTCCAGCGGGGCCTCCATCAGCCCTTCTATGTCAGTGGCACCTACCTGCCGATCAGCACCACCGACCGTTCCGCCGCCATCTCGATCACCAGTCCCGTGCGCCGGGGCGATGACGTGGTGGGCGTGGCGGTGGTGGCGATCCACACCCTGGCCCACTCATCGGCCTTGCAGGTGACCAGCGGCACCCACGCCATGGTGGTGGAAGGCGATGGCTTGATCGCTTCGGCCAAGGATCCGGCCATGCGGCTCGGCATCCTCGGTCCCGGCGGTGCCCAGGCCCGACAGATCCAGAAGCGGGTGAGCCTGAACGCCTCGATCGACCGGGGGCAACGCTTTCGGCGGCGACTCTCTTATCACCCTGTCTCGGCCTCGCTGCTGCCGTTGCTTGCAGCGTCCCAACCGGGGTTCGGCCTGGGAGAACTGGATGGCAAGCCGATGGTGGCGGCCTGGCAACCTCTCGAGACCAAGGGCTGGACGGCGGTCGTGATGGAGCCGTGGGCCAACTTCACCACTCCCACCCAGCAGGTGCAGCATCGGGTTGTGCTGCTGGCCTCCTTGCTGGGTCTGGTGGCGATGCTGGCGGCAGTCGCCGCCAGTCGCACCCTCTCGGGCCCGTTGCGGATCCTCACAGCGGCGGCGACCCAGCTGGAGAGCGACGACGCGGTGAACCAGAGCAGCCTGGTCCGGGTCAGCCGTCGCCGCGACGACCTGGGTGTGCTGGCCTCGCGCCTGCTGGAGGCCTGTCGCCAGACGCGGAAACGGGAAGCTACCCTCAAGGCCCGGGTTGCCGCCCTCCACATTGAAATCGACCAGGGACGGCGCGATCGCGATGTCGCGGTCATCGTCGAGAGTGATTTCTTCAACGACCTGAAGGCGGCAGCGGCCGAACTGCGTCAGCAGCGGCGTGGCCCCCGTCGCAAATCGAGTCCTTCCTCCTGACTCCATGACCCTGATCATTTCCGTGCACTCGTTCCGTGGCGGGACCGGCAAGAGCAACATCACGGCAAGCCTGTGTGCCGTGCTGGCCCAACAGGGCAAACGGGTGGGGGTGGTGGATACGGATATTCAGTCCCCGGGCATCCACGTGTTGTTCGGTTTTGAAGCCGGCAGCATCGATCGCTGCCTCAACGACTATCTCCACGGCGAGTCGACGATCACCGAGGTCGTCTATGACGTCACCCATGTCGCTGCACCGGTGGCGCAGGGCGGCCAGATTTTATTGATTCCGGCCAGCATCAAGGCCCGGGACATCACCCGGGTGCTGCGCGAGGGCTATGACGTGGGTCTGCTGAATGCGGGGTTTCAGACCCTGATCGATGAGCTTGAGCTCGATGTGCTCGTGGTGGATACCCATCCCGGCCTCAATGAGGAGACGCTGCTCTCAATCACCCTTTCCGATGTGCTGCTGCTGGTGCTGCGACCCGACCAGCAGGATTTTCAGGGTACGGCCGTCACGGTGGACATCGCTCGCCGGCTGGAGGTGCCCAGCCTGGTTCTGGCGATCAACAAGGTTCCCTTGCTGATGGCCCACGATGATGTCCGCTCCCGGGTGGAGTCGGCCTACGACGCCTCCGTGGGGGCTGTTCTTCCTCTGAACGAGGAGATGGCGATGAATGCCTCCCGCAATCCCTTTGCCATCAGCCATCCCGACCATCTCTGGTCGCAGCAGTTGCGCTCCCTGGCGGTACGGATTCTCGAGGATGGCTGAAGCAAAGTCCATGCCAGCCCCCCCGGGGGCCTCAGGCTCCTCCCCTGCAACCACGCTCCATCCCGATTGCACTTCGATGCTGCAGCGCCTGGAGCGCGCCGGGGTGCGGCCGGTTGCGGAGCTCTCACCCCAGTCTGCCCGGCGCCTGGGGATGCGGCTCTATGACCTGGAGCGCCAGGAGGGAGAGGCCTCGCTGCTGCGCCAGCTGATGCGGCTGAAATCCGCCAGCAGCACCCAGCTGGCCGAGCTGATGGGTCTCACGACCGCCGAGATGGAGCAACGGCTCGATCGGCTGTATCTCGCCGGGGCCCTCTTCAGGCAGGAACGGCAGGTGGGCGTGGTCACCTGGTCGACGCGCATCACTCAGCAGCGGCGCACCCTTCAGGATCGGGGCCTGATGGATCGCCTGGCGGAGCCCTCCCATGCCACGCCGACGCCCCAGGGGCCTTCGGACCGGCTCACCACGCAGGCTCTCTACCTGGGGGGAGGCTTGCGGGCCAGGCTCTACCGACCCCCCACCACGGGGGCGATGCCGCTGCCGGTGGTGCTGTTTGCCCATGGCGGCGGCTGGGTGATCGGCAGTGTCGAAACCCACGACAGCTTCTGCCGTGATCTCTGCACCCGCTCCGGCTGTGCCTTCCTGAGCGTGGAGTACCGGTTGGCGCCGGAGCATCCCTGGCCCGCCGCTCCCGATGATCTGGCGCGGGCGCTGCAGTGGTTGCTCAGCCATGGAGAGGGCCTGGGTCTGGATCCCGGCCGGCTCGGACTGATGGGCGATTCGGCCGGCGCCAACCTGGCGCTGGTCACGGCGATGACGGCCCGGGATGGCGGCCTCTGCCAGCCGCGGCTGCTGGTGCTGGCCTGTCCGGCGCTCGATGCCTTGATGGGTCTGCCGTCATTCGTCGAGCAGGCGGAAGCGCCCTTTCTCTCCGCCGCCGACCTGCGCTGGTTTCACAGCCACTACGCTGCCGATCCCCGGCACTGGCGAGCCTCGCCCCTGCAGGGAGAGCTCAAGGGGCTGCCGCCCTGCCTGGTGATCACCGCCAGCCACGATCCCCTGCGCGATGACGGTGAGCTGCTGGTTGATCGCCTTCAGGCTGCAGGCACCGAAGTGATCCGCCAGCACTATGACAACCACTTCCATGACTTTCTGCTGTTCAGTTCCGCCATTGCTGCGGGCAGGCAGGCCTGTGACCTGATCGCCGGGGAATTGCAGCAGAGGCTGCTCGCTGCCTGAAGTTGCGCAACTGGTGCTGCTGAGGAGGAAGCATGAACAGCCAGTTGCCCAGAGGTGTGCTTGCAAGGCCTCAACCAATGCCTTACAGACAGGCCAACGACGCCGAAATTTGGCTGTTTGCGGACCTGATCGGCGTCGAACCATCTTTTTGAGCCGGAAATCAGCTCATGCCTATGAAAAACGGGCTCTTGGAGTGATTTTTCCGCAAACTCTTAATGGACCTGTACCGACTCCATCAACGGCACCGGCATTGCCAACGACGCCACAATCACAACTGGTAGCGATAACGACAGCATCATCGCCAAAGGGCTCGGCCCCTACAGCATAGGCATCGACAACCTTCTCACGATCAGATCGTGAGAAGGCTCTCAGAACAATCGATCTTCCAGCTAGCTCCCAGTCTGTGAACTACCCAGTCAGCGCAGATTCAGGTGACCTGGAAGTGCATGTTGTTGATCGCCAGTCCAGTTGAGAGGTTTGCGAAGAGAATCGATTCCTGGGATCCATTGCCATCGGGATCGTAGAAGAGGCTGCCAGTTGTGGATTCGTAGCGGATCCGTTCTGCTGCATTTGTGAAGGCTGCACCACTGATGAAAGCAGAGGCTGTCAGTGTTCCTGTCGTGAGTTCTGTAAAGAGTCCTGGACCCGTGTTCTCCAGTTGAAAGCTGTCCGTTGTGGTCGCTGATGCTGTGGGAGTGAAATCGGTGAGGCGATCGGCATTGGTGATGCCGTTGAGCACAGAGTCAAAACGGAAGATGTCAGCACCTAGATCACCCGTGAGGGTGTCTATGCCAGCTCCACCATTGAGGATATCATCGCCAGCCCCACCAACGAGAACGTCATTGCCTTCGCCTCCATAGAGTGAATTGGCGCCGGCATTGCCTGTGATTTTATTATCAAAAGAATTTCCATTGCCGTTGATAGAGAGGACTCCAGTGAGCACCAGCTTGGTATAGGAAGTTGCTGGTGGTGATATGCCACCATCGCCTAGAGTGATAACGGAAGTGGCGGACTTGAAGGTATCGACAACTTTGTTGGCAAAGCTTGTCAGTGGGTTGCCAGTGAGATCAGTGATCAGCCCTGATGTCACTGTTCCTGTTGTAGGTGTATATGAAATTTTAACCGATGATGTATTGATAGGTGCTTTGCCCTTGAAAGTGAGGGAAACGGTGTTGTCGGCTTTAATCACAATTGCCATGGCCGACTCAGCTGGCCCGCTCCCAATGGCGCGAGCAAAGTTTGAAGCCACCAGAGACTTGCCTTTGATCTCTTCTGAAAACGAGAGAATGACTTTGTTTCCGTCAACTGCTGCCGAAGTGACAATGGGCACAGCGGTATTATTCCCATACTTGTCAACCTTGTAAACGAATCCATCTACTCCTCCAGTCGAGGTTACAGTCTGATCGCCAAATGTTGATGGCCCTAAGTTCCCGTAGTAACCCGCTACGACCGATGAGCCATCCTCAAGGGCTGAAATGCCAAACCCCGATTCTATGTCCCCAGACCCGCCTGCTTGAGATGCCCATTCAAATGTTCCATCTGCCCTTACTTTCGTAATCAGAACATCATCTGTCCTTGCAAATTGCCCTGAATCAAAAACGGGAGTAGTGAGTGTCGTAAATCCAAAAGAAACGCTACCGTAAACGTATCCTGTTATTAGGCACGAGCCATCTTCTAAGGCAGAGATGCCTACACCAGTGGAATAGGAGCTATAGTAACCATTATTGCTATGACCTTGTGTGACCCATTCAAATTCACCTTTGGCATTAAGTTTGGCCACAAAGAGATCTTGGCCTCCATTCGTTGAAAGAGTTGTGTCGCCAAAGTGAGCAGTCCCTTCAAAAAATCCAGTAATTAATGATGATCCATCTTTTAGGGCTGCTACCGAGTAGCTATCATCATTCCCAAGTCCGCCGAAATGGGTAACCCAGGCGAAGCCACCATCTTTATTGACTTTAGCGATAAATCCATCGCTAGCATCACTAGTAAAAGAGGAGTTGCCAAATTCGGCGTAGCCATCAACAAATCCGGTAATGACCGATGATCCGTCCTCGAAGGCATCGACACATTCAGTATATACATAGTCGCCATAGGCACCTGTCGCCCAGGCAAAGGAGCCATCAGTATTTGTCTTGGTTATAAATGAACTGATGTACGCATTCTTGTAGGTACTCGCCAAAGTTGTGTCGCCAAATGTTAGCGAGGCTGTGCCATCGACATCAGCGTAATATCCAGCTGCAATCGCTGATCCGTCTTCGAGCGAAGAAACTGATTTGGCCTCAGAGCCGTTGAGAGGATTACCCTTAAATAATCCCTGGGAAGCCC
The DNA here is from genome assembly GCA_947378425.1 of Synechococcaceae cyanobacterium. GTDB lineage: Bacteria > Cyanobacteriota > Cyanobacteriia > PCC-6307 > Cyanobiaceae > Cyanobium. Next base: position 31,838 of record CANCJV010000008.1, read on the forward strand.
AGGCATAGGTTCCATCTTTGTTGACCTTGGCAATTAATGTATCACGAGTATCTGAAGCAAGAGTGATGCTCCCAAGTTTGATTGATTTTTCAAATGATCCTGCGACAATGGCGGAACCATCTTCAAGAGTTGAAGCATCATAAATTGCATCTAGTCCAGCTCCCCCGGCCTGCGTGACCCAGGCAACAGTTCCGTCTTGATTGTACTTCGTGATGAAGCCATCATAAGATCCAGCATTTTTCAACGTTGAGCTCCCGATTGTCACATCACCTGCGGTGAAGCCAGTTACGATTGAAGAGCCATCCTCAAAGGTATCCACCGACTGAGCTACATTATCTTCTGTTCCTGTTATGAATCTTGCAAAGCTTTTTGTTTTTTTTGGTGAGGAGCTGTCTTGGTCTGCGGTGTCTGCCAACGTTGTGATTGAATCAGCATTGCCTTTCTTGCTTGAAGCAAAAATAATTGAGCGGCTACGGGCTCCTGTGGTAATCGTTGAATTCTCTACTATGACTGCCGAGCTTTTGCTGGAAACGGCGGAATTCGTAGATGGTGTAGCTTGCTTTTCCTTGGTCCAGCCTTCGCTATAGCCAACTAGCCCTGCATCGAGCCATGGCCATGCAGATGGTTGTTCGCCTGTAATGAGATGGACAGTCATCGAATCTGTGATTTTGCAATAGTCTCAGTTTATCTTGTCATGGTCACCTCGAAAAAATCCGGCTTCCAGCGGCAACCACTATTTGAGACTCATTGTGACGTCAGGCCCGGCTTGGGTCCCAAGCCTCGGTAAAGGCTATTTTTCGTGCTTGCCTCACGAGCTAGGAATGATTCCCGTCCAGCCAGCTAGAGGAAGACTGTCGTAATCCGTCATAGATCCATTGGGGGCTTCTGCGGGAGGCAGGATGCACCCCCGCCCTGGCTTCTACATCTCCAAGGCCCTCCAGCCGCCTCCAAGTCTCACCTCCGCCACCGATCAACCCACCACCCAAGCCATTCTTAGTCAGTCCCCTCCCTCGTTAGCGCCATCAGAGTGCCCCTGCATCAAGCGAGCGGGCTGTGATGTCCAGCTCTGCCCCTTTCCAGAGCCGATTGATCTCCGTGGTGAAGTGGGTGGCGAGAAGGGGTGAGTCGATCACCAGCAGCGTTTCGTCGTTCTGGTGAGCGGCAGTGGGGCTGCAGCAAAGGAGCCTGTATGCCGTGCTGGCCCAACAGGGCAAACGGGTTGGGGTGGTGGATGCGGATCGTCAGTCCCCAGGCATCCACGTGTTGTTCGGTTTTGATACCGGCAGCATCGATCGCTGCCTCCATGACGATCTCCATGGAGAGTCGACGATCACCGCGGTTGTCGATGACATCACCCCTGTGGCGGCACCGGTGCTGGTGAGTGGCCAGATTCTGTTGATTCCTGCCAGCATCAAGGCCCGGGATATCACGCGGGTGTTGCGCGAGGGCTATGAATTGGGCCTGCTGAATGCGGGTTTCCAGACCCTGATCGATGAGCTGGCTCTTGATGGGCTCCATGAGGAGACGCGGCTCTCGATCACCCTGTCTGAGGTTCTGCTGCTGGTGCTGGCGATCAACAAGGTGCCGTTGCTGATGGCTCACGACGAGGTCCGCACCCAGGTGGCGTCTGCCTCAGGACCACCCCTGCAGCGCAATCTTGCCGATGGTGCGGCCGCTGGCCACCAGGGCATGGGCCCGTTCCAGGTTCTCCGGATTGATGGCTCCAAGCTCGCTGTGCAGCGTGGTGCGCAGGGCGCCCACCTCGATCAGATCGGCCAGTTCCTCGAGGATGTCTCCCTGGCGGGCCAGGTCCGGAGTGCCGTAGCGGGAGCGGGTGAACATGAACTCCCAGTGGAAACTGGCACTTTTGCTCTTGAGTTGGTCCAGATCGAGGGGGCCGCGATTGCCGACGATGGCGACGATCGAACCCTGGGGCTGGATCAGCTCCGCCATCGTGTCCCAGTAGGCGTCGGTGTCGGCGAAGTTGGCGATCCGATCGACGCTCTCCAGGCCCAGCTCGGCCAGCTGGGGGGCCAGCCGGCGGCTGTGGTCGAGCACGTGATCGGCGCCCAGTTCCCGGGCCCAGGCGGCGCTTTGCGGCCGCGAGGCGGTGGCGATCACCAGCAGGCCGGCCCGATGGGCCAGCTGGATCGCCAGGGAGCCGACTCCACCGGCGCCGCCGATGATCAGCAGCGAGCGGCCGGCGTCGCCGCCCTCGGCATCGAGCCCCAGCCGCTCGAACAGGGCCTCCCAGGCAGTGAGGCCGGTGAGGGGCAGGCTGGCGGCCTCGGCCCAGGAGCTGCCCCGCGGTCGGCGCCCGGTGATGCGTTCATCCACCGCCAGCCACTGGGCGTTGCAGCCGGGCCGGGTGATGTCGCCGGCGGCCATCACCGCATCGCCGGGCCGGAAGTGGCTGACCGCCGGGCCCACCGCTTCGACGATGCCGGCGAGATCCCAGCCCAGCACCCGCGGTGCCGCACCGGCACTCAGGCCGGCGCGCACCTTGGTGTCCACCGGATTGACCGCCACCGCCTCCACCCGCACCAGCAGGTCGTGGGGGTGCAGTTCGGGCATGGCCAGCTCCATCTGCTGCAACGGCAGCAGGAGAGGGGCCTGATCGGGGCCGTCGGCCGCGGCGCTCTGGGCGACGATCGCTTTCATCGACCTGCCAGCCGGCCCGGGGCGGCGCTGCCTCCCGGCCAGCCCGTGCCGGCGGTGCCAGCCAGGCGGGCCGGCTGCAGGGCCTCGATGCGGGCCTCCAGGGGTGGATGGCTGGCGAACAGGGCCAACCAGCCGCGGGGGGCGGTGATCTTGAGGGTGTTGAGCGCACCACCGTCACGCCGATCGATCAGGTCACTGGCCCGGCCGAGGCGCAGCAGCGCCGCCTGCATCGCCTCGGGGCCCGTGAGCCGGGCGGCGCCGGCATCGGCCCGGAATTCGCGATGGCGCGAGAAGGCCGCCGTCACCAGGGATCCCGCCAGGCCCAGCAGGATCTCCAGGGGCCAGATCAGGGCGGTCGGCGGCGCCTGGCGCTGACCATCGCCGGAGCTGCGCGGAATCAGAAAGACCACGGCCCGGGCCAGGACCATCACGAAGGCGTTGATCACCCCCTGCAGCAGGGTCATCGTCACCATGTCGCCATTGCCGACATGGCTGAGCTCGTGGGCCAGCACCGCCTCCAGCTCCTCGGGGGGCATGCCTTCGAGGATGCCGCTGGAGACCGCCACCAGGGCCCGATTGCGGGAAGGGCCGGTGGCGAAGGCATTCCACTCCGGCGAGTCATAGATGCCCACCTCCGGCATCGGCAGCTCGGCCTTGCGGGCCAGGGCGGCGACGGTGCCCAGCAGCCAGCGTTCGGTGGCGCCACCCCCCGACCCCAGCATCTGCAATCCCATCATCCGCTTGGCCGAATCGGCTGAGAGCTGCAACGAGATCCAGGCGCCCATCAGCCCCCAGACGAAGCTGGCCACCAGCAGCTGCAGCAAGGGCAGCTCCGGCGGCAACAGTCCGAAGGCGGTCAGCAGGCTCAACACCAGCGAGATGGTGAGCACCACCAGCAGGTTGGTGAGCAGGTAGAGCAGGATCCGCATCGCTTCACCGCCTGCAGGGGACGGCTCTGCACGCCTCACCCGCAAACTAGCCAGAGTCAGCCAAGCCAAACCGGCCCGTAATCTCGCCAGCAGCTCCCGACGTCGCCGATGCCCGTGCAGAACCGCTGGTCGGAGGCAGGAGCCCGCGAGGCGATCGAGATCTATGGCGCCCAGGGGGTGGGCGAAGCCCTGGCGCTGCGCACCTACTCGGCCCGGCTGCTGGGGGCCGATCCGGAGCTGGTGCTCCATGGCGGCGGCAACACCTCGGTGAAAACCACAGTGACCGGCCTGCTCGGGGAGACGATCCCGGTGCTGTGCGTCAAGGGATCGGGCTGGGACCTGGCCACGATCGAGCCGCCGGGACATCCGGCGGTGCGGCTGCAGCCCCTGCTGGCGCTGAGGGCTCTGGAGAGCCTCAGCGATGAACAGATGGTGGCGGCCCAGCGCCAGAACCTGATCGATCCGTCGGCCCCCAATCCCTCGGTGGAGGCGCTGCTGCACGCCTTCCTGCCGCACACCTTCGTCGATCACACCCACTCCACGGCCCTGCTGGCCCTGGCCGATCAGGCTGAGGCCGAAGCGGTGTGCCGCGAGGTCTACGGCGATCGCGTGGTGCTGGTGCCCTATGTGATGCCCGGCTTCGCCCTCGCCAAGGCCTGCGCCGACGCCTACGAGGCGGCGGTGGCCCGGGGAGAGGAGCCCGAGGGCATGGTGCTGCTCCAGCACGGCCTCTTCTCCTTCGGCGCCACGGCTCAGGAGAGCTATGGGCGGATGATCGCGCTGGTGGGGCAGGCCGAGCGGCGCTTGAGCCACGGAGAGCGCACGCTTCATGCCGTCGCCATGCCGGAGCGCCCCACTCCGGCGGCGGCGTTGCTGCCGCAGCTGCGCGGCGCCCTGAGCCGGGCCGCCGAGGCCTCAGGCGCTCCCCGTCGCTGGATCCTGGCGCTGCGCGACACGCCCCTGAGCCGCGCCGTGGTCGATGACCAGCGCCTGGCGGACTGGGCCAGTCGCGGTGTCGCCACCCCGGACCACGTGATCCGCACCAAGGCCCGACCCCTGGTGCTGAGGGGCGATGCCTCCTTGGCGGCGATCGAGGCGGCACTGGAGTCCTACATGGAGGAGTACCGGAGCTATTTCCAGCGCCAGAACGCACGCGTGGGCGGCCACAAGACGATGCTCGATCCCCTGCCGAGGTTGATCGCTGTGCCTGGGCTGGGGTTGATCGGTGTCGGCAAGAGCGCCGCCGAGGCGGCCGTCACCGCCGACATCGGCGAGGCCTGGGCCACCACCCTGCTGGCGGCCGAAAGCATCGGTCGCTTCCAGCCGGTGGGGGAAGACGACACCTTTGACATGGAGTACTGGAGCCTGGAGCAGGCCAAGCTCGGCAAGGCGGCCGAGAAGCCCCTGGCCCGCCAGGTGGTGCTGGTCACCGGTGGCGGCGGCGCCATCGGCGCGGCCACGGCCCGGGCCTTCGCCGCCCAGGGGGCCGAGCTGGTTCTGCTGGACCGTGATGGCGAGGCGGCCCGGGCGGCGGCGGCCGCCTGCGGCCCCAGGGCTCTGGGCCTGGCCTGTGATGTCACCGATGCTCAGCAGGTGCGGGCCGCCTTCGAGCGGGTGTGCAAGCACTTCGGCGGCCTGGATGGGGTGGTGAGCAACGCCGGTGCCGCCTGGACCGGCGCCATCGCCAGCCTGGCGGAGACCGATCTGCGGGCGGCGTTCGAGCTCAACTTCTTCGCCCACCAGGCCGTGGCCCAGGCGGCGGTGGCGATCTGGCGGCTCCAGGATGGGGCCGGCGGGGGCTCTGGTTCCCAGCCAGCTGAACGCCTGGGAGGCCAGTTGCTGTTCAACGTCAGCAAGCAGGCGCTCAATCCCGGCCCCAACTTCGGCGCCTATGGCCTCAGCAAGGCGGCCCTGCTGGCCCTGGTGCGCCAGTACGCCCTCGAAGAAGGCGAGAACGGCATCCGGGTCAATGCGATCAATGCCGACCGCATCCGCTCAGGTCTGCTGGACGCGGCGATGGTGCGCGAGCGGGCCGCCGCCCGCGGCGTCAGCGAGGACGTCTACATGGCCGGCAACCTGCTGGGCCAGGAGGTGCTCGCCAGCGATGTGGCCGACGCCTTCGTGGCCCTGGCCCAGCTGCAGCGCACCACCGGCGCCATCCTGACGGTGGACGGCGGCAATGTGGCGGCGATGGTGCGCTGAGGGTTCCCTTGATGCACCAGGTTCCTGATTTCAGTCGCTCAGGGAGGTGGCTATGCGAGAGATGGATGTCGGCCCTCCCCTCGCATCCGGCCGGAACCCATCGGTCTGGATCCAGCTCTCCTGGCTCCAACGTTCCTGGGCTGATTCAAAGGACCGAATCGATTCAGGACTCGGCTACCCCAGCGCCAGCAGCACGGTCTTGTCGTGCATCACCGCCTGCATGCCGGTCCGGATCGTCTGCAATCTCGACAAGTCAGTGCAGGTTGAGGGCTGCCGCCCACCGTGTACTCATCGCTCCAGCGCCGTTGCCCCGATAACGGTCGGCATCCTCATGGACTGGGTGTCGCAGATCCAGTGCCAAGTTTCGATACTCCAGCGACTCATGTACGGATTGCGGCAGGGCTTCTGGTTGGCGCGCAGACTGGTAGAAGTGCTGGGAGGCTTAGGACGCCTTGCTGTAGTGGGTTGCCGCTGATGCACCGCCTCTTCATCGGTCAGCCCCAATGGTTGATTGATGTAATGCAAAAATTAACGCCAGCCTTACGGGCTTGGCGGGAGCACTAAGCGTAGCGTTGAAGTGGGGTGCATAAGTTTCTGCCAGCTCCTGCTACGGGAACAATTCAGACAGCAGCAGCCAGCGGTTGGTTGTCTGGCTGTGGTTTTCCGCCAAAAGGCAGATGGAACTCATCGATTGAGGGCTGACTGTTATTTTGCTTCCGGTGCATATGCGGCCGTCCATGGTGGCAGCAATCGCCGATTGCCACGTTCCGGGTAAATTAAACGTCTGTCGTTCGGGCCAGAGCAGTTGCGGTGTAGTGGTTTTGGCTTTTTCAGGAGTCCCTGATTTCGCTTCAGTGACGCCTAGAACTGGAGATTTATTTCGAGGGCTGCGATTTCGGCAAGTCAGCACGAAATGATTATTTTTCTACTTTCTCAGTTCAATTCTGGCCTGAGTTCCCATTGCGGCGGCCAAGCCCTCGATTTCTGCCTGGCGGTCGATGTGCAACAGGCTCCTAAGTGCCGTGTTGGTTTCATCGGTATCGAAAGCCAGCGCGGTCACTGTGCGCCGCACGTTGGAGTGGGGTAACGGCCTTGAGTTGGCGATGCTCTGGAGTTGCTGAATCTCGTCGTCGCTGAGAATCAGAGGCAGCATCGGGCATCCAACTGCCATGGAATGACTCCCCTCACGAGACACTCTTTGTCTTAACTGTTATTTCCGGGACTGTACGCTAGCTGGAATTATCGTGATCTTTGTCTTGAACTATGCCGCCAGCAGCCGCTTCGTCTCGAACACCCCCTGAAGCACCCGAAGTTCACGCCAATCAGCACCAACTTTGGCGGATAAGGTGACTTGATTGCCCAGCTAACTCCACGCCCGTCGATTGAGCTTGATAATAAATATTGATTTCCTGGCTCAATCCGTTCAGTGCCATCTAGTTCCAGAAAGGCCTCTCACTGCCTGAGTTCAAGCTGGATTGCAGCATTGAGGTCCAATGTGAGGCTGCTCTGGTAATGATCCGTTGGATCAATGCCCTGCTGGACAACCTCAAGGCCAGCTTCAGCGGTACCTTCCACGCCTTCAACGTTGACACGTTTGCCAGCCGCTACCTCGGCGGCTACTGCTTTCGATTCAACCATCGTTTCTCGATAACTGGGATGACCAAACGGATCACCGATGCTGTCTGCAGCAGACCGCTCACAGAAAAGGATCTTGGTGCTACTGAAGCCTATGGGTAATCAAGTAAAAAAAACGGACTGAGCATAAACAAACTTAGTCCGTCCGCAACGCAATTGAAATAAAACTCTTAAAGTAAGACAAAATCAAGAAAAATATGATCTCCAGGTAAATATGAAATAATGTAAGCGTAACACGATTTGGAGGAAAATATGGGCCAGGCTCCACGCAAAAAAGACATGGAGCTGTAATGCGAAACAGGTAATACTATTGAGCCTTAAAAGCATTCTTGCAAATATATGCACCGGTCGAATCTTCAACCAAGATCGAAAACGCTGAGCCAGCAGGAACTTCAGCCGCAGGTATTTGAATGTTGAAACCGGTTTTCACAAGCGCTGAGGACTTAAAGGCTTTGGCAACGTCAGGCCGATTATAAAATTTTGCTGGGAAAGTAGGAGATTTGTCGCCTGTCACGACTTTAATCGCAATGGATTTGGGTGACTCGGAGAGGCTGCCGTAAGCCCAACCAACGAGTTCCAGGGTCTCAGATGTCCGTTTCTGGGTATCCACAAAGCAATTGCCCCCCACCTTCGCCAAAGGCTTGCCGTTGGAAGACTGATCGGCAGAAGGTGCAGAAGCGACAGGCTTCTCCGCAGGAGCTGTCGTCGTCGTTGGGGCCTGAGAGCAACCCGCCAGGACGGCAAGCACGGCGGAAGTGATAATGAGGCGCGACGGTCTCAAGGCAGGGGCTGTCACTGTTTTTAGGAAGTGATTTCCAGTCAAGTTTAGCAGAGAATCCAGCATCAAGACTTCGCTATGCAAACGCATAGGCTAAACTACCCGTCTGGGCAGGGAGGCTCTGGTCAACAAGGCCTAAGCAGGCTTCTCGTGTCTTCCTTTTGTTTGGATTGAACTATTGATGAGCGTCGTTGCCCTGAATCGGGCTCAATTCGCACTGATAGCCACTTATTCTCTCCCGTCGCGGTCTGTGTAAATTCCAAATAGTCGAACCAATCCCTGTTTGCGTCCTGCATGGCTATTGATGCTGGACAATGAGCAGGCAGACAAGAACAGCCATGATATTGAGCTTGTGGCGATTCTTGAACATGCCGCGGATCCGGTCTGCCAAAGGCCAAATTGACGCTATGGCCTCCTCCCGACTTCGTCTACAGCACACGCAACGGATCCCCAACTGTTACCCGGATGCGAGCCTTTGACAAGCAGAAGCCTACGGCTAGAAGTTTTTTGCACATAGATCCACCCCAACTTCTCCGCAGACGTTCCTGATTCCGCCCAAAACTCAGTGATCGCCATGGATCCTGGCGCGAGGTTGGGGCATGTAGAAGCGCAAGACCTTTCGCCCCCAGCAGCCGGAGTAGTTCACCTGATGCCGCCATCACCCAAGAAATGACTTTCAGAAGACCAGCAGGTATATTTCCTGCTCGATCTGGTGGTGAGTTGGTCTCTCGGCCATCCAGATCCCCGATCAGGCCAAGGAACTGCCGGGGGAGAAGGGATTCGATCCATAAATAATAACGAATTCGCTGCTTTTGCCTACTGCGTCAGCATCGCCTCCTCCCGGAAGATCAAGCGGGCCTGCTTAGAGGGTCTGACCTTCCGGAGCGATGAGAACATGCAGCTCAATAGAGCCATTCATTAAACATTCATGGGCCAGGCCATGCTATATTTTAATTAAACCTAAGCATCCCCTCGCCATGGCCTCGCACCTGGCTCTCGCTTTTCCATTGTGGTTCAACCGGCCCTATGGCGTCGCTTTCAATCTATTGCTTTCAAGCCATCGCCACTTGCTATTGCTCTGAAGTTCAACGATGGTCGCATGACTACCTATCGAATTCTCGAAACCACAAGTCAGCGGATTCCTCTTTACCCATTTGTCGAAAACAGCAAAAGCCTTAGGGAAGCTCTGATCAAAACGACTTAATCTATAAGACCAAGTCTCATTCTCGTCAATGAGACGTTGTTGAGGAGGTTTTGCCCTCTATTGGCTCACAGCAGTCCTTGCAAAAGCGTTCAGACAGTTTCCTCTATGCGTTTTGCCCGGATTTCTGGATATTTTTCGACCTGAAGGCACATTAAACCCTTGTACTACGCAGGATCAGGTATTCGCTCCCGTACCATCCAGAGATTTACCAGGGCACAAAGCAGCTTCAGTTTCAGGTCGTTCTTGCGAATACCTCGGTAGAAGACTTTCCGGAAGCCAAACTGGCATTTGATGATCCGAAAGGGATGCTCCACTTTGGCGCGGAAGTGGGCTTTCGCCGTCTCAATCAGATCCAGATGCCTGCCCTCTGGTGTCTCTGGAAGCACTCTGCGTTGGCCGGGCTTCATCGCAATTCTGAACTCAGCTTGGCAGTCCTGGAAATCGTCCCTTTTCTCGATGCCGATGTGGCCTGCATCGCCGTAGATGAGGCGTTCATCCCCATGAAGCCGGTCTGCTGCTGTGTTCAGCTCATGCACGTTGGCAGCGGTGCTCTCAACGGAGTGGACCAGGCCAGATGCGGCATCAACTCCAATGTGGCAGCGCATTCCAAAGAACCATTGCTTGCCCTTGGCCACCGAGTGCATTTCGGGATCCCTCTCCTTGCGCTTGTTCTTGGTGGAACTGGGGGCATTGATGATCGTGGCATCAAGGATCGTGCCTTCCCTCAGCATCGCCCCTCTCTCACTCAGCATCTGGTTCACACCCTCGAGGATCTGCTCGGCAATCCGGTGCTCTTCCAGCAGATGGCGGAAGTTGAGGATCGTGGTCTCATCAGGGATCCGCCCTTCCATCGTCTCGATCCCTGCGAAGCGGCGGAAGCAGGGCGTATCGATCAGCATCTCCTCCATCAGGGGGTCTGAAAGCGTGAACCACTGCTGCAGCAGGTGGATCCGGAGCATCACCTCCAAAGGAATCGGCGGACGACCTCCTTTGCTGGACGGCTTGTGATAAACGGGTTCAATCAAGGCCAGAAACGCCTCCCAGGGAACCGTGATCTCCATCTCTTCCAAGAAGCGCTGGCGACGCGTCTTCTTTTTGGCGTAGATCTGCTCGTAGTCCGTGAAGCCCAGCTGGAGAGGGACAGCCATCCGGTCCAGTCTCAGTTCGAGAACTGGACCGATTTTAGCGGGTTTTTCAGAGGTTCCTTAGGGCTTCTTTGCTGGCCATCCAGGGCACACCAGCACTCAAACTCTCGCTGGGTTCCAAGCCTGAGGCAATTCGGCTGATTGGTCCTTTAGCAAGTCAGGGCCTAAGATCTGCGGAGGTCATCATTGAACAACCGATAGTCCAGTGAATGTGAATGCTCTTGTCGCCGCCTGCCGTCCCCGACAATGGCCTAAAAATCTGCTGGTCTATGCATCGGCTCTGTTCAGCTTCCGCGCTGATCCCCAAATCTGGCTCAGTTCCAGCATCGCTCTGGTGAGCTTCTGTCTTGTCTCCAGTGCCGTCTATCTGGTCAACGACATCATCGATGTCGAAGCTGACCGCGCCCATCCGAGCAAGTGCCGGCGGCCGATCGCCTCGGGGGCCCTGCCCATTGCCGCTGCCCTGGTCGCCGCGGCGCTGCTGTTTTGCGCCAGCCTGGCCCTGGCGGCCAGCATCAGTCAGGGCCTTGCCGGCGTCATCCTGGCCTATGCCCTGATTCAGCTGGCCTATTGCCTGCAGCTCAAGCGGCAACCCCTGCTGGATTTGTTCTGCATCGCTTCAGGCTTTTTGTTGCGGGCGCTGGCGGGCCTGGTGGCGACAGGGCTTGGCGCCTCACCCTGGTTCCTGCTCACCGTTGGCCTGCTCGCCCTGTTTCTGGCGGTGGAAAAGCGCAAGGCTGAGCTGCGCATCTCCCTGGAGCGCGGCGTCGTCACCCGCCACGTGTTGATGCGGTATTCCCTGCCCCTGCTGCAGCGGCTTGAATCGCTGGTGGCCAGCAGCGCTTTCATGGCCTACGCGCTCTGGAGTGCTGGCCCCACCCTCAAGGGAGCGCCCACCAGTTGGATGCTGCTCACCGTTCCCTTTGTGCTGGTCGGAATTTTCCGTTACCAGCTCCTCAGCGACCCTGAGGAAGCCCAGCGCCGCTCCAGCGCCAATCCCGATCAGTCGACGGAAAAGCCCGAAGAGATCCTCCTTGGCGACCGGGGCATCCATCTGACGCTGTTGGGCTGGCTGGTCACCGTGGTTGTGGTAGGGATAGCCCACCGCCAGGGTTGGTTGGCATGAGTCGTTCCCCCATCCACTCGGCCCTGGTGCTGGGCAGTACCAGCGCCGTGGCCATCGCCATCTGCCAGGCCCTGGCACGCCAGGGCTGTCGCCGCTTCCATCTGGTGGCCCGGAATGCCGTCGCGAATCAGGCCCTGGCCAGCGAGCTGCGTGAACGCTTTGGAGCCGAGGTGTCTTGCGAGCAGGTGGAGCTGCTGTCCGCCAACCCGAAACCACCGCAGCTGGGGGAGTCGTTTGATCTGTACCTGATCACGGCTGGCTGTCTCGGCGCTGCCGATCAGGCCCGTCACGAGGTCGAGGAAGCGCTGGCCATCACCGCGGCCAACTACACCGGACTGATCCCGTGGCTCACCGCCATCGTCACGCCGGAGCGCATCCAGAGGCCCGGTTGCCTCTGGGTCTTCTCCTCCGTCGCCGCAGACCGTGGCCGCCCGTCGAACTACCACTACGGCGCCGCCAAGGCCGGCCTGACACGCTTCTGCGAGGGCCTGTTGCTGCGCTGCCACGGCACTCCCTTCGCCGTGCGCATTCTCAAGGCGGGCTTCATGGCCACCCCCATGACGATGGGCAAAGCCCCGCCGTTGCTCTGCGCCAAGCCCGAAACCATCGCCCGTGACCTGCTGCGCTGTCCCCATCGCCGTGGTATCGAATACATCCCTTGGTGGTGGGCGCCCTTGATGCTGCTGATCCGCCTGCTCCCTCCCGCCCTGGCCGCCAAGCTGTGACCTCCACCCAGTCCTGCCCGCCGCAGACCCTCACCGGCTGGGGCCGCACCGCCCCCTCCCTGGCCCAGGTCTGCCAGCCCAGCTCCCTGGAGCAGATCCAGGCGCTGATTGAGACCGCCAGCCCCTCCAGCCTGATTCCCCGGGGCCTGGGCCGCGCCTATGGCAATCCGGCCCAATGTGCCGGGGGTACCGTGCTGGATCTGGCTGCCTTTGACCGGATCGACCTGGACCCCAGCAGCGGCACGGTGACGGCCGGAGCTGGCGTGAGCCTGGATGCGCTGTTGCGTGCTCTGGTGCCCGCTGGCTTTTTTCTGCCCGTGACACCAGGCACCCGCAACGTGACCGTGGGAGGCGCCATGGCGGCGGATGTCCACGGCAAGAACCACCACGGTGAGGGCAGCTTCGCCAGCCACGTGCTTCGCCTGCAGCTGGTGGACGGCCAAGGCCTGCTGCGGGAACTCAACCCCAGTGACCCTGCCAGCGCCGCCGCCTTCTGGGCCAGCGCCGGCGGCATGGGCCTGACCGGCGTGATCACAGAAGTCAGTTTCCGGTTGATCCCGATCGAAACCTCCCTGATCAGCGTCGACACGGACCGCTTCGGCGACCTGGACAGCCTGATGGCCGCAATGGTGGAGGCCGATACCCGCTACCGCTACAGCGTGGCCTGGGTGGACAGCCTGCACCCGGCCGGCCGTGGGGTTCTCACCTGCGGTGACCACGCCAGCCTCGAGCAACTGCGCCGGCAGGCCCCGGAACTGGCCGACGATCCGCTCGCCTATGACCCCAGGGCCCTGGCCTCAGCTCCCCCGTTTCTGCCCGGTGGCCTGCTCAACACCTGGACCGTGCGGGCCTTCAACGAAACCTGGTTCCGCAAGGCGCCGAAGCACCGAGTCGGCGAACTGCAGGCGATCGGCCCCTACTTCCATCCCCTCGATGGCGTGGGCGATTGGAACCGCATCTATGGACCCGCTGGCTTCCTCCAGTACCAGTTCGCCATACCCGACAGCGCCTCCCAGCTTGTAGGCGAAACCCTGGCAGCGTTACGCAAGATCGGCGCCCCCAGTTTCCTGACGGTGCTCAAGCGGTTTGGGCCCGCCAATCCAGGCCCCCTCTCTTTTCCGATGCCCGGTTGGACCCTGGCCGCCGATGTCTCCGCCGCCGTGCCCGGATTGTTCGAGCAGCTGGACCAGTTGGACGAGGCCGTGGCGGCGGCGGGCGGACGGCTTTACCTGGCCAAGGATTCCCGCCAATCGGCCGCCATGCTGGAGCGCAGCTATCCACGCCTGGCGGAATGGCGCGAGCAGCGGGCCCTGCTGGATCCCCGCGGGGTGTTCAGCTCGGACCTGTCCCGCCGGGTGCAACTCTGATTTCCGCTTCTGTGATGAAACTCTTCCTTCCCGGCGGCGCCGGCCTCGTGGGCCTCAACCTGATCGCCACCCTGCAGCAACACCATCCAGATTGGCAACTGATCGTGGTGGACAAGAAGGCCGAAGCCCTGGAGGCTGGCCGAAAGTTGTTCCCGGCTGTTCAGTTTGTCCGTGAAGACCTCACCGACAGCAGCGGTACCAGCTGGCCCCGGCTGCTGGAGGGTTGTGATGCATGCGTCATGCTGCAGGCTGAGATCGGCAACACCGATCCCAGCCAGTTTGAGCGCAACAACATCACCACGACCGAAGTCGTTCTGAGAGAACTGCAGCGCTGCCAGATTCCCCGGCTGGTGCATATCAGCAGTTCGGTGGTCAACTCCGTGGCCACGGACCTCTACACCACCACCAAACGGCGCCAGGAGCAGCTGGTGCTGCGCGAATGGCCCGACGCCGTGGTGCTGAGGCCCACCCTGATGTTCGGTTGGTTTGATCGCAAACATCTGGGTTGGCTGGCGCGTTTCATGCAGAAGTTGCCGGTTTTTCCAATTCCAGGCTCCGGCCGCTTCATCCGCCAGCCACTCTATGTGGGCGATTTCTGTCGGGTGATTCAGAGCTGCCTGGAAAACCCTGCGCTGACGGGCTGCTACGACATCACCGGCACCGAACGGGTGAGCTACATCAGCTTGATGCGCCAACTCCGTGATGCAGTGGGTGCCAAACCCTGGATCATCCATCTGCCGATCCCCCTGTTTGGATTTCTGCTACAGCTCTGGGCACTGATCAGCCGCAAGCCGGCCTTCACCAAAGACCAGCTCCAAGCCCTCACCGCAGGCGATGAATTTGAGGTGATTGACTGGCCAGGAATCTTCGACGTCCGGCCCACTTCCCTGGCCGATGCCCTGCGGATCACCTACCGCGATCCCAGGTTTTCCTCCGTGGCGATGCACTTCTGATGAAGACATCAAATTAAACATAAATCCCCCATGCGACCATCACCACTGGCAACAAGTCAAACAGCAAACTGCGAGGGCCCAGGATCGCTTGCTTGAGAAGGAATCGCACATTTATACTAACAATGACAATTAAAAACATCGCTAGATGACCGCATAATGAAAAAACCAAGCCTCCGCACAGCAAAACACTTGAACAATAGCAACCACAGAGTTACCGCCGCAAGTTCGCTTTTTATAATCGCATTAATGCTGGCTCCGATCATGGATACACTAATAAGGATAGCAAGAAGAGCGCGAATGCAGTGGCTGAATCCAGTGCTCTATGGTGACAGCTGGACATTTGTACTTCGAGACAATGAGAGACCAATCCAATGGATACTCTCGCAGCATAATGAGCACAGGATAGTCTGGGCAAGAATAGCCACTATCATTGAAACCGATATCTTCAAAATTCCTCCCACATCTACTTTTATCGCACTGAGCCTTGCGCTTACACTTATAAATATTTACCTTCTTTTCCTTGTCTGCAAATCAGTACAGAGACAAGCCACAAAGCTTATCCTTCTTTGGCTTACCTGTACTCTTCTGCTAATAAATCCATGGCAGTGGCTGAACTTCTTTTGGGAATTTCAAACGCCTTGGATTTTCTCAAACACACTAGTCCTGGCCACAACGTTACTGCTATACAAATACAGCGAAGCATCATCTTTCTGGAAAAAAATTATAGCGCTCTTACTATTGCTTGTGCCGTGGATTGCAATCTACAACTCAGGACAGGGCCTCGCAATCTCCATTAGCTTAATAGCGGTAACCCTGCTTATCTCGAGAGCCCTGTTCTACTTGAGCCTATCTTCGAGCATTTTTGCAGCAACGATATATTTTTGGGCACTCCATTATGTCAAACCATCTCACCATCCAAGCATTCATTTTGACATCAAATTCTTTGCAGCCGAATTACTTGGCGGCAATTGGACTGGGCTCGGCGCCATTATAGTTGGTTTATCATTTTACTTAGCAATGAACAAATCCTTACACGTTTTCACTAAGCAACTTTTAGTGCAATCCCCTTATTTATTGTTCCCTGCCATTTTCTCGGTTTCATTTGTGGCAATGAATACCTTATCCAGGTCGGGCTTTGGGCTACAGCAAGCATACTCATCTCACTACGTATCCCATACGCTAATGACGGCAATATCTCTTATCCTGGCTACGGCCTATTCTATAGAAAAAGGAGCCAGCAAATATGATTCACTTTCGTGCTGGACAAAAAAGCAATTCCTACTACTCAGCACTTTTATCTTGTTTGCAGAATTTTTATTATCAAGCCACGGCTATCTTGGCGAGTGGCAGAATGGAGGGCAGTTTTATATCAAAAACTATTTATCATTTCGCTGCGAAGCAGCCAAGTCCGTGTACCCCGAGCTCCCTTTCAGCATGCAATCAAGTTGCACTACAGATCAAAAGTGGCCTGAACAGGCCAAGCGATATGATTACCACCTAGGCAAGCTCCCAATCAAGCCGCTGGGGTGGCATCTTGACGCAGGGAAGCTAACAGAATCAATCAAAATGACAAACCAATGATCCTCAATTATGTTAACTGCATGACTTTTGCTCCACATAACTCAATTGCCGTGATCGGCGGCGGCCCCATGGGCCTAGCCATCGCCTACCAGCTGGCTTTGGAAGGTTGCAGGCCCGTGCTGCTGGAAGCCGACGACCGCCTCGGTGGCATGGCGGCCAGCTTCGATTTCGCCGGGGTGCCAATCGAGCGTTATTACCACTTCCATTGTCTCAGTGATCAAGCCTTCTTTGAGCTTCTGGAAGAACTCAATCTAAGCCAACTTGTGCGCTGGAAGCAAACAGCCATGGGCTTCTTTCTTGATGGTCGCCTCTACCCCTGGGGATCGGCCGGTTCAGTCCTGAAGCTGCGGCGCTTGCCCCTGCTCTCGCGCCTACGCTATCTGCTCCATGCCGCCCGCTGCCTCAGCCTGCGGGACTGGCGCCATCTCGATGGCATCCCTGCCACCACCTGGCTCCGCACCTGGCTGGGACGCCAAGGCTATGAGGTGCTGTGGGCCAAGTTGTTTGCCTACAAGTTCTACCAATACACCGACAGCCTCTCGGCTGCCTGGATCTGGAGCCGTATACGCCGCATCGGCCAATCCCGCCGCTGGCTGAAAGAAACCCTGGGCTATCTGGAGGGGGGCTCAGAACACTGGATTGAAGCCATTGAATCTCGGATCCGCGAGCTTGGAGGCGAGATTCGTCTCTCCAGCCCCGTCGGCGCCATCGAGCACAGCGATCAGGGCGCCCGCATCAGCAGCCCCCGGGGTTCTGAACACTTCGATGCCGTGATCTCCACCGTGCCGTTGCCGCTCGTGGCCCCGATGCTGCGCGCTGGAGGACAGGATCCAGCCCTGATTGCTGCCTACGAAGCTCAGCTGTCGGTGGCCTGTGCCTGCGTGGTGCTGCAGACCAGACTGCCAATCACTGCCAATTTCTGGACAAATGTCAATGACAGCCGCTTTGCCATACCCGGCATCATTGAGATGAGCAATCTGCGACCGATCACGCCGCACATCACCTATGTGCCCTTCTATATGCCGGCTGATCATCCCGATTACGGCCGTCCAAACGATGCCTTCATCGCCGATTCGATCGCCTGCATGAAAGCCATCAATCCCAGTCTTGAGGATAGCGATATCCTGGCCAGCCAATGCAGCCGCTACCGTTATGCCCAACCCGTGTGTGGCACCCATTTTCTCGATAGTCTGCCCCCATTGAATCCAATCGCCAACGTCTGGATCGCCGACACCACGGTGTATTACCCCGAAGATCGCGGTATTTCCGAAAGCGTGGGCTTTGGCCGGAATCTGGCTCGCCAAGTAGCCGGTAGTCTCCGATGAGCCAGCCCGCGCAGTCTCAGCGCCGCGAATTCAGCCTATTTCTGCTGACCGGTGGGGTGGCTGCCTTGGTCAATGTGGTGAGTCGGATCGGCTTTTCCACCGTGGTGCGTTTTGAGCTGGCGGTGTTGCTTGCCTACGGCATCGGCATGTTGACAGCCTATGTATTGGCGCGCCGATTTGTTTTTCTCAACAGCCGCACCAGCATCCGTCGCTCATTCGCAGCCTTCGCCCTAGTGAATCTGTTTGCCGTGCTGCAGACCTGGCTGGTGAGCGTTGGCCTGCGCAACTGGCTCTTACCTCTTCTGGGCATCGTGGTGTTCAGGGATCTGCTCGCCCATGGCATCGGCGTCGCCGTGCCGGTTGTAAGCAGCTATTTCGGCCACAAACACATCTCCTTCAAGGATCGCGACCGGTGACGACCGTTGCCGCCTTCGACTTCGATGGCACTCTGCTGCAAGGTGATTGCCTGCTGCTGTTCCACAGGCTGCTGAAGGGTCGCGCTGCAGTGGTGCTGGACTGGCTGCCCCTGCTGCCGGCTTGGCTCGCCTGGAAATCCGGCTACCGCAGCACGGCTTGGTTCAAACAGCACTATCTGTGCGCCATCATTGCCAGCACCGATGTGCAGAAGCGACAGCATGTTCTTGAAGTTGAGCTACCTCAGCTCCTGCTGCACCGGCTGCGCCCGGAAGCCGTGGCCAGACTTCGCTGGCACAGAGCACAAGGCCATCAGTTGGTGATTGTGTCCGCTTCGCCGCGGGAACTGATCAACCGAGTCGCCCAGGAGCTGCAGACCGAACTGATCGCCACGGAAACCAGCCCCCTCTGTGGCGATCTGCCAGATCGGCCCCTGCAGCTCACGTCGGCCAACTGCAAAGGCGCGGAGAAGGTGCGGCGGCTGGAGGCCTGGCTGGGCCAGCCCCTGAGCGAGTTTGAGCTGCATGCCTATGGCGACAGCAAGGGGGATCGCGAACTGCTGCAGGCTGCCGACCACCCTCACTGGCGCCAGTTCACTGCCGAGACTCAGGCCTACCCACCGGGCCGCTGCCATCCCCGTGGCTGGATTGCCTTGCTGGGACTAGGAGCCTGTCGCGCATAGATCCGCGCCCGCCTCTCCACAGACGCCCTTAGATCTGCCCAGATCCCAGTGACTGCAACAGTTCTGGATGAGAAGATGGGCCATGAACAAGCCCAAGAGCTTCCGTCCCTTGAACCCGGAACAGACCCTGCTGTTGCCGCCATCGCCGATGGACTGGCTGCCGGAGCACCATCTGGTGTTCTTTCTGCTTGATCTGGCTGGTGAGCTGGATCTGAGTGTCATCTACGCGGTCTATCAGCAGCGGGATCCGCGTGGCGTCAAGGCTTATGAGCCCAGGATGATGGTGGTCTTGCTCCTCTACGCCTACTGCGTCGGGTTGCCCTCGTCCCGAAAGATTGAGAAAGCCTGCTGGGAGGATGCCGCCTTCCGTGTTCTGACCGGCAATCAGCAACCGGATCACAGCCGTATCAGTGATTTCCGCCGTGTTCACCTTGAAGCCTTGGCAGGACTTTTTGTGCAGGTGCTGCGCCTGTGCCAGAAGGCGGGCCTTGTGAGCCTGGGGAACGTGGCGCTGGATGGCACCAAGATGAAAGCCAATGCCTCCAAGCACAAGGCGATGACTCACGAGCGGATGCTCAAAGCCGAGGCACAACTGGAGGCCGAGATGGCAGCGCTGCTGCGCAAGGCCGAGCTGATCGACGCCCAGGAAGACGAGCGCTACGGCAAGGACAAGCGTGGCGATGAGCTGCCGCCGGAGCTCCAGCGCCGACAGGACCGGATCGAGGTACTCCGTAAGGCCAGAGCAGAGCTGGAAGCTGAGGCGGCAGCTGATCAGGCCCGCCAGCGCCAGCAGCTGGCCAAAGAGGCCGAGCAACAGGTGGCTGAGGCTGAAACAACCCAGGCTGATGCCAAGGCCAAAGAGAAAGCCGCACGTCAGGCCCGATCTGCACGCCAACGGGCCGAGGCGGCTCGGCAGCTGGCCACTGGGAAAGCGGCAGCAGCGGGGCAGAAGGCTCCAAATCTGGAGATCAGCGTTGATCCCCAGGCGATGCCCAGCCGCAACCTGCCCACCGATGCGACAGGCAATCCGAGGGGCAACGCCCAACGCAATTTCACCGACCCGGACAGCCACATCCTCAAAGGTGGTGACGGCTGGATCCAGGGCTACAACTGCCAGGCTGCAGTCGATGGCGATCATCAGGTGATCGTGGCGGTGGGGGTGAGCAACCAGGCCAGTGATGCACCCCATCTGATTCCGATGGTCGAGCGGATCGTCGCCAACACCGGCCAGCTACCGGACAAGCTGATCGCGGATGCGGGGTACTGCAGCACCGGCAATATCGAGACCTGCGAGCAGCGCAAGCTGGATGTCTACGTCTCCACCAGCAGGCAGCAACACGGCAAACGACCCCGTCCATCAAGGGGGCCAACACCACGGGATCTGAACGCAAGGGGGCGGATGGACCGCAAGATCCGATCCAAGGCGGGCCAAGCGATCTACGCCCTGCGCAAGACGATCGTCGAGCCGGTGTTTGGCCAGATCAACGCAGCCAGAGGCCTGGATCGCTTCCTATTAAGGGGCCTCGAGAAGGTGAATGGGGAATGGCACTTGATGGCCATCACCCACAAAATCCGCAAGCTGCACAGAGCAGCACTGGCGGGAGCCTGAGGGAGGGGCCGGCGGAAGGCAGCCCTCATTGACCCATAACAAAACGTTCAAGTCTCCAGTTCGGAGCCGTGGGGAAGCTGGCGCGGGGGTTGACGGTATGTGAGACAAACTCCTAGGGCTGCTGACTCTGGCCCTGAGCGGCCTATAATAACAGGAGCCCGAAGCCAGGCAACTTTTGCTGCAGGCGTTGCAAAAAAACATAAGCTTTGCTGCCAGCGATCTGTGGGGTGGCTCGGCCAGGTCCTACCTTGATCATGCTTGAGGATGCCAGATGTTTGCCATCGGCTTTGCTTTGACGGCCAAACCAAGCAAGCTGTCCGGCGACGATTAGATAGGGGGCCGCTTAGACAGTTGACATCGGGCACTTAAACGAGGATTCGATCCTGAAAAAGATCCAGCGGCTTTGCCCGTAAATTCTCGCAACGTGACGCCTTGCCTACTGCAGATGATGCTAAAATAAACTTAGACACCAAATCGACAATGAAAAAGCATATTAATATGACAAATCTGCTTATTTTCTTGCCAGCTTTAGGCGCTTGTTTGTATTGGGCGCTTACACTCAATCAGCCGCTGATTGACCAACACTCATTCAGGCAAGCACAAACGGCACTTACGGCTCTGTTCATGCAACCAGGCTTGAACGGGTTCCTCAATTATGAAACCCCCGTAATGGGAAGCCCTTGGGCCATTCCGTTCGAGCTTCCTCTATTCCAATGGTTTGCCAATGGCTTGTCCAAACACTTGCCACTGAGTTTCAGCGCCTGCGGACGCCTGCTGAGCATCATCTTCGGAATTGGCTGCGTCGGTCCAGCGCTGGGCCTACTCCATAGATTTGGCGTCAAAGATGCAGGAAAAATATGTTTTTCCTTTCTTTACTTTTCATCCGCTATTTATCTCTACTGGAATCGCGCGTACATGATTGAGAGCACTGCTCTTTTCTTCACTTTAACGAGTCTTTACCTTTACACTTTAGTCCGCGACGGTGCATTCAACCAAGCTCGTACACTCAAGAAACAGTCGCTTGTGCTCGCAGGATTCTGGCTGAGCCTCAGCCTCAGCCTCCTGGTCAAGGCCACTACAGGTCTACCAATTCTGTTATTAATTATCCTTGACTTGATCTGGCAGCTATTTAAGAGTTTCCGAGAAAAGCATGAGTCTTTCAAGTCAATTTTTTATAGACTTATTCCAACTGCCCTCATTGCTTTTGCTGCACTGTTAATACTGAAAGGATGGACACTTCATGCTGATGCTGTCAAAAGCTTAAATCCCATTGGCATCGGATGGACCTCGGAGGCTCTCAAGGCATGGAATTATGGAACCGTGGATCAACGATTATCTCTAGAGCTATGGCTAGGAGTTTTAATTAAAAGAATGTTAACGCCAATCGGTGCTATTCCCTTTTTGTCCTTAGTGATTTTATCTCTAGCACAAAAGCAAAACCATCGACAACGGACGCTAATTTTAGTTAGCATCATACTGGCGTTGATTCCTTTGTTAGTTTTTTCTAATTTGCATATTATTCATACATACTATCAAATGGCCAATCAAATCTATCTTTTAATCGGTATTTCTGCTGCTTTTGACGGTTTCTTTCAGCCCTTCAGGCCGAAATGGCAACAAATAGTCGCGTTGTGCGCTGTAGCACTATTTGCATTCGGCAGTTACAATGAATTCAAGGTCAACTATTTTGAGTCATCCTTGGCGCAGACGAATGATCGCCTAGAGATCGGAAAGCTAGTCAAAGCACAAACATCTCCTGTTTCAGGTATTCTAGTCTTCGGTGATGATTGGAATTCCGAGTTCTCTTTCCACAGTCAACGTCGATCACTTAGCTTGCCCGATGGACTTATTAATACCCCCATTCAAGAAGTTCTCCTTCAAAATCCCAGCAGCTCTCTGGGCGGAATGAAGCTTGGCGCTATTATCACGAAAACAGAAATCTTGAGCGATAAATTGGCAGAACAGAGCTGCCCGATCAAACAGGTGAAAGCCTTCGGCGAGTGGAAAGCATACATATGCAAACCCTAGGGCGAACTAGCATCGGTTTCTGAACAAACAGCCAATGACCGGCTCGGGAGTGGCCACATTGAATCAAAGAGTAGTCTGAACCTCAAGCAACAACTAAAGTTATCCGCCCTCTGCTGCCAAGATATCAAACACCCTCGCCAACCCCACCCGCCAGTGCACGGCTGCCAGCCCCAGAGCCTTCCGTGATCCCGCGCAGTCGAGCAGCGAATAGCTCGGCCGCCTTGCCGGCGTCGGATAGTCGGCGCTGGTGATCGGCTCCACCACAGCCGGCCGTTGCAACAGCCCCTGCGCTAGCCCCAGCTCACCGATGGCATGGGCGAAGTCGTACCAGCTGGCGGCGCCGGCATCGCTCCAGTGCAGGATGCCGCTGGCCTGACGGCCGATGGCGGCCCAGCAGGCCGCCGCCAGGGTGTGGGTGGCGGTGGGACAGCCCACCTGGTCGGCCACCACGGCCAGGGGTTCGCCCGCCGCCGCCTTGAGCCCATGCAGGCGCAGCATGGTCAGGCAGAAGTTCCTGCCCACCGGCCCGTACACCCAGCTGGTGCGCAGCACACAACAGCGATCGGCCGGCAGGGCGGCCCGGGCCCGCTGTTCTCCCGCCGCCTTGCTGCGGCCGTAGACGCCGATCGGATCCACCGCCTGCTCCGGCCGGTAGGGATGGCCCTGCTCTCCGTTGAAGACAAAGTCCGTGCTCACCTGCAGCAAGCGGCCGCCGCTCTCCGCCAGGGCGGTGGCGAAGGCTCCCGGAGCGCCGGCATTGACGGCCATGGCCAGGTTGGGTTCCTGTTCGGCTCGATCCACCGCCGTGTAGGCGCCGGCATTGAGAACCCAGTCCGGCCGGTGCTGGCGGACTGCCGCGGCGCAGGCGCCGGCATCGGCGAGGTCCAGTTCCTTGCGACCGCAGGCGATCAGGGTGATGCCCTCGGGCTTGCTACCCCTGAGGGCCTGGCCCAGCTGGCCGCCGCTGCCGGTGAGCAGCACTTTCAACGCCGGGCTCACGGGAACACATCTCCGGAGGCCAGGGCCTCGGCCAGGCTGGGGGCCGCCCCATCCTTGTCCGCCAGCAGGGGCTCCGTTCCGTTCAGCTCCTCCAGCGGCCAGCCGATGGCCACGCTGGGGTCATCCCAGCGCAGCGAGCGCTCACAGGCCTTGTTCCAGAAGCCGCTGGCCTTGTACAGCACTTCGGCGCTCTCGCTGAGGGTGAGAAAGCCATGGGCGAAGCCCACCGGCACCCAGAGCTGGCTGTGGTTATCGGCGTTGAGCCGGGCTCCGACCCACCGGCCGAAGCTGATCGAAGAGCGGCGCAGATCGACGGCGACATCGAACACCTCGCCGACGACGCAGCGCACCAGCTTGGCCTGGGGTTCGGGATCGAGCTGGTAGTGCAGGCCCCGCAGCACTCCGCGGCTGGAGCGGGAATGGTTGTCCTGATGGAAGACGGGGGCCTGATCGACCGCAACGCCGAGCACCTCGGCGAAGCGGCGCTGATTCCAGCTCTCGAAGAAAAAGCCGCGGCCATCGCCGAAGACCTGGGGGGTGAGCAGCAGCGGCCCCTCAATGTCGAAGCATTCGATCTGCATGGTCAGCCCAGTTCCCCGCCGTTTTCGCTGAGCAGCTGTAGCAGATAGGCGCCGTAACCGCTCTTGCACAGGGGCTGGGCCAGG
This sequence comes from Synechococcaceae cyanobacterium, assembly GCA_947378425.1. Lineage (GTDB taxonomy): Bacteria > Cyanobacteriota > Cyanobacteriia > PCC-6307 > Cyanobiaceae > Cyanobium. The sequence goes on from CANCJV010000008.1 coordinate 55,866, forward strand.
CGCTCCAGCTGGCTGTCGTCGATCCAGCCCAGGCGCCAGGCCACCTCCTCCGGACAGCCCACCTTCAGCCCCTGGCGATGCTCCAGGGTGCGGATGTAGCTGGCCGCCTCATGCAGCGAATCGGGGGTGCCGGTATCGAGCCAGGCCATGCCCCGACCCATCAGTTGGACTCTCAGCAGGCCATCGTCGAGATAGAGCTGGTTCAGGTCGGTGATTTCCAGCTCTCCGCGCCTGGAGGGGCGCACCTGACGGGCGCGCTCGACGACGCTGGCGTCATAGAAGTAGAGCCCGGTGACCGCATAGCGGGACCTGGGCTTGCTGGGCTTCTCCTCAAGGCTGATCACGCGCCCCTGCTCATCGAACTGCACGACGCCGTAGCGCTCGGGATCGCGCACTGGATAGGCAAACACCGTGGCACCGTTGGCGGTGCCATAGCTGGCCTGCAGCTGGGGCACCAGATCATGGCCGTGGAAGAGGTTGTCCCCCAGCACCAGCGCGGCGGGCCGGCCCGCCAGAAAATCGGCGCCGATCAGGAAGGCCTGGGCCAGCCCATCGGGACGCGGCTGGATGGCGTAGCTGATCGCCATGCCCCAGGCGGAACCATCACCGAGCAGGCGCTGGAAGGCGCTCTGGTCGGCGGGGGTGGTGATGATCAGCACCTCACGAATCCCCGCCAGCATCAGGGTGCTGAGCGGGTAGTAGATCATCGGCTTGTCGTACACGGGCATCAGCTGTTTGCTGATGGCGCCGGTGAGCGGTGCCAGGCGGGTGCCGTTGCCACCGGCCAGGATGATGCCCCGTCGCTCGCCCGTGGCCAGAGATTCAACGATCACAACGGGATGGATCGGCCGCGCATGGGGTGGCAGTCTCTCACTTGGCCTCCATCCAGTTCGGTCCCACGCCGGTCTCCACCCGCAGCGGCACCGCCAGCTGCACGGCCTCCTCCATGATCCGGCGGGTCAGCGCGAGAGTCTGCTCGAGAGCCTCCGGGGCCGCTTCGAGCACCAGTTCATCGTGCACCTGCAGCAACAGCCTGGCTGGCAGATTCGCCGCCAGCAACGCCTGGTGAAGTCTCACCATCGCCACCTTGATGATGTCGGCACTGGAGCCCTGGATCGGCGCATTGGCCGCCGCCCTGAGCTGCTGCCCCTCCATGCCGGCGCGGCGGGCCGCCTCCAGATCGATCTCCAGGGGATCCTTGCCCAGCAGCCGGCCGAGGCCACCCGGATCGAAGTGGAAGGTGCGGCGCCGCCCCAGGATCGTCTCGACGTAGCCCCGGCTGAGGGCCTGGCGCTCCTGCAGTTCCAGGAAGGCGAACACCCGCGGATAGCGCTGCTTGTACTTGCTCAGAAACTCCTTGGCCTGGGCCTGGCCGACTCCCGTTTCACGGGCGAAGCGCTGGGCCCCCATGCCGTAGATCACACCGAAGTTGATCGTCTTGCCCAGGCGCCGTTCGTCCGCGCTCACCTCGTCCTTCTCCAGCAGCAAACGCGCCGTCAGGGCATGGACGTCGTCGCCGCTGTTGTAGGCCTCCACCAGCACCGGCTCCCCCGAGAGGTGGGTGAGGATGCGCAGCTCGATCTGGGAGTAGTCGGCGCTGATCAGCTGCCAGCCCTCCTGGGGCAGAAATGCCTTGCGGATGCGGCGGCTGAACTCGGTGCGGATGGGGATGTTCTGCAGATTGGGATTGCTGCTCGACAGCCGGCCGGTGGCGGTGACCGCCTGGTTGAAATCGGTGTGCACCCGGCCGGTTTCCGGCTCCACCAGGGCCGGCAGGGCCTCCACATAGGTGCTGCGCAACTTGCTGAGGGTGCGGTGCTCCAGCACCAGCGGCACCACCGGATGATCGCCGTCGAGCTTTTCGAGCACGGCCGCATCGGTGCTCCAGCCGGTCTTGGTCTTGCGCGATTTCTTGCGATCCAGCCCAAGGGTGTCGAACAGCAGTTCCCCCAGTTGCTTCGGCGAGGCCAGGTTGAAATCGACGCCGGCGGCCTGCTTGGCCTCGCCGTCGAGGCGCTCGAGGGTGGCGGCCAGCTCGCTGCTCAGCTCCTGGAGGTAGGCGATGTCGATGCGGATGCCGGTGGCCTCCATTGCCGCCAGCACCGGCTCCAGCGGCAGCTCCACCTGCTCCAGCAGGGGCAGCAGGGCCGGCCCCAGGGCGGCGAGTTGCTGGCGCAGCAAGGGTGTCAGCCGGCCCGTGAGATGCACGTCCATGCCGCAGTACAGGGAGGCTTCCGCCACCGGTACGTCGGCGAAGCTCCCCCCCTTCGGCACCAGCTGGCTGAAGCTGGTGGGGCTGAAGCCGAAGCAGCGCTCGGCCATGGCCTCAAGGCCGTGCTTGTCGCCGCCATCACGGATGTAGTCGGCCAGCATCGTGTCCATCACCACCCCGGCCAGGGGCAGGCCGTGGCGCAGCAGGATCAGCCGGTCGTACTTGGCGTTCTGCAGGGTCTTGGGATGGACGCCGCTGGCCAGCCAGGGGGCCAGGGCGGTGAGCACCTGTTCCAACGGCAGCTGCCTGGGCGGCGGCGGCGGCTCCGAGAGCAGATCGGCGGCGGCCTGAGGGCGATGGCCGATCGGGATGTAGGCCAGCTCGTCCAGCCCCAGGCCCCAGGCCAGGCCGATGCCCACCAGTTCGGCCCGGAAGGGGTTGAGATCGGTGGTCTCGGTGTCGAGGGCCACCGGGCTGGCGACATCGCGGCATTCCATCAGCCGCTGCACCAGGGTCTGCAGTTCGGCAGCTTCGGCGATGATCCGAGGCTCCAGCTGGGGCAGGCTTTCGCCGCCGCTGGCCGGATCGGGGGCTGCCGGGGCCGCTGTGCCGCCCACTGAGGTGGCGCCCGCGGAGGCCGTGGCGGATGAGGGATCTGCGGTCAAGCGGGCTGTGGTTGCGCCCTCTGCACCGGAACTCTCGGCGCTCGAACCGTCTGCGCTCGAACCAGCCGTGCTGGTTCCGTTGGCGCCGGCCGGCGGCTGGGCCGAGAAGATGCGGGCGAAGCCCTCGACCTGGCGGGCCAGGCTGAACAGCTCCAGCTCCTCGAGCCGCCGGCCCAGCTCCTCGGCTCTGACGCTGCCCAGGGCCAGGCGCGGCTCCGTAGGCAGCGGGATCTCCACCAGGATCCGGGCCAGCTTGCGCGACAGGTAGGCGTTGTCGCGGTCGGTTTCCAGCTTGGCCTTGAGGGCGCCTTTCACCTGATCGAGGGCGGCATAGACGCCATCGAGATCGCCGTGGGCCTTGAGCAGGGTGATGGCGGTCTTGGGTCCGACGCCCTTGACCCCGGGGATGTTGTCGGAGCTGTCGCCGGTGAGGGCCTTGAGGTCGATCACGTCTTCGGGTGGCACCCCCAGCCGTGCGATCACCTCCTCGCGGCGGACTTCACTGGGTCCCGAGCTCTTGGCGTAGGGGCCGCCGCCCATGTACAGCACGGCGATGTCGCGTTCGTCGTCGACCAGCTGGAACAGATCGCGATCACCCGAGAGGATGCGCACCCGCCAGCCCTCGGAAGCGGCCCGGTTGGCCAGCGTGCCGAGCACGTCGTCGGCCTCGAAGCCCGGCGCCAGGCAGAGGGGCAGGTCGAGAGCTTCGGCCAGGAGGCTCTGCAGATTGCCCAGGTCCTCGAAGAAGTGTGCGGGTGCTTCGTCCCGATGGGCCTTGTAATTGACGTCCTCGACGTGGCGGAAGGTGGGCTCGGCGGTGTCGAAGGCGATCACCACCCCCTGGGGGTTCAGGCCCTTGCAGTTCTCCAGCAGGGCCTTGAGGAAGCCATAGGTGACGCTGGTGGGCACCCCGGCCTTGGTGCTGAGGCCCCCATCACCGCCCTTGGCAAAGGCATAGAAACTGCGGAAGGCCAGGGAATGGCCATCCACCAACAGCAACAGGGGCTTGTCCTCCGCCATGGTTTCGCTGTGCTTCAGCCTCTGGGATCGGCACAGCCTGCCAGAGCAGGTCAGCCCCAGCCTTTTGCGCCATCCTGGGGGCAGAGAATCGCCGTTGACGCCCCTCGATGACCCGTCTTCCGCGCCGCTATGCCATCTATCTGATTCTCACCGGCGGCCACACCGAGGTGGTGCACTTCGCCACCCTGGACGCCTTTCATCAGTGGTACACAGGGGTGCTGCACGCGGCGGCCACGCCCGATGCGTTCGTGAATGTGCCGATCAGCGAACTCGAAGGCGAATATCTCCTGATCCGCTCCAGCAGCGTGATGGGAATCCGGGTGGAACCCCACTACGGCATGGTGGACGAGGGCTGAAGCCGCAGCCGATCTTCACCGTTGCGATGCAGCAATCGCCAGGTGGTGACGAGATCCGGGCCCTGGAGGCTGCCCAACAGGGCGGCCCTCAGGCTCTTCATCAGCACACCCTTCTTCACCCCGGCGCTGCCGGCCGCCTGGGCCAGCAGCTCCTGGGCCAGCTCGGGGGGCAGCTCTTCGCAGCCTTCCGGCAGCAGCGCCAGCAGGGCCGCCAGGGCCGGGCGAGCGCCTTCGCTGGCCAGCTGGGCGAGGGCGGCGGCGTCCGGAGCGGGCCTGGTGAACAGAGCCGTGGCCTGCTCGACGCCGTCAGCCAGCAGGGTCAGGGAGGGGGCCAGCAGCTCACAGAGCTGGCGCTGCCAGTCGGCATCAGCGGTGGGCCCCTCCTGGCCCCAGCCCCTGGCGGCCCAGAGGGGCTGCAGTTGCTGCCTGAGCGCCTCGGCGCCGAGACCGTGCAGCACCTGGCCGTTCAGCCAGTTGAGCTTGTCCCAGTCGAAGCGGGCACCGGCCCGGTTGACGCGGGCGAAATCAAACACCGCGGCGGCCTGCTCGAGGCTGAAGCGTTCGCCCATGCCCTCGGGCGGTGACCAGCCCAGCAGGGTCATGTAGTTGACGAGGGCCTCGGCGCTGTAGCCCATGGACTGGAAGTCGCTGATCGAGGTGACGCCATCGCGCTTGGAGAGTTTCTTGCCCTCCTGGTTCAGGATCAGGGGCGTGTGGGCAAACACCGGTGCGGTGTGGCCCAGGGCCGCGTAGAGCAGCAGTTGTTTGGCGGTGTTGGCAATGTGGTCCTCGCCGCGGATCACGTGGCTGATCGCCATCGCGGCGTCATCGACGACCACCACCAGGTTGTAGAGGGGATCGCCGATCTGATCGGCGGGGGCTCGGCGGGCGATCACCATGTCGCCGCCCAGGTCGCTGCCGGACCAGCGCATTTCGCCACGCACCAGGTCCTGCCAGGTGATCACGGCCTCGTCATCGATGCGGAAGCGGATCACGGCCTCGCGCCCCTCCGCGAGGAAAGCCCGTTCCTGCTCGGGGCTGAGATGGCGATGGCGGTTGTCGTAGCGCGGCGCCCGGTTCTCGGCCTGCTGGAGCTCGCGCATGGCGGCCAGTTCCGCTTCGTTGGCGTAGCAGCGATAGGCGTGACCGCTGGCCAGCAGCTGGGCGATGGCGGCCCGGTGGGCTTCGATCCGCTCGCTCTGGATCACCGGATCCCCGTCCCAGTCGAGGCCAAGCCAATGCAGCCCTTCAAGGATGTTGGCGGTGTATTCCTCCTTGGAGCGCTCCCGGTCGGTGTCCTCGATGCGCAACAGGAAACTGCCGCCGTGGTGACGGGCAAACAGCCAGTTGAAGACAGCCGTGCGCGCCGTACCGATGTGCAGGGTGCCCGTGGGGCTGGGCGCGAGACGGACACGCACCGATCCGGCCACGGCCATCTTCAATCTCCCAGGTGATCTAAACGGGACTGACGGGATTCGAACCCGCAACTTCCGCCGTGACAGGGCGGTGCTCTAACCGGTTGAACTACAGTCCCAGGCCAGCCTGGAGGGGCTGGGCTCGTCGTGCCGGGGAGGCACGAACACGACGGCGTCAGGCGCCGACCAAGGAAGTATCCAACGTGACGTGTCCCCCCGTCAACGGGGCAGGAGCAGTCATTGATCCGGGTGCGGCCGGAGCGCCGCTGTTCAGGGACATGCCAGGGGCTGAGGCGGACGGTCCGTTCAGCCGGCATGGGTGGCTTTGCCGTGGCTCCTTTGTCTCGGGTCCCTCCTGAAGCTGGCGGAGATGGCCAGGGTTGGAGGAGACGCCATACAAAAGCTCACCCGTTTTGGCAAACAGGTGAGCGGTGATGGTGAATCCGATCGCTGTCGATACGGAGCGTGAGATTTCAGGGGCGGAAGCCGGCAGGTTCGATCAGGCGCACCTGGTTGCCCCGGGCAGTGAACTCCCGTCCCTGATCGCTTTGAACCACCACCCGGCCACCGGATTTAACCCGGATCACCCGGGCCCGTACCCAGCCAAGGGCAGCGGATTCCAGCACCTTCACGACGTCACCGGGCTGTAGATCCAACTCCATGTTCGGAAGCAAATAATTGCGATTGAGGCCATCGAACGCGCCGTGGAGGACTTGAACCCCCGACATCAGGTTTTGGAGACCTGCGTTCTACCAACTGAACTAACGGCGCAAGGCGATGACCCCTGGGACATCAAGGACATGGCCCGTAGTGGCAGGCTCCTGGAAGGGAGCCGCCACTCAAGCCATGGCTTCAAGACTGCAAGTCAGCGATCGAAACGCTGCTTGACCCGAGTGGCCTTGCCCACCCGGTCACGAAGATAGAAGAGCTTCGCCCGGCGCACCTTACCCCGGCGCTCCACTTTGACGGAAGCCACCTGGGGACTGTGGAGCATGAACACCCGCTCGACGCCGATCCCCTGGAAGATGCGGCGCACGGTGATGGTCTCATTGAGGCCGCCGTGACGCTTGGCAATCACGACACCTTCGTAGGGCTGGACCCGCTCCTTGTTGCCTTCCCGAATCCGCACGCCGACACGCACGGTGTCGCCGACGTAGATCTCGGGGAGATCGCTCTTGAGCTGTTCGGCTTCAAACGCCTTGATCATGTCGTAGGCGCTGAGCTTGCCGGTGGTGGCCTTCAGCGCCGGAGCGACGCTGGCCACGGCTTTGTCCTGCTCGGCCTCATCCTGGAGATCGCTCTCCAGGACTGGGCTGTCCTGTTCGGACGTGTTCTGCTCTGTTGTTTCCGCTGCCATCCCGATTCCGCGAAGCCTGGCCAAACCACCAGTGTACCGGCTGGGGTGACCCCCCTCCCTAGCGACGCCGCCACTGGCGCTGCAGCCGTTGCCAGGCCATGGAGCCGCCACTGGCCAGCATCCAGAGCAGCCCGAGGCCGTTCAGGAGCACGTAGACCGTTTCACCGTTGGGCCCGAACCAGCGCTTCAGCCATTCCCCTTCGTGCAGCACCATCAGCAGATGGGACTGATCCCTGTCCAGGCCTGCCCAGTCCCGCAGCAGGCGATAACTGACACCGCTGATCACCGTCAGCAGCAGGGGCGCCAGGACCACCGGTGCCAGGGTTGCGTGGGCCTGCCGCAGACGGGCCACTAGGGGCAGGGCCGCAGCCGGGGCGGACTCGGAGGTCACGGCGAAAACGACAGCCAGGGTGACGCCATTGATAGCTTGAATCCGGCCGATCCAACTTTCCCCCAGCGCTCGCCGCATGAATCTCTTTGCTGATCTGCTGGCCCATACCCAGTCAGGACAGGGCGCCAGCGGTCTGGCCACCCAGGGCGGCCCCCGCATTCAGAAAGGGCGCCGCGGCGTCGAGATCAAGTCCGCCCGCGAGATCGAGATCATGCGGCAGGCCAGCCGCATCGTCGCCACGGTGCTGCGGGAGATCATCGAGATCGCCGCCCCGGGGATGAGTACCGCCGATCTCGATCGCCATGCCGAGCGACGCATCCGCGAAATGGGCGCCACCCCCAGTTTCAAGGGCTACCACGGCTTTCCGGCCAGCATCTGCGCCAGCATCAATGACCAGGTGGTGCACGGCATTCCGGGCGAGCGCCAGGTGATCCGCGACGGCGATCTGCTCAAGGTGGACACCGGCGCCTATTTCGAGGGCTATCACGGTGACAGTTGCGTCACGATCCCCGTCGGTGCCGGTGCCAGCGAGGAGGCCCGCCGCCTCAGTCGCGTTGCCCAGGAATCGCTGATGAAGGGGCTGGCCACGGTGAGGGCCGGCAGCACCCTGCTGGAGCTCGCCGGCGCCGTGCAGGACCACGTCGAGGCCCACGGCTACGCCGTGGTCGAGGACTACACCGGCCATGGCGTGGGCCGAAACCTGCACGAGGAGCCCTCGGTGTTCAACTTCCGCACCCGCGATCTGCCCAACATGACCCTGCGGGCCGGCATGACCCTGGCGGTGGAGCCGATTCTCAACGCCGGCAGCAAGGACTGCCGCACCCTCAAGGATCGCTGGACGGTGGTGACCCTGGACGGCTCGCTCTCGGCCCAGTGGGAACACACGATCGTCGTCACTGGCGATGGCTGCGAGATCCTCACCGACCGCGATTTCTGATCGCGGCCTTTCGGCTCAGGCGTGAGTGGTCAAGGGGTGCGTCGTCAGGGGTGCGTTGTCAGCCGGAAATAGGCCCAGCGGCTCAGGGTGGTCAGGGGCATCAACACGTAGGTGAGGGGATTGGGGCTGACGATCACCAGGGAGCAGTTCCAGTCCACGGCCTGCCGGAGCACCTGCCCGGCCACCCAGTCGGCCGTCATCACGCCGATCGGATTGAGGGCGGAGCGGAACGGCCCCAGCACCAGGCGCCGCAACCGCAGCGTGCCGGCTAGATCGAGGCTGCGCAGGCTCAGTAGCTGGCCGATCAACCGCTTGCTGAGCTCATAGAGCGGGCTGATGGCCGGCTGGATCTCCGCTTCGGAGGTGTTGATCCAGACCTCTGCCCGGGGGCGATCGGGGCCGGCTGCCGCCGCCGACCGGCGTTGCTGAACCACCTCGGCGAACAGCTCCAGCAGTCGCCAGGCGCTGAGGGCATTGATCTCCAGCGCCCGCTCACTGGCGGCGGCGCTGCGCTGGCCGTGGGGATTGATGCCGTGGTTGATCACCAGCACGTCCACCGCCTCCAGGATCGGGCGCAGGTCGGCTTCCTGGCCCACCTGCCAGCGCACCTGCTCAAGCGCCACGGCCTCGCCCGTGTTCTGAGTCACCTTCAGGGGGGCCTCCCCATGGGTGAGGGCGATCAAGCGGGCGCCGCGCCGGTGCCACCGGCGCAGCAGGGCCTGGCCGAGGGCGCCACTGGCTCCGGTGATCGCCACCGTGATTGTCGGCTGCACCTGTTCCACCATCGGCCCGCGGGATTGAACCTGCCTAGATTGGCTGCCAATCACCAGGCCCCGGCGAGGTCGCTCCATGCCCACTTCCGGCCAGCCTCCGCTCCTGATCGGCTCGTGCGAACCCTTCAGCGGCAAGTCGGCGGTGGTGCTGGGCCTGGCGCACCAGCTGAATCGCCAGGGCGTTTCGATCCTGTTCGGCAAGCCCCTGGCCACCTGCCTCGACGATCTCGACGCCGTGCCGAATGGCGCCAGGTCCGGGGCTTCCGGAGCTGCTGGGGCCTCGGCTCAGGCCGCTGATTCAGCGCCAGCCGACGAGGCGATCCTCGATGCCGATGTGCGTTTCATCGGTGCCACCCTGGGTCTCCCGGCCAGTCAGTTGCTGCCCTCGCTCCAGGTGCAGGAGCCCGGTGCCGTGCATCGGCGCCTGCTGAGTGGTGAGCTGGCTCCTGGGGCGGCTTTCCTGGCCCTGCAGCAGCGCATCGCCGCGGCCGCTGACCAGCTGGTCGTGCTCGAGGCGGCCGGCACCCTCAGCGAAGGTCAGCTGTTCGGCCTCGGGCTGGCCCAGATGGCTCGCGCCCTTCAGGCTCCCGTGGTGCTTGTCCACAACTGGGTTGACAGCCGCAGCGTCGATCCCCTGCTGGAGGCCCGCCAGCAACTGGGGGACCTGCTGGCCGGTGTGGTGCTCAACGCCGTGACGCCGGAACAGGTTCCCCAGTTGCGCCAGGAACTGGAGCCGGCCCTGGAGCGGCTCGGTCTGCCGGTGTTCGGCATCATGCCCCGCAGTCCCCTGCTGCGCAGCGTCACGGTCAGCGAGCTCGGCAGGCGTCTGGCGGCCCGGGTGCTCTGCTGCCAGGACCGCACCGATCTGCTGGTGGAGACCCTCTCGATCGGCGCCATGAATGTCAACTCCGCCATGGAGTTCTTCCGGCGCCGCCGCAACATGGCTGTGGTCACCGGGGCCGATCGTACGGATATCCAGCTGGCGGCCCTGGAGGCCTCCACCCAGTGCCTGATCCTCACCGGTGCCGGTGAGCCCCTGCCCCAGCTGATCAGCCGGGCCGAGGAGCTGGAGGTGCCCGTGCTCAAGGTCGACCACGACACCCTGACCACCGTGGAGGTGATCGAAGCGGCCATCGGTCATGTGCGCCTGCATGAAGCGGTCAAGGCCACCTACGCGATCCGGCTGGTGGAGGAGAGCTGCCGGTTTGAGCGACTGTTCGCACGCCTGAGGCTGCCGGTTCGCGTCTGAGCCCCCAGCCCCCGGCAACACTGCTAAGTTCGAGAGCAATTCAGGTCGGCAACTGGTGACCCGGTCCCTAGATTTTCCGGCCCTCGACCGGATTGACACCCTGGCCCAGGAACTGGCCATGCTCCAGGACCGGGGCAAGCGCCGCATTGCCATCCTCGGCAGCCGCCATGTGCCGGTGGTTTCGATCCATCTGGTGGAGTTGGTGGCCCGCTCCCTGGCCCAGGAGGGCCACAACCTGATCACCTCCGGTGCCCAGGGGGTCAACTCTGCCGTGATCCGCAGCGTTCTGGATGTCGATCCCGGTCGGCTGACGGTGCTGTTGCCCCAGAGCCTGGAGCTGCAGCCCCTCGAATCCCGCGACCAACTGGAGCTGGTGCTGCATCTGGTCGAGAAGCCGGAACACGATGAGTTGCCCTTGCCGATGGCCAGCAGCCTCTGCAACCAGGAGATCATCAACCGCTGTGATCAGTTGATCTGCTACGCCTTTCATGACAGCGAAACCCTGCTCAGCAGCTGCCGCACCGCCGAGGACATGGGCAAGGTGGTCAGCCTGATGTTCTTCGACTGAGGCGCTGGCGCAGCGATGCTCGGCTTGCCGGCCGATTCGGCGTTGACTCGCCGGAGCTTCGGCTGTGGGCCCTCACCATTGTCAGGCCTGCGGATCTACAAGGCTCCGCTGATTGGTGAATCGGGAGTTCAGCCTTTGGACTCGGAGTGTGCGGAGGCGTTCCTTCCCGGCTGAGCGGTTGCCGCCTGGGCCAGTTCCGCTGGATTGCCCGGGCGCTGAGGGCACCGGGGGCCGAAAGGCTGGGCCCGGAGATCCCCGCGCAGGAGCCGATAGGCCTCAGGTTTCGGGGGGATCCACTCCTTGGCGCGGCGCCAGAGAGCGCTGAGCCTGGATTCACCGGGTGAGCCAGGCCAGGCTCCCCGTCCCACCCGTTCGCTGCAACCGCTCGGGCTTCCTGCTGCGGATGCCCAACGCAAGGCCGCCAGAGCGGTCGTTCGCTGGGGACTCAGTCCGGTTGGGAGGGTCCGGCGGGCAAGGGCGCTGCTTGCAGCACCTGCAGGCTGGTGCCCTCCCGGCCCATCACCCGTACCGCCGCACCGACCGCCAGGGCTTGGCCGGGCTCCAGGTTCACGGCCGCCCAGCTCTGCCCCTGCCAGCGCACCCGGCCCTGGCCATCGGCGGCGAAGGCCTCGATCACCTCGGCCCACTCGGCCCGGGGGCTGGTGTGCAGGGCCCGGTCCCGCTGGCTGCGGTCCCAGCGTCGCAGCCAGCCATAGCCCAGGCTGACCAGGCCGAGAAACAACAACAGCTGGAGTGGGGTCGGCATCGCCACCAGCACGCTCGCCAGGGTGAGCAGTAGGCCACTGAGACCGGCGATCAGCAGCAGGCCATCGGTATCGAAGCCGATCAGTGCCAGCAGCAGCAGCACGGCGCCGACGATCAGCCAGGTCAAAGGAGGTGTCAGCATCGTTTCAGGCCGGCTCAGACCGAATCACTCCATCCTGCCTAGGTTGCAGACAGCCGGGAGAATCTGATGGAGTTTCTGATTGTGCCCGTGCTCGCGGTGCTCGCGGCCATCGGAATCAGCAGTGTGAAGGTCACCAGCAGCAGTCGCTCGATGCTCGTGGAGCGCCTCGGAAAATACAACCGCCAGCTCAAGCCCGGGCTCTCGCTGGTGCTGCCGGGGGTGGAGCGGGTGGTGAGCCACGAATCGCTCAAGGAGCGGGTGCTCGACATCCCGGCGCAGCAGTGCATCACCAAGGACAACGTCTCGATCGAGGTGGATGCGGTGGTGTACTGGCAGCTGCTGGAGCATGCCCGCGCCTACTACGCCCTCGACAATCTGCAGTCGGCGATGGTGAACATGGTGCTCACCCAGATCCGCGCCGAAATGGGCAAGCTCGACCTCGATCAGACCTTCACCACCCGCCAGGAGGTGAACGAGGTGCTGCTGCGAGAGCTCGATCAGGCCACCGATCCCTGGGGCGTGAAGGTGACCCGCGTCGAGATGCGCGACATCAAGCCCACGATCGGGGTGCAGCAGGCGATGGAGCAGCAGATGACCGCCGAACGGGAGAAGCGGGCGGCGATTCTGCGCTCGGAGGGCGAACGGGAATCCCAGGTGAATGCGGCTCGGGGCCGGGCTGAGGCCCTGGTGCTCGACGCCAGGGCCAAGCAGGAAGCCCTGTTGCTGGAGGCCGATGCCCAGGCCCGCCAGCAGACCGTGCTGGCCAAGGCACGGGCCGAGGCGGCCGCTGAACTGGCCAGGGTGATCAGCGCTGAGCCGGCCGCTGCCGAAAGCCTGCGGCTGTTGCTGGCCAAGGACTGGATGGCCATGGGGCAGGAGATGGCCCGCTCCCAGGCAGGCAGCGTGTTGATGGTGGATCCCCAGAGCCCGGCCTCGTTGCTGGCGGCGCTCAAGGGGCTGCAGGAGAAGGGCTGAGTTCAGCCCCGCAATACCCCGCGCAGCCCCTCGCTGTAAAGCATGGCCGTGCAGAGAATGCCGCCGGCCCAGCAGAGGCTGCGCAGCGGCGGCAGGTTGGCCACGTAGGCACCGATGTAGCCCAGGCGCAGGGCTGGATGCAGCCAGGCTGCCGCCAGGGCCAGGGCCGCCGTGGCCGAACCCTCCCGGGCGGCCACCAGGGCCAGCAGGCAGGCGGGGGCATGCAGGCTGAAGGCCTCGAAGCAGTTCTGATGGGCCCAGTTGGCCCGTTTACCCCAGGCCGGCAGGCGCTCGAACATCGCCCGGGGGGCGGCCAGATCGGAGGTGGTGAAATCGGCCTGGGAGCGGGCGGCTCCCAAGGGGATCAGGCTGGCCACCACCACCGCTCCCGAGAGCACCAGCGACCAGGCATAGGCGGCTCCCACGGCCCCCAGCGGCGTCACGGGCAGGGAGACGGCGGCCAGCAGGGCCTGAAACGGCAATGGCAACAGCATGGCGATGGCGAAATCCGGAGGTCTCTTTTCTAGGCTGGCCGAGCGCCGCCCCAGGAGCCCACCCCATGGCTGAGTCCTACAGCTTCGACGTTGTCTCTGACTTTGATCGTCAGGAGCTGGTCAACGCCCTTGATCAGGTGCGCCGGGAGGTGGACCAGCGCTATGACCTCAAGGCTTCCAACACGGAAATCGATCTGGAGGAGGCCAGCCTGACGATCACCACCGCCAGCGACATGACCCTCGACGCGGTGAGCGATGTGCTGCGCCAGAAACTCACCAAACGCAATCTTTCGCTCAAGATTCTCGATTTTCAGTCTCCGGAACCGGTGGGTGGCAATCGGGTCAAACAACTGGTGAAGCTGCGCAAAGGACTGAGTCAGGAGCTGGCCAAGAAGCTCTCCAAAAAAGTGCGGGACGAGCTCAAGAAGGTGACCGTGGCCATCCAGGGAGACAGCCTGCGGGTCACCGGCAAGAGCAAGGACGATCTCCAGCAGGTGATCCAGCTGCTCAAGGGTGAAGACCTGGAGGTGCCGCTGCAGTTCGAGAACTACCGCTGAGGCCTGGTGCCGCAAGCCGCTCAGCCCGCTGGGCATGGCATCAGCCCAGCCATCGCGGCTGCGGGGGTCGGGGCTGATGCCGCTGACCCTGCATCTGCGGGGAACTATTTGCTGAGCAGGGCGCAGTGGCCGCGATCCGATCGACTTCGCCCGGCATGCCTGCTGTGACTTCGCGGATCTGGCGGAGGCGGTGGTATCACCTGGATCAGCCAGGATTCGGGTTCTGAGCCCATTCAATCAGCGTTGACAGCTTGCTGCAGCAGGAGTCCGCTGGGCGGACAAACCCATGCCAGCAGGTCAGATCCCATCAGGGGCCAGGGATTTCCGGACGTATCGGCAGAGGCAGCCTGGATGGAGCTGCGGCAATCTGCAATGCCCAGTTGCTCCAAGGCTGAAAAGGCCAGAAATTCTATGCGGGTGGGTCTGCAGGAGGCTGCGGCGCATCGATCGTCGGCTCGCCAGCACTGGCTGTTCCGCCGCCCAGGGATTCAGGCAGGCATCGAACTGAGAATGCAGGGAATGAATCCTGGCGTGCTTGTTCGCCGGAACCAAAGTTGTGGCATTCGATCGATTGTGCTGGTCGATCCTGAAGTGAGGACGCTGCTGAGCTCTGTCCGGGGCCCCCGGGGCCTTGGCCGGGTGTGAGTGGGGACACGGCTTCGCAACGGTCCGGGTGCAACAGGTGGCTGTCTGATCCCAGGCAGCAGGATTGCTGCTGCCGAAGCTGAAGATTTCTTTCAGCTCCGATCTGGCACTTTGTGCGGATGCCCATGGTGTCAGGAATGCCTGCGCCAGGGTCACCTCATGCTGCGTCGCCTGTCGCGCGCTCTGCAGATCAGCGGCCAGCGCGTTCGCCTGCAGTGGTTTCTGGCCAGCCGGGCGCTGGGCTACGGCAGTGACTTCGTCGATGTGCTGTACCGGATCTACCTCAATCACAGCAAGGTGATCCATGTGCGCGATGGCTATCCCGTCTATTCCCTCTCAACGCCGGCCCTGTTCAGCGCGCCGGCGGCCCACTTCATCGCCCGCACCCTGTACCGGAGCGTGCAGAACCGCAACATCCCCAACCTGATGAGTGTGGCGGTGAATGATCGCTGCAATGCCCGCTGCGGCCATTGCAGTTTCTTCGCTGGGGTGGAGGCGCCCGAGCGACTGGCGCTCGATCTGGACCAATGGCGCCGCACCATCGCCGACGCCCAGGCCCTCGGGGTGTCGGTCATCAATCTGGTGGGCGGCGAACCGCTCCTGCATCCGCAGTTGGAGGCGATCATCGCCTCGATCGACAAGAGCCTCTCGACGGTGCTGCTGTTCAGCAACGGCTGGCATCTGGCCGAGCGGGCGGCGGCCCTGCGGCGTGCCGGCCTGGACAGCGTCTACGTGAGTCTCGATGCGGCCGATGCCCAGTCACACGACAGCCTGCGGGGTACCCCCGGGCTGTTCGATCGCGCCCTGGCGGGGCTGAAGCAGGCCCGACGCCTCGGCTTCAGCGTCGGGATCTCGGCCACCCTCACCCCGGAGGCCTTTGCCGCCGGGGAACTGGAGCGCCTGGTGGAGCTGACCCGCCGGGTCGGCGCCCATGAGCTGCTGGTGTTCGATGCCCTGCCCTCCGGTCGCTTCGACCATCGCCGAGATCTGGTGGACGCTGGCGACTGGGTCGAGCGGATGATCGCCAGCGCCGATCGCTGGAATCGCGACTGTCGCTATCCCGGGGTGGTGTTCTCCGCCTACATCAGCAGCCACCGCAGTGTCGGCTGCAGCTGCGGCACCAGTTACCTCTATCTCTCGCCCTACGGCGATGTGATGTCCTGCGATTTCAACCATGCCATCTTCGGCAATGTGCTCGAAGAGCCGCTCTGGCGGGCCTGGGAGCGGCTCAGCAGCGACCCCGATTTCCGGCAGGCCAAGTGGGGGGGGTGCAAGGTCAAGGATGCCGCCTGCCGGGAGCTCCCCACCGTGGTGACCGGAGCGGCCCAGCCGGTGCCGGCGCTGCAGACGCAGCGAGGGGAGAGCTGAGCGATGACCCTGCTGGCGGGCTGGATCAGGCCATCGCTCCCCCTGGCCCTGGCGCCGTTGATCGGCAGCAGCTGTGCGGTCGACAGGACGACGACCCCGGCGGTGATCGCCTTCGAATTGGCGGGACTGGTGCTGTTGCTGGCCGCCCTGTGGTGGCTCCGTCGGCTGCGGGATCGCCTGCCGATGCGGCTGGCGCTGATGGCCATCGGGGTGCTGAGCTTCGAGCTGTTCACGGCACCGATGTGGAACAACGCCCACCTCGGTCGCTGGGCCTACCTCTACCGCGATGTCAGCTGGGTGCTGACCCTGGGCTGGAGCGTGCTGTTCCTGGTGGTGGTGGAGCTGGTGGACCGGTTGCTGCCGCGCTGGCGGGCCCTGCCGCGGTTCGCCGTCGATCTGGCTCTGCTGACCCTGATCACGGTGCCGCTGGAGATCCTGCTGGTGGCGATCGGGGTGCGCAGCTATTCCCCGGAGGTGCACGCCGCGGCGGTGGGTGGCTTCATGGCCGGCGTACCGCTGGCGATCCCCTACTACGTGCCGGTGTTCGCTGCGCTGGTGCTCGGCTTCTACAAGTACTGGTGCTTCGTGCTCGAGGACACCCTGCTGATCCCGGTGCGCCGCATCCGCTGGGGACGGGGCCTGCTGCTGGCAACCCTGGCGGTGCTGCTGTTCGAGCTGATGGTGGAGCCGATGGTGGTGAACCAAGGCTTTCCCGCGTGGTCGTACCTCTACCGCGACATCAGTGTGCTGATGACCGGGGTGTGGGTGCTCGTGATCGCCCTCACCGGCATGATCGTCTACCGGGTCTTCGCCAGCCGGCCTGTGGCCGTGCGCATGGTGATCGCCGTGCTCGTGGCCACGGCGATCGCCCTGCCGATCGAATACGCCTTGTATGCGACCGGCATGCGGGTCTATGGCCCCAGTGCCGTGGCCAACTTTTCCGGCTTCACGATTCCCGTGCTCCAGGCGCCGGTGGAGATCGCCTTCGCGATTCCCTTTTACATGGCGCTGGTGCTGGCCACCGTGCGCTACTGGGAAATCGTGCTCGACAACCGGCTCTGAGCCGTTCTCTCTTCACCTCTCCCATGGCTTCCTCCGCTTCACCACCGCCCGTGGAACCAGGACTGAAAAGTTCTTTCTTGATGCGCTCGGCCTTGATCGGCGCCCTGCCGCTGCTGCTGCTGCTGACGCTGCTGTCGGGTTCGCTGGGCAATGCCGTGGGCATCCTGCTGCTGTCGGTGGTCTGCACCCTCGGCATCGGTGGCCTGTTCTGGATCGGCGCTGCCATCCTCATCGGCGCCACCCTGCAGCTGTTGCTGCCGTCCCTGCAGGCCGCTGGTTCCACGGCGAGGGGCTCTGGGAGGAGGACCGGCTCCCCTGCCGCAACCCTCACCCAGGAGGTGCCGGTTTTCGTGCGGCAGCTGCACCACTACGTCAACGTCCAGCGACGCCAGGGGGTCAGCGCCGAGCGGCTGCGCAGTGACCTGCTGGCCCATGGCTGGACCGCCGAGGAGGTGAATGACGCCCTCAAGCGGGCCGAGCGAAGCACCGATGCGAACTGAGGCCAGCCTGCCTTTGGCCCAGCGTCTCTGGCTCTACCAGATCGAACGCTTTCCGCTGCGCCGTCACGGTCCGCTGATCGTCGTCTTCGCCGGCGCGGCGGCCCTTTACGGCGGTTCCCTGGTGGAGCAACCCGTACCGCTGCCAAGGCTGGTTGCCGCGGTGCTCAGCAGCGGCAGCTTCTTCCTGCTGATGCGCCTGGCCGATGAAGTCAAGGATCGCCATGAGGATGCCCGCTGCCGCCCCTACCGGCCCGTGCCGCGGGGCCTGGTGAGCCTGCGGGAACTGGTCGCGCTCGGTCTGGTCACGGCCCTGCTGCAGCTGCTGCTGGTGCTCGCCCTGACACCGGCGGCCCTGCCCCTGCTCGGGCTCACCTGGGCCTGGTTCGCCTTGATGGGGGTGGAGTTCTGCTGCCCCGCCTGGTTGCGGGCACACCTGCTGCTCTACACCCTCAGCCACATGGTGATCGTGCCGCTGATCGCCCTGCTGGCCGTCGCCGTCGCCGTGCTGCCGGCCGCCCATGTTCTGCCCTGGCCCGCTTTGCTGCCGCTGCTGGTGCTCTGTTTCCTCAATGGTCTGGCGATCGAGTTCGCCCGCAAGATCCGCCGCCCCGCCGACGAAGAAGCCGGGGTGGACACCTGGAGTGCCCATTGGGGCCTGAGGCCCGCCCTGGTGCGCTGGTCGGTCGTGGTGCTGCTGTCACTGCCGGCAGCGCTGGCGGCGGCCCAGCCGATCGGGGCCCTGCGGTCGGTGCTGCTGCTGCTGCTGCCCCTGCTGCTCTGGATCGCGCGGAGCGTGCGTCCCTGGCTGCAGTCCCGCCCAGGCACGGCCCCCGACCTGGCGCTGCCAGCCGATCCTCTGGAGTGGCCCACGGCCCTGTGGACCCTGGCCACCTACCTGGCGCTGGGCTGGCTGCCGGCTCTGGCGGGGGGGCGCTGACGATGGAGCCTCGGCCCGCCTTGCAGCACGGGGTCTGGTTGCAGGAGGAGCGTGCCCTCGATTCCCAGGCGCTCACGGCCCTCGGTGGCAAGGCCGGCACCCTGCTGAGGCTCAGCCAGGCGGGCTTTCCGGTGCTGCCCGGACTGGTGCTGCTGCCCGCCGCCTACAGGCTTTCCCGGGGCCTGGCATCCCAGGCTCCGCCTGGGGCTGCTGCAGATCAGGCGGGCTGCGGGCCACCGCAGCGACTGGACGATGCCGTGCGCCAGGAGCTGCTGGCGGCCCTGCCAGGGCTGCTGGCCCAGACGCTGTCCCTGAGCGCCAGCCCCAGCGGCCCTGGCCCGGAAGGCGTTGGGGACTGGGAGCGGGACCGTCGCAAGGGCCATGGCCATGGAATCGGTCTTGAAGGTGGCGGTGTCACCGCCGCCGGCCTGCGCCAGGGCTGCTGGGCCGTGCGCTCCTCGGCTCGGGCCGAAGACGGGGCGCGGCGCAGCTATGCGGGCCAGTTCGCCACCGTGCTGGAGGTGCCCACAGCCGAGCTGGCTGAGGCGATCCTGACGGTCTGGCGCTCGGCCCTGGCTCCGGCCCTGGCCACCTACCGGCGCGCCAGCGGGGAGCAGGCGGTGATGGAAGCGTCGATCTGCGACGTGCCGGCGGTCTTGATCCAGCCCATGTTGGCGCCGAGCGTGGCCGGGGTGGCCTTCGCTGCGGATCCCCTCAGCGGCAGGCGAAGCGTCACGCTCGTGCAGGCCGTGGCCGGGGTGGCGGCGGAGCTGGTGGCGGGCAGCCGCGAGGGGGAGAGCTGGAGCGTCGATCGCCGTGGCGCGATCCTGGACCATCGGCGTGCTGCCGATGCCGGAGCGGGCGATGCTCCCTTGCTGGCGGATCCGGATCTGCGCCGCATCGTCGCCCTCAGCCGCCGGCTGAGCCAGCAGCTGGGCGCGCCCCAGGATGTGGAGTGGGCCCTGCTGCCCGATGGCCAGCTCTGGTTGCTGCAATCACGGCCGATCGGCAGCCTGCGCGGCCTGGATGATCCGGATGGCCGCCTCGCCCTCTGGGACAACAGCAACATCGTCGAGAGCTACAGCGGTGTCACAACGCCGCTCACCTTCTCCTTCGCCCGCAAGGCCTACACGGAGGTGTACGCCCAGTTCTGTCGCTTCATGGGGGTCAGGGAGGACACCATCCGCCGGCATCGCTCCGTCTTCGGCTCGATGATCGGCTACCTCGAAGGCCGCATCTACTACAACCTGCTCAACTGGTATCGGGTGCTGGCACTGCTGCCCGGCTATCGCCTCAATTCCCGCTTTCTCGAGCAGATGCTCGGCGTCAAACACGGTCTGCCCGAAGCCGAGATGGAGCGGGTGCGGCAGCAGCAGCGGGACCAGGCCGCCGCCGATCTCTCACCCCGTTGGCTGGAGGTCTGGCGACTGGCGCTCACGGCTGTTGGGCTGGTGGTCAATGCCCTCACCCTGGGGCAGCGCAGCCGGCAGTTCCGGCGCCGGCTCGATCGGGTGCTGCTCTCGCCGGCCGAGGCCGATGCCCTGGCTGAGGCCCGGCCCGATGAACTGGTTCAGCAGTATCGCCGTATCGAGGCGGAACTGCTCAGCCACTGGGATGCGCCGTTGATCAACGACTTCTACGCGATGATCGTCTACGGCCTCCTGCGGCTGCTGCTGCAGCGCTGGTGTGGTGCCCAAGAGGCGGAGTGCCTCAACGAATGGATCGCCGGCGATGGCAGCGTGATCAGCGCCGAACCGCCGCGGCGGATCCGCGCCATGGCCGAGCTGCTGCTGCTGCGCCCCGATCTGGTGGCGGTGCTGCGTGGCGGTTCGCCGGCGGCGATCCAGCGGGCGGTCGCCTCGCTGCCACCCCTGCAGGCCGAGCTGGATCGCTATCTCGATGACTTCGGCGATCGCTGCCTGGAAGAACTGAAGCTCGAGACCCAGACCCTGCGCGACGATCCCCTGCCCCTGATGCGCACCTTGGCGGCGATGGCCGATCGCCTGCGGCTGGAAGGGCCGCCTGGAGCCCCGGTCGGCACACCATCGAGCCCACTCAGCACACCATCGACCTCATCCAGCGGCCTCTCCAGCCCAATCAGCAGAACGTCTGCCCCGATGGCCGGAACGGTTGTTCCAGCTGGTGACATGGCTGTCGAAGCTGCTGAGACATCGGCCGCTGCCAGTAACCCATCTGGCTCTGACAGGAGAACATCTACCGTTGCCAGTAAAACGTCTACCATTGCCAGCAAGATGTCTACTGCTGCCAGTAACACGTCTCCGACTGCCAGTAAAACGTCTTCATCTGCCAGCAAACCATTCACCCGCGCCGGGCGAAGCCGGCCAGTGCCTGACCCGTCAACGACCTCCCCGCTCCTGAGCAGGCACCCGGATCCCGCAAGACCTCGGGCGCTGACGACAGGCCCGCGGCTGCCCCGTCAGCCGATGCGGGCCGCCCTGCTGCGCTGGCTGCGCCAGCGGGCCCAGGCCCTGGTGAGCAATCGCGAAAATCTGCGCTTCGAGCGCACCCGGGTGTTCGGCCAGGCCCGTCGCATCCTGTTGGAGCTCGGCCGGCGGCTGGCGGTGCTTGGCCTGCTGGAGCAGGCCGAGGACGTGATGTTCCTCGAGGTGGAGGAGGTGATGGGGGTGGTGGAGGCCAATGCCAGCGGCGCCGATCTGGGTGAACTGGTGGCCCTGCGCCGCCGCACCTGGGAGCGGCAACGGCTGCTCCCCGCCCTGCCCCGGCGTTTTGAGACCCGCGGATTGCCCTGCCTGGCCACCGCCGACCTGCTGCAGGTGCCGCCAAGCGGCTCGCCGGCCGGTGATTCCCCGGGGGCCGGTGAGGCGGTGGCTGCTGCCGATCCGGTTCAGCACTGGCAGGGGTTGGGCTGCGCCGCCGGGGTGGTGCGGGGGCAGGTGGCGCTGGTGAGCGATCCACGCCAGTGGCTGGAGATCGGCTGGGGCCAGGAGCGTCGCCCCCGCATCCTGGTGGCGCACAGCACCGATCCGGGCTGGGTGCTGCTGTTTCCCCATGCCGCCGGGCTGTTGGTGGAGCGCGGCAGCGTGCTCTCCCACGTGGCGATCGTGGCCCGGGAACTGGGACTGCCGATGATCAGTGATCTGAGCGGCATCCGTCACAGCCTGAGGGAGGGGGAGTGGCTGGAGATGGATGGCCGCAGTGGCCGGGTGAAACGGCTCGCCCCTCCGGCGGAGCCCCTGGAAGCCTGATGGACGCCTGGCGTTGGAGCGGCGGGCCATGGCGCAACAACCAGGTGCGCAACAGCCCATCGGTCAGCAGCCAGGTGCGCTATGGCCAGTGCTGGGAGGATGCCGACGTGCTGGTGGCGGCCCTCGATCCCGGCCCATCCCACCGCTGCCTGTCGATTGCTTCGGGGGGCGAGAACAGCCTGGCCCTGCTGAGCCGGGATGTGAAGCGGGTGCTGGCGATCGATCGCAGTCCCGCCCAGATCGCCGCCCTTGAACTGAAGGTGGCCGCCTTCCACCACCTGTCCCACCCCCAGATGCTGCGGCTGCTCGGCGCCCATCCCGCTGGGTGCAAGGAGCGCCAGGCGCTCTATGGCCGCTGCCGGCCCGCCCTTTCCACCGCTGCGGCCGCCTTCTGGGATGGGGAGCGCCACTGGCTCGACTGCGGTGTGCTGGCTGCGGCGCGGTTCGAGCGCTATCTGGGCCTGTTTCGCCGCCTGGTGCTGCCGCTGGTGCATGGCCCCGGCCTGCGGCGCCAGGCCCTGCTGCCCCGCTCGCCCCAGCAGCGCCAGGGCTGGTACGACCACCACTGGGATGGTTGGCGCTGGCGTCTGCTGTTCCGCCTCTTCTTCAACCGCACCGCCCTCGCCAGACTTGGCACCGACGCCGATTCCGTGCGGTTCGGTGAAGCCTCGCTCGCCGAACACCTGCTGGAGCGGGTCAGGCAGGTGCTGATCGACGGCGATCCGGCCAGCAATCCCTACCTCCACTGGATCCTGCAGGGGCGCTTCGGCCAGCAGCTGCCGCTGGCGCTGCGAGCGGCGGCGTTCGAGCCGATCCGCTCGCGTCTGGATCGGCTCCACTGGCGGGTGCAATCCCTGCAGGAGTGGCTGGCCAGCGATCCCGAGCCGATCGATCGCTTCAACCTCAGCAATGTGCTCGAGTACGTCGATGCCCCTACGGCGGCAACGATGCTGGCCGGCCTGGCTCGCCAGGCGCCCCCCGGCGCCCGCCTGGTGCTCTGGAACCGGCTGGCGGAGCGGGGATGTGCCCTGGCTCCCGGTGGCTGCTGGCGGCCCCTGGAGCCGCTGGCCAGCAGCCTGCATCGCCGCGATCAGGTGCCCTTCTACCGCCGGCTGGTGGTGGCCGAGAGGGCTGGCCTGAACCCAAATGCCCCATGGCCCGAGGCAGGCGGCGCCCCAGAGCTGTTGCAGGTCGCCGCCGCCGCTCCCGCTGGGGCTGCCAGCGGCCCCGGCCCTGCTGATGCTCACTGGGAACTGCGCCAAGGCGACCAGGTGCTGGGCCGTTGCGCGCTCTGGTGGCGCTCGGCGCCGGCCCCGGGCTGCATCGGCCTGGGCCGCATCGGTGGCCTGGAGGCCCGCGACGGCCCGGCGGCGCTGCGGCTGCTGGAGCATGGCTGTGGCGAATTGCGGCGCCAGGGCTGCACAGCCGTGCTGGCCCCCATCGACGGCGACACCTGGCATCCCTACCGGGTGCGAGAGCGGGACCTCCCCAGGGGGGCGGGCCAGGCTCGGATCCCTGGGGGCAGCCGCGGGATCGGCGCGGTCCTGGCTGGAGCGGCTGAACCCCAGCCAGGTTTTGCCGGTGAGCCCGACCTCTGCTGCGACTGGGCTGACTGGCTGCTCGCGGCGGGGTTCAGCGTGCAGGCCCGCTACCGCTCCAGTCTCTGCCGCGATCTGGGTCTTCGCCGCCCTGGCGGCCGGCCGCTGCCGTTTCCGCTCGAGTCGCTGGGGAGTCGCGATCCGCTGGATCTGCTGCCAGCGATCCAGCAGCTCACCCTGGCTGGTTTCCGCCGGCAGCGCCTGTTTCGTCCCCTCGATCTCGACACCTTCCGCCAGCAAGGGCAGCCCTGGCTGAGGCTGCTCGATGGGCAGCAGAGTCTGCTGGCCTTCGATGGAGCGGAACTGGTGGGGCTGCTGCTGGCCCATGGCGATCGGCCCGGCGGCGAGCGCCTGGTGGTGCGCACCCTGGTGGTGCGGCCCGGTCGCCGCTGGGCGGGCCTGGGCCGCGCCCTGCTGGAAACCTGCCATCAGCGGGCCCAGGAGGCCGGCCATCGCGCCGTGATCCATGCCCTGATGCACGACCCAGGCCCCTCCCTGGCCCTGAGCCGCCATTACGCCCAACCCTTCCGGAGCTATGTGCTGCTGAGCCGTGATCTGAGCTGAGACGGGGCCTGAGCGGAAACCTGATCTGCGCGGAAACCTGAGCTGACCGGCGAGCGTTGCTGAACGATCCAGCCCACCTGACTGGCCCGGCAGAATCGCCCCGTCGATGGGCCCCGCAGACTGATAGGGCCACAGGGCGATGGCCGTGACGACAGAGCGGGCGACAGATCTGGAGCAGCACCTGGCCATCGCGGCGCCAAGCGACGGGCCAGGCCAGCCGGCTGGAAGCGAAGGGCGTGACCTTGCCAGGGGCGGGGCCGGGAGCGCAGCCGGGCCTGAGATCGGGATTCCGGCTGCGGCTGGTTGTGCTGCTGGAGCTGGCGGCGCCGCGGGGGCCGGCGGCTGGCGCTTCTGGATCGATCGGGGCGGCACCTTCACCGATCTGGTGGGGCGATCGCCGGCGGGCCGCCTGGTGGTGCGCAAGGTGCTCTCGGTGCAGCCGGAGCGGCCTGGTGATCCGGCGATCCGGGCCCTGAAAGAGGTGCTGGGGCTGGCCGCCGATCAACCCTTGCCGCCGGGCCTGGTGGCAGAGGTGCGCCTGGGCACCACCGTGGCCACCAATGCCTTGCTGGAGCGACAGCTGCAGCCGGTGCTGCTGCTGCTCAACAGCGGTTTCGCCGACTTGCCCGCCATCGGCGATCAACATCGCCCCGACATCTTCGCCCTGCGGATCGAACGGCCCGAGCCCTTGCCGATGCGGGTGATCGAGGTGGACGGGCGCCTGGCTGCCGATGGCAGCGAGCTGGTGCCCCTGGGCCTGGGGGGCGAACTGGAACGCCAGCTGCGCCAGGCCCGCTCCGATGGCTACCACAGCGTCGCCGTTGCCCTGCTGCACAGCTACCGCCATCCGGCCCATGAGCTGGCCCTGGGCCGCTGGCTCGAGCAGCTCGGCTTCGGCTCGGTGCTGCTTTCCCACCAGCTCAGCCGCCAGAGCCGGATTGTGCCCCGGCTGGAGACGACGGTGGTGGAAGCGGCGGTGCGCCCCGTCCTGCAGCGCTATCTGGCCGAGGTGGCCGCCGCCCTGGGGGCATCGACCCGGCTGCGGGTGATGACCTCCAGCGGTGCTCTGCAGGTGCCCGCCCAGCTGCAGGCCAAGGACACGATCCTCTCCGGCCCGGCCGGCGGCATGGTGGGCGCGGTGGCTGCGGCCCAGGCGGCGGGCTGCGGCGATCGGCCGATCGTCGGCTTTGACATGGGCGGCACCTCCACCGATGTCTTCCATTTCGATGGCTCCCGGGGCGAGGAGGCCTGGGAGCGCACGGCGATCACGGCGATCGCCGGACTGCAGGTGCAGGCGGCGATGCTGCCGATCCATACGGTGGCGGCCGGTGGTGGCTCAGTGTTGCGGGCCGACGGCCAGCGGCTGCTGGTGGGCCCCCAGTCCGCCGGCGCCGATCCCGGCCCGGCCTGTTATCGCCGCGGCGGTCCGCTGACCGTGACTGATGCCAACCTGTTGCTGGGCCGCCTGCCCGTGGGAGCGTTGCCATCGGTGTTCGGCCCCCACGGTGACCAGAGCGCCGATGGGGCGGTGGTGCGGCAGCGCTTCGAGGAGCTGGCGGCAGCCCTGGGCCCGAGGGCCACGGATGCAGAGCCGCTGGCGCTGGAACGGCTGGCCCAGGGGGCCCTGACGATCGCCAATGAGCGGATGGCGGAGGCGATCCGACGCATCTCGATTCAACGGGGCCACGACCTCCGCGGCGCGGTGCTGGTCTGCTTCGGTGGTGCCGGCGGCCAGCACGGCTGTGCCCTGGCCAGCAGCCTGGGCATCGAGCGGGTGCTGATTCACCCGCTCGCCGGCGTGCTGTCGGCCTGGGGTATCGGCCTGGCCCGCCAGAGCCAGAGGCTTGAGCGCTGCCTGCGCCAACCCCTGGAGGCGGTGCGCAGCGCCGATCTGCTGGCCTGCGTTGACGCCCTCAGCGCCGAAGCCCAGCGGGCCCTGGAACGCGCCGGTGATCTGGAGCCGGGCACCGGGGTGCGGCGCCGGGTGCGGCTGGAGCTGCGCTATTCGGCCAGCGATGCCGGCCTGGAGGTGGCTCTGCCCGAGTTCATGGTGGGCTGCGAGCTGGCGGCGGCCGATCGCCCCCGGGCTGATCGGGCCCACCCTGCCGGCCATGACGAAGCCTGCGTCGACGTAGCCGTCAGGGACGAAACCGGCCAGAACGATGGCGGCCCTGACGAGGCCGGTGTCGATGATTCCCGGCTGCTGGCGCTGCTGCGGGCGGAGTTCGAGGCCCTGCATCGCCGCCGCTTCGGCTACGTGGTGGCCGGGGAGCCGCTGGTGCTGGAGCGGGTCGAGGTGGAAGTGCTGGCCGAAGCGGCTGGAGCGATTTCGGAGGGCCTGGAGGCTCCATCGCAGCTTCAGGGGCCCTCGCCCCTGGGGGCAGTATCCGCTGACCGGGCGGGCCAGTCAGTCCCTGAGCTCCCGTCGGATCCGGCGTCACCCCAGCAGATCTCACCCCAGGTGGGGGTGTCCGTGCCGGCGACGGCTGGCTGCCCAGCGAACCCGCCAGCTCCGCAGGTGGCTGGGTCCCTGTGCCTGCCCGAGGGCGAGGGGATGGCCTGGCACCGCGTGCCGCTGTGGCCACGGGATCAGCTCAGGCCGGACCAGAGCCTGGAGGGCCCGGCCCTGGTGGTGGAAGCCACGGGAGCCACGGTGCTGGAGCCCGGCTGGAGCGCCCGGGTGCTGCAGCGGGGTGAGCTGCTGCTCGAGCGGATGGCGCCATCAGCGGTGCATGGCGAGCGAGAGTCGGCCGCCAGCGCCAGCTGGAACGCTCGATCCGACGCCCCCCAAGCGTCTCGAGCCGACTCCGTGGCCGCTCTGGCGGTTGCTCCGGCGCCGTCAGCCCCCGTCACCAGCAGCTCCAGCCAGGGCAGCCCTGCCATGGCGAGCGCCCCATGGCCGATCGCCAGCTTCACCCATCCCCCGCTGTCAGCTCCGACGACCACCCCAGCGGTGACGGCCGCCGGATCGGCGCTGGCTGCCTCTGCCACCGGGGGAGGATCGGGCGTTGGAGTCGAGGCAGGCGCTGGATCCGATCCGGTGACGCTGGAGCTCTACAACCATCGCTTCAGCGCCATCGCCGAACAGATGGGGGTGCGGCTGCAGCAGAGCAGCCGTTCGGTGAACATCCGCGAACGGCTCGATTTCTCCTGCGCCCTCTTCGATGGCCAGGGCCAACTGGTGGCCAATGCTCCCCACATCCCGGTTCATCTCGGCTCCATGGGCGAGAGCGTGGTGGCCCTGATGGCCGCTATTGCGAGGGGGGAGCTGCCCCGGCTGCTGCCGGGTGATGCCGTGGCCGCCAACAACCCCTACAACGGCGGCACCCACCTGCCCGACATCACCGTGATCAGTCCGGTGTTCGCCGCCGCCAGCGAGCCGTGGGGCGAGGCCTCGGCGTCGCTGGCCGATGAGCCCCTGTTCTATGTGGCCTGCCGCGGCCATCACGCCGATGTCGGCGGCATCACGCCGGGGTCCATGCCCCCCTTCAGTCACACCATCAGCGAGGAGGGGTTGCTGCTCGACCATGTGCCCCTGATCAGCGGCGGCCTCTTTGAGGAGGCGTCCTGGCGGCAACGGCTCCTGGCTGGCCCCCATCCCGTGCGCAATCCCGATCAGCTGCTCGCCGATCTTCAGGCCCAGGTGGCTGCGAACCGGCTGGGGGTGGCGGAGCTGCAGCGGCTGATGGCCCTCCAGGGTGAGGCTGAGGTGCGCGCCTACATGGCCCACGTGCAGAGCAATGCCGCCGAGGCCGTCCGCGGCGTGATCGATCACCTCCGCGATGGCCAGTGGAGCGTCGAGCTCGACGATGGCGCCCGGATTCAGGTGGCGGTGCGGATCGACCGGAGCCGTCGCCGGGCGCTGGTGGATTTCAGCGGCACCTCCCCCCAGCAGCGCGGCAATGCCAATGCCCCGCTGGCGATCACCAAGGCGGCCGTGCTGTACGTCTTCCGCTGCCTGGTGGGCCAGGCGATTCCGCTCAATGCCGGCTGTTTTGAGCCGATCGACCTGGTGGTGCCACCGGCCAGCCTGCTCTGGCCCGATCCGCCGGCCGCGGTGGTGGCGGGCAACGTCGAAACTTCCCAGGCCGTGGTCAATGCCCTGTTCGGTGCTCTGGGGGTGATGGCGGCCGCCCAGGGAACGATGAACAACCTCAGCTTCGGCAACGATCGCTGCCAGTACTACGAAACGATCTGCGGCGGCACCGGTGCGGGGGTTCTGCCGGATGGACAGGGCTTTGCGGGGGCCAGCGGCGTGCAGAGCCACATGACCAACTCCAGACTCACCGATCCCGAGATCCTCGAGGATCGCTTTCCGGTGCGGCTGGAGCGTTTTGCGCTCCGCCGCGGCAGTGGCGGAGCTGGCCGCTGGCCTGGCGGTGACGGGGTGGTGCGCTGGCTGCGCTTCCTGGAGCCGATGACGGCGGCGATCATCTCCGGTTCCCGCCGGGTGCCGCCCTTCGGTCTGGCCGGTGGTTCAGCCGCAAAGACAGGCCACAACAGCCTCTGCCGGGCCGACGGCAGGATCGAAGACCTGCCTGGATCGATCGCGATTGAGGTGGCGGCGGGGGATGTGCTCAGGATTGAAAGCCCCGGTGGCGGCGGTTATGGCCCGGCCGACTCACCTGGGGGCCAGCTGGATCGTCAGGCGGAAGAAGCGTGGCAGCGGGGACCTGGCGGCCAGGTAGACAATGCACCTGAATCGGATCTGTAGCCGCAGCCAGCAGGCACGGCAGGCCTGCAGCCGGAATCTCCCAAGGCAGGCTGGATTCCAGCAAAAAAGCTTCCCCGATGCGCTGTGCTGTCGGGGAAGCCTGGGGGAACGTCTACCCGGAGCCAGCGGGGTTATCACACCAAACGAGGTGGTGCTTCCAAGCTGCAGCCTGGCGGGCCAGGACTCAGCTGGCTCCTGACTGGGCACTGGCGGCCGGGGCGGTGAGCATGTTCACCGCCGAGAAGCCCAGGGCGATGGCGAACAGGGTGCCGATGGCCCAGATGCTGTCGCTGGGCCACTCCGCCACCAGCATGCCGCCGAGCACCACCGTGACGATGCCATCCAGCAGCACCAGGCTCCGGGCCGGCATCGGCCCGGAGGCGGCGGATGCCAGCTCCATCACCCCTTCGGCCACCAGTAGGAAGCCCAGGAACAGGGTGAGGCTGATGGTGCTCTCGATCGGGAAGGCGATGCACCAGAGCCCGCCCAGCAGGTAGAGCAGCCCCGAAAGGCCGCGGAAGATCTTGCCGCGGCTGTCGGCTGCGCCGCTGAGCCGCAGCAGCTGGGAGATGCCGGCCACCACGGCGGCACTGCCCAGCAGGATCGTCAGCAGGGTGGCGGACACAAACGGCAGGGCCAGGGCCAGGCCGGCACCGGCGGCGAGCAGGCCAGCGGCGATCCAGCGCTGGATGGGGGAGGCCGGAGCGGTCACAGAAAAAAAGCCAACGGACCCCACAACTTACGTCGATTGATCGTCCTGGACCGTGCTGGAGACTGTGCCGCGTCCGATGCCTGACCGAATCCACTCTGGAGGGTGAGCCTGGCCATGGCTTTGGGCTCCAGGCTCAGGCAGCGGAGCTGAACGGAGGGATCACTCCAGGCCGGCGGCCAGGGCGTGGTACACGGGTTTCTTCATCAGCAACCGGCTGCTGTAGGCGCCGATCACCGCTGCCAGCACCACCCCGGGCAGCATTTGTTGATCGCCGGCCAGCCGCAGGGCGAACACCACGCTTACCACCGGCAGCTGGGTGGCGCCGGCCAGAGCTGCCGCCATCCCCAGAGCCATTCCCATCATGCCCAGCCCCAGCAGCTGGCCGGAGCCCTGGCCCAGGACGGCGCCGATGGTGAAGGCCGGATCGATCAGCCCCCCCGGCACGCCGGCGCCCAGGGCCAGGCAGGGACCGATCAGGCGGGCCAGGAGCAGTCCGGCGCTGGGCAGATCGGCATCGGGATGCCCGATCATCCAGCTCATCAGCGCCTCCCCATCGCCGTTGGCGAAGCCGCCGCTCCCCAGGGTCAGGCCTGAGAGCAGCAGGCCCAGCACCAAGCCCACCCGCAGCGGCTGGCGGCGAGCCCTTGGGGTCAACCAGCGGGTGGTTTCCAGCAACAGCCGCCCGAACACGGCCCCCAGCAGACCGGCGCCGAGGCCCAGCGGCAGGGCCCAGATCAATTGCCAGGGTTCGGCGGGCAAGCCGTTCAGCAGGCCCAGGGCGAACTGGGGCTCGCCGCCAAGATTGCTGAAACCCGCGGCGGTGACGCAGGCCAGCAGGGTGGGCCAGATCAGCCCGGGTCCAAAGGTGCTGGTGAGTTCCTCCGCCACGAACACCATGCCCACCAGGGGGGTGTTGAAGCCCGCCGCCAGCCCGGCGCCACCGGCCAGGGCGATCAGATCCTTGCGGCCCAGATGGCGGAGCCAGCGCGGAAACCGTTGCTGCAGGCTGTGGGCCATGGCCGCCCCCACGTGCACCACCGGCCCCTCCCGGCCCAGGGGCAGCAGGGCCAGGGTGGCCATCGACCAGAGGATCAACCGCTGCACGGTGGCCCTGGGCGCCAGCAGCGTATCGGCGCGCTCGGGATGCTCCAGGCTCACCATGGTCTGGGGGATGCCGGAACCGGCCGCCTGGGACCAGGCCCCGGCCTGCAACCAGAGCAGCAGGGGCATGACCAGCAGCGGGGCGCCGGCCAGGGCCAGCGTGGTCGGCTTCCAGCCGCCGCCCTCGAAACTCGGCAGCAGCTGCAGCAGCTGATCCTGGGCCTGATCCAGGAGGTTGAGGGGCCAGCAGGCCAGCCCGATCGCCAGGCCGAGCCCCACGATCGGCAGCAGGCGGCTCAGAGCCGCCATCAGCACAGGTGGGCAACGCATGGATGGGGCGTTCCGAAGCGGCCCCATCATCAACGCTGACCCTCGGCGCCCCGGCAGGGCGCTCTCAGGCGGAGGCCTCGAGCTGATCGAAGACCTCGCCGGCGGCGAGCAGGGCGTTGGTGGCGGCGGGGAAACCGGCATAGGCGATCATCTGGGTGATGATCTCGGTGATTTCTTCCTTCGATGCCCCGCAATTCAGGGCGGCTTCGATATGAAGTTTCAGCTGCGGACTGGAAAAGCCCTGGACCGTCAAGGCCGCCACGGTGCAGAGCTCCCGCACGCGCGGATCGAGCACCTGGCGGCTGTAGAGCTCGCCGTAGGGAAACTCCACATTCACCTTGGCGAATTCAGCTGAAATGGCTTCAATCCGTCCAATCAGATGATCGGCCTGGGGACCAAGATGGCGCCGCATCTCATCCAGGCCCTTGGCATACAGCTTCGAATGCTGTCCCATGGCTTTGTCTTGCAGCAAGGAGTGAAACGTTAGACAACCTTGAACCATCGCTTCCGCCTCAGGCGCCTGGCCTCGCCTCCCTCATCCCGCAAGCGCTTCAGGTTCTGTCGGGCTGGCTGAAGGGGGTGGTTCAGGGCCCACGGAGATCAGCCGCCGTCGCCATCGCCCAGATAGGAGGCCCGCAGCTCGGCATTGGCCAGCAGGTCCCTGGCGCTGCCGGCCAGGCGCAGGCTGCCTGCCTCGAGCACCAGGCCCCGGTCGGCGATCTCCAGGGCGGCATTGGCGTTCTGCTCCACCAGCAGCATCGTCAGACCGCCGGCATGCAGCTCGGCCAGGGTGGCCATCACTTCGGCCACCAGCTTCGGAGCCAGGCCCAGGCTGGGTTCATCGAGCAGCAGCAGGCTCGGCCGGGCCATCAGCGAGCGGGCGATCGCCAGCATCTGCTGCTCGCCGCCCGAGAGGCTGCCGGCCAGCTGGCGGCGGCGTTCCGCCAGCCGCGGGAACATCGTGTAACAGCGCTCCAGGTCTGCGGCGATGCCGTCCTTGTCGTGGCGCAGCCAGGCCCCCAGCTCCAGGTTGGTGGCCACGCTCTGGCGGCTGAGCACGCGGCGACCCTCCGGGCAATGGCCGATGCCGAGCTTCACCGTGGTCTCGGGCCTGAGGCCGGCCAGATCGGCGCCGCGCCAGTGGATACTTCCGGCGCTGACCCGCACCAGCTGGGAGATCGCCCGCAGGGTGGTGCTCTTGCCGGCGCCGTTGGCCCCCAGCAGGGTGACCAGTTCCCCCTGCTGCAGGCTCAGATCCAGCCCCCGCAGGGCCGTGATGGCGCCATAGCGCACCGTGACCCGGCGCAGTTCCAGCAACGGCACGCTGGTTGAGGCAAGGTCATGGGCGGCGGTCATCGCGCACTGCCCAGGTAGGCCTCGATCACCCTGGGGTCCTGGCGGACTTCATCGGGCGTGCCCAGGGAGATGCGTTCGCCGAAGTTGAGCACCGCCAGCCGATCACAGAGCCGCATCATCAGCGGCACGTGGTGCTCAATGATCATCACGGTCAGATCGAAGCGCTCGCGGATGGCGCGAATCAGTTCGCAGAGATCGTCCTTTTCCGCTGGATTCATGCCGGCGGCGGGCTCATCGAGCAGCAGCAACTGCGGTTCGGTGGCCAGGGCCCGGGCCAGCTCCAGGCGGCGCCGTTCGCCATAGGGCAGGTCGGCCGCCGGCAGATCGGCTTCATCCGCAAGACCCACCAGGGCCAGCAGCTCCAGGGCCCGCTGCTCCAGCTCCCGCTGCCGCCGCCGCACCGGGGCACCGCCGAGCAGGCCGGCCAGCAGGGGGTTGGCTGCAAAGCGGTGCAGCCCGACCAGCACGTTGCCCTGCACCGAGAGGCTGTCGAACAGGCGCAGATTCTGGAAGGTGCGGGCCAGGCCCAGGCGGCTGAGCTGATCGGGACGGGAGGCGCCCAGCGGCTGCCCGCGCCACAGCACCCGGCCGGAGCTGGCTGGCGTCAGGGCGGTGATGGCGTTGAACAGGGTGGTCTTGCCGGCGCCGTTGGGGCCGATCAGGCCGAAGATCTCTCCCTGCCGCAGCGCCAGGGAGACGTTGTCGAGGGCCAGCAGGCCGCCGAAGCGGCAGCTGAGCCCCTCGATCTCCAGCAGTGGACCAGCCTCCAGCAGAGGAGCTGCGCTCATGGTCGCCGCACCCCGCTGATCCGGCCCCGCAGCTGCTGGCCCAGGTCCGCAACCGATTGGCCGAGTCCCTGGAGGAGCTGGGGCGTGATCAGGCCCTGGGGGAACAGCACCGGCCCCAGCAGGATCACCAGACCGAACACGATCAGGCGCAGATCGCCCACCGGTCGCAGCAGCTCCGGCAGGGCCGAGAGCACCAGGCCGCCGATCACCGGCCCCAGCCAGGTGCGCGAACCGCCGAACACCACGAAGGCCAGGGTGGTGATGCTGGCGTCAAAGCTGCCCACCTTGGCGTTCCAGGAGTTGAGAAAATGGGCGGCCAGGGCACCGGTGAGCCCCGCCAGCAGCGCACTGAGCACGAAGGCGTTCAGCTTCACCTGGGCGGTGTCGATGCCGACGCAGCTGGCGGCCAGCTCGTCGTCCCGGATGGCGGCCATGGCCCGGCCCAGGCGCAGCTGCTCCAGCCGGGCGCAGAGCCAGCAGACCACCGCCAGCAGCACCAGGGTGAAGCCGGCATAGCCGCTGGTCGTGGCGAAGGGCTGGGGGATGCCGAAGATGCCCAGGGCACCGCCGGTGAACGACAGATTGAGCGTGATCACCCGCAGGATCTCCACCAGGGCGATCGTGGCGATCGCCAGATAGATGCCCCGCAGCCGCAGCACCGTGCCGCCGATCGCCAGCGCCAGCAGGCCCGCCAGCAGACCCCCCAGGGTCATTTCCAGCAACAGGGCCGGCAGCGGTGAGGTGACTCCCGTGCCGGCGAAGGCTGGGATCCGGGTGGAGAGCAGGGCGGCCACGGTGCCGCCGATGGCGAAGAAGCCCGGGGTGGCCAGCGACAGCTGGCCGCAGCGCAGGGGCAGGTACACCGACAGGGCCAGCAGGGCGCCGATCAGCATCTGTTCCAGCAGGCCCGCATCCATGGCTCAGACCTTCGTTCCCAGGGGCTTGCCGAGCAGACCCTGGGGCCGCAGCACCAAGATCAGGAACAGGAAGCCATAGGCCACGGCGTCCTTCCAGCCGGACCATTCGGCCGGCACGAATGCTTCGGCCAGGCCGATGATCAGCCCGCCGAGCATGGCCCCCGGCACACTGCCGAGTCCTCCCAGCACCAGCACCCCGAGGGCCTTGAGGCCGTAGCTGATGCCGAAGTAGGGCCCGGCGATGCTGACGCTCAGGCCCACCAGCCCGCCGGAGACCCCGGCCAGGAAGCCGCTGATGCCGAAGGCCAGGCGAATCATGCCGTCGCTGTCGATGCCGAGCAGCTGGGCGGTGAGCGGATCTTCGGAGACGGCCTGCAGGGCCTTGCCGCTGCGGCTGCCCTCCAGCCAGACACTCAGCAGCACCAGCAGCTGCAGTGAGATCGCCAGCAACAGCACCTGCACGGTGCGCACCCGCGCGCCGCCGATGCTGAGGGCTGCCGGCAGGGCGCCGAGGGTGCCGATGGGAATGGCATAGCTCTCGGCCCCCATCAGCAGCTGGATCAGATTGACCAGGATCACCCCGGCCCCGAGGCTCGAGATCAGCGCCAGCAGGGAATCAGCCCCGCGCTGGCGCAGGGGGCGGAAGGCCACCCGTTCGATCAGCAGGGCCACCAGGGCGGAGGCCAGCCCGGCCAGCGGCAGGGCCAGGGCGAAGGGCAGGGAGACAGGCAGCTGCAGCCCGGAGAGCAGGCCGTTGGCGCCGGCCTTGCCGCCGATCAGCAGGTAGGTGAAGTAGGCCCCGAGGGTGAAGACGGCCCCGTGGGAGAAGTTGATCACCCCCAGGACCGAGAACACCAGGGTGTAGCCCAGTGCAAACAGGGCATACACCGCCCCCAGCGAAAGACCGTTCAGCAGCAGCTGGATCAGGTCCATCGCCGGCTCCCTCGCCCTGTCCAGCCAGCATCAGGGGCCATGCCGTCAGGGAAGGAGCGTGAAGCGCCCGCTCTTGCCACTGGCATCCATGTGCACCTGGGCGACGAAGAAGTCCTTCTGGATCACTTCCCCCTCAGGCGTGAAGCGGATCTCTCCCAACGGCGTCTGATAGGTGCCGGAAAGAATTTCAGCCATCAACGCCTTGCGGGCCTGCACCACGGTGGTCCGCTGGAGCGGTTGGCGTCGATCCAACCGTTGCAGGGCTTCGGCCACCACTTGCAGGGCCGTCCAGGCCTGGGCCGTGAGCTGGGGCGGAATGGCGCCGCCCTGGCTGGCCTTGAAGCGACGCAGGAAGACGCTGTTGGCCGGGGACTGGAGTTCGGGGCTGTAGGCCTGGGCGATCAGGATGCCGTCGCAGTACTTCTGACAGATCGGATAAATGTTGGGCGTGTTCATGCCATTGCCCACCACGATTGCGCCCTTGTAGCCCAGTTCCCGCAGCTGGCGGATCATGTTGCCGCCATCGACGGCCTGCAGGGACAGCACCACCAGGTCGGGCTTCTGCTGCAGGGCGGCACTGATCTGGTTCTGGAAGTCCTGGTCGTTGAGCTGGGTGCGCTGCACCGTGACCGGCTTGAGCCCCTTGGCCGTGAGGGCCTTCTGGAAGATCGTCGTCTCAGCGGTGCTGTAGGCGTCGTCCTGGGCGTAGAACACGGCCGCCCGCCGGATCTGGGGATGGAGCTGCAGGGCCCTGGCGATCGAGAGCGGCGCGATCACCGAGCTCTGGGCGGAGACGCGGCTGATGAAGTGGCCGATCTCGGGGATGCCGGTGGCGGTGTTGGAGGGGGCCACCACCGGCACACCGAGGCGCTGGGCGATCGGATCGGCGGAGAAGGCTTGCTGGGACAGGGTGGGGCCGATCAGGGCCAGCACCCCCCGGTTGATCTGCAGGGTGAAGGCGGCGTTGGCGCCGGGTTCATCGCTGCCGCTGTCCTC
Organism: Synechococcaceae cyanobacterium; assembly: GCA_947378425.1. Classification (GTDB taxonomy): domain Bacteria; phylum Cyanobacteriota; class Cyanobacteriia; order PCC-6307; family Cyanobiaceae; genus Cyanobium. The sequence continues at coordinate 91,490 of CANCJV010000008.1, forward strand.
GATCTTCAGATTCAGGGGCTTGCCGTTGATGCCCCCATGGTCATTCACCTCCGCCAGGGCCAGGGTCAGCCCCGTGTTCTGGTCCTGTCCGTAGGCGCTGGCGTTGCCGCTGAGGGCCAGCACCGCACCCAGGGGCACCCCCTGGCTGAGGTTGACCGGTTGCTGGGCCAGGTCGGGACCACCGCAGCCGGCCAGCCCCAGGGCGGATCCCAGCACCCCCAGGCCAACCGCCATCCACCTGCCGCCGCCCGAGCGGAGCCGACAGGGGGCAGCGCGAAGCTGGTGCCTGGGGAGAGCGGCCATCAGGCGATCTGGGCGAAGGCAGCCTGGAAGGCCTCGAGCGTGGCGTCGATGTCGGCGTCGCTGTGGGCCAGGGAGGTGAAGCCGGCCTCGAACGAGCTGGGGGCCAGATAGACGCCCCGCTCGAGCATCGCCCGGTGCAACTTGCCGAAACGAACGCTGTCGGTGGCCTTGGCCTGCTCGAAGTTGCGCACCGGCCCCTCACAGAGGAAGAAGCCGAACATGGCACTGATGCTGCCGCCGGAATACGGCAGACCGGCGTCGCGGGCCGCCTGGCCGATGCCGTCGCTGAGACGCTTGGTGATGCTGTCCAGCCGTTCGTAGCTGCCGGGCTGCTTGAGCAGCTCCAGGGTCTTGATGCCGGCGGTCATGGCCAGGGGATTGCCGCTGAGGGTGCCGGCCTGATACATCGGTCCGGCCGGGGCCACCATCGCCATGATGTCGGCCCGGCCGCCGTAGGCCCCCACCGGCAGACCGCCGCCGATCACCTTGCCCATGGTGGTGAGATCGGGGGTGATGCCGAATCTGGCCTGGGCGCCGCCATAGCTGATGCGGAAGCCGGTCATCACCTCGTCGAACACCAGCAGGGCGCCGTGCTCGCGGGTGATCTCGCGCAGGCCCTCCAGGAAGCCCGCCTCCGGGGTGATGAAGCCGGCATTGCCCACCACCGGCTCGAGGATCACGCCGGCGATCTCGCCGGCGTTGTCGGTGAACAGCTGCTTGACGGCCTCGAGGTCGTTGTAGGGGGCTGTGAGGGTGCTGGCCGTGGTGGCGCGGGGCACGCCAGGGGAATCAGGCAGGCCGAGGGTGGCGACGCCGGAGCCGGCCTTGACCAGGAACATGTCCGCGTGGCCGTGGTAACAGCCCTCGAACTTGATGATCTTCTCGCGGCCGGTGAAGGCGCGCATCAGGCGCAGCACCGACATGCAGGCCTCGGTGCCGCTGTTGACGAAGCGCACCATCTCCACTGAGGGCACGGCTGCGATCACCAGTTCGGCCAGCTGGTTCTCCAGCTCACAGGGGGCGCCGAAGCTGGTGCCTTTCTCGAGGGCCGCATGCAGGGCGGCGATCACCTCGGGATGGGCATGGCCGCAGATGGCCGGGCCCCAGCTGCCCACGTAATCGATGTAGCGGTTGCCATCCACATCCCAGGCGTAGGCGCCCTTGACCCGGTCAAAGACGATCGGCTGGCCACCGACGGATTTGAACGCCCGCACCGGCGAACTGACGCCGCCGGGCATCAGCTTCTGGGCGGCGGTGAAGATCTCCTGGGAGCGGGTGGTGTTGAGCACAGGAGTCGATACGGGCGCTGTGGGAGAAGCCGACAAGACGGGATCCGCGGACGATGGGCAGGCAAGCCTGGAACATCTTGACCCAGCGACGGACAGCTGGCGACGCCGGGTCAGATTTCGTGGGGGAGCCGCGGGCCAGCGCCGGGATGGTCCCAGCGGTTCCGCCGCCGAAGCCCCAAAGCCTCAGGGCCAGCCAGCCCATCCGGGCGCTTGTGGTGGCTGGGCGCGGTCTCCCCAGTCCGCATCTGGCGCCCCTGCGGTAGCAATCCCTGCTCCTGCCCCCTCGGCCACTGGCTATGGGCCTGACTATGGGGGTTCCCCAATCCCCCTGGGCTTGTCAGGGGGACTGTCGTGGCCATGGGCTGGGGGCGTGTC
>CANCJV010000009.1 GCA_947378425.1 Synechococcaceae cyanobacterium
GCCTATGACTTCGTGTCCCAGGAAATCCGGGCCGCAGAAGATCCTGAGTTCGAGACGTTCTACACCAAGAACATTCTGCTGAATGAAGGTCTGCGCGCCTGGATGGCCCCTGCGGACCAGCCGCACGAAAACTTCGTCTTCCCTGAAGAGGTTCTGCCCCGTGGAAACGCCCTTTAATTCCGGTCTCATCTCGGTTGGGGGCAAGGACCTCGACTCCACTGGCTATGCCTGGTGGGCCGGCAATGCTCGCCTGATCAACCTCTCCGGCCGTCTGCTGGGTGCCCACGTGGCCCATGCCGGTCTGATGGTGTTCTGGGCCGGCGCGATGATGCTGTTCGAGGTGAGCCACTTCACCTTCGACAAGCCCATGTATGAACAGGGTCTGATCCTGTTCCCCCACGTCGCCACCCTCGGCTATGGCGTTGGCCCCGGCGGTGAGGTCACCGACCTCTATCCTTTCTTCGTGGTCGGCGTGCTGCATCTGATCAGCTCGGCCGTACTCGGTCTGGGCGGTCTCTATCACGCCATTCGTGGTCCGGAGATTCTGGAGAACTACTCCTCCTTCTTCTCCCAGGACTGGCGTGACAAGAACCAGATGACCAACATCATTGGATACCACCTCATCCTTCTCGGAGTCGGTGCCCTGCTGCTGGTCTTCAAGGCGATGTTCTTCGGTGGTGTTTATGACACCTGGGCCCCCGGCGGTGGTGACGTGCGGCTGATCACCAACCCCACGCTCAGCCCTGGCGTCATTTTCGGTTATCTGACTCGCGCACCGTTTGGTGGCGAGGGCTGGATCATCGGCGTCGACTCGATGGAGGACATCATCGGTGGCCACATCTGGATCGGCCTGATCTGCATCTTCGGGGGCATCTGGCACGTGATCACCAAGCCGTTCGGCTGGGTGCGTCGTGCCTTCATCTGGAACGGTGAGGCCTACCTGAGCTACAGCCTCGGCGCCCTGAGCTTCATGAGCTTCATCGCCTCGGCCTACATCTGGTTCAACAACACCGCCTACCCCTCGGAGTTCTACGGCCCCACCAACGCTGAAGCCTCCCAGGCCCAGAGCTTCACCTTCCTGGTGCGTGACCAGCGTCTCGGCGCCAACATCGGTTCGGCCATGGGCCCCACGGGTCTTGGTAAATACCTGATGCGCTCCCCCACCGGTGAGATCATTTTCGGCGGTGAGACCATGCGCTTCTGGGACTTCCGTGGTCCCTGGCTGGAGCCCCTGCGCGGCCCCAATGGTTTGTCCCTCGACAAGCTGCAGAACGACATCCAGCCCTGGCAGGTGCGTCGTGCGGCTGAGTACATGACCCACGCTCCCAACGCCTCCCTCAATTCCGTGGGCGGCATCATCACCGAGCCCAACTCGGTGAACTTCGTCAACATCCGCCAGTGGTTGGCTTCAGTGCAATTCGTGCTGGCCTTCTTCTTCCTGGTCGGTCACCTCTGGCATGCCGGCCGCGCTCGCGCCGCTGCCGCTGGTTTCGAGAAGGGTATCGACCGTCAGGCCGAGCCAACCCTGGCCATGCCGGATCTCGACTGAAGCCAGTCTTCGCTCCAGACTGCATTCACCACCTGCCCCCGCTGTTGCGGGGGCTTTTTTTGTGCCGATGGGCTCTCCGCCCATACGCTCAGTTTCAGGTGCCGTCGGCTCCCAGGGTTCCGGGCAATGCCGCCAGCCAGCGTCGTAGCAGGGGCAGGCTGAGGCCGATCACATTGCTGTAGCAGCCTTCGATCCGTTCCACCAGCAGGCCGCCCCGCCCCTCGAGAGCAAAGCCCCCAGCGCAGGCCAACGGTTCACCGCTGGCGACATAGGCCGCAATTGTGGCGCTGTCAACGGCGGCGAACTGCACGCGGGTGGTGACGGTTTCCAGCCGCTGCACACCATCCGCGGCGACCAGGCAGTGACCGGTGTGGAGTTCCGCCCAGCGACCGGCCATGCACCGCCAGCGTTCCCTGGCTTCGTCGGCATCGGCCGGCTTGCCAAACACCTGCCCTTCCAACACCAGCAGCGAGTCGCAGCCCAGCACCGCCTCACAGCCGTGATCCCCGCGCCAGACGGCAGTTCCCTCGGGATCGCCGCCATGTGCCAGAGCTTCCGCCTTGGCCTGGGCCAGCCGGACAACCAGTCGACTGGGCTCTGGATCGTGGATGGCGTCCTCGTCCACACCGCTCACCATGACGCGATGGGGGATGGCCGCTTGCTCGAGCAGGCGACGACGGGCCGGCGAAGCCGAAGCCAGCAGCAACATGGGACGACAGAGGCTGCCGCCACGATCCCATGGCTTGGCTACCTTCATCACCAGTCATCTGTTCCAGCGCCATGGGCCCACGCCGCCAGAACCGCCTGCTGCCCCTGTTGCTTGGGGCGGTGGGAGCCGTCTCCCTGCAGAGCGCCGGCCTGGCCCTGGAACTGCCCCGACCGGGCGTGGTCTGCGACAACAGCCAGCGCATCTGTTACGACAGCCAGGGGCCATCCGTCGATCAGACGCGCCGCAGCTACGGCGAAAAGGCGGAACGGAACTTGTTGCGTCAGATCTCCGGCAGGCCTCCTGCCCAGGATTTCCAGTTCAGCGGTGGAGAGGTTTGCAGCATCAAGCGGCGTACCTGCTGGGATGACGGCTGGCAGCAGCGCAATATCAGCAATCGTCTGACCAGGCAGCTGTTCGGCAACAGCGGTGGCGGTGGCAATGTCCCCGGTGAGAGCACCTGCCAGCTGCTGCAGCGGGGTCGCAACCTGTTCAGTGGTGGTTGCCGCCTGAGTCGCCGCCAGGATTACGGCGGCAGCGCCTATGTGGTCGAAACCCAGGATGGCCGCCGCTACAGCTTCTACAACCAGGGCAATGGCCGCCTGGTGCTGCGCGATGCCACGGGCACCTGGCCTGTGGTGTACGGCAACCGGGGCAACGGCATGATGTTCCGCTGGTCCGATCTGCAGCTCGATGCCAGCGGTGGCTATCGCAGCGGTTTCAACAGCGGCAGTGGCTTCAGCGGTGGCAGTGGCAACCCAGGCGGCTGGGGGAACACCGGTGGTTGGGGCACCCCCAATGGTTCGAATCCCGGCTACGGCTATGGCCGCAGTGGGGCTGAGGCGGCTCCGCCCATCAACACGCTTGAGGGGCTGCTCAACAGCCTGTTCCACTGATCGCCTTTCCTGTGGCTGCGACTGATCCGAGTGGGTCCAAGGCCTCCCTCGATGCCCACGATCGCTGGGCCAGGGAGCGGGCGGCCCGCTCGCTCAGGTGTCTGCCGTTCCGCCGTGCCTTCTACGAGGAGCTCAGCCAGGGGGCGATCAGCAGTGGCGAGCTGGTTGCACGAGCTGATTGGCCAGCGTTGTTGTTTGCCTCTGTCGGCGTCGAGAGGGCGGAGGCCCACTTCATCTGGCTGATCCGGCTCGGAGTGCTGCGGCGGGAGGTGGATGGTCAGGGTCTCACCGAACGGGTTCGGCTCACTCCTTTGGGCAGGTCTGTCATCAGCCGCTGGCCTGGCGAGATCCCCCGCTCTGGTCCGCGGCAGCTGATCCGGGAGGCTGTCCTGCGTCACTGGCCGCGACTGTGAGCCGGCCTCTTCCCGGCGCCCCGGCGCCGCTGATGGTGCTCGGCACCAGCAGCGGCGCCGGCAAATCTCTGATGACAGCAGCTCTCTGCCGGGTTCTGAAGCGCCGCGGCGAGACGCCGCTGCCCTTCAAAGGGCAGAACATGAGCCTCAATGCCTGGGTGGACCAGGCAGGCGGTGAGATGGCCTACTCCCAGGCCCTGCAGGCCTGGGCGGCGGGACTGGAGCCCCAGGTGGCGATGAATCCGGTGTTGCTCAAGCCCCGCGGCGACAGCACCAGTGAGGTGATTCATCTGGGTCGCTCGGTGGGCACGGCCCGAGCCGAGCACTACTACCGCGACTGGTTCAAGCCAGGCTGGCAGGCGATCCGCTGCGGATTGGCTGAATTGCAGCATGGCTACCCAGCTGGGAGGCTGGTCCTGGAGGGAGCGGGCAGTCCAGTGGAGGTGAACCTGCAGCCCAGGGATCTCACCAATCTGCGCCTGGCCCAGTACCTGCGTGCCCGCTGCCTGCTGGTGGCCGACATCGAGCGCGGCGGGGTCTTCGCCCAGCTGGTCGGAACCCTGGCCCTGCTGCGCCCGGTGGAGCGTCCCCTCATCCGGGGCATCCTGATCAACCGCTTCCGCGGTCGCCGCGAGTTGTTCGATGAGGGGCGCCGCTGGCTGGAGCGTCATACCGGGGTGCCGGTGCTGGGGGTGATGCCCTGGCTGGAGGAATTGTTTCCGCCGGAGGATTCGCTTGATCTGCTCGAGCGTCGCGGCCGCAAGCAGGGGGCGGAGCTGACGATCGCGGTGCTGCGCCTGCCTTCGATGAGCAATTTCTCCGATCTCGATCCGCTTGAAGCCGAGCCGACGGTGCAGTTGCGCTGGCTCCGGCCGGGCGAGGCCCTCGGCCGGCCTGATGCCGTGATCCTGCCCGGCAGCAAGCAGACCCGACGCGATCTGGCAGCCCTGCAGGCCGAAGGCCTCGATCAAGATCTGCGGAATTACGTGGCGGCGGGGGGCCATGTGTTCGGCCTCTGCGGCGGTTTGCAGATGCTGGGCGAGTGGCTCCGGGATCCCGAGGGGCTGGAAGGAGGCCTGCTGGACGATGACGAGGCCTCGGGGACACCAGACCCCATGCCAGCCCCGTGCCATCCCCTGGATCAGCAAAGCCGAGGACTGGGTCTGTTACCCCTGGGAACTTGCTACACCGGCGGCAAGACCCTGCGCCAATGCCGCGCTCAGGCCCTGTGGCCTGATGGAGCAGCCCTGGAACTGGAGGGCTTTGAACTGCATCAAGGGGACAGCCACGTTGTCGGCGAAGCTGCCAGCAGCGCTTTGAGCCAGGGTCAGCTCAGCCCTCTGAGCAGCCAGGAGGGGCTGGGCTGGTGGACCCGTTCCGGCGAGCAGGGCGGTCTGGTGGCCGGCACCTATCTGCACGGGGTGTTCGAAAACGGGCCCTGGCGCCGCCGCTGGCTCAATCAGCTGCGCCATCGCCGCAACCTGCCGCTGCTGAGTGAGGATCAGCCGCACCATGCCCGCCAGCGGGATGCCCTGCTGGATCGGCTGGCGGATGCGTTGGAGCAGCATGTGGACCTGGGGCCGCTGTTCGTCTGATGCATCGAGGCCCGCCAGCCCTGCCTCGGTTACGACCCCAACTCACCGCCATTCCTTCGCCAGCGAAGTTCCTGCATGTCCAAGACCCCGGTTGTCATCCGTTGGCCGGATGGGCACACCAGCGAGACTTCTCCTGGTCGCGACTGGCTGACTGCCGCCCGTGAGGCTGGTGTCGTGATTCCCACAGGCTGCCTCGGCGGCAGCTGCGGCGCCTGCGAAATCGAGGTGAATGGTCAGGTGGTGCGGGCCTGCATCGCCACAGTGCCTGGCTGCAGGGGCGGCCAACTGCAGGTTGAGTTGCTGGGTGACCCTTTCTGGTGAGCTGGCTCTCCTGAACGACCCATTCACCCTTGGGGCAATGTGTCGATCAGAGTGAGACCTGTCTCTATGCAGTGCGGTGTTGATGTGCGACCTGCATGAATAATTAATGTTTGCTTTGTCTTTTCGCTTTGCGTCGCTTGCTTCTGCGTTCTTTGTGGTGATCAGGAGTAGGTTTCCCCAATCAATCCTCCCCCCAGCAACACCTCGCCCGCATAAAAAACGGCCGCCTGGCCTGGGGTGATCGAGAACTGGGGCTCCGCGAATTCCAGGCGGCAGCGATGTGGGCGCCCGGCGCTTTGATCGGTGGCGTTGGGGGACAGGGGCGTCAGCAGCGCCGGTTCGGGTTCGCTGCGGTAGCGCACCTGGGCCATCACGGCGATCGGCGCTTGTGGCGCTGCCATCGATAGCCAGTTCACGGCCCCGACCTCGCAGCGCTGCCGGGCCGCCTGGGCCCGCGGCGCCACCACCACCCGATTGAGGGCACCATCCAGGCGCACCACGTGCAGCGGCTCACTCCAGGCCACACCCAGACCCTTGCGCTGGCCGATCGTGAAGTGTTCGAGACCATCGTGGTGCCCTAGCAGCGTGCCGTCGCTGAGCACGATCTCCCCTGGCCTTGGTGGCAGATAGGCATCCAGAAAGGCTTTCATCGAGCCGTGGTGATCGGCCAGGCAGAGATCCTGGCTTTCCGGCTTCGCGGCGGTGCGCAGCCCCAGGCGCGCAGCCTCGGCACGGGTGTCGGACTTGGTGAGTTCCCCTAACGGAAACACCAGCCGCCCCAGGATCTCCTGGGGCAGGTCGTAGAGGAAATAGCTCTGATCCTTGTGGGCATCAAGCCCCCGCAGCAGCTGGTGGCGGCCGATGGCGTCGCCGGGTACCGGCAGGGAAGCACCGGCTGCAGCGTGGCGCACCCGGGCGTAGTGGCCCGTGGCGATGCGGCCGATGCCGCGCTCCGCCTCGGCCCAGGCGAGCATCGGGCCGAATTTCACCTCCCGGTTGCAGCGGGAACAGGGCAGGGGTGTGATCCCGGCGCCGTAGCCCTCCACCAGGAAATTGACGATCTCGGCCTGGAAGCGCTCGCGGCTGTCCACCACGTGATGGGGCACTCCCAGTTGCTCGCAGATGCCGGCCGCGTCCACCAGCCCCTCGGCGCAGCAGGCCCCCTTGCCGCTCATCAGCCACAGGGTGAGGCCCTCCACCTGCCAGCCAGCGGCCACCAGCAGTGCAGCCGTCAGGGAGCTGTCGACCCCGCCGGAGAGGCCGACCGCCACCTGATGGTCTCCGGGCCAGTCCCGCAGGCGCTCCAGGGCGGCAGCTCCGGCGGGGGTGGCCCTGCCCGCCGAAATCAGAGGAGCGTTCAGAGCCGTCGCTGACGCAGCCTCGCTGCCTGGGCGCTCCCGCTGCTGATCCCGGCGTTGATGGAGAGGGTGATCCATCTCGTGGTGCTGTTGGGATGGAGGGACCGGCACGCTCACGGACATCCCTGGATGTCCTGTTCAGATCTCTCCATCATGGAAGTTGCCCTGCCGCTCCGTCGTGTCCCCCTTCCCCATCTGGCCCGCCGCCGATGCCGACCACCTGCTGGTGACGGCGGCCCAGATGGCGGCCCTGGAAGAGCGGTTGTTCGCCAGTGGCTTGCCGGTGGCGGCGCTGATGGAGAAAGCGGCGCTGGCGATGAGTCGTCGCTTGCTGGTGGGGGAGGAGGGCGCTGCTGCGGCGCTTGCTCCCGGCCAGGGCGTTCTGGTGCTGGTGGGCCCCGGCCATAACGGTGGAGACGGCCTGGTGATCGCCCGGGAGCTGCATCTGGCCGGTGTCGGGGTGCGGATCTGGTGCCCGTTTGAGCGCCTCAAGCCCCTGACCGAAGATCACCTACGCCATGCGCTCTGGCTGGGGATTCCCCAGCTGGAGTCCACGCCTGAGCCTGGCGATCCGGATCTCTGGATCGATGCTCTGTTTGGCATTGGCCAGAGCCGCTCCCCCGGAGAGCGGCTCGAAACCCTGTTGGAAGAACGGCAGTCCTGCCGGCCCCAGGCGCTGTTCGCGGTCGATGGCCCCACTGGCCTCTGCGCCGATACCGGTCGCCTGCTGGGTCGGGGTGGTGCCACTGCCCAGCGCACCTGGAGCATCGGCCTGATCAAGCGGGGTTTCATCCAGGACAAGGCCTTGGCGCGAGTGGGACAACTGGAGCGCATCGATCTGGGCCTGCCCCTGTCTCTGCTGGCCAGCTTGCCTGGCTCGACCCCGTTGGCGCTCACCGGCCGCGATGGGCCAAGTGCCCCCTGGCCGCGACCCGACCCCGCCGCTGCCAAATACGCCCGCGGTCGCCTGCTGGTGGTGGCCGGCAGCCGTCGCTTCCGTGGCGCCGCCCACCTGGCCCTGGCCGGGGCCAGTGCTTCAGGGTGCGGCAGCCTGCGGGCCGCCCTGCCCCGGGAGCTGGTGGCCAATCTCTGGACGGTGCATCCCGAGGTGGTGCTCACAGCCGAGCTGGGGGCCAACGCGGCGGGTGGCCTGGACCTGACTCCGCTGGCGGACCTGGATCTTGATCGGCTGGATGTGATCCTGCTGGGTCCTGGGCTGGGTGGCCTGGGAGACGCGGAGCCCGCTGCCGGCCTTCAGGCCTCCACGCCATCGGCGGCCGGCCCTGGTCTCGACTCAGGTCGCGCCAGCGCCGCTCAGCCTGGATCCGAGAGATTTCCTGAACCCGAGGCAGCTCTCGGTCTCGAGGTACGCCCTGATCCCCAGGAATACTCAGGTTTCGAGTCCACAGCCTCTCCCCGGCCAATCCCTGCTCCCGAGTTGGAACTCTGGAGCCGGCTGCAGGCGTTTCCCGGCCTGTTGGTGCTGGATGCCGACGGCCTCAACCGCCTGGTCCGCTGCAGCAGCTGGCTAGCTGCCAAGAGCGGCGCTGAAGTCCACCACTGGAGCCATGACGACAGCCGGGTCAACGACGGCTTTGGCTCGCAGGGCCTCGGCAGCGACCCTGGCTCTGGTTGTGCGACCGCTCATGGGAGCGAACCCCCAGAAGACGACGTGTGCGTCTGGCTGCGCTTGCGCCGGGGTGTCACCTGGATTACACCCCATGCGGCGGAGTTCGCGCGGCTGTTTCCTGCTCTCCAGGCCCTGGAGACCCTTGAGGCGGCCTCCGAGGCCGCCCGACGCAGTGGCGCCACCGTGCTGTTGAAGGGGGCCCGCACGGTGGTGGCAGCGGCGGATGGGCGCTGCTGGCAACTGCTGCAGGCGGCGCCGCAGGCGGCCAGAGGCGGCCTCGGCGATGTGCTGGCTGGCTATGCGGCGGGGCGGGCTGCCCTCGCCTTGGCCGGGGGCAGCGAGCAGCGGGGGTGGCGTGATGCCCGTCTGCGCCCTGATGCATCCCTGTTGGCTGCGGTGGCCCTGCTCCACGCCCAGGCCGGGATGCTTTGTCTTGCACGCTGCGGGCCTGGGGGCGTCAGCCCCCAGGCAGTGGCGGCGGAGCTGCAGCGGTTGTGATGTAATGACGCCTTGCTGACGGCGTGGACCGATGGCGAGATCCCTGCCTAGGGGCTCGTAGACGTGACCATTTCGGCACAAAGCGAAGCCGAAGAGCCTTGGGCGGCAGTGCTTCTGCCGGCTTTGTGTTGTTTTCCCATTGAAAGCTGAAGGGTTATTGGAACCACCCCCAAGAAACCTGAATGCGTGTGAAGATCGCCTGGCTTCCCGCATGGATTCATGACTGCCACCTCCGTCAAAGTCAGTGGCGGCTCCAGCTGGAGGGGTGCTGATTCCATTTCCTGGTACCTGGCCTCCATCGGGCGCGAGCCCCTGCTCACCCCAGCCGAAGAGATTGAACTCGGCAATCAGGTGCAGGCCATGATGGCGCTGGCGGAGCAGAAAAAAGACGACTATTCCCCTCAGGAGCGCAAGATCATCAAGATTGGTCATCGCTCGAAGCAGCGGATGATGAAGGCCAATCTCCGCCTGGTTGTCAGTGTGGCGAAGAAATATCAGGGCAAGGGCCTGGAGCTGCTGGATCTGATCCAGGAGGGCTCCCTCGGCCTCGAGCGTGCCGTGGAGAAATTCGATCCCACCCGGGGCTACAAGTTTTCCACCTATGCCTTCTGGTGGATCCGCCAGAGCATGACCCGGGGCATTGCCTGTCAGTCCCGCACCATCCGGCTGCCGGTGCACCTGAGCGAAAGGCTCACCACCATTCGCAGGGTGAGCCTTGATCTGGCCCACAAGCTGGGGGCCATGCCCAGTCGGCAGGAGATCGCCGAGGAGCTCAACATGCCGATCGAAGAGCTTGATTCGCTGTTGAGTCAGTCCCTCACCACCTCAAGCTTGGATGCCCCCATCAATGCCGATGAGGGGCGCAGTTTCCTTGGCGATCTGATCGCCGACAACTCCACCGAGGAGCCCCTGGACATGGTGGAGCGGGGCATGCACCAGGAGCAACTCAGCCGCTGGCTTGATCAGCTGACCGAACAGGAACGGGAAGTGCTGGGCCTGCGCTTCGGTCTTGACGGCCAGGAGCGCCACACCCTGGCAGAGATCGGTCGCCAGCTGGATGTGTCGCGAGAACGAGTGCGTCAGGTCGAACTCAAGGCCCTGCGCAAGCTGCGTAATCTCACCCGTCGCACCGCCTCCATGCTCTGAACGGGGATCATCTGGCTCTGGCCAGAAGAATGGGGGCATTAATTTAGCCCATCAGCCTAAATGTGCCTGGCACCGTTGACAATCAGGTCATTAGCCAGATGAGGCCCAGACAGAACGAATCGGGACTTGAGGCTGGCGAGGGAGGATTTCAGGTGGGCCTTACCGGCCCCCTGCCTCAATCCTCCGCCCAGATGTACTTGGTCAGCTCGCTGACGTCGGGCTCGGGAGCCTCCAGCGCAAATGCGACGCAGTCGGCCACCACGGCATCGATTTCCTTCTCGATCTGCTTGAGATCACTCTCACTGGCGAGGCCAGCGGCGAGCAGTCGGGCAGCCAGCTGCTTGATCGGGTCGCGCTTGGCCCAGAACTCCTTCTCCTCGGCGGCCCGCAGCTCATCGGGATCGGCCAGTGAGTGGCCGCGGAAGCGGTAGGTGAGGCATTCGAGCAGGGTTGGACCCTCGCCGGCGCGGGCGCGCTCGATGGCGCGCTGGGCCGCGCCGCGCACCGCCAGCACATCCATGCCATCCACCTCCTCACCCGCCATGCCGAAGGCAGCGGCTTTGCGCCAGATCTCCGGATCACTGGTGGCCCGGTTGTGGTCCATGCCGATCGCCCAGCGGTTGTTCTCCACCACAAACAGGATCGGCAGCTTCCACAGGGCTGCCATGTTCAGGCATTCGTAGAACTGACCGACGTTGCAGGTGCCATCGCCGAAGAAGGCTGCCGTCACGGCATCACTGTCGGCCTGGCCGAGGGCATCGCGCTTGTAGCGGCTGGTGAAGGCGGCACCGAGGGCCACCGGGATGCCCTCACCGATGAAGGCGTAGCCCCCCAGTAGATGGTGTTCACGCGAGAAGAGGTGCATCGAGCCCCCGCGGCCCTTGCTGCAGCCTGTGGCCTTGCCGAACAGCTCACTCATCACTTCCCGTGCCGGGACACCGCAGCTGAGGGCATGGACGTGGTCGCGGTAGGTGCTGCAAAACCAATCGTGCTGCAGCTTCATCGCCTTGATCACCCCCGTGCTGACGGCCTCCTGGCCGTTGTAGAGGTGCACGAAGCCGAACATCTTGCCGCGGTAGTACATCTCGGCGCATTTGTCCTCGAAGCGCCGGCCGAGGGTCATGTCGCGGTAGAGCATCAGTCCCTCCTCGCCGCTCACCGAGGCGGGTTCGGCTGGATACAAACCTTGATGACGCAGGGCATGACTGCCGGCTTCGGGGGGCACGGCTGTGTCGACGCTGGCGCTGGCAGCGCCGCGGGCCGCGGTCAGTTCCTGGGTCATGTCAGCTGACCATGGCGAATCATGGGGGCGACTGTACGGGGTCCGTCCCCTCGGTACAGTCAAAACCACTGCTGCTTACTACAGTCACGCGCCAGTGCGCCCCTGTCGGTTGGACCTGCCGCTCGATCATTTCCGTCTCCTCGGCGTGAGCCCGGCCAGCGACGCCCAGACTGTGCTGCGCACTCTGGCGACCCGGCTCGACCACAGCCCCGAACAGGGTTTCACCGCTGACACCCTGCTGGCCCGGGCCGAACTGCTGCGCTCCAGTGCCGACCTGCTCAGCGACGAAGAGCGCCGAGCAGCTTACGAATCCGACCTCACTGCCCTGGCCAGTGGTGAAGGCACCGTGGTGGCGGCCCTGGAGTTGCCCACGAGCCGCGAAGTTGCCGGCCTGCTGTTGCTGCTGGAAGCGGGTCAGGCGGCCGAGTGCTTCGATCTGGCCTTTCGCAACCTCCAGCCCCCCCAGGCGCCCGCTCTGGGCAGCAGCCGCGAAGCCGATCTCACGCTGCTGGCCGGGCTGGCCTGCCTGTCGGCTGCCGAGGAGGCCAAACAGAGCCGTCATTTTGAACGAGCAGCCGGCATCCTCAGACAAGGGCTGCAACTGCTGCAGCGCATGGGCAAGGTCCCCGAGCTGCGGGAACGCATGAACACCGAACTGGAGCGCCTCACCCCCTACCGGATCCTGGACCTGCTCAGCCGCGATCTGGCTGCCAAGGGCGAGCGCGCCGAGGGATTGGCCCTGTTGGAACAGCTGGTGCAGCGCCGAGGCGGCCTCGAGTCCAACAGCGACCCCGACTTCAGCAGCGAGGAGTTCCAGGCCTTCTTCCGCCAGATCCGCGGTTTCCTCACCGTGCAGGAACAGGTGGATCTGTTCAGTCGCTGGGGTGATGAGGGATCGGATGCCGCCGATTTCCTGGCCAGCACGGCGCTCACCGCCTCCGGCTTCGCCCAGCGCAAACCCGAGCGGATCGCCGCCGCCCGCGACCGGCTGCTGGCCAGTGGGCGCAGCGGCATTGAACCGCTCCTGGCCAACCTGCACCTGCTGCTGGGGGATGTGGAGTTGGCCCTGGTCACCTTTGAACATGGAGCCAATAAGGATCTCAAGGCCTGGGCTGCCCGCCACAGCGACGACCCCCTGGCCCAGCTCTGCGCCTACTGCCGCGACTGGCTTGGTCGCGATGTCCTGCCCGGCTACCGCGATCTGGATGCCGATCCTGACCTTGAGGCGTACTTCAGCGATCGCGACGTGGTGGCCTGGGTGGAGCGGGAGGACCGCCGCAGTGGCCGCAGCTTTGAGGCTTCGTTGGCACCCGTCCCGGGAGGCAGTGTTGCGACCGCGTCCAGTTCCCCCAGCGGTGGTGATCTGGGCGGTTTTGACTGGAGCCTGCCCTCCGTCAGCCCTGGTTCGAACGACAAGATCTCCCCCCCCACAGGCTCCGAGGACGACGAAGCCCCCCTCTCCTGGCGTCTGCCCGAGCTGAACCTGCCCCAGCTCTCCCTGCCGGCGCCGAGGCTGGTGGCGAGTGCCGTCGTGCTGCTCCTGGCGGTCGCTGGCGGAGCCTGGCTGCTGCGATCGCGCCCATCTGGCCCACCGCACGCCCCGGGCAGCGGGCCCGCCCGGGGCGTGGTGGTGATCCCTGTGCAACCCGCCACGGCCCCGTCTGCGCCTGCCAAGCCAGGACCCGGCGCGCCCAGGCCTGATGGGTCGCCCAAACCGGCCCAGACCAAGCACCAGAGCCAGGCTTCCACGCCTCCTGGCTCGAGTGGCACGCTCAGCGCTCTCACCAGCGCCGAACCGAGCGAGACTCAGATCCGCAGCCTGCTTGAGGCCTGGCTGGCCACCAAGTCGCGGGTGCTGGGCGGTGCCAGTCTGCCGGCCAACCTGGATGCCATCGCCCGCGATGGCATGGTGAACCGTCTGGCCAGCGAGCGCCGCCAGGATGTCGCCGATGGGACCGTGCAAACCATCAACGTGAGCCTCACGGACCTGGCGATCAGCGAGCGCATCCCGGACCGCATCACCGTGATTGCCAGACTGCGCTACAGCGACAGCCGCCGCAATGCTGCTGGCAAGGTGGTGGGGAGCACCGCCGCCACCACCTTGCGCAACGTTTACGTCTTCGCTCGCGATGGTGACCGTTGGCGCCTGGCCGCCTCCTACGCCGCTGGCTGAACCGGTTCCCTGATTTCCCCCCGCTGATGTTCGACGAGCTTTCCCAGCGTTTTGAAGACGCCGTCAAGGGCCTGAGGGGTCAGGCCACGATTTCCGAGACCAATGTCGACGAGGCCCTCAAGCAGGTGCGCCGCGCCCTGCTGGAGGCGGATGTGAGCCTGCCGGTGGTCAAGGACTTCGTCGAGGAGGTGCGGCGTCGGGCGATCGGTGCCGAGGTGGTGCGGGGCGTCAGCCCGGATCAGAAGTTCATCCAGCTGGTGCACGAGCAGCTGGTGGCCACCATGGGCGGTGCGAACGCCCCCCTGGCCCGCGCCGACCAGGGCCCCACCGTGATCCTGATGGCCGGCCTGCAGGGGGCGGGCAAGACCACCGCCACCGCCAAGCTCGGTCTCCATCTCAAGGAGCAGGGACGCAAGGCGCTGCTGGTGGCGGCCGATGTCTACCGGCCTGCAGCCATCGACCAGCTCCGCACCCTCGGCCAGCAGATCGGCGTGGAGGTGTTCAGTCTGGGGTCCGAAGCCAGGCCCGAGGCCATCGCCGCAGCCGGGTTGGCCAAAGGACGCCTGGAGGGCTTCGACACCGTGCTGGTCGACACAGCGGGTCGCCTGCAGATCGACACTTCGATGATGGAGGAGATGGTGCGGATCCGCGAAGCGGTGAAGCCCGATGAAGTGCTGCTGGTGGTCGACGCCATGATCGGCCAGGAGGCGGCCGAACTCACCCGCGCCTTCCACGACCAGGTCGGCATCACCGGCGCGGTGCTCACCAAGCTCGACGGCGATTCCCGTGGTGGCGCTGCCCTTTCGATCCGCAAGGTGAGCGGCGCACCGATCAAGTTCATCGGCACCGGCGAAAAGGTGGAGGCGCTGCAGCCCTTCCACCCGGAGCGGATGGCCAGCCGCATTCTCGGTATGGGCGATGTCCTCACCCTGGTCGAGAAGGCCACCAGGGAGGTGGAGCTGGCCGATGTGGAGCAGATGCAGCGCAAATTGCAGGAGGCCAGTTTCGACTTCTCGGACTTCGTCAAGCAGATGCGTCTGATCAAGCGCATGGGTTCCCTGGGGGGACTGATGAAGATGATCCCGGGCATGAACAAGATCGATGACGGCATGCTCAAGCAGGGCGAGCAGCAGCTCAAGAAAATCGAGGCGATGATCGGCTCGATGACCGAAGCCGAACGCTCCCGGCCCGAATTGCTGGCCTCCCAACCCAGCCGGAGGCGCCGCATCGCCGCCGGTAGCGGTCACACCCCGGCCGATGTGGACAAGGTGCTCGCCGACTTCCAGAAGATGCGCGGCTTCATGCAGCAGATCAGCAAGGGGGGGATGCCGGGCATGCCTGGCATGGGAGGCTTCCCTGGGATGGGAGGTATGCCAGGCATGGGAGCCATGCCCGCTGGCGGCCGCCATGGCAGCGGTGCGTCGCCCCGGCCGCCCAAGCCGAAGAAGAATCGCAAGGGGTTCGGGGCGCTCTGATGGCTGAAGCGAGCCGGGAGCACGTAGGCAAACGGCGCCGCAAAGCCCGCCGCCGCCGTCACAGGTCCAGGGCTTCGCGCATGAAACGCTTTCTGCTGTCTGCATGGATGGAGACTCGGACGATCCTCCGCAGCCCCTTCTATCTCTTGACCGCCACAGCTGCCGCCAGCCTGGCGCTGCTGTTCTGGCTTTTGGGGATCGTGGTGCCTTCAGGCAATCCGATTCATTTCCCCTCAAGCAGCCCCGGGCGGCTTACAAGGTAGAGTCACCGATTGGAAATCTCATGTCAGGGCCACGATGATCAAGCTCCGGCTGAAGCGGTTTGGTAAGAAGCGGGAAGCGAGTTTCCGCCTCGTGGCCACCAACAGCACCTCGCGCCGGGACGGCCGTCCCTTGGAGGAACTGGGCTTCTACAATCCCCGCACCAAGGAAACCCGCCTGAACACGGAGGCCATTCGCACCCGGCTCAGCCAAGGGGCCCAGCCCACGGACACGGTGCGCTACCTGCTTGAGAAAGGTGGCTTGATCGAGAAGACGATCCGTCCAGCGGAAACCGTCGGCAAGCTGAAGCAGGCCACGGCCCGTGAAGCCGCCGCCGTCGAAGCCAAAAAAGCCGAGGCTGCCGCCAAAGCTGCTGCAGAGGTCGCCGCTGCTGAAGCCAAGGCTGCTGCTGAAGCTGCTGCCGCTGAAGCAGCTGCAGCTCCTGCAGAGGACGCTGCAGCCGAGGCCTGATCACCACCGGCAGCGTCCAGGAAGGTTCCGCATCAAAGCCATTCACCCTGGCTCTGAGCGGTCCGGAGTCCGCCCTGGCCTTGGCTGGGGCGGGAGAGGCCAATCTGCGCCTCATTGAAACCCTCACCGGCAGCACGCTGCGGTTGCGGGGTCTTGATCTCCACCTCAGCGGCCGCCCGGACCAGGTCGAGCGAACCGCAGGGCTGTTGGAGTTGCTCAGACCTCTCTGGCAGAGCGGAGAGCCCGTTGCAGCCGTCGATCTTGAGAGCGCCCTCAGCGCTCTCGATAGTGGGCGCAGCGAAGAACACCGCGGCATGGGCAGCCAGGTACTGACCACCAGCGTGCGCGGTCGACCGCTGCGGCCGCGCACGCTTCGCCAGAAGGCCTTCATCGAGGCGATGGAACGCCACGACCTCACCCTGGTCATCGGGCCTGCGGGCACCGGTAAAACTTTCCTGGCCGCGGTTCAGGCGGTGCGGATGCTGCAGGAACGGCGAGTGGAGAGGCTGGTGCTGACTAGGCCGGCGGTGGAGGCGGGCGAGCGGCTCGGCTTCCTGCCCGGTGATTTGCAACAGAAAGTGGATCCCTACCTGCGCCCCCTCTATGACGCTCTGCACACCCTGCTGGGCCGGGAGCGCACCGACGCACTGCTTGAGAGGGGAGTGATCGAGGTGGCTCCCCTGGCCTACATGCGCGGACGCACCCTGGCGGATGCCTTCGTGATCCTCGATGAGGCCCAGAACACCACCGCTGCCCAGATGCGCATGGTCCTCACCCGACTGGGCGAAAACTCGCGGATGGTGGTGACGGGCGATGTCACCCAGATTGACCTGCCCGGCGGCCTGGTGAGTGGGCTGGTCGAGGCGGAGCAGGTGCTGGCAGGGGTGCAAGGGGTGGCGATCTGCCGTTTCGTTGATACCGATGTGGTGCGCCATCCGTTGGTGCAGCGCCTGGTGCAGGCCTACGCTCGCCGCGATGACCGTTCGCTGGCGACAGCACCCAGGACCTGATTCGATACCCAGGAGCTGTGCCGCGATCCATGAGACGAGCCGAACGGCTGCGCATTCCGGGCCGGATCGCCCTGGCTGCCCTGGTGGCCTATGCGGTGGGCTTCTCCTTCACCAGCCTGTTCCCCGGTTATCTGCCCAAGATCGGCGCCCTCTGGTCAGCCATCTCCGCCATCGTCGTCACCCAGGAATCCAGAAAGGACACCACCTCCTCAGCGTCGTTGCGTGTTCTGGGTTCGGCGATCGGGGCCTCCACCAGCGCCCTTTACCTGATGCTGCTGCCCTTCCATCCGATTGGCATGGCGGCGACCATTTTTGCCGCCGTGCTGATCTGCAACGCGTTCAATGTGCCCAGCCACGGCCGCCTGGCGGCGATCACCGTGATGGTGATCATGGTCACGGCCAGCCTGGATCCAAGCCTGAGCCCGGGACTGAATGCCCTGTTGCGTTTCGTGGAATCCTGCATCGGCACGGGGGTGGCCGTCCTCGAGGTGGTGCTCTGGCCAACTGCAGCCGCGTCCTCCGGCTCAGGGTCCCCAGGGCCTGGCGCATAGGGGGATCCACACCAACCCAGCCAACAGGGCTTTGCTGACGCTGGCAGGATGGGTGAAGTTTCACCATCTTCTGAGCCATGCCGGCCAGCAGCAATTTCCAACAAGCCATTCAGGAGGCCCAACGGGGCTCTCTGGTGGGCCCCAATGTGGTCAACAAGGCCCTGCCTTACGTGGGTGGGGGCATGGTGCTCACCGCCGCTGGGGTGCTGGGAGGCATCTCGCTGATGGCGTCCAGCCCCCAGCTGTTCATGCCGCTGTTCTGGGTGGCCCTGATCGGCAATTTCATCCTCTTCTTCGTCGCCCAGAATGCTGCCAGCAAGGGCAACAACGCCACCGCCTTGCCGATTCTGACGGCCTACAGCCTGATCACAGGTTTCACCCTCAGCGGCATCGTCAGCTATGCGGTGGCTGCCGCCGGTATCGGCGCCGTAGGCACGGCGGCTCTGGCCACGGGAATCACCTTTGTGGTGGCCTCCTTCTTCGGCAGGCGCATGAGCGACAACGTCGGTCAGGCTCTGGCCGGGGTCGTGGGGCTGGGCATCATCGGCTTGGTGATAGCCATGGTTGTGCAGATCATTGGCAGCATTTTTGCTCCGGAAATTTTCCGTGCCGGTGGCTTTGAGTTGATGATTGCAGGCTTCGGCACTGTATTATTTGTGGGCGCTGCCTTTGTCGACTTCTATACTATGCCCCGTACTTATCGGGACGACCAGTATCTTGCTGGCGCTCTGGGCATGTACCTCACCTACGTAAACCTGTTTATCTTCATTCTGCGTCTGGTGATCGCCCTTCAGGGGGGTGGTGGCCGGCGCGACTGAGGCCAATTTGCCTCTGATCAATCGTCAAACTGATAGAGACTCCCCTTTAAAGCAGCCCTTTGAGGCTGCTTTTTAGTGAAAGGCCAGGGCGCCTCCTCTTGGAGCATGCGTACCTGTACGTAGCCGGTTCCGTGCTTAAATAGTGCAAAGAAGTTCGTCTGACGCTGGCGACCGTTTTTCCCTTGGTCTGGATCCGCTCTTACGGATCTATCCTGAGGGCAAGGGCGGTCCTCTCCGGACAGCTTGTAAACAGCTTCCCCTTGGAATTCTGTTTACGTATTTGCCCCTCAGTGTGTGTTGCGGTGAGCAAAGTCAGTTCCAGTCACGAGGTTGATGAAACCTTTGATCCACAATTCCACAAGCCTGTTGTCGACATAATAACCAGAAAACGCACTCGAAAGCGTTCAAAACGTCGGGAACTGCTATGCCCGCGACATCCGGATCAGAAAATATTCAGTGTTTCTGCAAAATATCATCTCTACGTTACCGAAGTTGGTCAGCTCATGCTACGCGGCCTCAGCAAGCGTAAATCAGACGAGCTTCTGGCTGCCTTCAATCGCGTCTTGCCCCTCACGGGTGAATGGCTGGAGTGCTTCTGGTGCGACCACTGCCAATCTTCCACCTGGTGGTATGTCAAGCGCCACGATCAAAAGGAGTACGCTCTCAACCCCGTTCCCCGCGAGCTCTGGGAGCAAGCCACAGGAGTGATCCGGGCGGAAGGCAACCCAACTGTCAGTGACTTCAGCCGCCGCCAAGCCCGGGCCACTGGCGTGATGGGCATGCGCCAGTACCGGTTTCTGTGAGCTCTGCCCTGAAACGAAGGTCAAGCTGTATTCAGATATCAGAAGAGTTGAGCAGTATTTCGGTAGCTCTTCGATGAGGCACTGTTAATCCACTGCTTTGCCTCCATCGTCAGTTTCAAGTTCAGTATTATAGCGGCTTTCTCCGTGAGTCATCCCCGAAGCGTCAAGCGATTCCAATGACTAAGACAGCCCTGATCACTGGAATCACCGGCCAGGATGGCTCGTACCTTGCCGAGTTACTGCTCGATAAGGGCTATGTCGTGCACGGTATCAAGCGCCGAGCCAGCAGCTTCAATACCGATCGTATCGATCACCTCTACCAGGATCCCCATGAGAGTGATCCGCGGTTGGTGCTCCACTACGGCGATCTCACCGACAGCAGCAACCTGATCCGCATCATCCAGCAAGTCAAGCCGGATGAAATTTATAATCTAGGTGCCCAGAGCCATGTGGCTGTGAGCTTTGAAAGCCCCGAATACACGGCAAACAGTGATGCCCTTGGTACCCTCAGGGTGTTGGAGGCAGTGCGCATCCTTGGTCTTACGTCCAAGACACGCATCTATCAAGCCTCCACCTCCGAGCTGTACGGCCTCGTTCAGGAAATCCCCCAGAAGGAAACGACCCCCTTCTATCCCCGCAGTCCCTACGGCGTTGCCAAGCTCTATGCTTACTGGATCACGGTCAATTATCGCGAGAGCTACGGGATGTATGCCTGTAATGGCATCCTGTTCAACCACGAGAGTCCGCGTCGAGGCGAGACCTTTGTGACCCGCAAGATCACCCGAGGGCTGGCCAGGATCGATGCGGGCCTTGATCAGTGCCTTTATATGGGTAATCTCGATTCGCGTCGCGATTGGGGGCACGCCCGCGACTATGTCGAGATGCAATGGCGCATGTTGCAGCAAGTCGGTCCACCCGAAGACTTCGTGATTGCGACCGGCCGCCAGGAATCGGTGCGCCGCTTCATTGAGCTGGCCGCCTTTCAACTGGGCTGGGGGGGGATTGAGTGGATCGGTGAGGGGGTGGCTGAAACCGGTCTGCGCAGCGACAATGGCTCCACGGTGGTGCGCATCGATCCGCGCTACTTCCGCCCAGCTGAGGTGGAAACCCTGCTGGGAGATCCCACCAAGGCCCACCAGAAGCTGGGCTGGAGTCCCACCACCACGCTTGAGCAGCTGGTATCAGAGATGGTGGCTCATGACAAGGAGGAGGCTGCCAAGGAGGCTTTGTTGCGCCGTGAAGGCTTTCAGGTAGTGGGATCGATGGAGAACCCTCCCCAGGTGCTGGCGTCATGAGTTCGGGCGCCTTGATCCTCCCCAGCGATCGCATCTTCGTGGCCGGCCATCGCGGCATGGCCGGTGGGGCCATCCTGCGTCGCCTGAACGCGGCTGGCTATCACCGACTGCTGACCGCCAGCCATCGAGAACTCGATCTGAGCGATCCGCAGGCCACCACCGCCTGGTTTGCCGCCCAGCGGCCGGATGTGGTGGTGTTGGCTGCGGCGAGGGTTGGCGGCATCCTGGCCAATGCCACCTATCCCGCAGACTTCCTGCTGGACAACCTCAAGATCCAGCAGAATGTGATCGAAAACGCCTGGCGCCATGGCTGCCGGCGGTTGTTGTTTTTAGGTAGCAGCTGCATTTATCCCAAGTTCGCCGAGCAGCCGATTCGGGAAGAATCCCTGCTCACCGGGCCTCTGGAGCCCACCAACGAGTGGTATGCGATCGCCAAGATCACGGGCATCCAGCTTTGCAGGGCTCTCAGGCAGCAGCACGGCTTTGATGCGTTCAGCCTGATGCCCACCAATCTCTACGGGCCTGGCGACAATTACCACCCCACCAACAGCCATGTTCTGCCGGCGCTGATCCGCCGCTTCCAGGAGGCTCGCGAGAGTGGCGCCAGCGCGGTGAGCTGCTGGGGAACCGGTAAGGTGCGGCGCGAGTTTCTGCATGTCGACGACTTGGCGGATGCCGTGCTCTTCTGCCTTGAGCACTGGCAGCCCACCAGCGATGAGCTGCAACACCTCAATGTCGGTACGGGCACTGATGTGACGATTGAAGAGTTGGCGGAGCTGGTGGCCCAGGCGGTTGGCTATCAAGGGCAGATCCGCTGGGATACCAGCAAGCCCGATGGCACCCCCCGCAAGCTCCTGGATGTCAGCCGCCTGGTCTCCATGGGTTGGCAGGCCAGCATCCCGCTGGGGCAGGGGTTGGCCAGCACCGTCTCCGACTACATTGCCAACCTGCAAATCGGTCAGCCCCTACGGCTCTAAATGAATCAAGCCGTCGAGCTCAGTCAAGTCCTGGTTGTTGATCAGTTCCATGAGGCCGAACAGGTCGTTGAGGTCAATCAAGTCGTGGAGACAAATCTGTGAGGGTTCTGGTCACCGGTGGTGCGGGCTATATCGGCAGCCATGCGGTCCGGGCCCTTAGCCAGGCGGGCCACCAGCCCGTGGTCCTGGACAACCTGGTCTACGGCCACGCCGAGATCGTCCGACGGACCCTGCAGGTGCCCCTGGTGGTGGGCCAGGTGGGCGACCGGGAGCTGCTCAAGGCTCTGTTGCAGGGACACCATCCTGAGCTGGCTGGCACGGGTCTGGAAGGCAAGGCGATTGAGGCCGTGCTTCATTTCGCCGCCTATGCCTATGTGGGCGAGTCGGTGAGTGATCCGGCCAAGTACTACCGCAACAACCTCGGCGACACCCTCACTTTGCTGGAGACGCTGATCGCGGCGTCGCCGGCCACCTCCCCTGTTCCCATTGTCTTTTCGTCCACCTGTGCCACCTACGGGGTGCCCCAGCAGGTGCCGATGACCGAGGAGCACCCCCAGGCGCCGATCAATCCCTACGGCCGCAGTAAGTGGATGGTGGAGCAGCTGCTCAGCGATTTTGCCAGTGCCTATGGGCTTCCCAGCGTCATCTTCCGCTATTTCAATGCCGCTGGTGCCGACCCGGCCGGGGATCTGGGTGAAAACCACGACCCGGAAACCCACCTGATCCCCCTAGTGCTGGATGTGATGGGCGGCCGTCGCTCCTATCTGCAGATCTACGGCGATGACTACCCAACTCCGGATGGCACCTGCATCCGCGACTACATCCACGTCAGTGATCTGGCCGATGCCCATGTGCTCGGCTTGGAGCGCCTGCTGCGGCTGAGGGAGCGCGACGAGCCCGTCAAGGCACCGCTGATCTACAACCTTGGCAATGGCACAGGCTATTCGGTGCAGCAGGTGATCGAAACAGCAAAGGCGGTCACGGGCAGGGGCCTGCTGGCCCACGTGGCCCCCAGGCGCTCCGGAGATCCGGCCCAACTGGTCGCGGGAGCCAGCAAGGCCCACAATGAGTTGGGCTGGCGTCCGCGCTATCCCGAGTTGGCAACGATCATCGAACACGCCTGGGCCTGGCATCAGCGCCTTCCCCAGGGCCTCGCCAGCGGCTCGCCGATGAAGACCCCCTGATCGGGCATCGCCACGCTGCGCCAGTAACTCTCGATCAGGGTGTCACCACGGCGGTAGTAGGTGAGCAACAGGCCGGGATCGGGAAACTTGGAGGTCATGTTGCATGGTTCCACCACGGTTCCATAGCTGCCGGTGACGCCCGCCTCCAGCCAGCGCAGGGCACTCATCTGGCCATCGCCGCCATCATCGGAGCGCCCCGAAGGGCCTGTCAGCATCCCAGCGGTGGAGGTGAGGTGATCAGCCACGGCGCCGGGGCGGTAGTGGTTGCTGTTGATGTCGCTGACAACGCTCAGGCCGGTGAAGTAGGCGATCACATCGGGAGCACCTTCCAGGGCATCACTCCAAAGCACCCGAACCCGCAGATGCCGACCCAGGGCGGCAGCCACCGTGGCAAAGCGATCGGCGCGGACATTGCGCACTCGGTCGGAGCTGCTGAGCAAATAGGCGGTGCCTGCAGGCGCTGTGCCATCGGCGGCAACGCCCCGATCAATCAGGGATCGTCCCGCCGCGACGCTGGTGGCGGCGAGCAACATCGAAGGGCGTAGCCGCAGCTCATCCCAGGGGCGCCGCACATCGCCGCGGGCGAAATAGGGGCTCAAGCTGGTGGTGCCGCAGCGGCCTGGACACACCTGGGGCCGGTAGCCGAAGCTGAAGGCGCTGGTGATCGACTGGCAGCCCACCCGCCAGGGACGGGCCCAGGCCAGGGCATAGATCTGCACCCGCTCGGGGGTCTGGCGCTGCACCTGGCGGCGGATGCGGCGAAACTCCTCCACCGATAAGGAGCTGCCCCCTGGCACAAATCGCACTCGAATCACCTGATCGGCCGGGATCCGTCGAGCCCGCATGTAATAAGTGCCGATCGCCTCGCTGAGTGGATCGGCGCTGTTGATCACCAGGCCGAGATGGCGGCGCTCCAGGTGGGTGGCTTCGCTTGTAGCAAGGGCGTCGTCAGCATCTGGGCCGGGACGGAACGGTCCCCTGGCCAGGACGAACGCCAGGGCAACCAGCAGCAGGCTTCCAGCCAGACAGATTGCCAGCGGGTTGGTTGGCCGGAGCTGCCGAAGCCGGAGCTGCACTCGGTTCAGCAGGAGGGAAACGACCGTTGGAACCATCTCTGAACATCCAGGGATCCCCATCAAGGCTGTCAGGTGGGAGGTCCAGGCGCTGTCACGCCGTAGGTCGCGCCCATCGGTAATGCTGAAAACTCAGCTGGATGATCCAGCTCGCTCAGCATGCAAGCCAGTTCACATGGACTGACTCCAAGTCCCAGTCCATCTGGCCGTGCAAGGTCATCCAGCTAGCGAAGAGCCTTTCGTTGCGACACTTCCAGGAGCTGTGTGGCACATTGGCCCAATGTGAGGTCGTCCTGGAGAAAGCCCGCTGATCGCAGGTCTTCCGTTGTCTACGCTGCGGAGAGAATGAGCATGGCCTCGTCTATTACCTGCGGCTTAAGTGCTGCCAGCGCCGGTCCGACGTCCTGCAACCAACCATCACCTCCGGTACACTCTTGCTGATGACAAGGCTGCGGCGACCGTTGGGTTCCTGGCGTTCCATCTGATTGACCAAGCCGTAGTCAATTTCTTCCACCCAGCGACAGACTTGGATCTCATCGCTGGAGCTGAGTTGATATCCGGGAGTCAACGACGACAACGCCCGAATAGTCTGTAATACGACCTTGCAGGCAATTGGGTGAACAAGAGAAAACTTTCCTCTGCTTGGAATGATTCAGATGCATAATTTCTGACTCGACGGAAAAATCCGAGTGGTAAGATAGATTGCAAATCCGAGATCAGGATTTCGTTCGTCGCCTTCAGCTCGCTCAGCGAAGCCGGTCATTGCATCCACAACCGGGCCCGTTGGGCTGCTCCTTTCCATCGATCACAGCGGTCAGTGGATTCAGCTCAGAGTTGATCGACGATTGAGCTGCTAGGCACCTGCTATCAGTCTTTTTGATGGCACCGGGTGGTCTGGCATGCTTTCGCTCGCAGACCACAGCCGATTGTAGCCATGCTCCGATATCATGCTCGGCAAGCATCCCAAGGATCTGCCGGAATCCCCGTAGGATCAACACATTGCTGAGCCACCCGGAAACCAGTTTAGAGTCACCTTCGACGCCTCCAACGACTGCTTCGCGGGCCTTCTGCTGCGACAGCTATGCGCTGATTTCTCCGGGCGACATCTGTTTCCGCTTCAACTGGTGCTTCGCGATGATCAAGGTGGCAGAATAGATTGCTATACCTTTCTGTTGTTGCGTAGCCTGCGCCGAGCGAGATCTCAGGATCGCTGATGCTTGCGGGGGATCGAGAAATCTATTTTAACGCTTGTGCGGGCTTGCATCCTCCGGGAGATTGAATCTTGCTGAAATCGCTTGCTGGTACGGACCGCCGGCCGCAGCTGAGCAGATGCAACGCAAGTGCTCCGCGGTTCCAATGGTGTGGTCTCTGAGGAGCAGAATTCCGGGGTCGGTCAGGCTCCAGCCAATACCATTTCAATTCTGCCACCCTAAGGCTGTGGGCATCACCGCATCTATCTATTATTATAAACCAGTCAAGATCATGGGCGTCAGCAGATGCCAAATGCGCGCTCCTGCAAGCCATGGTCCCACTGGTGTGTCCAGTTGGAAGTCAAGGCAACCGCTTGTTACATCTCCCGCTCCCCAGGTCCGGTCCGCGGTTCTTGCTTGAGCCTCCTCGGCTTCCGGGGACAACGCCATTGCCCGAGATCGCCTCCAGTAATTGTCCTGGAATCCAATTCGGGTCGGGCGTTTTGTATGCCTTGTCCGGTCAGAAATGCCCCTGTTGATTGAGCGTTAGGGGCATGGCCTGGACCAGCTCCTACCTGAGGCATCTCTGCCTTACATCCATATTCCATGAGTGTTTTCGTCACCGGCGCGGCAGGATTCATTGGCTTCCACCTCAGTCCCCGGCTCTTGGAGCGGGGCATGGCGGTCGTTGGGTTTGAAAACTTCAACCCCTACTTCGACCCTGCTCTGAAGCGGGCCAGACGGCAGCGCCTGCAGGACACCGCATCCCGCACGGGCAGCACGTTCACGCTGATCGAGGCGGATCTGGAGGATGGCGAGGCGGTGCGGCTGGCCTTTGCGGAGCATCGGCCGGAGCGGGTGGTGAACCTGGCGGCCCAGGCGGGAGTGCGCTATTCGATCGAGAATCCTGCGGCTTATATCCAGGCGAACCTGGTGGGCTTTGGGCATGTTCTTGAGGGTTGCCGTCACCACGGCATTCAACATCTGGCTGTATGCCAGCAGCACCTCGGTGTATGGGGGCAATACACGCCTGCCGTTCAGCGAGCACCAAGGGGTGGATCACCCGGTGAGCCTTTACGCGGCCAGCAAAAAGGCCAATGAGCTGATGGCCCACACCTACAGCCATCTCTATGGGCTGCCGGCCACCGGGCTGCGCTTCTTCACCGTGTACGGCCCTGGGGCCCGCCGGACATGGCCCTGTTCCTGTTCACCCGGGCGATGCTGGCGGGCGAGCCGATCCAGGTGTTCAACCACGGCCGCATGGTGCGGGATTTCGCCTACATCGACGACATCGTCGAGAGCCTGATGCGGGTGCTGGATCGTCCCGCTGAGCCCGATCCGGTCTTCGACATGGCCGAGCCCGATCCGGCCAGCAGCTGGGCGCCACACCGGGTGTTCAACATCGGCAACTCCAACCCCACGCCGTTGCTGGATTGCATCGAAGCGATCGAAGCGGCGCTGGGCGTCCAGGCTGAGAAGCAGTGGTTGTCGATGCAGCCGGACGATGTGCCCGCGACGGCGGCCGACACCCCTGCGCTGGAGGCCTGGACCGGCTTCACTCCCAACACGCCGGTGTGGGGGGGGGCGCCCGTTTCGTTGCCTGGTATTGGGGTTCCACGGGGTGTGAACCCTCGCCGTCGTGTCCCACTGCTGAGCTCAGTGGCGCTGGGAGCATGGCCGCAACCCCTGACATTCGGAGCACGACCCGCTTTCCCCGCCGAATTCTGATCATCGGCGGCGCGGGCTTCATCGGCAGCCACACCGCCCACCCAGGTGATGTGCCGTCGTGAAGGCGATACGGCCCCAGCAGCGTGGCCGACTCCAGCCGCGAGAACTTGCTGCTGGGCTGGCGCTGCGAACGCGATCTGCGGGCATGGGTTCAGACAGCTGGCGCTGCCAGATTCTCAACCCACGGGGCTATCGGGGCTGAAGTGGATCAGGCTCCAGCCTTTTGGCTGGAGTTGTGGAGCTGGGCCTGGTGATTTGGGCATTGCGCCGAGAAGCTGCGCTCACGGCCGCCAGTCCGGCATTTCTGCGGGGGTCATCGCAACGATCAAGCAGGCCCTCCACCACTGGATCTGTGCATCTGCTCAAGCGCAATCAGCTGGCTGCGGTGCTGCTGAGCGAGCCTCATTATTGTCAGCTGCCGCTGCCGGCCGGCTAATCCGCCATGCCGGAGCACACAGCTCTGCAATGGTTGTGGCTGCAACCGCCAGCTCCCCAGCCGCGCACCAAGGCGAAGTTCGATGCTGTGCTGGCGACCAACCGTGACTGATGATGGATCTGCCGTGATGGACCGGCGGTGACGGCCTATCTCGATGCCAGTGCCATGATCTATCTGCTGGATGGCGAAGCGAGCTGATCCCTGGCCTTGAATCGGGAGCTGCGGATTCTGGCTGAAGATCAGCCCAATCTGACGATCGAGCTCAGCGGGCTCAGCGTTCTGGAATGGCGCGTTGGATCGCTTCGGCGAGGAACCCAGGCCAGCCTGGATCGTTTTGAGGCCTTGTTTTTTTCAGCGTGATCTCCAGTGGCTGGAGCTCC
Source organism: Synechococcaceae cyanobacterium (assembly GCA_947378425.1). Lineage (GTDB taxonomy): Bacteria > Cyanobacteriota > Cyanobacteriia > PCC-6307 > Cyanobiaceae > Cyanobium. The sequence continues at coordinate 27,220 of CANCJV010000009.1, forward strand.
CAGCAGCGGTTGTGGAGCTGGCTACCAGCCTGCGTGAAATCCAGGGCAGCGCACTCCGGAGGGGTTGCAGACCGTTTGCTGCCTGCAAATGGGCTCCCGATGCGGTGATGCTGCAGTAGCGATGTCGATTCTTGAAGCGTCGCCGACCTGGCTCTTCCCCTGATCGGCTGAAATCCTTTAGAGTGGATATGGGTTTACTCCTTGCTGATTAGCCTAATATAAGCTCTAACTAGATCGGCGCAAATGATTCCTGGGATTTGTGACAGTCCGTCGTCCGTGCCAACGCCTTGTTCCCCCTTACTCAGTGGTCACGCCTGCACCCCTGGCTGCAGCTATGGGCCAGCACGGCCTTGTTATTTCTCTAGTTGGTCCTTGAAGTGATCGGCCAGTCCGCCCTGCCCACCGCTGCGGCTGCCGCCATGCCTCCGGACGTGCGCAACTCTAGTGATCCAGATGCCTTGCCCCTGCCTTCGTTGCCGTATCCCGAACCCAGCACCTGCACGGTGGCGGTGATCGGTCTGGGATATGTCGGGTTGCCGCTGGCGGTGGCCTTCGCTCGGGCGGGAACCTGCCTGCGCACCGGGCAGGCGCTGTGCCGTCGGGTGATCGGCTTCGACATCAATCAACAGCGGCTGCAGGAGCTGCGCCAGGGCCTGGATCGCACCCAGGAGAGCAGCTTCGAGGAACTGCAGGCGGCGACGCTGCTGGAGTTCACTGCCGAGGTGGAGATGTTGCCCGCGGCGGATGTGTTCGTGCTCACGGTGCCCACCCCGATCGATGGTTCCAAACGGCCGGATCTGGCGCCACTGCACAAAGCCAGCGCCACGGTCGGGGCTGCCCTGCGCAAGCGGGCACAGGCGGGGGCGAGTACGCTACCGCTGGTGATCTACGAGAGCACCGTGTATCCCGGCGCCACTGAAGAGGAATGTGTGCCGATACTGGAGCGGGAATCGGGCCTGCTGTTCAACAAGGACTTCGCCGTCGGCTACAGCCCGGAGCGCATCAATCCGGGCGACAGAGAGCACACGCTTGCCACGATCGTGAAAGTCACCAGTGGCTCCATGCCTCAGGCTGCTGAATGGGTGGATGCTTTTTATGGCTCGATCATCAGGGCCGGTACTCACCAAGCCAGCAGCATCCAGGTGGCGGAAGCGGCCAAAGTGATCGAGAACACCCAGCGCGATCTGAATATTGCCCTGGTGAACGAGCTGGCCATCATCTTTCGCCATATGGGTATCGACACCCTGGATGTGTTGGCGGCGGCGGGTACCAAGTGGAACTTCCTGCCGTTCCGGCCGGGGCTGGTGGGCGGTCACTGCATCGGGGTGGATCCCTATTACCTCACCTACAAGGCCGAGAAGTTGGGGTATTACCCGCAGGTGGTGCTGGCAGGGCGTCGCATCAACGACGGTATGGGCCGTTGGGTGGTGGAGCAGCTGGTGCTTGAAATGGCTCGTCGCGGCATGGTGATCGCCGGTGCCCGGGTACTGGTGCTGGGTCTGAGCTTCAAGGAGAACTGTCCAGATCTGCGCAACACCCGCGTGGTGGGTCTCGTTGAAGCACTGCAGCGTTACGGGATGGAGCCGGTCTTGGTGGATCCCTGGGTGGATCCGCAGGACGCACAGCGTGAGTACGGCCTCACGCTGCATGCGGAGTTGCCCAGCCAAGGTCACTACAGTGCCGTGGTGGCCGCAGTGGCTCACCGTCAGTTCTGCGCCTGGAGTGAGCAGCAATGGAGTGAGGTTATCCAGGCCAATGGACCGGTGCTGGATCTGAAAGGAATCGTGCCAAGAACCCTGGCTCCCATCCGTTTGTGATTGGACATCCGCCCATGCTCCGCAGTGTGATCACCACGATTCAGGAACCCACCGAGGCGGTGAAAACGCTGGCGACGGCCCTCGGGCACGCTCCGGATTCACTGATTGTGGTGGGAGATCGTAAAGGACCGGCTCATTTCGAGCTGGAGGGCTGTCAGTTTTTTGACTTAGAGCAACAACGCCAACTGCCGTTTGCCTTGGCGCAGCTTCTGCCCGAAGGCCATTACGCCCGTAAGAACCTGGGCTATCTGCAGGCAATGCGCCAGGGTGCCAGCTGTGTGTATGAAACTGACGATGACAATGCACCGTTGCAGAGCTGGAAGCCTCGCTCCCTCCAGGTGCGGGCCATCACTACACAGCAACTGGGCTGGGTGAATGCCTACGCCTGGTTCACAGACCAGCAGATCTGGCCTAGGGGCTTGCCGCTGGATGCGATCCGGACGGTAGGTAGAGACCAATCATCTGATCTGTCGACACCGCAGCTGTACCTAGCCCCGATTCAACAGGGGCTGGCGAATCTGTCGCCCGATGTGGATGCGGTCTGGCGCCTGGTGTTGGATCGTCCTTTCCACTTCGACGATGCAGAGAGCCTTTATCTCCCACCTGGTGCGTGGTGCCCGTTCAACAGCCAGAGCACCTGGTGGTGGCCGGAAGCCTATCCGCTGCTGTATCTGCCCAGTCACTGCTCTTTCCGGATGACCGATATCTGGCGCAGCTTCATCGCCCAGCGCTGCCTTTGGGAGCTGGGCCACGGGCTGGTGTTCCATGCACCAGAGGTGATCCAGGAGCGTAATGAGCATGATCTGATGCAGGATTTCGAGGCCGAGATTCCCGGTTATCAGCACAACCGCAGGCTGGTGCAGGTGCTGGAGGATCTTGAGTTGCAACCGGGACAAGCGCATGTGGGAGCCAACTTGCAACGCTGCTATGAGGCGCTGGTGGCGCTTGGTCTGTTCCCTGAGAAGGAACTGCCGCTGGTGAAGACCTGGCTGATTGATGTGATCACCGTAATCAAAGCTCAGTAATTTCTAAGTTCAGTTTTAACTTTAACTTTGGCTTGAGTCCTGTGATCGCTTTCCCTCCTTCCCTTTGTAGACTTGCATGGTTCTATCCATTTTACAAGGGCAGGGGTAGGCTCGCTTTGATGAGGGCAAATCAAGAGTCGTCAAACAAATTAATGCCTGCCAGGCTACGGTCCGGCCCGGAAATATTTGTTTATGACAGCGACTATGTTAGTCAAATGGTTTTGCTATTTGGCGATCTTGATCCTACGGTATCCGCATTCATATTAAAAAATATTTCCGATGGAGATGCGATCGTAGATGTTGGCGCAAATCTTGGAGTTATCTCTTTGCAAGCTGCAAAAAAAGTTGGACCCAGTGGAAAGGTATTTGCTATTGAACCAAGTGCAATATGTTCCAAGGCTTTGTCGCTGTCTAAAAGTAAAAACAAGTTCCAAAATCTAAAAATTATAGAATGCGCATTATCAAACTTTGTTGGAAAAGCCAATATTATTGTGCCAGTGAAAAGCTACGGCCAATCAAGGCTATCAGCCGAAGCGGTTGACATGAGTCATGAATGCCAGGTCTCAATGCTTGATGTTATAGAAAAAGATCTAAATCTTAAACGTATACGAGTCTTGAAAATCGATGTTGAAGGGCATGAATATGAGGTCCTTCTTGGGGGTGAATGTTTATTGCGCTCCGGAAGAGTGGACATCATTGTTTTTGAATCGCACCAAAGGGAATGCAGCTTTGGCAGCAGACGTGAGGTTTCTCTTTTGGCTGCGCATGGCTATACCATATACGAAATAAGAAAAGGATCAATGCTTTCGTTGACATTAGCTAAAACGGGCGAAAGTTATATTCCAAGTGGCTCTGAATTTGCAGCGATACGTAATAAAATGAGTGTAGATGTGAAGACTGGTTTCGTGATTGAGGGTACTGATGAGTGACAGTCTAATTTGTGATGTTGCTCGTAATATCATTATAATTGCCCATAAAGAAGATACAAAGCAGCTTGAATCGGCATTTATCGACGAAGGCCTAGTGCCTAATGTTTTGCGCCGCTCATACACTGACAATGAAATGGCATATTCACAGTCAATCCGTGTCTTGCTTAGCCACCTTGAGGCTTGGAAATTATGTATTGCCAGCCAGTCTTCTGCAATCATTTGTGAGGCCGATTTTGTGCCATGCAGAGGGTTTGGAAGGTTTCCAGCGCCATTGCCATGGACTGAACTGAGCACCAATAATGGTTTGGCTTGGCTTTATGCTTGTGGACCATCTATCTATCATATTGAGCAAATAAAATCTTTTTGTTATGCTCGTGGCCATTGTGCCGCACCCGTAGCAATATTATTGACCCCAGGTGTTGCTCAAAAGCTTTGCGAGTTCGGCGTCAAGGAGCTGGAGAGCTCTGATCCATTTTTATACAGTACTTGGGATACTAGAATTACGAGCTATCTCAAAGATGAGAATGTCAAAAGTTTTATCTCCCAAAGGAATTTCGGCGAGCATGGTGGCATACCTAATTCAGAGCATCGAGTGTATGGAGGACTGCCCGCGGCACACAGGGCAGACTCTTTGATGGGCAGATTGCATTTTCTTCCGCTTTACGCCCGAGGTTCAAAAACAACATTCCTTGCGGTTAGATTCAAGGCCAAACTCTATGGATTAGTAAGAATTTTTTCGTTCCGGCTTGTCAGGCTGCAAACACTTCTTTCAAAAGATTATCGGGAGCTGTTGGCAATGTTGCACTTTGCTTTTGCCAGGATTTTCTGTTGGTACTGAGTCAATGGAACGATTTGCCAGCGAAGTCGATGCACTGACGTAGCTCATCACCTATCCACTGCTCTGTCTATCCGGCATTCGCAGCTTTTTGATTCCACATACCTGTTTTGACTTGAACAATTTACAATACCTATAGACGTTGGTGTCCGCGTTGGCGTTACATGGCCAGAAAAGCTGCTGATGAGAGCTGTCAACAAGGCTCCATTCTTGACTTAGATCAGACTGTCGGCTTTGGCGCAGTCTTGGGTTGCTGTTGGTGCCCGATCCAGTGCTGGTCCATGCCTCAATCATTAGGACTTCACAAATTCTGTCAACGGTCATGATTCTGGGATCTCACATTCTGTTATCCCCCAGTTCAGGAGCCTCGGGCGAAGGTCGATGCTGTTTGCGATCAGTGATTGCCAAGGCCTGAGACCTCATTTCCTGTCCCTACCCTGACCCCTCACCCTTTGCGCGTGTCTCTCCCCCAGTTCCTAGGACCCAATCTGGTGCGAGCGGCGCTGCAGCCACTGCTGGCGCCGCTGCTTGATCATTCCCCGGCAGCGGTGCTGATCCGCCAATCGGCCCGTCGGCAATGGCGGCTGCTGTTCATCACCTTCGGCACTGGTCTGCTTGGATCGCTGAGTGAGGGGGCCACCCTGGGGGTGATCTTCCTAGCGGTGGGGCTGATGACGAGCCACTCCATCGCCGCCCTGGCCCAATTGCCGGTCCTGAAGGGATTGCCCTGGCTGAACCAGGTGCTGGATAGTTTTTCTAACTCACAGCCCCAGGTGCTGTTCCTGCTGCTCTTGTTGGTGGCTGTGGGGTTGCAGCTGTTGATGAGCCTATGCAACTACATTAACAAGGTTGCCAGCGAATTCTTCGGGGCGAGGCTTTACCGCGAGATCACCGATCTGATCAATCGGCGTATCCTCAGCTTCACCTATGCCTGCGCCAGCAGGTATCGCGTCGGTGATCTGCTGGACTATGCTGGTTCAGGCGGGGCGACAGTACAGAATCAGATCAACCTGGCCAACAGCCTGGTGATGACGCTGCTGCAGCTCCTCATTTATCTGGCGATCCTGATCTCGATCTCTCCCTGGCTGCTGCTGGTTGGGGTGATCCTGGCGCTCTCTCTCTGGCTGTTGCAGCGCAAGTTGTTGCCTCGCATCCGCGAGAATGCCCAGCAGGGTCAGGATGTCTCCGTCGAGCTGGGCAGTCGCATCACCGAGAACATTCAGGGGCTGCGGTTGCTTCACAGCAGCGGTGGTTTGCAGGAGGCCGCCGCAGGGTTCGAGAGGCTGCTGGCAGCAAGTGAGCACACCAGGCGACGCCGAGCCAGGCTCACGTCCGTGGTCGACCCCTTTTCGGCATTTCTGCCGATCTTGGCCATCGCGATCATTGCTGGGGTAAGTGTGGTGGTGTTCGCCAACCGCACCAGCGGTGTGCTTCCTAGCCTGGTCACCTTCGTGTTGGCCTTGCAGCGTCTGAATGTTCGACTGGGCATCCTGGCCGGACTGGCTTCCCAGTACGCGAACAACTCAGCAGCCCTGAAGCGGTTGAATCAGATCCTCGAGCAGAGTGACAAGAAGTTCATTCGCAGCGGTGGCATCCCGTTTGAGCGCTTGCAGCAGGGGGTCCGCTTTGAGGCGGTGAGCCTCCGCTATGCCCCGACTCTGCCGTTGGCCCTGGATAACATCGATCTGGAGATTCCTGTGGGATCTACTGTGGCTCTGGTGGGCGCCAGCGGCGCTGGCAAGAGCTCAATCGCCGATCTGCTGGTGGGTTTGTACGACCCCAGCGTGGGAAAGATCCTGGTGGATGGGATCGATCTGCAGCAGCTGGAGCTGGCTAGCTGGCAGCAGCGGCTGGGAGTGGTGAGCCAGGATACATTTATGTTCAATGCATCCATTGCCCAAAATATCGCCTACGGCCTACTCCATGCCCCTGCCAGTGCGGTCAGGGCAGCGGCCGAGATGGCCCAGGCCCATGGCTTCATTGAGGCGCTGCCGCAGGGTTACGACACCATGGTGGGTGAACGAGGCTACCGGCTCAGCGGGGGGCAGCGCCAGCGCTTGTCACTGGCACGGGCGATTTTACGAAAACCAGAACTACTAGTTCTAGATGAAGCCACCAGTGCTTTGGACACCGAAAGCGAGAGGCTGGTTCAGGAAGCGTTGGAACGTTTTGGACGCGGACATACGGTGTTGGTGATTGCCCATCGCCTCAGTACCATTGTGAATGCTGATCAGATCCTGGTGATGCGGAATGGGCTGATCATTGAGCGCGGTAGCCATTTGGATTTGCTCGCCCAGGACGGAACCTATGCCAGAGCTTGGTCCCAGCAAGCCGGAGCAATAGGCGCAATCTCGGCAGTTGTTCCGGAGACTCCGAACAGATGATATTTCTCGATCGTCAGCTAGGTCGTTGTAATGTTGCTGCCCCGCTGAACTGTCGATGACAGGGTACGACCAGTTCCCCATCAGGATCACCGCCATCATGCCTGGCTTCAACGCCCAGTCGTTTCTGGAGCGCGATGTTGCCTCGTTGCTGGCCACCGTCTATCCGCACCTGGGAGGGCTGATTATCGAAGACGGCTCCACCGACGGAGGACCACCTTTGGTTCAACGTTACAGGCCCGGTACCCGGCGCAGATCAATGTCTTGCAAAACAACGGGCGGCGGCAACTGGGGCGTTTCGGCTTGCCGCAATCTTTCGATCGCGAAGGCTGCTTGTGGCTATCCGATGTGCTTCCCTGATGGTGACGATCGCGTGCTATCCCAGCCCTTCGATTGGGCGGTGTAGATCCTGCAGAGTCGGCCGGAAGTGCACGGCATTGACGACAGTAGCTTGATTGGCTTTAAGAGCCAGTCGCTTGTAGCTGTCTCAGCGGCGCCGGCGACTGTGAGATCTTCGGCCTGCGTACTTCCCACTTAGGGGAGGACCTGCCGCGCCGGCTGCTTTGCGGTTACCCGGAGGCTCTGAAAACTTCCTGTACAGTAATAGCCTATTCGACAGCATTGATGTCTTCAATGCGACTCTGCGCATCGCCGAAGACTGTCACCTGTGTTTGCGCACCTCCGTACAAGGCTAATTTGTACCCGCTGATCTGAGCCGACCTGTGGTTGTCTACGTACGCCATGCTGCCAACAGCTTCCACTACCGCATCAAAACCTACTGAACATGGTGCGGGCGATGATCCGAGCGTGACCCATCCCGCCCAAGTCAGTAACGGCGATGATGCGGAAGGCGCATCTGGACGGGGTAACGACTTGACATATTCGTAGCATTCTTTGTCCCTTGCGGGAAGGACATTGGCAACGACACTGCCGTACGATTGATCTTGATTCAGGAGTATCCAGAGGACGAGAACCTCACAGTTTGCCTGCGGTCGGAGGCTATGCTTAATCCATCTTCCGTGTGCTTTTAACGTGCTGAAGGTACCAATCGGGCGATGCTGGGGATGATAGTTGGATCGTCTCTTGGTTGATGGCGAGTGATGCGCTCCATCTTGGTGTGCTCTTCGCTGCCCGCTTCGACTAATGTCCGACAACGGGAGCTCTCTGAGGTCGAGTTCGGTTTATTATGCAGCAAGCTGTTCGTTTTGTAGACTTACGCAACAGCTCTATGATATAAGCACACCTCCTGATACTTTGCGTGCTCCGGCCTCAGCGAACGTTCAGTGCACTTTTGAGTTCCGATCAACTTACTGGCTCGCCCAAGCTTCAGTATTTTGCTGTCGCTCGATTAGCCTGCGGGTGGGTATGCTGTATCCAGCCTTGACTCTGACTCAGGAGTACGACATGTAGTGCCACATAACCATTGACACCCAGTCACTTCTGTCGCAATGGTAAGGTCAGCTGTACAAGTGGATGTTGCCTGCCATACGCATTCGAGCGTTGTCGACTTCATCGGCGGATGGCTGTCAATCAATGTTGAGATGCGTGATGTTGCGTAGTTTAGGACTTTTGCAAAAAAGATGATTGCCTTGCTTTCAGGGAAATTTAGACTCGCCGAAGTAAGCGAGCAGCCGATGCGTTCACAGGAATGGATCCAAGGTTCAACCAGCTTCCGACTTGGCAAACGGTTGGTCGGGGCAGCACGGCACTTTGGCGAACGGCCTTTCCGGAACACGTGAACAAGAGGGGTGTGGACTTGTCTGCCAGTTTCATCGATCTTCCTAGGCCGACCCCTGATCGGGTCCATTGGCCTTGGGTGGCGCCTTGCGTCTTAGGAGATGCGGCAACATCGGCTCAGAACAATGGTGGCTTGCCCACCATTACTGTTGTCACCCCGAGTTTCAATCAAGGTCGTTTTCTCGAAGAAACGATCCGCTCGGTGCTGCTTCAGGGTTACCCGAACCTCGATTACGTAGTGATCGACGGTGGCAGCACCGACACCTCGATCGATATCATCCGCAGGTACGAACCCTGGCTTAGCTATTGGGTCAGCGAGAATGACCGTGGCCAGTGCCACGCCATCAACAAGGGTTTTCAACGCGCTACCGGCGAAATCTTCTGCTGGCTCAACAGTGATGACACCTTTGAGCCGGGCGCGCTCCACGCGATTGCAGCACACTTCATCCTGCACCCGGACTGGCAGGTCTTGACCGGTTCCTGCTACTTCATCGGGGCCGATGGTGGCTATCTGGATGCCCGAACCCGCGAGCCGTTGCCAGGGCTGCGCCCGCCGCAATCCATCTGCAGAACTCCGCGGGCCGATGGCTGCGACACCTTCACCCACTGGTTTCGCGATTGGTTCCCGCAGTCATCCACCTTCTGGCGGCGCGAGTTGTGGACGCAGGCGGGTCCGCTGGACGAGTCGCTTCATTTCTCGATGGACTATGAGCTTTGGCGCCGCATGGGTGCGCACGCGCAGATCCACGTGGTGCCTGATGTCCTGTCCAACTATCGATTCCAGGACGATGCGAAGTGCATGCTCAACCAGTGGGCACCCTCTCGGGAAGTCCTTGCGGTGAATTCGCGGGCGATGCCGGACCTCGAGTTCCGTGCCTACGCAGAAGATGTGATCCCCTTTCTGCTCGATCAGCTCGAACGTCACGACATGCGTCACGCTCATGCGCAACAGCTGCTGACCAAAGTGATCGAATCCCGTCGCTATCGGCTGGGCAGCGCCTTGTTGGAGCCGATTGCCGCCATTGCGCGGTCATTCAAGGAGCATCTGTGATCACCGAACCAAAGCCCATGGAGATTCAGAACAGCGGCGCTTCGCCACGGGCTTCTCGGGTGCTCATCCTGGGCGCTGGCGCCGTCACCCGTATTTTCTACGTACCTGCTTTCAGGAATGGCATCAACGGTGTAGCGCTTGTCGGTGTGGTGGACCGCTCCGAGGCGGCACTGCAGCAACTTGGCCCGTTGCCGGATGTGGTGCAGCTTCGTGCCGTCGATGTTGCCGCAGCTCTCGCTGATCGCGAACTGCTCGCCGATGTCGATGTGGCTCTGGTTGCGCTGCCGCATGCGCTGCACGAGAGCACGGTGATCCAGGCCCTGCGCGCTGGGTTGCATGTGTTCAGCGAGAAGCCCCTGGGCCTTTCCGAGGCCGAGGTGCAGCGGATGATCGCAGCGGCGCAAGAAACAGGCCGCCTGCTCGGCGTCTGTCAACCGAGGCGCAGCTTCCCGGCTGTGGCAGGCATCACAAGCCTGCTGGACAGCGGCGCTCTCGGGGCCATCCAGGAGGTCTGCTGGCATGAGGGCCAGCCCTATGCCTGGCCCGCCCAGAGCTTGGCTCAGGTTCGGATGGCTGCGGGTGGAAGTGAGCTGCACGACATCGGCGCTCATGCCTTCGACATCCTGTGCCACTGGTTCGGCCCGTTGGACGTCACCCACTACCAGGATGACGGGCTTGGCGGCACGCCGGCTGAGTTCGAGGTCGATCTGGTCGCGACTGCAGTGCCCCACGTGGCCGTGCGCCTGTCGCGGCTGCGGCACCTGGCCCAGCAGGTCACCATCACCGGCGAGCACGGCCGTTTGACCTGGTCGCTGGCCCGCCCGGATGCGGTATCGCTCGATGGCTACAAGGGCCTCGGCCTGCGGTCGGTGGAGCTGCGCTTTCCTCTGCAAGGTCTGCCCACGTCGATCTACGACGCCGTGCGCTATCAACTGGAAGCCTTCGGGCTCGCGGCGGGGGGCGCCAGGCCGCTGCTCAATCCGGCTGACAGCACTTTGCCCTACGCCCGCATCTTCGACCAGTGCACTGCGCAGGCCTCGCAGCCGGCACCTACGGCGGGGCGGCAGACCAGCGCCCACTATGTCGTCGTCGGCGCTGCTGGCTTCATCGGCTGCGCATTGGTCGAGGAGCTGCTGCAGCGCGGCCATCGTGTCACTGCCCTGGTGCATCGGCCCGCATCCGCCGTGCGCCTTCTGCGTCGCGACGTTCGGGTGGAGCTGTGCGACGTCGCCAGTCCTGAGACCTATCGCCAGCACATCGAGCAGGGCTCGGTCGTCGTCAATTGCGCGGTTTCCCATTCCGGTGAAGAGCTGGACCGGGTGGTTGTCCAGGGGGCGCTGGAGCTTCTGGAAACGGCGCAGGCTTGCGGCGCACGGCGCGTTGTGCTCCTGAGCAGCATGATGGCTTATGGAGACCCGCCTGAGGTGGGTGTGGTGACCGAGGCCACGCCGCAGGCGCCTTCCCAGATGCGCTACGCACACGCCAAGGCGGAGATGGAACGGCGCTGCCAGCGTTGGGCCGCCGCCCACCCGATGCCGGTGGTGATCCTGCAGCCCACCTGTGTCTACGGCCCCTACGGCAAGGATTTCGGCTCGGCTCCACTTGAGGACATGCGTACCGGCCTTTTCTATTTATTCGATGAAGGTTGTGCCGCCGCAAATCTCGTTTTCGTGGACAATCTGGTCGACGCCATCCTGCTTGCCTGCGAGCATCCCGTGGTCAGTGGCCGTCGCTACATCGTCAACGAGGACGGCGAGGAGACGACCTGGCGCGACTTCTATGGACTCTTGAGTCAGGCTGCTTTTAGCCTAACCGCCAGTGACTTCGAGTCGATCCGATGCGATGAACTGGCTGGTCTCTGTGCCCGCTGGCGAAGGCGCCATGGCTTTCCCGATGTGTTCCGTGAGGCGGTCAGGTCCTCGCCCGCGGCTGCTGGCTGGCTGGCTGATCAGGCCTGGTTCCAGGTCTGGCGTCGATTGCGGGCCCGTAAGCAGCCGACTGGGGTAGCGGCGTTGCCTGCAGCCACTGGCTACACGTCGCCGTCCGGTAGCCCTAAGGGGTCGGGACACCGTCTGGTTCTGGACGGGCTGATGTCGCAGAGCAGGCTGTTCGTCAATGAGTCCACAGCCCGCTTCTTCACCAGTGGGGCCGACTACTCCTCCGCCCGCATCCGCGCTGAGCTCGGCTGGACACCGAGGGTGCCTCGCGACGCCGCTCTGCAGGCCACCGCCCGCTGGGCCGCGCACGCTTACGAGCACCGGCAGCCCGTGGCTGCAGCCAAAGATTGAGACAGGCAACCTCCGTAGCCTTGCCCATGTCGCCGACCGTTTCCGTCGTCGTTCCTGCCTACAACGCGCAAGCCACGCTGAACGACACGCTGGTCAGCATACTTTCCCAGACTATGTCGGACCTTGAGGTCCTCGTGGTCGACGATGGGTCGAAGGACGGCACCTGGGAGCTGCTACAGCAGTGGCAGCAGGCTGAACCTCGCCGCGTGCATGCCATGCAGCATCCTGGCGGTGTCAACCGCGGAGTGGCGGCCTCTCGCAACCTCGCGCTGGACCGGGCTTCGGGCAAGTTCATCGCCTTTGTCGATGCCGATGACGCCTGGCTGCCACACAAGCTTGAGAGGCAGTTGCAGGCTTTTGAGAATTTGCCTGAGCACGTGGGCGTTGTCTTTTCAAATGCTTGGTTTGCCCAGGTGGAGCCCGGGCTTCCGTGGAGTGCGGGCGAGCAATGGCTTCCGGAACATGCGAAGGATATACCCAAGCTATTTTCAGGGGAGGTGGGAAGCAGCCTCAAGTGTCTTCTCCTCGAACCAAGAAACGACTTTCGGAACTGGGTGATGTCACCGACACCATTGGTCCGCGCGTCGCACTTTAGGCAGGGCTTGAGATTCATCGGTCCGCCGAGACTTTCCACTCAGTTTGAAGATTATCTGATGTGGTTGTCGTTAGCGCTACGTTGCGAGTTTGTTGCGCTACAGGAGCCTCTCGCTTATTACCGCGTGCATCAGTCGCAATTTGTCTCTCGCTATGTGCGCAAAGTCCGCTGTCTTGAGTATCTGCGCAACACCCGTGAGGTGTTGCAATTATTGCTTGAGGATGGCGGTCCTCTCATGGCACATTTGGACTTGCAAGCACGAATTGAGCATAAGTTTGGAGAGGTGATGGTCTGCTTCGCTCGCAGCTATCGGCCTAGCCAGACCTTGACTGTTCGCTCCGTGGCGATGTCTGACGTCATGCCATTGTTGCAAATGGCTATGGAGTATCGGGTCGCTTACTCAGTTTTCGCTGCACTGGTGGCTCGATGGATAGATGCCACTTCTCATCGCCTGCTTTATGCGAACCGACTTGCTGGCTGGAGTAGAGTGTTACTGAAGAGAGCTAGACAGGCGCTTTGATCAGATCATGTATCTACTATTGTTATCGTTGACTTGTTTGCGTGCAGCTTTCTTTTTGTATCTTTGTGCCGTACTAGAGTAATGCAAGAGAGGCCATTGAGAATTGTGCAAATACATAGCGCAGACTCTGGGGGTGGTGCGGAGCAGATGGCCCTCATGCTGCATCACGAATTTTCTGCTCGTGGACAAGACTCATGGTTCTTGGTTGGCCGAAAGGATTTGAATGTCGATTTGGAGCGTACGATCCAGACTCCGCGACAGCCGCGATATCGTGGTGAACTAGGACTGAGGATGATACCTGAGAGACTGTTGGGTTTACAATATTTTTCGTCTCCCAGTATTGCAGGGGAGATGTGGCCCTTGAAATTCAAGCCCGACATTCTGTTGATTCACAGCATCCATGGTTCTGAAGGTTATTTCAGGACAGAGGATCTCGAGTGGCTTTCGGCTCAATGCCCAACTTTCCTGTTCATGCATGATCAATGGCTGATGACTGGCCATTGTGCCTATACCCTGGGGTGTGACTTCTGGAGAACTGGGTGTCTACGATGCCCGGATCTTACTGTGTATCCTGCGCTTGAGAAAGATGGAAGCCGATACAACTGGCAACGCAAGAGGAGAGTCATGAGCTCCAGCCGCTTATGGGTCGGATCTCCCGCTCAATGGTTATTGGATCTAGTTCGCGAGTCGCCGATATTGGGTGAGCTCGATCAGTTTTATGTTCCTAATGCATTCGATCCCAAGCTTTTCTTTCCAGGTGATAGACAGGCAGCGAGACGGTCACTTGGGATACCGCAGGATTCTCAGGTGGTACTGTTCCTAGCTCAGAGCGCGAAGAGTCGCTTCAAAGATTTTTCCACTTTGGCAAGGGCTTTTGCTCGTATACGAGATCTAGGCTTCAAGTTCACACTGATCACAGTTGGTGGTATGCCAGATCCTGAAATACGCGCTGCACTTCCACCGGATGTCCTTTATTTCGAATACACAACTGACAGGCAAAAGATCGCCGACTACTATAGAGTAGCAGATCTGTTTTGCCTGTCAAGTTGTGCAGAAGTGCTGCCTTTGACCATTCTGGAGTCCCTGGCTTGCGGTACACCTGTGATTGCAAGCGATGTTGGTGGCGTTTCCGAAGTCGTTATTCCGGGAAAGACCGGTTGGCTTGTGCCACCCAAAGACGAGTCGAAGCTTGTGGAAACTGTGATTATGGCTCTGTCTGATCAGAAGTCGCTCATGTTGCTGAGGGAAAAGGCAGTGGCTTTCTCGTCTGACTTTGTCATTGAAAAAATAGCGTCAAAGTTTCTCAGTCTCTTTCGAGCAAGACTTAATGAGTGCGATCCAACCCTTTGAGAGAGGGACAAATTTGTACCTACTTTAACTGGCATTATCACTGGTTACCTTCAAAAATCGCCGCCGCAATGTCCGCCTGAGACTGGCGAGGCAGGAACGACAATGCACTGACCTCAGCAAGGTGAGGGAAAGCCCTGTATTGTCGAGATTCAAAGTTTGCTAACACCCCTGCTTTTCGTCAGTTGGTTTCGTTATTGACAACAAAATCGATTATTTTCGTTATTAACTATTGTAACGCCTCGTGCATTTTGACAACTCAGGCAATCAATCCCCCGTTGTCGTTTCAATGAAAAATACCCTCCAGCCCAACGCCCAGTCTTCCCGTTGGACCGTTTGCTTGCAGGCACTACCCGCAGGCTTCTATGGATGTGGAGAGTGCCTCTACGAGTCTGGGCGGAGAATGGCTCCGGCTGCTTCTGGGTGCTGTTCTGAATCAATGCGTCAGTGCGGCCGGTTTAGGCCACCAGTAGGGGGGCGTCTGCCGCTGCTTTTGCAGCTAGTTGACCTGATCTGGCGGTCTGCAGCTAGAACAAGAGCTTGCTGTGCATAGATCACTGAATAAGCATCAAGAACTTTTCCGAGCTCCAGAGAGTGCAGGGCAGAATCGTGCTTAGAAGTCAGTGAATGGGACTGTGAATAGAGAATCACTTCAATTCTATTCGCCTTCGACGATTTCGGTAATAGAGGTCTCTAAGACTTTTTAAGCCTTGAGTTTGAGAAACTGAATGCTTTCCTCCTTGGAAGGGTTGTTTTCAACAGGTTCCTTGTGCATTTTCTGCAGCCATGGTCATGAGCCACCCGCTGGTTTCCATCATCGTTCCCAGCTTCAACCAGGGTCGCTTCATCGCGCAGACGCTCGATTCGATCCTGTCGCAGGACTACCGGCCGCTGGAAGTGTTGGTGGTCGACGGAGCCTCAACCGACGAAACTGTGGATGTCCTCCATCGCTATGATCACGTTCCCGAGGTGCGCTGGATCTCAGAAGCTGATTCCGGTGTTGTTGAAGCAGTCAACAAGGGTTTGGCAATGGCTCATGGCACTTATGCCGCCATCCAGAGCTCCGATGATTACTACCTCCCTGGTGCCATCTCTGTTGCTGTAGCCGCTCTTGCAGCCAATCCAGAGCTCAGCTTCGTGTTCGGCGACATCCTCAAGGTGGATGTGAACGGCCAGGAACTCTCGCGCACCAGTCTCAGGGCCTTCAATCTGGCCGATGCGCTGGCCATGCGCACCTGGATTCCGCAGCCCTCTACCTTCTTCCGCCTCGACAGAGCACGGGAGCAGGGCGGATGGAGAGAGGCCGTCCCCTACGCCGCTGACACGGACCTGTGGTTGCGCATGGCGTTCGCTTGTCAGGCCAGGAAGCTTGATGTCGTCCTTGCCGCCCGTCGCCAGCACCCTGATCAGCGCGATGGCCAGGGTGAGCGCATCATCCGTGACTACGACCGGATGATTGCTGAGTTGCCACCACTGCGCACAGCTCCCCATTCCTTGCGGCGTGCGGCCTGGGCCGGCCAGTTGATGCTCCGCAATCGTTATGTGCCTGTGTCTGCCCCCGGCCAGGATCGTCTGCGACTGATCCGAGCATCCCTCTTGCACCCCCCCCTGTTGCAGGATCTTCATCCCCTGGCTCTGCTTCCCGGAGGCTGGACCCTGCGCCGCTCCATTGCCACTCTCTGGCGGCGTCTGCGACTCAGTCTCGGTGTGCTGCTGTTCGATCTACCGCGGATCCTTCCCCAGCTGCTCCGGCCGGGTCAGTGGTGGAAGGTCTGTAACCGAAAGGACACCTACACCCTGGCCCCCGATGGCGATGGTCTGTCGATCGAGGGGCCCTGGAGCAACACCATCCATCCCTGCAGCGTCTTTCCGTTTCTCGGTCGCCTGCTGATGCAGCGCTCTCTGCAGGACTGGCCGATCCAGCTCAGCGACCATCAGCGGGAGACGGGGCCTGCCCGCATCTCCGTGGTGATTCCCCATCGCGGCCGCGACCGTGAACGGCAGCTGCGCCTCTGTCTGGCCTCGTTCCTGGCCCAGCGCGGCGTTGCCGTTGAGTGCATCGTGGTGGAGCAGAGTCCCACGCGCGAGCTCGGCCCTCTGCCGCCTGGGGTGCGTCACATCCACCTGAGCCACTCCACCAATCCCGTACCCTGGCGTAAATCCTGGGCCTACAACGTGGGCGTGCGGGCCGCCTCCTGCGATCTGGTGATCTGCCACGACGGAGACATCCTTGTGCCCCAGGAATACGCGGCTGAGATCTGCAGGCGTTTCAAGGATCCGGATCTCGAAGTGCTCCACCCCCAGCGCTTCCTCTTCTACCTTGATCAGGCGGCCAGTCGTCGTATTGATATGAACAGCCGCCTGCGGGCCTGCGCGCCGGAGTCAGTGTCGCAGAACTGGTGCGGCGGCACCCTGGCGATCCGTCGCTCGGCCTACGACGCCATCGGCGGCTTTGATGAGCGGTTCGTCGATTGGGGCGGTGAGGACGATGAGTTCTTCGATCGATGCAGGGCTCTCAGGCAACACTCTTTTGGTTTTCTCCCGTTTGTTCACTTGTGGCACCCCCCGCAACCCAACAAGCTCGGCCAGGGTCGCGACGCCGCTTTGGCCTTGATGCACGAGCGGCTGGCCATACCTCGCTTGCAGCGTATCGATGAGCTGAGCCGCAGGCTGGCAGCAGCGGCTGGGCTGTGATCCCATCGTTGTTTTCCTTCTATGAGTGTTAATCGATGTGTGGAATTTTCGGCATCGCCGGTCCGCGGTACTCTGTTAGTACTCGGGGTCAGTCGGCGAGGCTCCTTGCAAGCCGCGGTCCCGATGGTTTTGGTGAGCATGTTGATGATGCGGGGTCCGTCTACTTAGCTCACACTCGCCTGGCCGTGATCGACCTATCGCCACGTGGCGCCCAGCCGATTTGCAACGAGGACGGCACGGTCTGGATCACTTTCAACGGCGAGATCTATGGCCACGCCCTGCTGCGTGCAGAGCTCGAGCTGTTGGGACACCGCTTTGCCTCGGCGACCGACACCGAGGTCATCGTCCATGCCTACGAGCAGTGGGGCATCGAGTGCTTGTCGCGTCTGAATGGCATGTTCGCCTTCGGACTGTGGGATTCGCGCAAAGGCAAGCTCTTCCTCGTTCGGGACAGGCTGGGCATCAAGCCCCTGTACTGGGGCCTTTTCGACGGCACGCTGGCCTTTGCTTCCGACAGCCGCGCGGTGGTCGGACTGCCCTTCGCCACGAGAGACCTCGATCCTTCCGCGCTTTGCGGCTACCTGCTCTATCGATACGTATCTGGTGAGCAGTCGATCTGGCGCGGCGTCAAGCGGCTGCTACCCGGACACCTGCTTGAGTTCGACGTTTCCGAATCCAGAGCGCAGATTCGCCGCTACTGGTCACTTCCGTTAGAGCAACGTGACTGGCGAGTGGACGATGCTCTGGATCACTTCTCTGAGCTGTTCAGACGTTCGGTCAGCGACTGCCTGGTCAGCGATGTGCCACTCGGCGTCTTCCTGAGCGGCGGTTATGACTCGTCAGCAGTTGCTTGTGCCGCTTCGGGCATGACCCGGGAGCTCAACACCTTCAGCATCGGCTTTGAAGGGTGGGACCGGGACGAACGCGCTGCAGCAGCCGAAACGGCCGCCCAGTTGGCTGCCTTACACCGTGAAGCTGTACTCGGGCCTGAGCAGTTCGCCACGCTCGACGAGGTCATCGGAGCTTACGACGAGCCGTTGGCCGACAGCTCAATCTTCCCCACGTATCTGCTTTGTCGCCAAGTGCGGCAACACGCCAAGGTGGCTTTGTCTGGCGATGGCGGCGACGAGCTGTTCGGTGGCTACAACTGGTATAAGCACACGGTCTATGCATCGGCCCGCAAGCAGTTGGCGTTTGCACTGGAGCCACTGCTGGCAGCGGCAGGTCTGGGCGGAACGAGCATGGGCCAACGCTGCTCACCCGCAGCGCACTACCGGCTGATGACCTCCCCGACCTTCTCGCTGTCGCAGATCGCGCGTCTCTTCCCTGCGATCCCGACGCAGGCCAGGCCTGATGACGCGGCCTACCTCTATCGGGCCCACCTGAAGCCGGGCCTGAAGGGCTACCGCCGCTGGCAGTATGTGGACCTGAATACTTTCCTCGTGGACAACAACCTCGCCAAGGTAGATAGGGCCTCAATGGCTCAAGGGCTGGAGGTGCGTGTTCCCCTACTCGATCACCGCATTGTCGAATTTGCCTTCTCGCTGCCTGAGCAGCTTCGGGCCACGCGTGCGCAGCATAAGGTCCTTCTTGCGAACTGGTTGCATGCTTCAGGCCTCGGGAATGTGGTGACTAGGCCCAAGCAGGGCTTCAGCAGCCCTTGGCGCAGCTTCTGGTCGACCCAGGACATGGCGGACGAACTGCGAAAAGGCTGGCTTGTTCGCAGCGGCTGGGTCGACCCAAGAGAACTTAATGCCCTTCTGGAGGTAAACGAAGCTGGCCGAGACCTGCAGCTTCTGGTGCTGGCCACGCTGGACCGCTGGGCGAGCCAGTGGTCTACCTAGTTCCCGATATTATTCCCTGCGATCCAAGTTGACTAACCTTGTTGTCCCGGACCTCGTGTCCACAGTGATACCCGCCTACAACCGCGGGTCGATGCTTGGCGAGGCCGTGCACAGCGTGCTCCAGCAAACCTGGCAGCCTATCGAGATCATCATCGTCGACGATGGCTCCACCGACGACACGCTCCAAGTCGCTAAAGAGCTGATGGAGCAGCACCCCGACGCCGTGCATGTGATCGCCAAGCCCAATGGTGGTCCTGGCCCGGCGCGTGAGGCAGGTCGGCAGCGCGCTCGGGGAGAGTTCATTCAGTATTTAGACAGCGACGACCGGCTTCTGCCGGATAAGTTCACTGTCCAGGTTGAGGCGCTGCGCCGCCACCCAGAGTGCGGTATCGCTTACGGGAAGACACGCTTGATCGATGTGCAAGGGTGTGTGCTCAAGAGCCCTTTCAAGTGGACTGCGCGAGAGTTTCCTTACCTCTTCCCTACCCTGCTGGTCGACCGCTGGTGGTGCACGCACACGCCACTCTACCGCCGTTCTCTGACCGATTTGATGGGGCCTTGGAGTGACCTTCGCTACTCCCAGGACTGGGAGTACGACGCGCGCGCCGGCGCGAGGGGTACACGGCTGGTGTATTGCCCCATGGATGTCAGCGAGCACCGTACCCATGCCGGCATCAGGCAAACGGGTGGTGGGCAATGGTTGGAGCCGATGGACCGGGTGCGCTTCTTTGGCCTGCTGCTTCAGCACGCGCAGGCGGCAGGAGTGCCGGCGCAGTCGCCCGAGATGCGGCATTTCATCCGCTGGACCTTCAGCCATGCACGACAATGCGCATTGCTTGGTCACGAGGATGCGGCGCGCACGCTGTTCGACTTGGCTTGCTGCGCCGCGGGTTCGCCATCTGTGGACCTGCGCGTCTACGGGACCTTGGCAAGCTTGCTCGGCTGGCGACGTACTGCTGGACTGGCGGAGAGCCTGGTCGCTGCCGTGGGCCGTCGGTCGGGTCCTGACACCCGCCCGCAGTCCTGGACGGGGAAGAGCTGACCGTATATCTACAAATCACTGCGTCTTTTTCCGAAGGCCCGCACAGGGACCTCCCTTGAGCTGCCGAGCGGCTGGCGCGGCTGTTCGGCATGGGTGTGCAGGACACGACAGTGTGCGGCTGATCCCTTATTCTCAGGCGGGCGGCAGATGTCGTAATCATATTCTGCTTCGTCGACATGGCACTGCAGTGCGAACCATCCTCGTCGATCTATCGCCGAGACCAGGGGAAGCGTCTGGTCTTCCTTAGCAACAACAACCCGATGTCGACGGTGCCGGGTATCTACGCTTCACTGCCGCAGCGCTGATGTTTTTCAGACCATGAGCCTGACGACCGTTTCTGTGGTGATGGGCGTCGACAATGGCGCCCCATACCTTTTCTCACGTTGGACAGCGTGTTGATACAGCAAGATTTAGATCTTAAGTTCATCTCTCGTCGACTGGTCGGTTCTCCGATGGCACAGTCTGGATCCTGGACCGTCGGGGCTGGAAGACACACGCTTGCTTGCCGTGCACCAAGCCATGGCGGGTGACGGACATACTCGTCAGGGGCTACCAACTGACCCGGGGCGAGTTCATCGCTCGGCACGATGCCACATGAGACCTGTCCCTCCAGGCTCTTGCTGAAACAGACCGCCTGCTTCAGCTGCCCGTGCAGCGGCAGACCCCTACTGGCGTTCCGCCGCCTGATGCCACGCCGGCGGAACGCCAGCAGGCCTCCAGCGATCCCGGTACGACCAGCAATTGTGGCTAAGACCTGCATCTCCGGCTTTAGACGGCTGGTTCCGCAATCGACGTTTTGTCCCTCTATATTTCAGTCGCGGATCACTGGCTCCTTCACCTCGGCCTGATCGACGAACCCCTTTACCTCTATCGCCCTCGTTGATCCTTCTAGTCAGCCTCAGCTTTGATGACGGACTGGATGTCCACCTTGATCGTGTTCTGCCACGTCTCGACAGATTCGACATGCGGGGCACCTTTTATCTGCCCCTCAATGCCCCCACGATCGACGCGCGACATCAGGAGTGGCAGCAGGCCGCTGCCGCAGGCCACGAGCTGGGCTGTCACACCATCTTCCATCCCGCCGTCAGCAGCAAGACCTGGGTCACCCCGGGCATCGCTCTGGAGAGCTACTGCCTCGATCGCATGGAGCGCGAGCTGGCCGTGGCGGCCACGCAGCTGCGCCTGCTCGACGGACAGCCGCAACGTACCTTCGCCTTCCCCTGCGGCAATCCCCATCTGGGGCGCCAGGGCATGCCGCGGCGCTTGCTGCGTCGCCTCGGCCTGGAGCGCACTCGCCTGGCGGGTTGGGTGGATCGGTTTCAGCTGGATCTCGGCGCCTCGCTGACGGATTACACCCCCCTGGTTCGCAAGCATTTCCCGGCTGCCCGCCGCGGTGGCTTGCCGGCCCACCAGCTGCCGGCCATTCCGCCGGATCGCTTCGCCATCCAGGCCTTCGAAGCGGATGGCAAAACCGCATCCGAACTGGTCAGTGCCGTGGAGCAGGCCTCTGCACACGGTGGCTGGCTTGTGTTCTGCTTCCACGGCATTGGCGGCGGCCATCACCTCAGCTGCGACCTAGAGGCTTTTGATCAGCTGCTAGCGCTTCTCGCTGCCAGAGCCGACCTGCAGGTCCTCACCGTTCTCGATGCTGCCCGGCGCCTGTGGCCAGCATGACCTCTCCGATTGTTCCAGGGCTGGTGAGCACCATCATCCCGGTGTTCAACCGCGCCGCCATGCTTCGCGAAGCCGTGGACAGCGTGCTCTCCCAGAGCTGGCCCCACATCGAGATCCTTATCTGCGATGACGGCTCCACCGATGACACCGTGGCCCTCGGCCGTCAGTTGTCGGCGATCGATTCGCGCATCACCTATCTGTGGAACCCCAATCGCGGCGCCGGTGCCGCCCGTGAGGCCGGTCGCCAGCGCGCCCGCGGGGAATTCATTCAGTACCTCGACAGCGACGACAGCCTCTGGCCCCACAAGTTTGAACGGCAGATTGCCGCTCTGAGGGCCCAGTCCGGCTGTGGTGTCGCTTACGGCTGGATCCGTCTCTGCCCCCAGGACGGAGTCCCCGCCACCTCCGCCCACAAGTGGTCGGGGCGTTCACTGCCCACCCTTTTCCCCCATCTGCTGGTGGACCGATGGTGGAACACCAATGCGCCCCTCTGGCGCCGTTCGGTGACCGATCGCATCGGCCCCTGGAGCAACCTCCGCTATTCCCAGGACTGGGAGTACGACGCCCGCGCGGGTGCTCTGGGGATTCAGCTGGCCTACGTGCCTGAGTTCGTCTGTGATCAGCGTCATCACGCTGCTCAGCGCCAGACCGGCCACGGCCGCTGGCTGGATCCCGCGGACCGTGTGGAGTTCTTCAGTATGCTGCTCCACTGTGCACGCCAGGCCGGTGTGGTGGCCGATTCGCTTGAATCCATCCATTTGAGCCGCTGGACGTTCGCCCACGCACGGGAGTGCGCCCTTCTCGGTGATGAAGCTGCAGCAGCCTCTCTGTTTCAGCTTTCTGTCGAGGCTTCCGCTGCAGGCTCCGCCGACAGGCTTTTCTTTCGTGGTGTGGCGCAGCTACTCGGGTGGCGCCGCGCCAGCGGGCTAACCGAGGCGATTCGATCATCATTCAAGACAAAACCTGGTCGTCACACCCTCAAGCAGTCCTGGTTGTAGGTCGTGATGCTTAAACCGGATGTATCTGTTGTGATGGGTGTTTGTAATGGCATGCCCCATTTAGGCCAGGCTGTATCAAGTATTCTCGACCAACAGGGCGTTTCTCTTGAGCTGATTGTCGTTGATGACGGTTCAACTGATGGCACCTTGGCTTTCCTTGAGGGCGCCGCGAAATATGATGGTCGCTTGCGCATTGTCCAGCAGGCCAACTCAGGGCTTACGCGTGCTTTGATAGTTGGCTGTGATCTTGCTCGAGGCGATTATATTGCTCGCCAGGATAGCGATGACTATTCCCTCCCAAATCGCCTTTCCCTTCAGAAAAGTCTTCTTGACGAGTCCTCGGAGCTTGCTTTCGTCTCTTGTCTCACAAATATTGTTGGTCCTTCTGGCGAGTTTCTCTATCAATCATCTCGTCCTCTTGATCCTGTTGCGGCTACATCTGTTCTTCGCCATCAGCGAGGGGGGCCTGTGCACGGCAGTGTGATGATGAGAAGAGAAGCATATTATGCTTGTGGTGGATATCGATCAGAGTTCTACTTTTCTCAGGACAACGATCTTTGGTTGCGGCTTGCTGATCACGGTCTGCTCGCCTATGTATCGGCGTCTTTGTATTGTCTCCGCATTCATCCATCCTCAATCAGTGGAAGCCTGCATTTCCTGAAGGTGCCGTTTGCTGAGGCTGTTAGCAAGTCCTACCAAGCAAGGCAGTCGGGATCATCTGACGAACTTATCCTTCGTCGCCTTACAAAACTGCCCACAAGTAGGTCATCTTCGTCCAATCTTCCCGAATCATGCTTCTTAACCAATTATTTCATAGGAAGCCTGCTTCTTCGCAATCGTGATCGTCGCAGCCTGAAGTACCTCCTCGCCTCTTTTTCTTTGAGTCCTGTTTATTTTCGCGCCTTGCCTAAGTTGCCCCTCGCTTTCTTTTTGCAACTGACTCGTCTCTTAAGGAGATGAATATCCTGTTCGCCGCGGATGTTCCGCCAGATCCCAATTCTGGCGCAGCCGGCACCGAATGGCAGACGATCGCGGCCCTGTGCCAGGCGGGACACCAGGTCGATGCCATCTGGAGGGATGATCTGCCGCAACGCATCCGCCACGGCAATCTCCACTATCTTCTGGAATTGCCACTGGGCTACCGACAAGTGATTCGGAGTCGGTGCAAATCCAAGCAATACGATGTCATTCATGTCAACCAATCTCATGGCTTTCTGGCTGCCCAGGACCACCGGCGTCTGGGCCGTCCAGGTGTGTTCGTTATGCGCAGCCACGGTCTGGATGATCACATGGAGCAGGTGCTGCGTCCCTGGCGCCAGAAGCTGGGCATTGCATCCCGGCCGCTGCGCACGCGGCTTGTCGGTTCCGTGATTGATGCCGCCCTGCGTCGCCACGATCGCCTCGCCTACAGGGCCGTCGACGGGGTGATCGTCAGCTCCAGCCAGGATGCCGACTTCCTAGTCCAGCAGCGCGGGATGCGGCCCGAGCGGGTCGCCTGTGTTCCTCAGGCGCCTTCGGCCGCCTTCTTGGAGGCGCCCCTCCAACCCATGTGCGTCCAGAGGCTGAAGCGGGTGCTGCATGTGGGTACCTACGCCTATTTCAAGGGCAGCCCCACCGTGGCCGCTGCCATCCCCCTTCTCCTACAGAGCCACCCCGATCTCCAGATCACCTGGGTCTGCCAGCAACGCGACCACGCCGCAATCGAGGCCACGATCGGATCCCCTTATCGCCAACGGCTGCAGTTGCTCGACTGGATGCCCCAACCGGCGTTGGTGTCGCTCTTCGACCAGCACGGCATCTTTCTCTGCCCCTCGCTGTTCGAAGGATTCGGCAAGGTGTTTCTGGAGGCCATGGCTCGCGGACTGTGCGTTGTGGGGACGCCGACAGGCGGCATGGCTGATCTGATCAACCACCGCTCCAATGGCCTCCTGGTGAATGTCCACGACATCCAGGGGTTGACTGATGCCGTGTCGTGGCTGGTTCAGAAGCCTGCACACGCTTTTGCACTCTCCGATGTCGCCGCTCAGACGGCTCGCCTTTATAGCTGGAGTCGTGTCGCCACGGAGACTGAGGGCTTTTATCAAAGTCTGCTTGCACTGAAGAGTTAGTCCACCGCGATGCCATCGAATCTTGCGCGTTTCCATTACCAGGCTCAACTGTTCCGGCAGACTGCCTTGTCAAGGATCAGGGTCCATGGCTATCGCCTGATGGGCTCTAGCACGATCCATCCCAAGTGCCTGTTTGGGCCCCATGTGAGAATTGATCGCCCTCATTTGCTTGAGATGGGTCAGCGGTGTGTACTTCAGCAAGGGGTGTGGCTCCTGATTGGATCGGATTCGGCCTCGCTTCAGGTGGGCGAATTCACGTTCTTCGGCCGGGATGTGGAGATCGAGGTCTCCACCTCGGTGGTGATTGGTAAGCACTGCCTCATTGCACCAGGCGTGTACATCACGGATCACAACCATGACGTGAGCGCCGAGCTTCCCATGTTTGAGGCTCCTTGCATCCATGGCCCTGTGGATATCGGTGATAATGTCTGGATCGGTGCCAAAGCCATTATTCTGCCAGGCGTCACGATTGAAACTGGAGCCGTTGTTGGTGCTGGTTCGGTGGTAACCAGGTCCGTGGCGCGGGATATGGTGGTTGCGGGTGTGCCAGCGCGTCCGATCAGGTCCCGTTTCTCAGCTTCCTGAACCGTGAATCGTCTTCCCAATTCCATTCCGCGCCTGCGTGCAGAGCTCTTGCGCTTTCGCACACTTGCCGTTGCGCAGGCCCTGACACTTCGATCGGAGAGTCCCTGCTGCCTTCACAGATCTCTGTTTGGTTTTCCGTTCATCATCGATGTCTCGGCCTCGGCCACTCATGCCCTCCTATGGCTTGAGGGAGAGCGGTTGATCGCTGAACGTTTTCTGTTGCGGTCGCTGCTTCGCCCAGGCATGAACGTGGTGGATGTAGGTGCCAATATCGGTTACTACTTGCTCCTGTTTGAGTCTGTTATCGGACCAACCGGGCATGTACTGCTGATCGAGCCATCGCCTGAGAATCTGCCCCAGATCCGCCGTGCCCTGGAGATCAATAGCTTCACCAACACCAGACTTGAGGCCATCGCAGTGGGTGCCCACGAGGGACTGGTTGGGCTTCGCTCTGGCATCAACAGCGGTGTTGCTGAACTTCAGCAAGCCTCTTATCAGGTCCCGATCCGTCCATTGGATGCGGTCGTCCGCGACAGTGTTGATTTCATCAAGATTGACGTGGAGGGCTTTGAACTTGATGTGCTCAAGGGTGCGTCTGGTGTTCTGCAGCACGATCGACCGACGATGTTCCTCGAAGTCCATCCTCACATCCTTGGCCGCTTTGGTACAAGCCTGGCGGCTGTGATTGCTGAGGTGTCCAGGTACTATCCCGATTTCGAGATCCATTATGTCCCGCTGGCTGCTCAATCCTTGAAGACCAAGCTGGCTGAGCGCTATCTCAACAGAGATCAACTCCGGCGAGCAAACGATGTGAATGACTTCCTTCTGAACTTCGCGACCTACACTGGCAGTTCTGATTCAACATTCTGGATCGTTGGCCGAGCACCTGATGAACTCCCCCCTGGATGAGGCGAACGTGTCCATCAAGCCTTGTAATCTATCCATTTTGATTCCCACGTTTAATCGTGGCGAGATTTTGCTTGATACGGTGCTTGAGCTTCTTGATCAGAGGCCTGTAGCGGCCGAGATTCTGGTCATTGATCAGACTCCAAGTCATGCGGAAGCGATTGCAAGTCAACTACACACTTGGCATGCGGATGGGAAAATTCGTTGGATCAGGCTGTCCCAGCCTTCCCAGCCTAAGGCTCTGAATGTCGGGATTAAGGCAGCAAAGCAGTCATTGATCCTATGTCTTGACGATGACATAAGAATTGAACAAGGTTTCGTTGCGGCCCATGCACACAGCTTTGAGAAAGAATCCATCTGGGCAGTGGCTGGACAAATTCTGCAACCAGGAGAAGTTCCACTTGATGGATACCAGTATTGCTATAGGAATGGTCCGTTCAGCGATTTCGACTTTCCATTTCGCTCTTCGCAGTCAACTCTTGTCACTAATGGTATGTCTGGCAACTTGTCGTTTCGGCGGGAACGAGCATTGCAGATTGGCGGTTTCGATGAAAACTTTCTTCCACCAGTGGCATTCCACTTTGAAAGTGATTTCTGTAAACGGTTAATTGCTGCTGGAGGGCAGGTTCTGTTCCAACCCAAAGCTCGTATTTACCACCTTCGGCTTGAGAGGGGTGGTACACGATCAAAGGGGAATCATTTGGCATCGGCATCTCCTACCCATGGTCAAGGTGCGTACTATTACGCCCTAAGACGCGGAATTAGGTTTTCAACGATTCTGTTTGTTTTAAGGCGTCCGTTACGTGAGGTTTGTACTCGCTTCCACTTTAAGCATCCATGGTGGATCCCGGTCAAGCTTCTCGGTGAGTTCCGCGCGCTCTACCAAGCAATCACACTGGCAATGAAGGGACCTAGGCTAATTGATAGCGATGAGTAATTCGATAACACGTCTCGCGATCATCACCACCCACCCGATCCAGTACCAGGTCCCCTGGTTTCGAGCTCTCGCGGCGCATCCCGGTATCGATCTCACCGTGTTCTTTGCCCTTTTGCCAGACGCCCGGCAGCAGGGAGATGGTTTCGGTCTGAGTTTTGAATGGGATATTCCTCTGCTGGCGGGTTACACCCATCAGCTCCTGGATAATGTAGCCCGCTGTCCCGGAGTCGATCACTTCGCCGGTTGCGATACCCCCGCCATCGGCACGACGCTTGCTGAGGGCTGCTTCGACGCCGTCATCGTCAACGGCTGGGTCGTCAAAACCTGTCTCCAGGCCCTCTGGGCCTGTCGCCGGCTTGGCATCCCCTGCTTGGTGCGCGGTGAATCCAATGCCCTGCGGCCCCGCGCCACCTGGAAGCGCTGGCTGCATCGACTGCTGCTGA
This sequence comes from Synechococcaceae cyanobacterium, assembly GCA_947378425.1. Lineage (GTDB taxonomy): Bacteria > Cyanobacteriota > Cyanobacteriia > PCC-6307 > Cyanobiaceae > Cyanobium. The sequence goes on from CANCJV010000009.1 coordinate 54,976, forward strand.
GCCAATACGCCGCCTGTCTGTGCATCGGTCAGGCCAATCGCAACTTCTACCTGGCCAATGGTGTGCCCGCCGCCAGGCTGTTCGCCGTGCCCTATGGCGTTGACAACGACCGCTTCGCCCATGCGGCCTCCCAACTTCGTCCACAGCGCCAGGTGATCCGCGCCAGCTGGTCGATGGCGCCCCAGGCTGTGGTGCTGTTGTTCTGCGCCAAGTTCATCGCCAAAAAGCGTCCGCTCGATCTCCTCGAGGCGTTGACGTTGTTGCAGTCCTCCGGGGCAGCCCAGCGGCTTTGTCTGCATCTGTTGATGGTGGGCAGCGGCGAGCTGCTCGAGGATTGTCGTGCCTATGCCCTGCAGCACCACCTGCCCGTGACCTTCGTGGGTTTCCTCAACCAGAGTGAGATGCCCACGGCCTACGTGGCCGCAGACCTGCAGGTGCTGCCTTCCGATGACGGTGAAACCTGGGGCCTGGTGATCAACGAGGGCATGGCCTGCGGCCTGCCGGCCTTGGTGAGCGACCGTGTCGGTTGCCACCCCGATCTTGTGGAGCCTGGAGTCACCGGGGAGGTGTTCCCCCTCGGTGACACGGTTGTTCTTGCTGAGTGCCTTGAGCGCCTCTGCTCATCGCCCGATCGACTGGCCTCCATGGGGCAGGCAGCCCGAACCCGCGTCTCCGCCTACGGCATCGATCAGATGGTCGACGGCACCCTGCAGGCTCTTTCCTCCGTGACAGGGTCGCACTGATGCGCGTTGCGCTCCTCTCCGCAGCGCCCGCCAACAGTCTGGGCAGCATGGCCATCTATGCGGAGATGGTCCGGACCAGCGTCGCATTGGTGTCTCCGGCCATCGAGTTGATCAGCGTCCCCCTGTTGAGCCATCCGCTCACTGGAGTCCGTTCCCGTCTGGCGGCAATCGCTGAGGTCCGCTGGCGAGCCAGCCGCGTTCAGGCCGATCTCTTCCACTGGCTAGATGGCAGTCACGCCTACCTCGCTGGTGGGTTTGATCTTGAGCGCACCCTGGTCACGGTGCACGACTTCATTCCCGCTCTGCAGGCAGCCGGGGCTTTTCAGGGTATTGCTCCTCCTGGCTGGGGTGCGCGGCAGCTGCTGTCCTCCAGCCTCAGTGCCATCCGGCACGCCGGTGCAGTTTGTGCTGTCAGTCAGGCTACAGCGATCGACCTGCAGCGATTCACGGGTCGAAGGGCTGACGCTGTTGTGCCGCTAAGCCTCCGGCCTCTTCCTCCTCCCTGCCAGTCATCAGCCCAGCTTCCACGCTCATACATCCTGCATGTCGGCAACCATGGGTTCTACAAGAACCGCTCGGCCGTTCTGGCGGTGTTCTCTGCCTTGGCTCCGATCTTTCCAGAGCTGCACTTGGTCTTGGCAGGTGGGGGGGAGTCGTCCCCAGACAGCAACCCATTTGCGATCGCAGGCCTCCGTGAACGTGTGCACTGGTTTGCCTCTCCCAGTGACGCCACGCTGGTTCAGCTCTACAAGCAGGCCGAGCTCCTGCTTTTCCCCAGTCTCTATGAAGGTTTCGGCTGGCCACCGCTTGAAGCGATGGTCCAAGGCTGTCCCGTGGTTTGCTCGACAGCCGGTTCCCTGCCGGAAGTCGTTGGCACAGCGGCACTCACCTGCTCCCCCACAGACATCGATGGCCTGACCCAGGCCGTAACCCGTCTGCTGCAGAATCCGGAGCTAAAAAATGATTTGATTGCGCGCGGCAACGCCAATCTGCAACGCTTTTCCCTGCACCGGATGGGCAGCCAGCTGGTCAGTCTTTATGAGAAGCTCGATTGTTGAGCAACTGATTGCCCCAGTTCAGGATGAGGCCGGTTCCTGGTTTTTCGATCCAGCGCCGCATCGCCAAGCCTGCAGCCACAGTGCTGAATAGACCTAGCATCAACGCAAGTGGCAAGAATAACTCACTGCCATTGGCAAGCTTTTGGGCTATTTTTAGTGATGCCGAATTGGTCAGAACCTGAATCAGGTAAATTGAGTACGAGGCATCTCCCACTAGCAGTAAGGGTGCAAAAGCGAAACTCAGCTTTGCTTGTTGTTCGAGAGTTATCAAGCCCACCAATAAGATGCCGCAAGCAAGTATGGATTGATTGCTTAGGCCAATCGCCAGCGTTGTCGCTACCAATAGCAAGCGCAACCATATCTCTCCCTGGGCTTTGGGCCACGGCTTGAGCAGGATGAACAGTGAAACCCCTAGCAGAAAGCTGCCAATCAGCCCTTGCCCTGCAACAGCACAGATGACCAGGCTCGCTGAGAGGGCGATTTCAAACCATCGTTTTTGATGAAGCGTATGGAATTTGGTTATAATTAATGCGAAGGCCAAGTAAAAGCAAGCTTCATAATAGAGTGTCCAGCCAACATAGACATAGCCACCCATTCGCCCGAAATCAAAAAACAGTGTCTGACCCAGTCTTTCCCAGCTGATCTCTGGGGTGTGGTTCAGAGATCCTCGCGGCATCATCGTCAACGAGATGATAACGAGAGAGGCTGTTGCCAAGTAGACTGGATATAGTCGCGCGAATCTTCCAAGTAGAAAAGAATATCTGCTGCGTGGTCGCTCAGCCGCAGACTTGGCAATCACATAACCTGATAATATGAAAAATAGCACCACTCCAAAGCCACCTGCCGCAAACCAATGAACTTCCATTTTCCCATGTTGATACACATGGGCCCCCATTTCCAGGTGGTACAGAACCACTCCGAGGGCTGCAATAGCCCTCAACCATTGCAGGCTAAAAAGCCTTCCGCCTGCTTGCTCCAAAATGCGAATCGCCATTGACGCTCTTTCCGCAACTAACTTATCAGGGCGCCGAGTGCTTCTGGGGCACCTGCAATCAATCTCACAAGCCCATCGCGTTCAGAATAGCTTCCTTGTCCTGATTCATGGCGGAAATCAGGATCTGATTCGAGATCTTGGCTCCCATGTGGCTTGGTATCGATGCCCTGCCATGACGCGCCACTGGACGGGACGCTTCCTTTGGCAGTTCCTGTTTCTGCGTCGTCTGCTGCATCGACAGCAGATTGACCTAGTGATCTCACCAACAGGGTCGTTGTGCCCTGGGGTATCTCTGCCCCAGATCGTGTTGGCCCAGAACCCCTGGTGTTTCGTATCGGCTTTTCATCGCGGCCCAGCCGCCCATATCAAGGCAGCCTTGCAGCGTCGTGCCTATCGAGCAGCTCATGAGAGAGCCCATGCATTTTTCTGCAATTCCACGTACCTCGCTCGTGTTTACGCCAGACATACCGGGATTCGCTCTCGCACGGAACCAATCCTGGCCAACGGTATTGATGAAATCATCTTTACTGCAGCGAGTCCAATCGCTCGGTTCAGCGAGAGAGCTCCTGAGGTATTGACTGTTTCTGTGATGACACCCCACAAGGCCATTGAGGTGGTGATTGAGTCGATCTCTCTTCTCCGTGATTGGGGCGTCGAGGCCAGGCTTCGTCTTGTCGGTCCTTGGGCTGATCCGTCTTACCGACGCTTGATCGAGTTGCGGATTGCCGAACTTGGTCTTGGCGACCTAGTCCTGATTCACGGGCATGTGACTGATGCTGAACTCCATACTCACTACAGGCAGGCCCGTGTGTTTTGTCTGCTCAGCCGTTGTGAGTCGTTTGGCCTTCCCGCTGTGGAGGCTCAGGCTTTTGGTACCCCCAGTGTTGTGGCGGATGATGGGGCCCCTCCAGAGATCGCCGGTCCTGGTGGTGTGGTTGTCCCACCGGACGATCCTGGCTCTGCAGCTCACGCTCTTCAACGGCTTCTTTGCGATCCGATGGCTTGGCAAAAAGCCTCGTTGGCAGCCCGTATCAATTCGGAGCGGTTCCGATGGCACAAGGTGTCAAGACCTCTCGTCGACTTCCTGGAGGGTATCGACGTACAATGACGTTTTCTCTCATGGTGATGTTCGCTGAAGCTAGTTTTGGGCCTGATCACTGCGGGATTAATGTTCAATCATTTTCCGGAGAGGACTTGCATGGTGTTGTTATCTGTGATTATATCCGGTTTTCCGGAGCGTTCTTGGTATAGTGGTTTGTCATTAAGGTTGAGTTTTGTGCGGACGATCGCTGTGCGATCACATGTTTCGGTTTGATCAGATAGCATTAGGATAGGGCTTGAGTCTTTATTGGTGAGACCTGTTTTTTGACTCTTTGGTATTTTTTGTCAATTTCGTTAGTTAAGTAAAACATTTTCACTTCTTATGGCTCTCTTTTTTCTGGTGATTCTGAGCGTGGTCGGAGCAATCTCCGCCCTTGGCAACTGGCGATCAGGATTGATTTGGATGTTTGTCATTGCTGCTGTACAGGATCCCTTGCGAAAGCTGGTACCTGGTTCGCCCGGCAGCTTATTGCTGATATCAAACATTGTATTTCTTGCCACTGCTATTGGTCTGATCAGCTCCCGGCGGAACCTATGGGGTGGCTTCCAGTTCTTCTTCCCTGATGTTGTGAAGAGTTTGGGTTGGTTTGTATTGGCGTGTGTGCCAGCAGCCTTCATCTCATTGTTCTATGGTCCAGAATCCTGGGTATTTACAGTTTTCGGAATTTTTTCGTATGGCATTATCCTTTCTTCGATTCTCATCGGATTTTATTATTTGCAGTCGGAAAAGGATCTTCGGCGACTTCTTGCGGCCTATTGTTTAGTCACTGCTGTGGCACTTGGTGGCACCTTTTTTGAGTATTTTAGAATAGATTACTTCGGTGATATTGTTGGCACTAGAAATCTTCACTATGATTGGATACGCTATAATGGTGCTCATACTATTCAGCTTCTTTCTGGTTTTTACCGTAGCCCTGACGTGATGGGCTGGCATGCCTCTGCTGCCGCCATGCTTTCCCTGCTTTTGGCATTTTCTGGCAAAGGAACGGCACGATGGAACTGGCTATTTGTTACTTTAGTTGCGATATCAGCTCTAATGGTATCAGGGCGTCGTAAAATGGTTTATATGGTTCCGTTTTTTGTGCTAATGACGCTTCTCTTAATCCTGCAGAATCGAAGGCGTGGCCTCGACATTCAAACTCTTTTCCTGATCTTGATACCCCTGGCTTTGGTGCTAACTGTAAAAAGTTGGTTGGGCGCCGATTCTGATTTTATTCGTTATTATGTAGATAATCCTGACGATGTCGTTGTACAGGCCCAACGACATGGGATTGATTCCGTCATCGGTACATTTCAGCAAAGCGGTTTCTGGGGTCTGGGTCTTGGCTTTGCCTCTCCCGGTGCGCACAACATTCCTTTTCCAGCTCCCCGTGTCTGGCAGGAGAGCGGCTTGAGCCGTGTCACAGCGGAGCTTGGTATTCCAGGTTTGTTCATGTTGACTGTTTTTGTAGTCAAACTAATTCAGGCCTGTCTTTTTACATCTAGTCGCTTGTATCTTTTTGTTACTCCCTATGATTTTTACTCCGTTTCCCTGCTAGCCTTCTTGGTTTCTAATTTTGCCAGTCTTTCCATTTCTGGTCAGATTCTTAGTGATCCCTTTATTGCATCTTTCATCGGTCTTATGATCGGTATGCAGCTTTCCCTGGCACGCTTGGCTCATTCCATGCATGCTCGCAACCAGCAGCAGACGCAGCCAATTTCTGCTGCTCAACCTGTTACCTGAGTGTCACCAGCCCTCGACAAGGTTACGCCACTTCTGCTCACTTACAACGAGGAGTTCAATATTAAGCGCACCCTTGCTGGTTTGCGCTGGGCTCGCCGGATTGTCGTGGTGGATAGTTTTAGTTCGGATCGTACCTTGGAGATATTGGGTGACCACCCTCAAGTCTATTTGGTTCAGAGGGTTTTTGACTCTTTTGCCCAACAGTGCAACTTTGGTCTTGGCCTGATCAACACCCCTTGGTGTCTGAGCCTTGATGCCGATCACGTCATTACCTCCTCCTTTCGAGCAGAGTTGGACCAATTGATGACAGTCATCCCTGCGGATGTTACTGCGGTTTCTACTCGCTTTTCCTACTGTGTTCATGGCCGGCCACTGCGTGGCGCCTTGTTGCCACCACGATTCAACCTGATACGCCATGATTGTGGCCATTACGTGAACGATGGCCATGCTCATCGCTTCTTGCCCTCTGGTCGCACAATGCTGATGCGTCAGCCTATCCTTCACGACGATCGCAAGCCTCTCTGGCGCTGGTTGTCCTCTCAGCAAGGTTATCTTCAGCAGGAAGCAGACAAGTTGTGCACCACTCCTTCTGACCAGCTCTCAATGGCCGACCGTCTGCGCCAACGCCATGTGATTGCCCCTTTTGCGGTCCTGCTGCTCTGTCTGATCTGGCACCGTGGCCTGCTTGATGGCTGGCGTGGCTGGTTCTACGCCTTTCAGCGCCTCTACGTCGAAACCCTTCTCAGTCTGATGCTCTGGGAGGCTCGCCATGGCCACTAATCATCCACTCAGCTAATGCGACTGGAACCACGAGGCTCCTCAAAGCTAAGTCTATCTACATGATCCATTGAAACAACTCTTGCTGCGTTTTGCTCCCCCCCCCCTTCCTGCCCCGATGGTCATGATGGGGCTAGTTAATTTCTGTTAGTTGATGCATCTCGGTTGCGGCAACGGCGCCGTTGTGGAGCGCTAGCTTAACTGGGGTATAAGCCTGTGAATCCAGATCCTAGTGCTGATGGTGTTGCCGTGGCCCGACGCTGCGCTCCGGCGGTCCGCTTTCACATGGCAGCAGCCACGTCTGATCAGCTGGCTGAGCTGCGCCCGCCGGCTTTTGATGTGGTAGTGAACATCGAAGTTGTGGCGCATTGCTTCAGTTCCGGCCAGTAGACCGCCGCTGCGCCCATGCATTCGTACAGGCTGCCTGGGTGTTCATTTGCTCATCCCTAGATCACGGCTATCTTAATAACTGCCACCCCGCTATGACCATCAAGCTGGATGCCCACTTCGCCGCCCTTTGGGAGCAGCCCACATCAAGTTCTTAAGCCAAGTCATCCTAACCCGTCTGATTCTGGAGGCCGGCTAGTTACCGTTGGCCTTTCGCGGCAGCGGCTCAGTCCCCTGATTGTGGAGGTGGATGTTTGTGGTGGCCCGCAGATTTCTGGCATGATTTTCGTTACCATTCCAAACACTTCACTGTGACCGGCTCTCCCACGCAGTGCTGCTGTTGCAGAGTCTCTTCCCTCGACTGAGCAGGTTTGATCCAGCAGCTTGACCGTTATCGCACCCCATCGGACTGGCACCCCGGTGCTTCTCGAGTGGTACTGATCCTCTGGTTTTGTTTCGGAGCGCCATTGCTTTCCGCTCGTTGGCTCCCAGGATCCGCCTGGAGGGTGCAACTACTACGTCGTTTTGGCGGCACTCTTGGGCAGGGCTGCCGCCTCAAGCCAGGACTGCGGGTCAAGTTTCCCTGGCGGTTGCGTTGCGGCGACCATTGCTGGCTTGGTGAAGATGTCTGGATTGACAACCTTGCCAGTGTCACCCTGGGGGATCGGGTCTGCCTCTCCCAAGGCGCTTACCTGTGCACCGGCAACCATGACTTCCGCTCGCCGGATTTCGGCCTGCGGTTGGGGCCGATCACGGTCGGATCCGATGTCTGGATCGGCGCCCGCGCCGTGCTGGCCCCAGGCACCAGGGTGGGCGAGGCAGCCGTCGTGACCCTCGCTGCCGTAGTCAGCGGGGTTGTCCCCGCGGCCACGATCGTTCGCGGTAACCCTGCAGCCCCAGCAGGACTTCGGTTCGGCGGGCTCGATGGAGCGATGTTCGGCCGTAGGGAGTCGACGAACCCTGGTTGACTGACTCATCCCGGGGACGCCCAGCGACAGAGCGGGTCTCTGTCAAAGCCTTCCTGGCCTGGGTGCCTATCTCCCTTGCGGCATTTCGAGCCCTGCATCCACAGTTGCGGCGTGTTCCGACGGCAGTTAGCGCCTGGGTCACGCGGATTGACCTGCGGACACGGCTACGCCGTGCACAGCTGCTGGGTGATGCATGACTGTCGCGGCTGAGATGTGTCGTTCAGTCGTCGTCGAATCTTGGCCCATGGGCATCCCTGCAGCGTCTGGTTCCGGGTCCGCGGCATCACAGCCGCGGTGACGAACGTGTTGATCCACTGGCATCGCTACTAGTGCGCAACAATGATCATCTTGTACCTGCTTGGGTCACCCATGGTCAACTTCCCAAAGTTGCGATTGGTTGACTTTGATCCAGAACCGCATAAAGTCAAATATGTCCGTTTTTGATTTCTCTTCGCGCCTTCCACTGCGAAAGCTGGCTGATCGCTTGCGATGGCGTGATGAGCGTTCCCGAATGGCCCGACTGACCATCGTCTCCCAGTATTTCCCACCCGATTTCGCTGCTACGGGCCAGTTCATTGAGGATCTGTCGCGTCGGCTGGCCGAGCGCGGTCTGCAGAACCTGGTGCTGACTGGTCAACCTGGCTACGCATTTCACGCCCAACAGGCTGAGCGGATCGAGTTCCTGCCGAACCGCTGCATCCGCCGCACGTCCACCTCCCGTTTCTGGCCCGAGCGCATTCGTGGCCGGGTGGTCAACAGCCTCCTGTTCTGTCTGCGCACCCTGTTGCGGCTGCTTCGCCAGTGCCGCCGAGGTGACCTGCTGCTGTTCACCACTGAGCCGGCCTACCTTCCGATTGTCGGCTGGTTTTGCCATCTGCTGACGCGGGCGCCCTACGTGGTTCTGGTCTACGACCTGTATCCAGATATCGCAATCTCGCTTGGCGTCGTGGCTGCCGATCATCCGGTTGCTCGTCTCTGGCGGTTTCTGCAGGCCAGGAGCTTCGCGGCCGCCAGTGAAATCGTGGTCCTCAGCACCACCATGCAGGACCTTCTGCGCAAGAACGATCCAGACTTGCTCACACCGATCACGGTGATCCCGAGCTGGGCTGATCCCGCTGCCATCATGCCCATCCCCAAGCCCGAGAACAGTTTCGTTCAGAGGCATGGTCTCGGCGAAGGCTTTACGGTCCTCTACTCCGGCAACCAGGGACGCTGTCACGACCTTGATACTCTCCTGGAGGCGGCAAGGCTCCTGCGTCATGAGCAACACATCCGTGTCTTGATCGTTGGAGGCGGGGCCCAGCACTCCTTCTTGGTCCAGCAGGTACAGGCCTGGCAGCTGCCGAATGTGCGTTTTCTGCCGTATCAGGATGTCGAAGTCCTGCCTCAGTTACTGGCCGCCGGCGATCTGGCGATCGTCAGTCTGCGGGAGGCTGCGGAGGGGCAGGTGGCTCCCAGCAAGCTTTACGGCCATCTGGCTGCAGCCTGTCCCGTGGCTGCGATCTGCGCCCCCCATTCCTATCTACGCACCGAAATTGCCCGCGCCGGTTGTGGCGGTGCCTTCGCCAGCGGGGAGGCCCAACTCCTTGCGGACTTCATTCGATCCCTTGCGGCTGATCCCGCCCGGGCCCGTCAGCTCGGTGAGGCAGGCCGTCGCCATCTGCTGGCCACCGCCACCCCTACTCTGGTGGTGCAGGCTTATGCCGAGCTGCTCTCGCGCCACCTGCCCCTGTTTCAGAAGTCCTATGCTCCTGCGGTGACGGCTGACGCTTTGCCCCTCCCCCAGACTGACGATTCCCTGGGATTTGAATACAGGATGGAAGGAAAGCGTTGATCGTCTGTGGCATTTGATCAGGAGGTGGATTTTTTGACCCAGCCAGGAGGAGCTTCATCAGTGGTTGACGGTTCAGCCGCCGGCACTACAGGGAACGGTTTGTCGGCACGGCATTCCATGTCGCTAGGCCCTCTCAATCGGCGCCTTGATTCCTGGCGACAGCGACTGCCCCCTTTCCTGCAGTCCTGGCTGCCCTCGATTCCGCCACCGACCCTGCGGAATCTCTGGCTACTCCTGGCATTGCTGGTGGCAACCCAGAACAGCGCGGTGTTTCACACCAGTCAGTCGGCCAATGTCACCGTACTGGCTGTGATGATCTGGGGCGGTGCCCTGATCTGCATCGAGGATCAACTCGACGACCTGGAACCGAATCCTGGCTTGATCGGTCTCCTGGTTGGCTCGACACTCCTGCTGTGGGTCCTGGCTCGCACAGCGGTCATCGTTCATTGGGATGGTTTGATTTATATCCTCGCTCCGCTGGGGGGGCTGGCTCTCTCGCTGCTCTGTCTGCCAATACGAAAGCTCGGCCGTTTTTGCGACCCACTGTTCTGCCTTTTACTGCTCCCTTCTTTTGCCTTGTTGATTCGTCTGTTGCCTGAGGAGCCTCTCAGTTTGCTAACTGCCCGTGGAGCAGGGTTCTGGCTCTCGATCCTGGGTCTCGATGTGGTGGTCCAAGGCCGCAGTGTGATGTTGCCCGGTGGCGGTGTGCAGGTCCTGGCTGCCTGCAACGGCCTAGACATGATGGCTCAGATCCTATGTGTGGGCCTTATTTTCATGCTGGCCTTCCGGATCCGTTCCTGGGTCAGTCGGCTGTGTCTGTTTGCCGCTGCCCCCGCCATCGGCTTGGTCTGCAACACGATTCGCATAGCCCTGCTGGCTGGTTGCGCCAGCATCGGCCAGGGCAAGGGCAGTACCTTATTCACTTTCTTTCACGATGAAACTGGCTCCCTGGTTTTCTCCGGAGTCGCCGTGTTCGTTTACGGCCTGCTCTATCTCAATCTTCTTGAGCGGGAGCTGGCTCCCCAGGGCACTGCTCTTGACGAGCCCGAGTCATGAGTGAGGGGATGGTTGAACGTGATCAACAACGTCTTCTGAGTCGCTGGCTGAGTGTCCTGGTGATGGTTGCTTCGGTCGCGGCTCTCAAGTCGATGCTATGGCCCCGCTGGCCCCATTCACCAGATCTTGCCGCGGCTCATCTGGGTGCTGGTCTGGCAGAAGCGGGTTTCAATCCCAGGCCGTTACCGACCCTGCCAGCCGAACACAGCTATGAGCGTTCTCTCTCAGCCGCGCCGGGCTGGCAGCTGTCAGACGGTCAGGAGCTGCGTCTGGCCAGAGCCAGTGTTCGCCAGCGCTACAACTTTCAGGCCGCTTTTCTCGTCCGTGATCGCCCTCAATTGGCCTTGACCAATCGTCGTCTCAACATCCCGATGTCCGGCTCCGCCGCTGGTTTGATTCAGGGGCGGCCTGCTTACCAGACTTGTTTGGTTCCTGAGATAGGGACCTCTGCGGGCATGGCGATTACTGCAGAGGCGCTGGGGAAGGCCGCAGATCAGCGTGCGTCTGCTCGGATCCAGATGGTCAAGGGGCTGCTGGGTCTGCAGCCGACTCGCAGTTTTGATTGCATTCTGGTCAGCCTGCGCAGCTTGTCCGCGAACCCACCTTCTGTCGTGGTCTGGCGCAAGGTTGTGGCAAGTGTGTCGTCCAATTTGCAGGATTTTTCCAGGCGATGATACTGAATCCTCTCCGGTGGTGGCCTGTTCAGCCCCAAGTCGTTGATGGCCCAGCAGCACCTTTAGGAGCAGCTCTCCCCTACAGCTGGATACTCACCAACCAGTTGGCGATAGGGCCCATGCCTGCCAGTTCCTGGCACTGGCAGCAGTTGGAAGAGGCTGGTTTCCGTTGCCGTTTCAACTGCTGCTATCCCCAAGAAGGGCGGCGAGCACCGATTCCAATCGGCTGGAGGTCTGCAGGGGTTCCTCTGCCGGACCATCGTCAGCAGGAGGATCTCAGGGCGGATCGCTTACTCGATGCCTTGAACATGGCTGAATCCCTGCTGGTTGAAGGCTCTCCAATCTATCTCCACTGCCTCGCTGGCATCGAACGCTCACCATTAATGGCAGTGGGCTTGACAGCTCGGCGTCGCCAGATAGATATTTTTGCTGCCTTGGATTGGGTGCGTCGCTGCCATCCACCCTCCTTGCCCATATATGGCCATCTTGACTTGCTGGATCAAGTGCTTAAAGCGTAGATCAGACTTGCTTTGCTAGCTTTGGCGAAAATCTGAGCATAGAGATTTTACTGATCATGCCTGCGGTTGAAAGGTCTCTTCAGTGTTCGTGATAGCCATGCCAAGGCGCCTGTCGGAGGATTGTGACGCGATGTCTCGTCGGTGCTGTGAATCTTGCTGGAAGTTGTTGAAACGTTGGCGGTTCCAGCCTTGTTGTTTGCCAATGATCCGGTAGCTCTACTTTCTTTGTCATTGGCCGCATCTTGATAGGACTTTGCTGAAGCCCCATCTCGGATGTAGCGGCTGGCGATGTATGAGTTGCGGTAGGTGTTTTTGGCGGAAGAGCCGGCGTATCCGTTGCGTAGATAGGAGTCCCGATAACGATTGATGTATCCCTTCAGGCCGCGTCCATAGTTGCCGTAGCCTTTGCCCTGCTTGCCGTAGGCGCCAGCGTAAGCGTAATGATAGTAATAACCATATTCGTATCCGTAGTCATTGAGGCGGCTCGGGAACGTGATCTGGTTGCAGATCAGGCCAAGCACGTCCACGCCGGTGGCCTTGATCCGTCGGCTTGCTTGAGGAGCTAGTTCACGGCTCACCTTGCCAAGGCCCACGAGGAATAGAATACCGTCGAGTTTTTCTCCCAGCAGGATTGGGTCAGAGAGCATCAGGCACGGCGGTGTATCCCAGAGCACGATGTCGTATCCCGGCAAAGCCCTGATCTGATCGACGACGTCCTGGCAGCGACTGGAGTTGAGCAGCTTGGCCGGATCGGGTGGCTTGGGGCCGGCGGGCAACAAGTCAAGATTTTCAGCGACGGATTGAACTAGGTCTGTAATTTTGTGGCTTGAGTCCGACAACAGGCTGGAGAGACCTTCTCCCTGTTCAATGCCGAGATAGCGAGCCTGCATTGGCAGCCGCATATCGGCATCAACGATCAGCACCTTGAGGCCCAGATCCGCGAGGGTGCGGGCAAAAATAGTCACCGCAGTGGATTTCCCCTCTCCCTGGGTGGAGGAAGTGACGCCGACCATGCGGATGTTGTGATCTGCCCGCAGGAGGCGGAAGGTGGTGAACAAGCTGCGAAGGGATTCCTTGATGGCGAAGCGCTCGCTCGCCGACATCTTGGCAATGCTGGTTGAGATTTCCAGGCCTGGCTCCAGTGGCAGATAGGGAATCAGACCAAGTACGGGCATCTGTAGTTCCTTTTCTGCATCCATCGGCGTGTGGAAGACGTTGTCCGTACGTTCGCGCAGGTATGCAGCGCCCAAGCCGGCCAGCAGACCAATCATCAGGGCTTGCAACAGGCTTTTCTGGATGTTGGGTTCTACGGGCATATCGCCGAACTCAGGCGGACTGATCACCTGCCAAGGGGTGGTGGAGCGCGCCAGTTCCAATCGGAAGTTTTCGCGGGCTTGGATGTAAGAAGAATAGTGTTCGCGCGCAATTGAAAGCCGCTGCTGCAGATCTTCAAACTCTTTCATCTTGATGGGATTGTTGCGGAAATTCTGATTCAGCAACATGATCTGTCGGTTGATTTCGTCCTGCTGAGCCACGTTGGCCAGCAGCTCTGCCCTTACAGAATCTCCGGCCTGTCTTTGTACCACAGGCAACAACGAATTTCGCCGTGCCAGAATCGATTGCACAATAGGGGAATCCTCCCGGTAAGTTGCTCGGGCATTGGCTAGTTCGGTTTCGAACTCGTTGAGTTGCTTCAGGGGAGTTGTTGTCCCTGCGGCTGATTCAGCCCCGGCACCCCGGCCTGGGGTGGCAATGTCACTGCGTCCGAGTTGCTCCACAGCTGTTGGTGCACCACTCGGGGACCACTGCAATTTCCCGGAGTTGATGGAAGCCAGTTGACTATCGAGCTGGACCTGATTGGACTGGAGCCCGCGTAGTTGCTGTACTAGGTTTTCACGAGTGCCCAAAATCGCCTTGGCGCTGTCCCCAGGATCAAGGTTGTTATTGCGCTCGCGGAAGCGCAACATTTCTCCCTGCAGCTTCTCCACCCGTTGCATTATTTCTGGTGCCTGCTGATCAAGGAACCTCACCCCGGAATCCAGAGTTGCCTGGCGTTCGGTCAGGGAAAAGCGGGTGTAAATCTGAGAAAGCTGGTTGAGGATCTGTCGTCCCTTGGCTGGATCTGACCAGCGCAGAGTGACGTTGAGAACGTTTTGAACGGATTCGGATGCAGGAGCAACCCCCAGGTTGTTGATCAGCTCGCCCTGGCCTACGCCTTGTTTCTCAGCCAGCGGACCGATCAACAGAGGACTGCGCATCAGCAGGATCAGGCTGGGGACATCGCTAGTGACGTTGCTTCGGGCGATCTGCTCGACCATTCCCCCGGAGCCCCCCCCGCCCTTTGATTCAAAGGGATTGCTGATCTGCATCTGGAAGCCGCCCTCGTAGACCGGCGCGAAGATGCGCTGCCGCAGCGTGTTGATCGCCAGGGCGCTGGTCACCACTGCGAAGGTGAACAGAAACAGGCCCTGGCGTCGTTTGACGGTGCGGATCAGGCCCACCAGGCCGCTGTCGCTTGCGCTCTGAACACCTGCCAGGGGCGAATCGAATGCCTGAGGATCCACCAAGGTGGTGCGGGCCAGGCCCCTCTCTTGACGCATGGTGAAGGGGGAGGGGTTCGCGACCAGGGCTCCCGGGGCACCCGTGCCGCTCATTGAACCCGAACCGGACGCTGGATGGTTGCTGGCGTCCGAGGGGAGCATTCCTTGAAGCAGAAAGGATCTGCTCCAATACTACGGCCAGATTCCTCGATCGCTCGGTGGGACCGATCCTCTGAAGGAACCGTCCCTCGAAGGAAAACCGGCAGAACTGAGTAAGGTGAGGCCCCGCCTGTCTCGTCGTCGTTGCCCGTGGAGGTTTCTAGCCGCCCCAACCACCGCCCAGGTGCCCGCTGGCCGTTGTCGCCGACTCGCCCTGCCACCTGGTTTCAGGTCCGTACTGCGTCCATGGCCCTGGGGGCTTTGCTGACGTCAGGACCGCTTTTGCCGCTCCAGGCCGCCGAGCTCCCTGTCTCTCACTCCGCATTCAGCGGCTCGGCGATCTCCCAGGCCACACCCGGAGCCACCTCTGCCCCCACCATGTCCGGGGCAGACAGTCTGTCTCTGCCGAATGTCTATAGCGATCTTTATGTGCTTGGCCCGGGAGATCAGCTGCAATTGAACTTTCTGGATCCCGCAGCCAAAGAGGTTGGAGGTCCTGTCGAGATCCTGCCCGACGGCACCAGCACCCTGGCTCTGCTCGGCTCGGTCCAGCTCACCGGTCTAACCCTGGGTCAGGCCAGCCGCTGGCTCACCTCCCTGTACGGCAAACAGTTGGTGCGGCCGCAGCTCATCCTCAGTTTGACCAAACCCCGCCCCGTACAGGTCAGCGTCCTCGGTGAGGTGAGCCGTCCAGGCCTCTATCCACTCACTTCCTATTCCACACCAGTTTCGGCCATTCAGACAGCCGGCGGTATCACCCTCAATGCCGACATCCGCCAGGTGATCCTGCGGCGGCCGGCCGGTTCCGGGGGGTACGAGAAGCAGACGGTGCTGGATCTGGCTCAGTTGCTGCAGGTAGGCAACCAACGCCAGAACCCGATTCTCTTCGATGGCGACACGATCATTGTCACCCGCTCCGAGAAGCCGTTGCCCAAAGAGGTGATCCAGATCGGCCTCTCCAATCTCTCTCCGGCCAGCATCAACGTGACTGTGGTCGGGGAGGTCAAGCAACCTGGAACTCTCGCTGTTCCAGCGAACACTCCCCTTCAGGAGGTCTTGCTGCGGGCTGGTGGTCCAGTGCCGTGGCGTGCCAAGAAAAGTGATATTGAACTCGTGCGCCTGAACCGCAACGGCACGACCACCAGCGAGTTTTACAGTTATCAACCTGGCAAGGACATCTCCAAGGGTTTCAACCCACCTTTGCGGGATCGGGACGTTGTCATTGTACGGCGTAGTTACTATGGTAAGACCATTGATCTTGTCAATCAGCTGATCGTGCCGCTCGCCTCTCTTGGCAATACTTTCTTGCAATACGGCTATTATTATAATAACAATAATCGCTGAATAAGGCCGCTTCGGCGTGTTCCTGCTGTTCCCCTTCGCTCTCTGTTTCCCATGGCTTCCACAGGCTCCGGCATCAATCCCCAGGCCATCGCCTGGGCCTTGCTCAGCCAGGTGATCTGGCTGCCCTTGGTGGCGATCGACATGCACGATCGCTGGGTGGCCCATCTGCGGCAGATCACGCCACCGAGCGGCAGCGCTGAGCTGGATCGGAATCTCGCCCGACGCCCTGCTCTGGGTCTTGACAAACTTCTCGATGCGACCGAGCCGGTGAAGGATCTGGCCAGGAACGCCATCACGTCCACCGGCGTGTTGCTCAGTACGGCAGGATCTGGGGCTTCCTCCCTGTTGGATCGCCCCCTCAGCCGCTCGATCGAGGAGCTGCTGCCCCAGGGCCACGGTTCGCTCGGCGTCGCTCAACAGTCCACCAGTCCTACCCAGCCCACGGCCTCCACATCGGCAGGTTCGGGTTCAGGTGAAAACTGGCTCAACAACCACTTCACCCGTGCTCAGCTGTTGGGCGGCAGTGTCGATCTCAATGATCTGCATGAAGGTCCGATGTCGCCCCTGGCCATGGTGGAACGCGCAGCCTCCCTCAGCGGCGGCGATCCCCTCGGCCCCTTGCCGAGCATGTGGCGCAACCCCATGCGTCAGGCACTCCTTCAGCTCCCCGGTTCTCCGCGACGTATCGCAACAGCCCGGGTGATCCATGTGCCTTCGCTCAGCGTCAGCCGCAGCACCGAGGTGCCTCTGGCGATCCAGAGCGATGGCAGCGTCGACATTCTCCAGACCCCGGACAACCCCGCGGTGATCAAGGAGATCGACAGCTGGTCCCGTCATCAGCAGCGGCCGGCGGTCGGATCGCTCGTGCCGGCGGTGATCCATCTCCACCCTCTCGATTCCGCGCCGGTTCTCACTCCGGACAGCCGGCCTTCAGCTCAGACCCCGATCCATAGCTCGGCCTCAGCAGCCGCATCGATCGCCCCAGCCAGCTCAGCCGCCAGCCTGGCTCCGGTTCCTGCCATGGTCGCCCCGACGGCCGAAGCAACGCTGCCTCTAGCCGCCCAGGCAGGAGCTCCAGTGACCGCAGCCCCTGCTGTCGAAGCGTCAGTTGCCCCTGCTCCCCTTGCTGCGACACCGGTCCCCAGTGAGGCATCCATGGCTGCACCGGCTGCTCCATGATCGAAACTTCTCCTTGAAGTTCGTCCAGGTTTCCACTGGCTCGCTGATCCACTGCTTGTCTCTGGAGGGTCTTTTCCAGATCTCCCGGGGCCCTGGGCCAGGTCCTATCCATGGCCCGGGCTTGGTCGGCGAGCCCGTCCTTCGAATGGTTTTCACCGTTGTTTGACCTGGCGGTCAGCCATGGTCCGAGCTTTCTCAGGATCTTGGGTTTCGCCCGCCCGCCCCGCTCGATTCGGCCATGGCTTGCAGGAGCTGGCCTGACCATGGTTGGGCTGCCGTGGCAGTTGCGACCCATGGTGTGTTGAGGACGGTTTGGTCAACGACGCTTCAATCGGCGACAGCGTCGATGGCCTCACAGATCGCCGATTTCTGCTCGTCGTCGTAGCCCCAGCGCTCCAGAAAGGCCACGTCCTCGCCGGCCCCGTCCCGGGCCGCAGCCAGCAGGGTTTCCAGCCGCGCTTTGACCGCTGTGGGCTCCAGCAATCGCAACAGCTCGCTGGCACGGTGCTGCACCCGCTCCGATCCACTCTGCTGGCCTGAATCGCCACTGCGGCGATGGTGCAGCGCCATCGCCGTGCTCATCGCCAGATTGCGCACGCTCAGATCCACCACCCCCTCACCGGCGAGCCGCAGCTGCAGGGCCACCGGGTCCGGCAACCGATCCATCAGGGCTGAATCTCCGGCCAGGGCCACCACGAAGAAACCGCGGGCCCCATCGCGACTGGCCACCATTTCCGCCACCCGATCAGCCAGCACCTCCTCGCTCAACTCGCCGGCCTCCCAGAGCGCCAGCCACTGGCCGCTGATCTCAATCGCCTGGGGGAAGCTGGGCTGGAGTGGGGTGGCGGCTGTCATGGTCGTGGCGTTGGGGTTGCCGAAGGTTATGGGCAACACGAGGTCAGGCGGTGGTGATTCATGACCCGCTGCCCATGGTCTGCTCCGTTGCCACAGTGGCCGCCGGGTCGGGCGCCCCGCTCAGGGACCAGCCATGCCCGTGAACTGCCAGGCTTGAACGATGACAGGCCCTTCCCTTCCCGGTTCCATCGCTGCTGACACGCCACCGGGCTACCGCTCGGGCTTCGTGGCCCTGATCGGCCGACCCAACGTCGGTAAGTCCACCCTGCTCAATCAACTGGTGGGCGAGAAGGTGGCGATCACCTCACCGGTGGCTCAGACCACGCGCAACCGGCTGCGGGCCATCCTCACCACCCCCGAGGCCCAGCTGGTGCTGCTGGACACCCCAGGCATCCACAAGCCCCACCACCTGCTGGGTCAGCGCCTGGTGCAAAGCGCCCGGAGCTCCATCGGCGAGGTGGATGTGGTGTTGCTGTTGGTTGACGGCAGCCAGCCGGCGGGCCGGGGCGATGCCTTCATCGTCGAGTTGTTACGCCACTGCCGGGTGCCGGTTCACATTGCCCTCAACAAGTGCGACCAGGTGGATCCGGCACGGGCCGAGGAGCTGGCCGCCAGCTACAGGGAGCTGCTGGTGAGCTGGCCCGCTCCCCGGACGGAGGCTTCATCCGATTGGCCAGCTCGTTCGCCGGCGGATGCCAGCCTGGATCCCAGCGCGGACACCTCATCCCAGCCAGCCGCTGAGCTGGCGAATCAGTCCCCAGCGCATCGCCTGGCCTGGCCCCTGCATCCCCTCAGCGCCCTCACCGGTGAGGGCTGCGCCGCTTTGGTGGCTGCCCTCGCCGCTGATCTGCCCCTGGGCCCCCACCTCTACCCCGCCGATGCCATCAGCGATCAGCCGGAGCAGCTGCTGCTGGCGGAATTGATCCGAGAGCAGGTGCTGCACCAGACCCGCGAGGAGATACCCCACTCGGTGGCGGTGCAGATCGATCGCATCGTCGATGACGGCCCGCGCACCGCGGTGCTGGCCACGGTGTTAGTGGAGCGCTCCAGCCAGAAGGGGATTCTGATCGGCAAGGGCGGTCAGATGTTGCGGGAGATCGGTAAGGGTGCACGGCTGCAGATGCAGAAGGTGTTCGATGGCCCGGTGTATCTGGAGCTGTTCGTCAAGGTGGTGCCGGGCTGGCGCAGTCATCCGGGGCGCCTGGCCGAACTGGGTTATCGGGGCGATTGAGGCTTCCGGCTGAGAAGATGACTCCTGTTCCGGTTCGCCTGTTTCCATCGCCGTGACCGCCTCTCCCGCCGGCTCCGTCCCCCAGGCTCCCTTCCCTCCCCAGGACATTGCCAGCTTCCTGGCCTTCTGCGCCGGCGAGTGGCTGGCCCTGCGCAGTTGTTTTGAGCTGGAGAGCGGCCAGAGTTCGCTGCCAACCAGCGATGGTGCCGGTGATGGCGACGGCTGGCACAGCTCGGAGCGGGCCGAGCTGCTGGTGGCCTTCCTGGAACCGGCGGCCAGCGACGAGGCCGGTGGCCTGAGGCTGCGGCCGCCGGGGGGAGGCGTGGTCCGTGAGCTGCACTTCGGCCACGACGGGAACTTCCGCAGCCAGGCGGCACCGGAACCTGGCGCTGTCCTGCTGGGCAGTGAAGCGGCCCGGCAAGGAGGAGGCAGCTGGCAGCTCTGGCCCGATGGCAGCCTGGAGCTCACCGTTCGGGGCCCCAGGGCCGTCGTGCGCGAGCGCATCTGGTTCACCAAACCCAACCTGCGGCTGCGCAGCAGCGTTGAACATGGGCTCGACGGCAGCCCCGGCCGGGCCAGCTTCAGCTCCGAGATTCGCCGCGTCAGCCGGCCCACCGGCAGCGCTGCAACCACCGCATGAGCGCCCTGCGCCTCGATGTGGTGAGCCTCGTGCCCGAGGCCTTCGCGCCGCTGTTCGGACTCGGCGTGATCGGTCGGGCCTTCGCCAGCGGCATCGCCGAACTGCATCTGCACAACCCTCGCGATCACGCCAGCGATCGCTACCGCAAGGTGGATGATGAGCCCTACGGCGGCGGCGCCGGCATGGTGCTCAAACCGGAGCCGGTGTACGCCGCGGTTGAGTCGATTCCGCTGCTGCCACGGCGGCGGGTGTTGCTGATGAGCCCCCAGGGCCAACCCCTGAAGCAGGCTGATCTGCAACGCTGGGCTTCGGACTACGACCAGCTGGTGTTCCTCTGCGGCCATTACGAGGGCTTCGACGAGCGCATCCGCGCCCTGGCGGATGAGGAGGTGTCGATCGGCGACTTCGTGCTCACCGGCGGCGAGCTTCCGGCGGCGACGATCATCAACGGGGTCGTGCGGCTGCGACCCGGCACCGTGGGCAGCCAGGCCAGCCTGGAGGAGGAAAGCCACAGCGCCCTGCTGCTGGAGCATCCCCACTACACCCGCCCGGCCAGTTTCCGCGGTCTGGAGGTGCCGGCGGTGTTGCGCAGCGGCGACCACGGCGCCATCGCCCGCTGGCGTCTGCAACAGCAACGCGATCGCACCGCCGAGCGACGACCCGACTTGTTTCGCCGCTGGCAGCAGCAGCAAGCTGACCCGAGCTGAGGCTTGCCTCAGGCGGAGTCAGCCTCAGGCTCAGCCCAGCTCCAGCGGAGCGCCGCGCCAAAGGTCGCCGCCAGCTCAGAGTGGCAGGGCAGGAGAGCCTCCCCCATGAAGCTGCGCATCGGCAACGGCTATGACATCCACCGGCTCGTCAGCGGCCGACCCCTGATCCTGGGGGGGCAACGGCTGGAGCATCCCGAGGGCCTGGGGCTCGATGGCCACAGTGACGCCGATGTGCTGGTGCACGCGATCATGGACGCTCTGCTTGGAGCCCTTTCGCTGGGGGACATCGGCCTCCATTTCCCCCCCGAGGACCCTCGCTGGAAGGGGGCCGACAGCCTGGAGCTGCTGGAGCGGGTGATGGAGTTGATCAGTCTCCAGGGTTGGAGCGTGATCAATGTGGACACGGTGGTGGTGGCGGAGCGGCCGAAACTCAAGCCCCACATCGAGGCGATGCGGGCCGCCATCGCCGGCCGCATGGGCCTGGAGCCCTGGCAGGTGGGGGTCAAGGCCACCACCAATGAGGGGTTGGGCCCCACCGGCCGTGAGGAGGGCATCGCCTGCCATGCGGTGGCCCTGCTGCAGCAGGCCTGATTGCTTGCCGCCTCGCTGTCGCCCAGATCGCCAGCCTGGGGCTCCTAGGCTGGCGCCAGCATTGTTTCCGGCCGATGGAACTGAACGGCCAGCCGGTTCCCCTTGATTTTGCTGGCATTGCCGAAATCGACGGCAGCCTGCGCAGCGTTGCCGCTGGCGATGGCCGGGTGGATGTGGCGGTGGTGGAGCATCTGCGGGTGCATGTGCCGGCGGCGGCCCGGGCTGCCTGGCTGGAAGCCGAACAGGGCAGCTGGGAACCCTGGTTGAACCGACAACCCGGCTTTCTGGGCCGCGATCTGAGCTGGGATGGCGAGCACGAGCAGGGCCAGCTCCTGATTCACTGGGCCAGTCGCGAGCAGTGGCTGGCCATCCCCCGCCAGGAGCTCGACGCGGTGCAGGAGCGCTTTGAGCAGTTGGCCCATGCGGCCCTGGTGCGCTTCGGGGCGACGTCGCCCCTGCAGGACATCTCGGGTCCGGAGGCCAATCCCTTCCCTCTGGTCTATGAGGGCGAGTTGCCGTCGCTGCCCCCGGCAGGCTTGGTGCCAGAGCAAACAAGCTTGAGGGAGGCGGAGATCGGGGTTCAGCGGGCTGGGCCCGAGCCCATGGAGCTTGCGACGCCCGAAACCTGATGGATCCAGGTGCCAGGCTCGACCTCGATCGCCGTCGCCGGCTCGGCATGGTCGAAGCCATCTGGGGTGAACACAAGACCCCCGCACAGATCGCGGCGATCATTCAGCAGTTGGGTCAGGCCGGTGAGTTGGCTCTTGTGACCCGGGTGGATCGGGCCAAGATCCAGACCGTGGCTGCGCTGCTGGGTCTGAGCCTGGAATCCGGCCGGAGCGCTGGACTGCACCATCACGCCGAGGCGAACTGTCTGACGGTGGGGGCCTGGCCGCCAGTCGATCCCGGTCTCGGCCGGGTGACGGTGCTGGCGGGGGGCAGCAGCGACCTGGCGGTGGCGGCGGAAGCCCGGTTGGCCCTCCAATGCCATGGGGTGGCCTGCGACCTGGTGCTGGATGTGGGGGTGGCCGGCCTGCACCGCCTGCTCGACCAGCTGGAGGCGCTGCGCCAGTCCAAGGTGTTGATCGCCTGCGCCGGCATGGAAGGGGCCCTGCCCACGGTGCTGGCGGGCCTGTTGCCCCAACCGGTGATCGCCGTGCCTGTCTCGGTGGGCTACGGCGTCAGTGCCGGCGGTCATGCCGCCCTGCATGGCATGCTGGCCAGTTGCGCCCCAGGGCTCACGGTGGTCAATATCGACAACGGCTACGGCGCCGCCATGGCTGCGCTGCGCATCCTGGGTTCGCACGGGTCGACGGTTCAGGGAGCGGTGCCCGGCTGATCATCACGGCGGTGCTGCGACGGGCTGATGGCATGGGGCAGGGGCCTCAGTCTGCGAAAACGGCCCTGATGTCTCTGTGGGGCCGTGATTCAGCGGGATGGTGTTCGATGGGGCCAAGCCAGAAGGGACCAACGTGATGAACTTGCTCCGACGCGGGGGCTATCGCTCGATCCGACAGGCATTGAGGGAGGTGGCCTACAACCTCAAGGGGACACTGGCACTGGGAAGGGTTGCGATCGGGCCAGGGATGATCTGATCACACTGTTAGGCAGCCCTGGGTGTCGAGGGGATTGGAGCTGGGGTGGTGCTGTTGATGCAGGCCAACATCAGCTCGATCATCTTGCTGATGAGCTGATTTGGCTTGATGCCCTTGGGGCCCCAATCGGCAGCCATGCCACCGATTGGGGCCCGCCGATCACTTCAGCGGAGCCCAGGCCATGGTGGCATTGGCCACTTTGCACCAGATCAACACGGAGCCACTGGCTTTGAGATCCACGCCGGCGGGCAGGGTGTAGCTCTGGGCGCCCTTGTAGCTCTTGAGGGGAGCCACCTGGGTGTAGGAGCCAGGAGTGAGGGGGTAGTGGGGAGCGGTGAGGGTTTTCAGCGGGGTAGCTGATTTCAGCAACACCACTTGCAGCGCGGGAGCTTTCGGGTTCGTGCTGAAGTCGTCGCTGAACACCAGGGTTGTTTGGCCACCTTCATGCTTCACCGTGACTGTGCCAGTCACGGGGGCTTCCGCAGCCTGCAAGGGAATTCCTTTGCCGTGGGGTGCCGCGGCAATCAGCTGAACAGGTTGGCTCTGTGTCTGCGGGCTGGCTGCCAAGGCGGAGGGAGCGGCGCTGGCCAGGCCCATCACCAGGACCATGGTTGCGGTGGTTTTCAGCATGGATCGAAAGGCGAGTCGTTGTGGCGACTGAGCTGGAACTGTGGAACGTTAGGCCTGTTGAGCTGGCGGCGCATCCGGTCGGCTTGTGGCTTGATGCAGGCCGATGGCAGCCACGATCAGGCCTGCGCCGAGCACCACAGGAGCGCTGATGGGCTCGTGCAGCAGCAGGTGGGCTTCTGCTACGGCCACCACGATCGTGAGCGAGGCCCACAAGGTGACGGGTACCACCCCCAATCGCCGATAGGCCGCCATCAGGCTCCACTGGCTGCCCAAGGTGATGAGGGTGGCGTAGCCGGCGATCACACCGGCCACCCACCACAGGCGCAGATAAAAGAAATGGCTCGGTCCAAACAGAATCAGGGCGATCAGGCCAAACAGCACACTGGCGCCCAGGCTGTTCAGCCCCACCGTGAGCCCCACCCCCCAGCCGCGCTGGTCATTGAAGCGGGCCAGCAGGCCACTCGCCACAAAGGCCATCACCCCGACCAATGCCCACAACAACCCGAGGCCATCGCTGCCTCCGGCCTGCGCCATCGCGCCATGGTGGCTCAACAACAATCCGACGCTGAGCACAGCGCAGGTGATCGGAAACGATCGCGGCAAGTGCTCCTGCAGCCACCAATGGGCGCCCAGGGCCGTGAGCGGCACCGTGAGACTGAAGAGCAGGGTTTGCTCCACCACGCCTAGATGATCCAGGGTCAGAAAGAAAGCCACCGGCCCCAGGAAAAAGCCTGACAATCCCTGCAGCGCCAGCAGTAACTGATCCCTGGGCTGCAGTTGGGGCAGGCTGGTGGTGACGCCCCGCCGATCGATCAGCACCATCGCCAGTCCACAGATCAGGCTGGAGAAGAAGAACACATTGCAGAAGCTGATCGCCTCGGGCCCGCCTGCCTTGTGGGTAAGGGAACCAGCCTGCTGCAGGGCCTTGAGCACGGTGCCGTCACTGCCGCGCAGCAGGATGTAGACCGCCAGCAGGTAGGCGCCGGCCTTCACGATCCCTTCTGCCCGGGCTGCCCCTGGGGGGCTGCCGGCGGGCAGACGTGACTGGTCCAGTTGCAGTTCTCCAGGGTGTTTTTCTGCCAATGGAGCGGGATCTCCAACAGATCACGGGTGCCGGTGATCCCCAGGATCACGAACAACACCGCTGCCAGCACGTTCGCCGTCACATGCAGACGCCGCCAACGCAGTTCCCGCTGAATCTCTGGCCTGGAGCCCAGGGAAAACAGCATCAGCCCCACGACGGCAACGCCGATCCAGTAGTGGGATTGCCAGAACTCCAGCTGGAAGGGGTTGTCGCTGAGGCGGAACACTTCCGGTTGAGCCCCCAGGCTGATCACCCCAGCCCAGGTGATCAGGGCAAAGACCAACCGGATCGCTTTCTCAGTGGCTCGCCAGAGCGTGATCAGAGCAATCACCGTGCCAACCAGCACCAGTAGCAACTGCCCGGCCCTGGCGGCTCCTCCCGGGAACTGGCTCAGGGGCGCAGCGGTGGCAATCACGACCGTGAGCGCCACCAGGACAACAGCCACCACACCAGCGGAGAGCCATCGACCCAGATCGGTGTGTTCTCGCCCTGTGGAGGCGGGCAACTTGGCGCCATCCACCCGCCGCGCCCTGGTCTGGATGCCCAGCCTCATCACAACGCCGATGAGGGGGTAGATCAGCACCACCGCCAGGGCAGGATGCAGGATTGTGAGCCAATCGATGGCTTCCATGGTGGCCGTGCCGCAGTCCCTACCAGGATTGGTGGTGGGTGAGCTGCGGTCAACGGGGAGCGCGGGTTTGTGATTGTTGCGGCCAAACCCCGTTCAGCTACAGATCGAGGTTAAGGCTGGCCCCTTTGGGTCTGCCAATACAGATCAGGGCCGAGCCACGGGTCAGACCTGCCGTGGGTTCACTGATGTAACTCACCTCACCCTCCAGCACCCGGCAGGCGCAGGTGCCGCACACCCCGGCGCGGCAGGAAAACGCTGGCTCAACGCCCTGGGCCTCGGCGAAGTCCAGCAGGGTGTCATCCGGATCGGTGCTCGCCCATCTGGCGGTCCGGCCGCTGCGCACAAACGTAACCTCTGATGAAGCCGGTGTGGCGCCCGCCATGCTCGACGCTTCCGGGGCTGGTTCGCTGGTTGAAGAGCTGGCCGGTGGCCTGCTGCTGAACATCTCAAAGTGAATGGCCGTTTCAGGGATGCCGGCCTGGCGCAGCTCGGCGATCAAACCCTGCATGAATGCTGGAGAACCGCAGAGGAAATAGTCAGCGTCCTGATCCACCAGCGATCTCACTAAAGCCCAATCGACATAGCCCTCGCTTTGGTGGTGACCAGCATCCTCTTCGCCGGGACGGCTGTAGGCGATGTGCAGATGCAGGTTGGAATGGGCTGCTGCCAGGGACGCCATCTCATCACGGAAGGCATGGAATGGGCCGTTGCGGCAACCGTGCAAAAACCAGATCGGGCGGGGCGATGGTTGGCCAAGGGCTGCCTTGGCCATGGCGATCATCGGCGTAATGCCGACCCCATTGCTGATCAACACGATCGGCTTGGTGGAGCTCGTATCGAGCACGAAGGTGCCGGCCGGTGGGCGGACCCGCAGAGTGGAACCTGGCCTCACATGGTCATGTAGAAAGTTGGAGGCCAGCCCTGGTGGCACGTTCTGGCCCTTCGGCGCCGGCTCGCGCTTGATCGAGAGGCGGTAATGCTTGATCGGCTGGCCTAGCAGGGGATAGTCGGAGAGGGAATAGGTGCGCAGCACCGGTCTGGCTTGGCCTGGGATGTGCAGCTCAATCGTGAGGAATTGTCCGGGCTTAAAGGCAGGCAGCGCTTCGCCATCGAGTGGCTGGAGCTCAAACGAGGTGATCTCGGCGCTTTCGGCCTGTTTATGGCTCACCACAAACTCACGCCAACTGGTCCAGGTGTTGCCGGAAGCCGCTGGCGTTGGGACGTCCTGGCGGCGTCGACGCCGGCCCGCATTGCCCAGCCCTGCATGAAGTAGGCCTGACAAGCCGCCAAGCACCAGCCCGCTTGTCGTCATGCTGAGGCCTCTGCCTCGGGCGGTGGCTGTGGCGTTGGCCTGGGGACCCGGTTGCCCGAGCGAACTGACCCCGAAGGCCAGGATCGTGCCCGCGGCCATGCCGGCCACCACCGCTTCCAACCCTTGGCGGATCAAGCCTTCAGACCGCTCTGGCACGTTGGCTGCACTCTGCTTGCGGCCAACGGTAGCCATGATTCGGGCTTGTCTTAGGAGCCTCTGAAAACCCCCGCCACCCCCTAGGCCCGTCTGGCTGGGATCGTGACGATGAGCGGGGAGGTTGGCCAGGGCCCTCGCTTAGAGATGTTGGAGATCGGGATAGGCGGTGATCAGCTCCTCGCTGCTGAGCACCTCACCAGCGCCTTCCGGCTGCCAGATCACTTCGAGTGCGAGCAGATCATCGCTGCCGATGGCACCCAGTTGCTGGAGGCTGTCGCGCAGGGCTTCGGCCGTCGCGGTTCCCTTGAGGGGCAGGCCGCGGCGGCTAGCCACGATCAAGGTGACAGCGATGTAGTCGCTGGCGCCACTGCTGCTGCCCGCCGCCACCGTCGACGGTTCGCTGTAGCGGCGGCCGGCCACGTTGGCGGTGAGTTCGCGCTGTAACTTGCTGCGCTCCTGCATGGACAGGCGGTTGAAGGTGGATTCGGCGCTGGCGAAGGGCACCTGGCCCACCTCGCCATTGGCATACACCCAGAGATCGGGGTGCCGCAGCAAGGCCAGGGTGGTTTCCTGAAGAACCCGCTGAAGGCCGGCACTGTTGGAGGTGTCAGCCGAGCCGGCCATGCGGCGCAGATCCTCCTGCACATCCCGGGCCGTGGCCAGCATGCCCAGCTGGATCTGGGCGATCGACACCGGTCCATCGGAGCTGATGGCCCCGTAGCCGCCATCATTCTCCGCCAACCGCGGGCCACTGCCGCTGCCACCGCCGCGCACGGCGTTGATCAACATCCCGACGATCGCCATCAAAATCAGGAAGCCAAACAGGCCACCGCCACCGAAGCCGAAGATCGGCACGATGAAGGGGAAGCCCATGCCTCCGCCGCGGTAGCCACCGCCGCCGTAGTAGCCGCCACCTCCGTAGCCACCTCCATAGGAGCCCCGGGAGGGACCGCCGCCGTAGCTGCGAGGCATCGAAGGGGCCGAGCGGAAACTCCCCCCACCGATACGGCCGCCACTGGCCGCCGAGGCCGGATGGGGGGCGATCACCATCAGAGCGGCGACCAACACCGGCATCACCATCAGGCTGAGCGTTCGCCGCAGCGCGCGTGGACCCATGGGAAGGGGATCAAGTGGACGGAATCTAGGAACCACCTCCGACGATGGTGACCACTTCCAGCACGTCGGATTCCACCACAGCCTGAGCAGCCCAGCGCTGGCGCGGCAGGATTTCGCCGTTGAACTCCACCACCACCAGCTGGGGGCGATAGCCGAGATTGTCGAGCACCTGCACCAGGGTCAGCCCGGCCGCACAGCGGCGTGCCTCACCGTTGACTCGGATCTCCAGCATGCGTGCTCCTTGAGATGCCTCGACCACGACTGGGGCGTCTACGGCTGCTGCGTCCACGGTTGCCGAGTCAAAGGTTGCCGAGTCAAAGGTTGCCGAATCAAAGGCCGCTGTTGCCACAGTTTTCGTTTTCCGGGCTGCTGCGTTCTCGCCAGCGCCGCCGGCCTGCTCCCCGCTCATGCCTCGGCCTCCAGGCCTGCCAGCAGGGCCGCCGCCGCCGCCGCCGGATCGGGGGCCTCGGTGATCGCCCGCACCACCGCCACCCGCGTACCGCCCGCCGCACGCACCGCCGCCAGGTTGGCGCTGTCGATGCCACCGATGGCGAACCAGGGGATCGGTGATGCGGCTTTCGCCTGGGCCACATAGGCGAGCCCCACCGGTTCGCGGCCTGGTTTGGTCGGGGTGGTGTGGACCGGTCCGACGCCGACGTAATCGCAGCCGTCGATCACCGCCTGCCGCAAGTCCTCAAGCCGATGGGTGCTGCGGCCGATCAGGCGCTCGGGCCCCAGCAGGCGGCGGGCCACGGCCGGCGGTAGATCCCCCTGGCCCAGATGCACGCCGTCGGCCTCCACCGCCAGGGCGATGTCGATGCGGTCGTTGACCAGAAACAGGGCGCCGGCCTGGGCGCAGAGGGTCCTGAGGCGGCGTGCCTGCTCCAGCCGCTGCAGGTCGTCGAGGGTGGGAGGCGCGCCGGGGCCGCTGGCCTGCTTGGCCCGGTACTGCACCAGCCGTACCCCTCCCGCCAGGGCAGCTGCCACCACTCCTTCGAGATCCGGCACCGGGCTGGTGACCAGGTACAGATGAGCGCGGCGCAGCAGCTCGCGCCGGCCCGGGCCCAGCCGCGAGGCCTGGATCAGGTCCACCTCCAGGTCGTAGACGAGATAGCGGATGGCCGCGGCCTCCTGGGCCAGTTCCGGTTCGTCGCGCCGGCCGAATTCCTCCAGCACCCGCAGGGCCTCCTGGACGCGGGCCGCATTGGCCGCCAGCACGGCGCCGTCGTCAAGGCGTTCCAGCTGGGCCGGGTGGGCCAGCCCCGCCGCCGGATCAGTGGCGCTGTGGCGGGCCAGTTTGAAACGCTCGTGGTGCTGGCGGCCGAGCCGCTGGCGCAGATCCTTGCTGCGGGCCACCAGATCGGGGCGGTCCAGGGCGAAGCGACACCAGTCCTCCAGCACTCGCAGCCCTTCGCGGGCCCGGTCGAGGTTGGCGTCGAGCAGGCGCAGGCTGGCGCTGGAGCGGGTCGTCACAAGGCTGGCAGAAACGCTTTCCCCACCCTGTCTAGGGTGTGGGCGCTTGCGGCAGGGCGATGGCCACCGACCCGAACGGATCTGACAACGCGATGCTGGTGCTGGTGTCAGGCATCCTGCTGATGGGGGGCATCGCCGCCTTCATCGGCTGGGGCCTCACCCATGCCTATCCCAGCGGCTAGGGATGAGTCCCGGGTTTGAGCCAGGAGGCGGCGGGCAGCGGCCGCATCGGCGCCGATCTGTTCGCTGAGGGCCTTGAGGCTGGCGAAGCGCTGCTGGCTGCGCAGCAGCTGCAGGGGCTCCACCCGCAGCCGGGTCCCCTCCAGTTCGATCTGGCGATCCAGCAGGTGCACCTCCACCGCCGAGGGGGCCAGCGGATCGACCGTCGGCTGGGGGCCCAGGTTCATCACCGCCGCCATCGCTTCGCCACAGGCCACCCCCGGTTCGCCGCTCTCCAGCCAGGCCAGGGCGGCATAGACCCCCTCCTGGGGCAGGAACTTGCGGCCATCCACCTGCAGATTGGCGGTGGGCCAGCCCAGCTGGCGGCCCAGGCCACGGCCGCCCACCACTCGCCCACTGAAGCGGTAGGGCCGCTCGAGCAGCCTCCGGGCCTCGGCGATGCGGCCTGCGGCCAGGGCCCGGCGGATGCGGCTGCTGCTCACCCGTTCGTCGCCATCGAAGAGCATCGGCAGCACGGAGACGGCAATGCCATGGAGTTCGCCGAGGCGGGCCAGCTCCGCGGCATCTCCGCAGCGGCCGGCGCCGAAGCGAAAGTTGTCGCCGACGGCGATGCGGCGGGCTTGCAATTGGTTCACCAGCACCTGCTCGACGAACTCCGCCGGCGTGAGGGCCGCCAGGGCCTGGTCAAAAGGAACCAGCACCAGCTGGCGGATTCCGAGGGGCTCCAGGGCCTCAAGTTTTTCAACCGGCAGATCCAGCCGCAGTCGCGGCTCTCCGTGGAGCACCTCGCGTGGATGGGGCCAGAAGCTCACCACCGTGGGAATCGGCGGGGGCTCCTTCCGCTCGCTCGGATCGACGGGGCCTGATCCTGGGGGGATCCGATCGGGGTTGGACAGCTCGTCGTCGATGCCGTTGGCGTCAGCCAGACCCGTCAGGCTGAGCGGGGCACCGCAAGGCGGCACGACGCAGGGCGGCACGACGGCGGCGATCACACGGCGATGGCCGCGATGCAGGCCATCGAAACTGCCCAGCGCGATGGCGGTGGGACGCAGGGCATCGCTGGGGTTGTGGAGCGGAATCAACGACGCGGGCCTCGCCGCGCTGATCCTCCCATGGCAAGTTTGGGAGCCACCTGGCCGCAAGGCGGCCCGCTGACTCCCCCCCGATGGTTGACCGCCTGGATCTGCAGTTGATTTCCGCCGCCGTGCGCCGCATGAGCTGGATCCGCCTCTGGGCCCAGGTGGTGATGGCGGTGGTGGTGCTGGGGGTGCTGTTGTTCAACAACATCGGCGGGCGCCTGGCGGCCAACTCAGCCCGGGCACTGGGTCTGGGCCCGGGCCTCTCGCTCACGACCCTGTCCTTCTTCGTGCTGCTCTGGTCCATCTGGCAGAGCGGCCTGGTGATCCGCTGCGGCAGAGCCCTGGCCAGCCCGGTAAGGCCCACCAAAGGCGAAACGGTCCGCCTGATCAAGCGCGGTGTGCTGGCCGATCTGGTGGGCGTCACCCTGGCGGTGATCGGCTACCAGGCGCTGGCGGGCAGCCTGTTCGTGCAGGCCTCGCAACAGGTTCCGGGCTTCTTCGGCGCCCAGATTCAGCAGGCTCCCGGGGCGGCAGGCCGGGTGATTGGCCTGCCGATCACGTCGATCGAGATGCTCTCGGTGCTGAGTAACACCCAGGTGTTGTTCGCCCACACGATCGGGCTGTGGATCAGCCTCTGGCTGCTGCAGCGGGTGTACCGGCGGGCCTGAATCAGCCACCGGATCCGCCCCCCCCCTCGGTAGAACAATCTCAACCGACCCTGAATGCAGCCTTTCCCCGCTCAGCCGCCCAGCAGTTCTGCCGCCGGCAGGCTGGCGGTGAGGCCGCGCCAGAAGAGCTCCGGCTGCAGCGGTGTCAGAGAGGCACCGCCGGCGTCGATCCAGGCCACATCGATCGGCCAGTCGGCCGGCCCCGCCACCTGGGCTTCGAGATCGTTGGCCACCTCGCCGGCCAGCCAGTAGTAGGTGCGGCCGCGGGGATCAATCCGCTTGTCGAACTGATCGACATAGCGGCGTACGGCGGTGCGGCACCAGCGCAGCGGGCCGATCGCCTCGCTGGCCAGCGGCGGCACATTGAGATTGAGCAGCAGGCCTTCGGGCCAGCCGCTCCGATGCATCGATTCGGCCACGTCCAGGGCCAGCCGGGCCGCCGGCTCGAAATGGCGCCATTGGAAATCGGCGCTGCTGACGGCCAGGGCCGGGAAACCTTCGATCGTGGCCTCCATGGCCGCGGCGACGGTGCCGGAATAGAGCACGTCGGTGCCGAGATTGGGACCGTGATTGATGCCCGAGAGCACCAGGTCGGGCGGTTCCTCCAGCAGGCTGAACAGGGCCAGCTTGACGCAGTCCGAAGGGGTGCCGCTGCAGGCCCAGGCCCGCACCCCCGCGGCGAACAGTTCGTCGGCCCGTTCGGCCCGCAGGGGCGAGTGCAGCGTGAGGCCGTGGCCGGTGGCGGAGCGTTCCTGATCGGGACAGACCACGGTGACCCGATGCCCCCGGGCCGCCGCTGCGCTCGCCAGGGCCTGGATGCCATCCGCAAACACCCCGTCGTCGTTGCTGATCAGGATGCGGAGCGGATCCATCGGGGTGGCAGGCACTGGTTCAACGCTACCGAGACTCCTGGCCTGAGAGGTGCGCCATCGGCCGCTCCGCCAGGCCCGCTTCCGGTGGTGATGGCTGCGCCTCCTGGGCAGCTGCCTACAGTCTCAGCTCGCATCGCCCAGCCCCCAGCCCGTGAGCGCCATCGTCAGCCTCCAGGACCTCACCGCCCAGCTGGAGCAGCTGGAGGCCGAAGCCGAAGCCGCCATCACCGCCGCCTCGGGCGCCGCCGAGCTCGAAGAGCTGCGGGTGGGCCTGCTGGGCAAGAAAGGGCGGCTCTCAGGTGTGCTGGGGGCGATGGGCAAGCTGCCCGGCAGTGAACGTCCCCTGGTGGGTCAGCGGGCCAATGTGCTCAAGGACCAGGTGCAGGCGCTGCTGGCCCAGCGGCTGGAGAGTGTCAAGGCGGCGGCGATGGCGGAGCGGCTGGAGTTGGAGCGGCTGGATGTGACGGTTCCCTGCCGCTTCGTGCCGCCGGGCCATCGCCATCCCCTGATCAGCACGATCGAGGAGATCGTCGATATCTTTGCCGGCCTCGGCTTCCGGGTGTCGGAAGGGCCGGAGATCGAGACCGACCACTACAACTTCACCGCCCTCAACATCCCGCCGCACCATCCGGCCCGGGACATGCAGGACACCTTCTATCTCGCTCCCGGGGCCGATGGTGGTGAGCGCCTGCTGCGCACCCACACCTCGCCGGTGCAGATCCGCCATCTCGAGTGCAATCCGCCACCGGTGCGGATCGTGGCTCCCGGTCGGGTGTTCCGGCGCGATGCGGTCGATGCCACCCACTCGCCGGTGTTCCACCAGGTGGAGGTGCTGGCCCTCGATGAAGGCCTGGATTTCAGCCATCTGCGCGGCACCGTCACCACCTTCCTGCAACGCTTCTTCGGCGATCTGCCGGTGCGCTTCCGCGCCAGCTATTTCCCCTTCACCGAGCCCTCGGCCGAGGTCGATGTGCAGTGGCGCGGCCGCTGGCTCGAGGTGATGGGCTGCGGCATGGTCGATCCGGCGGTGCTCGAGGGCCTGGGCATCGACCCGCAGCGCTGGAGTGGCTTCGCGGCCGGCCTCGGCGTGGAGCGTTTCTGCATGGTGCGTCACGGCATCGATGACATCCGGCGGCTGTACACCAGCGATCTGCGCTTCCTGGAGCAGTTCTGATGCCGCAGCCGGCTGGCCTGGCGGCTCGTTGCAGCTGGCTCTGCCGATAAAGTGGCATTTCTTCCTTGCCCCCGATCGGTGCCCCGTGTCGGACTGATCGTCAACGACGGCAAGGAGCTGGCCCTGGCCACTGCCGCCACCATCGAATCCCGCCTGCTGGAGGCGGGTCTTGAGGTGGTGCGGGCCAGCAGCTCCGCCGGCGTGGTTGGCTTCGCCAATCCGGATCAGCATCTGCGCGCCAAGGGTTACGCCGCCTGCGTGCCCCCCGGTTTCGATGCCGAGATGCCGCTGGCGATCGTGCTCGGCGGCGATGGCACCGTGCTCTCCGCCGCCCGCATGACCGCCCCGATCGGCGTGCCGATCCTGACGATCAACACCGGCCATCTCGGCTTTCTGGCCGAGGCCTACCTCAAGGATCTGGATCGGGCCCTTGAGCAGGTGATCGCCTCGCAATGGAGCGTTGAGGAGCGGTCGCTGCTGGTGGTGAGCGTGATGCGGGGCGAGCAGCGGCGCTGGGAGGTGCTCTGCCTCAACGAGATGGCCCTGCACCGCGAACCTCTCACCAGCATGTGTCACTTCGAGATCGCCATCGGTCGCCATGCGCCCGTGGACATCGCCGCCGACGGCGTGATCCTCTCCAGTCCGACGGGTTCCACCGCCTATGCGCTCAGTGCCGGTGGTCCGGTGATCACCCCCGATTGCCCGGTGCTGCAGCTGACGCCGATCGCCGCCCATTCCCTGGCTTCACGGGCCCTGGTGTTCAGCGATCGGGAGCCGGTCACCGTGTTTCCGGCCACCCCGGAACGGCTGATGATGGTGGTGGATGGCAGCGCCGGCTGCTACATCTGGCCCGAGGATCGGGTGCTGGTGCGGCGCAGTGAGCAACCGGTGCGGTTCGTGCGGCTGGCGGACCATGAGTTTTTCCAGGTGCTTCGCAACAAGCTGGGCTGGGGCCTGCCCCATGTGGCCAAACCCGGCAATGGCCTCGACGCCCCGGAGCCAACGCCATGAGTCCGGCGGTGCTGCTGGTGGGGGAAGCGGCGGAGTCACTGGCCTCCCGGCTGGAGGTTTCCGGCTATGTGCCACTGCGGCCGATCCAGGTGGCTCCTTCCGGCTCAGCCGGGCTGCCAGGGGCGGCTGAACCCCAGGGCCCGAGGCCCGAGGCGGTGATTCTCTCTCCCGGCAGCGATCGCCAGATCGCGGCGCTGCGCCGGCGCTGGGGGGCGATTCCGGTGTTGCTGGGCATCGAGCAGGACACGGTGGACAACCGCTGCCGCACCCTGAACAGCGGCGCCGATGACTTCTGGCTGTGTTCGCTGGCCCCCAGCGACCTGCTCACCCGCCTGCGGCTGCATCTCAACCTGAACCTGAACCGGCACGGCGCAGCGGAGGCCTGGCTGCAGGTGGAGGATCTGCAACTGATTCCCTCCAGCCGCCAGGTGAAGCGCGGCCAGCGTGCCCTGACGCTGACCGCCCGCGAGTACGAACTGCTGCTGCTGCTGATGCGCCACCGGGGTGAGGTCGTCAGCCGTGAGCAGATTCTCTCGGAAATCTGGGACGATCAAGCCGGCAGTGCCAGCAACGTGATCGAGGTCTATGTGCGCTATCTGCGCCAGAAGCTGGAGGAGGGGGGTGAGCGGCGGCTGATTCACACCCTGCGCGGTGAGGGCTACTGCCTGGGGGAGACGCGGCCGACGCGGCAGCGGGGGCGGCCATGAGCAGACGCAGTCGCCCTGCCAGGGCCCCGATGTTCAGGGACAGGTCTGGCGGAACGCGCCGCTTGGGCACGGCGTGGCTGGTTGTTCCCCTGATGGCCCTGAGCCCACTCAGCTGGTCTGGGACTGCCGCTCGGGCCGCTGTGCCCATGGCCGCATCAGCGGCTGCACCGATTCCAACCGCGACTGGCTCCCCACCCCAGGTTCTACCGATCACGGCCCGGGCCTGTCTGGAAGTACTGCCAGGGGCCCAGCCCACCTGCATCCAGCTGGAGGTGCCCCGCAGCGATCGCCAGTACTTCATGGGTCTGCAGCGCCGCGGGCCCTTGCCACCGCTGCACGGCATGTGGTTCAGCTACGAGCCACCCTCGGTTGCCCGTTTCTGGATGCACCAGACACCCGAACCGCTGGACATGCTGTTCGTCAGGGCGGGACGGGTGATCCAGATCGTGGCGCCGGCGGCCCCTTGCATGCACCTGCCCTGCCGCAGCTACGGGCCTGATGAGGCGGTGGATGGGGTGCTCGAGATCGCTGCCGCTCAGGCGGCGGCGCTGGGCATCGGCGTCGGTACGGCGATCCGGATCGAATCCCTCATGCCAGCGCTCAGCCCTTCCGGCCGCTGAGCACCAGCACCGGATTGAGCGGCGCCAGGCGGGTGCCATCCGCCAGGGGCGTCCCGCGCCAGGCCTGATGCTGGGACACACTGACCACCAGTCCGGCGGTCTCCAGGCGGGGCCTCAGCTCAGCCAGGGCCTCGACGGTGGCCATGGGGATCACCACCAGCCCCCCCGGTCGCAAGCGCTCCACCACGGTCTCGAGCAGCGCCGCCCGGTCGCGGCCGCCGCCGCCGAGCAGCACCCGATCCGGATCCGGCAACGGGCCCAGGGCCCCAGGGGCGGATCCTTCCACTACCCCTGCCGGCCGCACCCCCAGCCGCTGGGCATTGGCCTGGATCAGGGCGGCGGCGCCGGCGCGGCGTTCCACCGCCCACAGGGCCAGGCCCGGCCGCAGCCGCAGCGCCTCCAGCCCGACGGAGCCGACGCCGGCCCCCACATCCCAGAGCACACCGGTCTCGGGCAGCTCCAGATCGGCCAGCAGCTGGATGCGCACCTCCCGCTTGGTCATCAGGCCGGGCTGATCGTTGTGCTGAAGCCAGATCCCATCGGCGATGCCAAACAGAGGCAGCTGCTGGGGATCCGGCGGCGGAGCGGGCTCCGCCACCAGCAGCACCAGATGCAGGGGATCGAGGTCGAGCGGCAGCGGATCAGCCGGGGCCAGCCACGTCATTCGCTCGTCGGCATGGCCGAGCCGCTCGCCCAGCCAGAC
>CANCJV010000010.1 GCA_947378425.1 Synechococcaceae cyanobacterium
GAAGTGATGCACGAGCGCAACGCTCACAACTTCCCCCTCGATCTGGCTGCCGCCACCGCCACCCCCGTGGCGCTGACTGCTCCCGCCATCGGCTGACCAGCTTCGCTGGTTGCACATTCTGGAATCCCCCACCAGCTACGGCTGGAGAAGCCCCCTCTCCCGAGGGGGCTTTTTGTTGGGCGAGCACAAGCATCAGTGCCGCAACCGGATCGGTCTAAAGAAAGAAAGGGCCCAACGTTTCAGTTTGTTTCATCGACAATGTGGTAGGACTCGCGCTCATCATCGGAACAACAAAGATCGCTGTAATAACGCTCCAGAACCATATGAGCCTTGTCATAGCTTGAAAATGACTGCCCCGCAATGGCATCGCTGTTGCCGTCATCCCTGATGATTCGGTATCTGGTCATCACTTCCTCTGCAGCAATCGCGACGGAAGGAGGCTACCTTGCGCGCAGGCCAAGCGCCAGCCTGCCGACCTGCCGGGGGCCGGTTTCACGAGGGGGTATCCAGCCCAGCATGCTGAAGCCAGGCTATTTCAGCCACCAGTGCCGGTCACCGAGGCCAGGCTGGACCTAACTTACCTCCAACAATGCCGGCTAAAAAAGAGACAGAGAATCTAATTCATCAGCGGCCAACAGAATCAGACCAGAAACCATCTCGGCGATTCAACCCCAGGGACTGAGCATGTCAACACCAAGCGCTGAGCCTTTCGGTGAGGAGGCGTCGCAGGGCAGGCGAAGCAGGAGAGGAACAGATCCTCCCGCCTCGCCAC
The DNA here is from genome assembly GCA_947378425.1 of Synechococcaceae cyanobacterium. Taxonomy (GTDB): domain Bacteria; phylum Cyanobacteriota; class Cyanobacteriia; order PCC-6307; family Cyanobiaceae; genus Cyanobium. The sequence goes on from CANCJV010000010.1 coordinate 773, forward strand.
TGGTGAATCCAACAATGGATGTTCGGCAACAGCTACCCTACCGAACGTCATGCCAGCTAGGAAGCCTTAGTTTGTGATTGAGAGGAAGCCAAGTAGTCAATCCGTCCCTCCCCCTTTGACATAGTGTGGAAAGAGTTCAACAGCCAATGCGTAAATCGGAGATGCGCCGAATGAGCGTCAAGCCCAACATGACCACGGCGCTTCAGCGAGAGCGTCAACTCGTAGTTACAAGGGACCATCTGCCAGATCTGCCTCTGATTTATTGAAATCCAAGGCAGATATACCAAGGGAACAGTCACAGTTGAGGTCGACAGGCCATTCCTACATTCCCGTGTCATGCGCAGCCAGCCCCTCTGCTTCACCAACCGGGCCGCCTCCTGCACCTCCTCGATGCAGCACTGGTCACGGCGCCACTGCTGTGCAGAAGCCTTCGGCTAGGCGATGTCCTGGCTGTGGGCCCTCAGCAGATAACCCTTCAGCGTCTCCGGGGTTTCAATGTTCACGAACAGCCCAGCAACCCTCTGGCATCGAGGTGTCTTTTTGAGCCGGAAATCAGCTCTTGGCTATGGGAAACCGACCCTTGGGCTGTAGGCAGACTTTTTTGAGCCACTTCTGCTGCATCGTCAGCCTGCTGATCTGCTGGAAAAGCTCCTTTGAAGAAGACTATGCCTAAGCTGAAAGTCTGTTTCAGGAGCGATGCCCCGCACCCAAGGGGTAACGATGGAACCCATACCAAAACCAAGCAACCTCAGCTGGCCTCTCCCTGCCGCTGCACGGACTGGTTATCTCTGCTACTGCCATCAGTTGCTGTCACCCAACCCACTCCCCCAGCCCACAAGTAGACCGTGTCCAAGACCAGTCCCGTCCTTGTTATCCTCCTTGAGAACAGTGATCCTGCAGAGCTGGCACGCCTGCAATTGACGTACCAAGTGAGCAGCATGCTGGAACCCAGGATCGCCATTCTCGAAGTCGGCGACGTCGATTTAGCGGTACTTGCTGAGCGACAGGGACTTGAGGGTGTCTACTCGGACACCATCCCACCTGAGGTTCTCAGCCGGCTTCATCCGGAGGAGCAACTGTTCGTGGAAGCCTGGAGCCTGCAAAGGACCAGCCGGCAAAAGCAGAGACCAGGCGAAGGCCTCCCTTGGGACGCCCCGGGTTTCAAGGCACCCGCCCCCCCCTCAGGAGCGCAGCCCTGAGGGGGGAGCATCGTGACGGAGCTACTTGCCCATGGACCACCAGCCGGCCCAGGCATGGCCTGGACTCCAGGCGGCTGACCAGGCCCTTCCATCCTGACCGATCATGAAGATGTCCATGAAGTCGGGACGGCGTGATACAGCCGTGACGAGGGACCCGTGTGCGGCGCGACCGCCATTGAGGTTCCACCAGCCATGCCAACCGTCCGGGGAGGCGGGCTCCCAGGCCGCCGTGTAGATGATGTTGTCAGTACCCACAACGAAGACATCCAGCTTGTTCTTGCTGCGGGAAACAGCACCGACCGGTGCGCCAGGGTTGGCCTTGCCGTTGAGGATCTGCCACCAGCCTTTCCAACCACCAGAAGTAGGACTCCACGCCGCCGTGAGAACCTTGCTGCCAGTGTCGGTGGCGAAGACATCGAGATAATCGAGATTTCTAGAAACAGCACCCACGAAGGCACCTTGGGGGAATAGCACAGTGCCGATGCGCCACCAGCCGTGCCAGCTTGAGCCGAATGAAGGCTCCCAAGCAGCGGTGTAACAACCGCCGTCAGTCCCGATGACAAAAATATCCAGCTTGTCGGCACTCCGGGAAACTGCCGTGACGGGGGCACCGGGTCGGGCCGCACCACCGAGGATCTGCCACCAGCCGTGCCAGCCATCGGCAAAAGCGGGTTCCCAGGCCGCGCTGAGCACACGGCCGCTGCAATCAGTGGCAAAGATATCGAGGTGGTCCTGGCTGCGTACCACGGCCTGGATCATCGCCCCCTGAGGGAATACCGCAGTGCCGATGCGCCACCATCCTCTCCAGCCCGAGGCTGGATTCCAGGCACAAGTGTAAGCACCTCCATTGGTGCCCACCACAAACACATCAAGTTGGTCGGGCCGACGGGAGACGGCGGTTACAGGTGCACCCGGGGCTGCCCTGCCGCCGAGTAGTCCCCACCAGCCTTCCCACCAGCTGACCATGGCGGGCTCCCAGGCGGCGGTGAGAGTGTTCGAGCCTGAATCACAGACGAAGACATCAAGATGATCCAGACTTCGGCTCACCACCTGACACATTGAGGGCTGGGAGGTGCGCATGGACGTAAGACCCCAGCCAAGGTGGCGCTTGGTTGAACCGCACATCGCCCATGTGTTGGCTCGCATGAGACAGTCGATACCGGCAGCGCCAGCACAGTTCTCACAGTTCGCGTTGGGCTCACCGAAACGACCCCAGGCACCACCACAATTGCAGCCGCTGGATGCATATTCGTCTGGAGCCTGGAAGATATGACCACTCTCATGGGCAAAAACACGATCGATGTTGTCTGGCCCCCAGCCGTCATTGGCATAATCCATCACAATGCGGGGCCCACCGATGGATGCATAGGCGAAATGATCGACAGGGTAGCCCTTCACAAAGAAAACACAGTAGGCCCAATTCGTATGCAGTGTCGATCGAATTGAATTCACATAATCCCACACCCCATTCCAGTTAGCCTGGAATCCGAGGCCAGCCATTGCCGGATTGCGGAAACGACTCTCATTGTCAGAAGCAGCTGCATTAGGCTGTGTAGAAATACTTACATTGTGGATGTCAAATGAGAAGGAAACGCCAGCCCAGCGATTAAAATTTGCCAGCCAGGCAGCACCGGCCTGAACCTCTGCCACCACCTTCAGCCGCTCCGCCTGGGTGAATTGGGTGGCCGCCGTAGGACCATTCACGATGACCACACCCAGAGCCACGCTGCCGATCAGAACGTCACTGGTCCCGACCGCCTGCGCGGCGCTGGCGCCTCTCATGGCAGCCTCCCTCGTCACCGGTGCTCCCGCACACCCGGTCATGTCCCAGCGTTCCCCGTCCCGGTGCCGAACAGGCTTGTATCCCGGCGTGCGACGAAGCAGCAAGGCCTCCACGCCTAACTTCTCCGTTTCGTTCAGATCCCGCAGAACTGCATCAGAGATGGCCGGAACACTCGCAGCCGCCAACTCAGGGCTACCGGCGTTCAGCTGAGCGCCCGCCCTGATCTCCACGCGATCTCCGAAGCGCAGCAGCACGCGGTTCCGCTCCAATTCAGCCTTCAGTGGTGAGAGCGCTCGCTCGCGCGGCTGTTCCTCGGGCGGAAGGGGAGCCGCGCCGGGCGCCGGATGCACGATCAGAATTTCCTGAAATCCAAGATCGCCAGCCATAACAAGCCTTCACGAGGTATAAAGCAGTCAAGGCAACCGATTCCCTTGCGTATCGATAACATACATAAGTTAACTAAGCTACGATCCACCAACCTGCTCCCCCCATACTCCAAAACACCAGTGCAGACTTCCAGCTCGTCCTCTCCCGGCACACCACGCAGTGTTTCAGTTTAAAATTTGCACCAGTGCGTCGCAGCGATGATCCATGCAGGTGCCTGACTAGACTGAAAGTGATGGTGATGTTTGGTGGGATACTCCTTAAGCATCGTTGTGGCAAGAGGTGGGCCATTTTGTGACCCTGATTGGAGCACGACCAGGAACACGGGTCACGACCCTCTCCCATAGGGGCGCCTTCGCGTTCAATCAGCTCATGGAAATCACCAGGAGGCTGAAATTCCGAGCGTGCAGGCCATCATCGTGGCTGTCACCGAGTCAGCCGTGGCTGAGGCCACGGACGGGCCAGGGCTGAGAGCCTCAACATCACGTCCCAAAAAGATTTTCAAGCAAAGTCGCAGTCGCTTTTCCGGAATCAAATTGACCGTTGTGATCCAGCAGAGCGGGGCGCCTGCTGCCCGATCGGACGGGGCAACGACCTTGAGCTGGCCATGCTCTGGAACCGCTGAACTCATCGTCGCTGCAAAGCAGCGGCGGCAGCGGCCGCCCAAGCGCCACGGCATGAGTCCATCAGAAGGCTCATCAAAATATTGCTGTTGTTCAAGGGACAACGGCTGGATTTACGGAAACCGTGGGTCAAGCCAGGTCCCAGCAGGTCTTATGACGGTTGAAGCAGGCAAGTGGATCCTGCGGCGAAGCGGGTTCTGGCCTGGTTTCTGAGGTTTTCCAAGGCTTCTGGCACAGCCATAAAAAAGCGAGGGGGCCAACCCTCGCCTTTGTTCTCCCTTGCCCGACCCTGTGAAAGGTCGCCCGGACATTGTGCGGAGACCGGCAGCAGCGAATTGTGGTTGTTGACACCAGTGGCGCCCTTGATGGGAAAGCGCTGACAACAGAATGGTCTGCCCCCCAGCCAGCCCTTGTGGCAGCCAGGGAGCGGCTCAGCCATGGCCCAATCCCGCGTCTACACCTGAACACCCTCGCCCACGCCAGGCTCTGACCAGTTCCAGACAGCAACTCTCTGAGCACGGCTTGGTCTGGATCAGGGCGGCCGCCTCGACCATGGGACCGATGGCTCGGTGTCCAGATTCCGGATCTCAACAGCGGCCGATGTGGGCAGCGGCGGCCGCACAGGCCCGCCAGGTCACGGCCATCTCCGTCAGCGTCGGACTCTGCCAGCCGGCGCTCGGCCAGCAGGCGCCATCGGTGACCAACACATTGCGGGCTCGCCAGCAGCGATTCCAGGAATCCACGACGCCACCCTCCTGCTCGGCCGCCATGCGGGCTCCACCCAGCTCGTGGATGTAGTACCCGGGAGGGGGGGCCTCCGGCCTGATGGCGGCGCTGCGCAGGATCCAGGGTTCCAGCAGCGGCAGCTTGAACAGCTCTTCCAGCGGCCGGATCGTGCCGCCGGCAGCGGCCACCACGGCCTGCATGCGGGCGTGCATGTGGGCCACCATGGCGCTCTCATTGTTTCCCCAGCGGCAGCTGATGTGGGGCACCGCCAGTCCCCAGTGATCGCGCACCTCGGCATCGAGGCTGATGCAATTGTCGGCCTCGGGCAGCACTTCGCCGTGGGCGATCAGGAAACCCACTGCTTCCTGGGGACGGCGCTGCAGGAGGCGGGGCGGATCGAAGCGCTGCAGGGCGCTCCAGATGCCATAGCCGCGCCGGAAGCCCAGTCCGTCATCACCCTGCAGGTTGACCGTGTTGGGGATGAAGCAGCTGCCGGCCCCCGACAACTCAACGGGACCCTCGGGCCTGGCGATGCCGGGAATCGAAAAGAAGCGGCAGGTGGAGATGTGATCCATCAGGTACTGACCCAGGCTGCCGGAAGGGTCCACCAGGCCACCGCTCTGGCGGCCCTCCTGGGAGTTCAGCAGGATCCGCACCGACTCGATCGTCGAGGCACAGAGCACCACCAGGGGCGCCTCGACCCGCTCAAAGCGGCCGCTAAGGGTATCGATCAGAACGACAGCCTCGGCCCGATCGTCGCCGGGCTTCATCTGCAGATGGCTGACCTGGGCATTGGGCCTCAGCCTCACTCTGCCGGTGGCCAGGGCCCGGGCCAGGGTGCAGCCCTGGGCACTGGATCGGGGCCAGCTGGAGCCGTCCCCGGGCCGGGGCAGGGCAAAGCCGCGCGAATGGATGAGGGGCAGATCCAGCTCCCTGCCGATGGCCTGGCGCAGATGGGCTTCCCCTGGGGTGAGCGGCAAGGGCGGCAGAAACTCGCCATCGGGAAGCTGGCTCAGGCCATCGGCATGGCCATGGATGCCGAGCAGGCGTTCCAGACGGCCATAGAACGGAGCCAGATCCTCACTGCCGATCGGCCAGGAGGGTCCGTGGCCGTCCCGCTCACCGGCCCGGAATTCCGAGGGCGACAACCGCAGGGTGATTCCGCCCCAGGTGAGGCTCTTGCCGCCCACCTGACGGCCGCGGGTCCATAGAAACGGTTGATCAGCGGGCGTCGTGTAGGGATGGAACCGCTCATCGATGAACAGCTCGGGGTTGTGCTTCCAGTAGCCGGGATGGTTGGCCTGGTTCCGCTGGCGTCCGCCGGCGAGATGGGCCAGACGCCGCAGACTGTCGAGCGGTTCATTGCGGTGGGCCTGGGCAGACGTCAGCTCGGGCCCCGCCTCCAGCAGCAACACGCGGCAGCCTGCTTCGGCCAACACCATGGCCGCGACACTGCCGTTGGCGCCGGCTCCGACGACAACAGCATCGAATGCAGTGGAGTCGAAAGTCGTGGCGTCGATGGGGGCGCTGTCAGTCAAGGACAATCAGCCCGTGGCAGGGGCCGCCGAACCGGCCCTGATCGCGGAGTAGGGCCGTTGGTCGGAGGATCACAGCAGCGATCACCTGCAAGGAACGGCCGGAGGACTTTGGGTCGCCATGAATTGGCTGGCCGGCGGCGGGATCCGTTGGCGCTCTCTGGCACTGAGGGAACAGTTGCAGACCCGCAGCGTATCGGTTGGTCTGAATCGCCTTGTTCAGGGCTGCCCAGGCGCTGCTGCCAGGAGTCAGGGCTCAGCCGTGTGCAGCTGCAGGGTGCTCTTGCTGATCCCCAACTGCTCCAACCTTTGCTGAGCCTGATGCAGGAAGGCATCGGCATCGGGGCTCGGGCCGGTGCGACGCAGGAAGTGAGCCGTGAGGGCCGTGCGCGAGGTGCTCAGGCCCCAGACGTGCAACTCCTCGACCGCCACCACCCCCGGCAGATCCAGAAGGGCACGTCGCACCTTCTCCAGGGCGATGTGGCTGGGCGCGGCATCGAGATTGACGGCCATGGCCTCCCGCAGCAGACCCCAGGCACCGGCCATCACCACCAGTCCGACGGCGAGAGCGGTGAGAGCGTCGAGCCAGAGCCAGCCGGTCACCGCCACCAGCAGGGCACTGATGAGCACCGCCACCGAGACCGCCGCATCGGTGAGCAGATGAAAAACAGCGGCCCGCTGATTGAGGTCGTGATGGTGCTGATGGCCGAACAGCCGGGCCGAAACGAGGTTGATGACGATGCCGGCGGCAGCGGCCCAGGCCACAGGCATCGCCACCATGGGGACCGGCTGGAGCAAGCGCTGAATCGCCTCGACCACCACCACCGAGCCGGCGGCGAAGGTGAGCAGTCCATTCAGCATCGAGGCCATCAGGGTGCTGAGGCCATAGCCATAGGTGAAGCGGCCGGAGGCGGGCCTGTGGCTGAGCTTTTCGGCGCCCCAGCCCAGGCTCAGCCCGACCACATCGCCAAGGTTGTGAAGTGCATCACCGATCAGGGCCAGGGAGCCAAAGCCGATGCCGATCGCCAGTTGCAGCACGGTGAGGATGCTGTTGAGCAGCGCACTTCAGCGGAAGGCCTTCGTGGCGCTGCTGCGGTGGCCGTGATGGTGACCCTGGCTGTGGTGATGGGCATCGCTGGTGCTGGGACCATGGCCGTGCTGGTGACCTTCCCTGCGCTGGTGACCGCGGTCCTGATCGGGTGGCGATCGGGGTTCTCCTCATGCACCAGAGGTTGAGGCTCATGCAGCGATTCATCACCGGTCAGGATCTTGAGTTCGCGCTCAAGGGACTGACCATGAGCCGGTTGTGCCTGGCCAGGCCCGGCTGTCGGAGGACCATCGGCAGCGGGATCGTCTTCAGCAGCCATCGATCAGGCCTCAGGGTTGGCCTGGAGGTAGGCCGCGATCATCTCCTCCATGCCCTGCTGGGTGCGGCCATGGGGCCGCAGGCCTTTGGAGGCCCAGATTCGGTCGAGCTGCAACCTCAGCTCCTCGGAAATCCAGCAAGAGAGCACCACCTTGCCTTCCCGACTGGATGTGCACCTGCGCCCTGCTGCCGCCATGAACCTGAAAATGTGTGAATGTGCACAATATCCCGGCCGGCGCTGGTGCGGGTGCGGCGATGGAGCCCAGCGCTGGGAGCATCAAAACCGCGACCGTTAGGACGATGGCCTATGGAGCTGGGCTCGATCCAGAACTCTGATCCGTCGTTCGGGAGTGGCGGCGGTGGCGGCTTGATCGTGCCGTCGGCCGGGAAATTCAACCCTGCAGGTCATCAGGACAACCGCTTACAAGCCCAGATCCAGTCGATGGCTGGAGCTTGCCCTACGGCCTGACCATCTTGCAGCCCATGCGGGTGAAGGTGATGTGAGGCCCCATGTGGTCTGTAATCCCGTCGCACGCATGAGCGTGAGGTGATGAGAGCTCACAAAGATCTCGCGGAATGGAGAGACCTTCGCCAGAGTTGCACCCTGATAGTCCGAGGGATCGCTGACCAGCGCAATTGAGTGGACTATCCACAGTTGAACCAGCACAATCCACTGACCTAAGATCAACGGCCTGATCGCCACAATGCCAACCCACACAAGACAAGATACCATCATTTCAACATCCAACATACCGATCACCATGATCAGGTGACTCAGGTCTCTGTCTTGCAGAATGGCTACCTTGACACCACAGAGTCGGGAGCCACGGAGATCCACCCCGAGCAGGCAAGCCTGACAACAGTCACTGACATGAACCAGGGCCTACTTGAGCACTACTGGCGACAGGTCGGCGGCGGCAACGTCGGCATGGTACAGATCGAGGACGCTGAGACTTGAGTTCTGCAGCCTGGCCACCGAGAGACCAATTCCCATCGGTGCCGAATTGACATTTGCAACAATTGAGGCCGACGAGATAATCAGAACAAAGGTAAATATTGGGGCAATAAAGTAATCGGAGACTTGATGTTGATCAGGCTCTTCAGATCCAAGGGATCATGCAGTGCAGCAGCAAATCATGCAAGAACATTGCGATCATCTCAGCGGCACGCAAACATTGTCTCGATTGTCAATCAGCCCAGGCGCAGATTTTCTCAAGTCATTTCAAGCCAAAGCCTTGGAGGGCTCTGCAGACAGGTGGCATCAGCGATGTTGGGCCTAGTCCATCCAGGCATTGTTGATGATCGGATCCGGGATGATGCCGTTCAAGCTCTTGAACCGGACCAGTTGGTTGGTGTTGCGATTGCAGAAACCAGTCAGGATCCGGCTGGGAATTGCCAGCATGGATGAGGCTTCACCAAACTGCAGGCTTGCCGCCAACAGACGCTACGTGGATGACGATCCCCGGGAGTGTTGGACGAGGCAGGGGGCCATTCCTGCGGCCTTCAGGTACTGTCCTGGCCTTGGCGGTATGCAGGACCTGTTGAACTCTGAAACTCTTCCCCAGGTCCAACCCAGGAATCATGGCTTCAGAATCATCCCAACGAGATCTCGACAGCAAGGATGATCTGATCCGCCCATCAGAAACCAAGCAGCAACGAGGAGAATCTCCAGTATCCAGCGGAGCTCGCACTTCAGCGTCTGCCATGAACAGCGAGGAGGCTGCAACGCAGGCCAGCCGAAAGAGCTGCTGAACGCTGGGACCTTTCAAGCCCCGGTATCCTGGTCATCAATCAGCAGTTCTGCTGCAACTGATTCACTCCGCCGACGATTGCGATCCCCGTTTCATCGGCCCGGCCCACGCCGTCTCGGACACAGCAGTCCTCCGACCAGCGATCGACACCTCCGTTCAGGCGGCTTCGGGCCTGGTGCCGAGAGCCCCGCTGAGCTCCGATTGGCAGCTCTGGATGAGCAGCGCAGCCCGGGACGGCAAGGGCAGATTCCCGACTGCAAGCCCCAGGCTGACCTGCCAGGCTGAAGTGTCTGTGTCGCATCGCCATGGCTGCCCTGTTGATCCTGGTGGTGATGCTCGTGGTGGCCTTCGGGCTCAATCCCGCTCGTGAGGATTTCGCCTGGTTTCTGCGGCTGAGACGGCCCGACTGGCTGGTGTTTGAAGCGGCAATTCCGCTGATCTGGATCGCCATCTATGCCTGTTTTTACGCCTCAGCTCTGCTCTGTTGGTTCGCCAGCCGCAGTTGGCCCTTGATGGGCGGCTACCTGGTGCTGCTGGTGTTGGTGCAGAGCTACACCCTGGTGATCTGCCGCAGCCGCTCCCTGCGGCCAGGTACGGCCATCGGCTTTGCCGGCTGGGTCTGGGGCCTGGCCCTGACCGTGGCGGTGGCCCCGCATGGCCTGGCGATCTGGTTGCTGTTGCTGCCTTATCTGCTCTGGAGCCCGGTCGGTACCTGGGTCACCTGGCAGATGCAGCGGCTGAATCGCTGACTGCAACGGGCTTGGCGGCAGCCTGGCGAGGCGATCCTTCCAGGGGGACGCTGTCAGTTCAGCTCCATGGACGAGGCTCCCCATCTCGTGGCGATGGCCTTGGTGAAGAGGCGGGCAAAGAACCCTGCCATTGGCGGGCCAATCGCAGTCAGCCGCTGTTGATGAGCTGGTTCCCAGCGAGCCAGGCTGCACCGTGGCCCTGGAGTTGTTGCTGCGGCTCTGGCAGGGCAGTACCGAGCTGGCGTTGCGGCGCTCAGCCGGCGATCCCAGGCTGTTGTTGGTGGAGTTGCCGTTGAGGGTGATGCGTGAACAGCTGTCGATCCTCAAGGCCCGGTGGATCACCAGGCCCGCTACGAACCCCTTCTAACCCCATCGTCAGGAAACGAACCAGTTCATCTCTGCACTCCCTCGCGCCCGAAACACCCACGGTCAAGACCTAGGCGTCAGCTCTCCAGATTGGAGCCATGGGGTGCTGGCGTAGGGGCAGGGGATATGTGAGACATGATCCTAGGCATTAGCCAAACCCGAATCCAACTCTAGGGCGCGGCCCAGCAGTTCAAGGGCCTCTGTGAACTGTTGCTGGTCTCTGTAGACCATGCACAGGTTGTAGGGCGGCTCGATGTGATGGGGAACCAGCTGGATGCGGGACTGCAACAGCGGCACCGTCTCGACAAATCTTTGGGCATTCAGGTGCTCGGCGAAGATAGTGAGGCGGGTAGCTGATCGCCAGTATGAAGAAGTTCGTGGCGGCCAAGAATAAAATCAAGGATTCCTTCAACTGGACCTTCACTACAGACTCAATCCCGGAGAAGCTGCAGGTGCGCTGAGGGAACCTCGGGGCACCACCGATGGATGAGGGTTTCAGCTCGGCGGCCGAACATCGGAGGCGGCGACTGGGTTCGTGCAGCGATGTAACGTCGCAGCGCGGATCAGCTCCGAACCACTCAGCGACAACTTGGAACTGATGTGTTTGCGGTAGGTCTCAACGGTCTGCAGGCTCAGGCCGAGCGATTGTGCGATTTCCTTGTTGAGCAGCCCAAGGCCCAGAGCGTGAAAGACCCGGAGTTCCCGTGGCGAGAGTGTATCCATCTGCAGCCGCCATTTCGGGTTGCTCATGTGGGAATGCTTTGAGCTCAGGACCTGCAGACGGGTCACCATCCTCACCAGGTCGTCCCAGTCATGGCGTTTATCCACGATTCCGAGCAGCATCGCTTCGATTTCCGGTGGCGGCGTGAGTGCATCACTCACGTCGGTGATCAGGATCAACTTTCCAGCTGGATTTGCTCCCTTCAGAGCCAACGCCGCGTCGATCCAGGTTTCACCATGCTCACCGGCGCAATGCACATCGAGCAGGAGTAAATCAGGGGGAGAGTTCTCAATGAAGACAAGAGCCTGAGCCATGGACGAAAACACTGCCACCAGCTCAAGGCCGCAGTGCTCGGCCAGCAAACCACCGACGGCCTTCCCCACCAGAAGGTGACGGTCAAGAACCAGGCAGGTCAGAACGGCTAACCCCTCGCCTACCGCACCACCGTGAGGTGTCATGCGACGCTTTGCTTGGATCCTCCGTTCATACCCACTTGTAGGACTCGCACAAGTGGGATCCGTGAATCAAGTGCTTGACTGCATCGCTTTAGCGGCACAATACTGAGGGTTGTTGCTGATCTGCGCACCCATGAATGCCTATTCCGTCTCAACCGCGCCGGCATTTCGCGCGCCCCGTCGCGTGACGATCACGCTGCCGCACAGCACCTACCACGGTCTGCTGGAGCGAAGTGATGCCGAGGGTCGTTCAATGAGCAATCTGGCGGCTTATCTGCTGGAGTCCTCGCTTGACAAAGAATGACACTCCAAAACAGCGGGGTCAAGATCATGGAGCAGGCAGCAGACCCTGAACCCTCCGGAGGCCTCAAGTCTTGAGGTGATAACCACTTCAAGGCCATCCAGATCAGATCCGGATCGCTCATGTCCGCGGGCCACTGCTTTCCCTGGCGGTTCCCGCGGCAATGAGAATCTGATCCGGCAGTTCCCGGCCTGGCCCCGCTTGCACCGGCCCGGTCTGATGGTGGGCGATGGCCTTGATCGCTCGCCAGCGGGCTTCACCAGTTGAAACGCTCACTGGGCCAAAGCATGGTCCGTCGAGCAAACCCGGCAGCAATTCAGGCGGATCCACGACCACGTGGGGATCTGGGGACCAATGGTGTGGCGCTGGCCAAGGGAGATCGGCGCCAAGCTCCACCACCTGTCGCCCGCCTTGGCGCTGACCTTCCCGCAGAGCGAGCAGCTGCGGCTCATGCCCGATCTGCCCGGCGACGTACCTGCTGCAGACTGTATGGGCCTCCCCACTGCTGAAGGCGGGAATGCTGCAGAGCACGGCCAAATGAAAAGCCCAGGTTGCAGGGCGCAGGTCCCCTCTGAAGCTTGATAAGCCCCCATGGGCCACACTTCTATGGAAGAGCCGTTGCCATCGTCTCCAGTCCACGCCGTCCCGCAGCCGCTGCAGGAGCAGGCCTGGATCCCCTGACCTGCTACGCCTCCCATGAGCAGGAGGAGATCGGCTTGCCTGCACTGTGGACTCGGTTGAGAGGTTCACGTTGATTCGTCGCGATCCCCGTGATGGTGCCCGGAAGGTGGACAGTGCAGGCCGGGCATGACCTCTGCAACCAGCTGGAGCTGGTCATCGCCACGGCTCTGGAACGTAGTCCTGTGCCCACCCAGCTCAAATCGATCTGGGATGAAAAGTGATTTGATGACCAGCGATTTCGCTGGGAGGCGGTTCGGGCGATTACAGGTCTGCGCAACCTGCATCGAAGCAGCCGACCACCACTAGCGTTCGTGGGAACAGTTGGATGCTCTCCGCTGTACCCATCTCCCTAGGGCCAGCTGCACCATGCTGTTTCGTCTGCGCTTGCCCGTCGTGGGCAACCTTGCTGGTTCTGCTCCCGGGTCATTGCCGCAGCAAGGCCTGGAGATTGGATCGACCGCCGCGGAGTTGCTGCGCGCGGCCAGGGAGAGCACCGATGAACTGCTTGCCCGTTTGAATACCAGTTCAGAAGGTCTGAGCGCCCTGCAGGCGGAGCTTCGCCTGGCCAAGGTCGGCCCGAACGAAATCGCCCATGAGAAGCCTGTCTCCTGGGTCATGCAACTGATCAAGACCTTCAACAATCCATTGGTCTTCCTATTGGCCACCCTTGCGGCCGTGTCCCTGCTGACAGGAGACGCCAAGGCAGCAGTGATCATCACCACCATGATCATCTTCAGCGTCCTGCTCCGCTTTTCACAGGAGTACCGCTCACTTGTGGCAGCTGAATCGCTGCGTCAGTTAGTTCACACCACCGCAACCGTCAAACGGCACGATGCCCGCAAGGACATCAGTCCAGGCCTTGCGGCCGATCTCGGCCTGCACCTCAGCGCCGATGTGCCCGTACACCTGGAGGAGCCGATCAATCGGCTGGTGCCCGGGGATGTGGTGGTGCTGGCCGCGGGAGACATGATTCCCGCCGATGTGCGAGTGCTGTGCTCCAAAGACCTGTTCGTCAGCCAGGCTGCCCTGACAGGGGAATCTCTGCCGGTTGAGAAGCATAGCCAACTACCTCCCCGCCAGCTGGAGATCACCGAGCCACTGGAGCTGGAGAACCTCTGCTTTCTGGGCACCAACGTGATCAGTGGCACGGCCACGGCAGTGGTCGTGGAGACCGGCGAGCGCACCTCCCTGGGATCCTTGGCCAAAACCCTCACAGGGGTGCGCAGCCGCACCAGCTTCGATCGGGGCATCAGCGATGTGAGCCTGCTGTTGCTGCGCTTCATGGTCGTGATGGCCCCGGCTGTGTTCCTGATCAATGGCATCAGCAAGGGCAACTGGGGTGAGGCCTTCTTCTTTGCTCTCTCTGTGGCGGTTGGACTTGCTCCTGAGATGCTGCCGATGATCGTGACCGCCAATCTCTCCCGAGGTGCCATCGCCATGGCAAAGGAGAAAGTGATCGTCAAGAACATCGACTCAATCCAGAATCTTGGAGCGATGAATATCCTTTGCACCGACAAGACCGGCACCCTCACCCAGGACCGCATCGTGCTCGAACGGCATTTGGATTATCGCGGCAGGGAGTGTGAGGAGGTGCTGGAACTGGCCTACCTGAATAGCTTCCACCAGACGGGTCTCAAGAGTCTGCTCGATGTGGCCGTGCTCGAACATGCCGATCTGCATCGTGCCCTGAAAGTGGAGAAGAACTTCATCAAGATTGATGAGATCCCTTTCGACTTCCAGCGCAGGCGCATGTCTGTGGTCGTAGAAGAGGAGAACCACCACCACGAGCTGATCTGCAAGGGGGCGCTTGAGGAAATCCTCATGGTCTGCAGCAGCTTGAAGGATGGAGAGACCATTGACTCCATCAACGATGCCAGCCGAAAGCAGGTGCTCAGTTTGGGAGCGGATCTCAACAGTGATGGCCTGCGGGTGATTGCCGTGGCCTACAAGGAAGTTCCCATCCAGCACAAGCCCTATACCCTCGCCGACGAGTGCGATCTCACCTTCCTGGGGCTGGTCGCGTTCCTCGATCCCCCCAAGGATTCAGCTGCCCAAGCGATTCGCGATCTCAATCGTGGTGGGGTGGCCGTGAAGGTGCTCACCGGGGACAATCCAGTGATTGCCCGCAAAACCTGCAAGGACGTCGACCTGGCCGTGGAGGGGGTTCTGCTTGGACAAGAGATTGAGGCCATGGATGATGCCACGCTCGGCGAACGGGTGGAGGCAACGACCATCTTTGCCAAGCTCTCACCGCTGCAGAAGTCGCGAATCATCAAGCTGCTGCGCAACAGAGGCCATGTCGTCGGCTTCATGGGGGACGGCATCAATGACGCGGCTGCTCTGCGAGAAGCTGACATTGGGTTTTCGGTGGATACGGCGGTGGACATCGCCAAGGAATCGGCCGACATCGTCTTGCTGGAGAAAAGCTTGTTGGTGCTCAGTGCAGGCGTGATGGAAGGACGCCGCACGTTCGGCAACATCACCAAGTACATCAAAATGGGAACCAGTTCTGCATTCGGCAACATGTTCAGCATGCTCGGTGCAAGCATGGTGCTGCCATTTCTGCCCATGCTGCCGGTTCAGATTCTGCTGAACAACCTCCTCTACGACTTCTCGCAGACTGGCATTCCCTTTGATCGTGTGGATCCGGATTATCTAATGCTCCCACGGAAGTGGAGAGTGAACGATCTCAAAAATTTCATGGTGTTCATCGGCCCAGTCAGTTCCCTGTTTGATTACGCCACGTTTGCTCTGATGTGGTTCGTCTTTTCCGCCAATACGGTTGAGAGTCAGGCCCTCTTCCAAACTGGTTGGTTCGTCGAGAGCCTGATGACCCAGACGCTGATCGTGCATATCATTCGTACAGCTCATGTTCCCTTCTTCCAAAGCAACCCAGCACCCCTGATGGCTTCCATTAGCATAGTGGTGATGGCAATCGGCATTACGATTCCCTATACACCGATCGGCTCGACGCTGGGCATGGTGCATCTACCCCTCGCTTACTTTACCTGGTTGACTGTCATCCTGCTCTGCTATTGCCTCCTCACCCAGCTGGTCAAGGCATGGTATGTGCGTCGCTTTGGCTACAGTTAAGCCTTCAGATGACCTGGGGAAGCAGCCGCAGCCACCACCCCCCGTTGAGGCCGCCTATGGCCTCGATGAGCTGCTGGCCGTTGCCGGGTTGCACCTGGGAGAGGAGTTCTCCCCGCGCACGGTGCGCCTCTATGCCACCCAGTGTCTGATCGATCGACCCGGCAAGAAGGGACGCAGTGCGGTCTACGGCCAACGTCACCTGCTGCAGCTGCTCTTGATCCGCTCCCTGGCCAGGCGCGGACTCAGCCTGGCTGCCATTGCTCCCCTCTGCGGACTTCCAGATCCTGAGTTGGAGCAGCAGCTGGCCCAGCTCGAGGCCCAGGCCGAGACCAAGGGCGAAGCCCAGGGCGACGCCAGCCCTCAGGAGAGCAACGAGGCGCTCGCTTACCTCCGCACGTTCCAGTCCTCCGCTATGCCTTTCTCACCCCTTTCATCCCCTCCAACGCTGTCTCCAGCAGCGACGACTCCGCTGAGCGCTCCAGTTCCCTGTTGCCGCTGCTCGGCTCTCCCCTCCTCTCTCGCCGCTCCGGCCGTTCCGTTTCTGCGTCCCGTTCGACCTCCCGCTCCAGCGGTAGCCGTGATGCCGCCAGCCGCTGGCATCGTTTCTCCCTGGCGGCGGGAGTCGAGCTGCAGATCAGTGATGCGGGCTCGATCCCTCCGGCTGGCCCCCGTCGCCTCGCCTGGCTGCAGCCCCTCACGGATCGCCTGATCGAGCAACTCGATGAGCGCCAGGGCTGATCCCCTGACGCTCCATCGCCGCTCCCTCTGACGCCGCCGCCAATTCCATTCATCTCTCATCCCATCAACGACCGCCCCCCAACACCCCCCCTCCCATGACCCAGCCCCCGCTTCGCTTCCGGCCCCTGCGGCCGGCGGTGGCGGCTGATAGCGCCTCCACCCTTGAGCTGCTGCTCACGATCACGACACCAGATCTGTCATCCGATCAGCAATCCAGACCACGAGCGCCGGTCAACCTCGTCTTGGTGATCGACCGATCCGGCTCGATGGCCGGCCAGAAGCTCAGTTACGCCCGCAAAGTTGCCCGCTTCCTGGCCGGTGAACTCACCGCCGGCGATCGCCTCGCGATCGTCAGCTTCGATGGCGAGGTCAACGTTGTCGTGCCCTCCACTCCTGTCGCTGATCCGTTGCCGCTCATCGCGGCGATCGACACGATCCACAGCGGTGGCTGCACCGCGCTCTTTGACGGCTGGCTGGAGGGAGCCATGCAAGTGGCGAACCAACTCGATCCCACTGCCCTGAATATCGCCACCTCCGGTGACGGCACCCTCGCCTTCATCGAAACCCCCGGCCAGCTGGCCGATCTGTACGCCTCCGAACTCAAGGGCCTGGCCACCACGGCAGGCCGCAAGGTGAGCCTGGGAATGCGTGCCAAGCACTGAGCGGAGCTCGTCGATGTACTCAACGATCTGGACACCACCGAGGCCGGCAACTGTCGTCTGCCCAACCTGAAAGCTGGCCAGGAACCCAATGTCGGTGTGCGCCTGCAGCTGCCCGGATGGAGCCCCAACCAGGAGATCGCCAGCTTCCGCCTCGCCTGGGATGCGCCCGGCACTACCGAGCGCCAGAGCCTGATTGAGCACCTGACCCTGCCCGTCAAGGAGGCCGCAGAACTCGATGGCCTCGACACCGACATGACCGTCGCTGAGCAATTCGCACTCCTGGAATCCAACCGAGCCCGTAGGCGCGCCACTGAACAGCTCGATCTCGGGGATATTGAGGCCGGTGAATCCAGCCTGGACACGGCAAGAGCCCTGTTTGCAGCCATGCCAGGTTCACAGCTCAGCAGCCGCGAAATGAGGCTGTTGAAAGAGAAGCGAACCCTGCTGCGCCAGGACCGCAACCTCAGCCGCAGACCCCTCAGCCGCAAGTCGCTGCGCTCCAGCAAGCACGTCTGGGAGGAAAGCGTCGAGCAGAACTGACGCAACACCTGCCACGAGGGCGCCAAAGCCCTGCCATACCGCCAGCGTCAGATGCAACGTCTGTGTCTCAGCGCAGCGCCAGCCACTCGTAGCCAACCGTTGACGTGGTGGCGACCTGTGATCTGATCGGCCGCTCCCACGAGCCGAAGCTGATCGCGATGGAGCGGAGGGTCGCGCACCTATGGGGTGCCGGAGGTGCAGACGTGTCGGGGGAGGCGTTTGCAGGCCTCCCCATCGCCATTGCTGAGGAACTGCCGGTAGGCAAAGGCCTGGCCGTCTTCCACCAGCACCAGGTTGATGTTGAGGTCGCTGATCACCTCGGCCATGGTGCGGCCGTAGCGATCGGTGCTGTGGGGAAGGATCGTGACCTCCCGTCACTTGGCCAGACGGATCTGCAGATCATGGCGGGCATGCTGCCCATAAGGGCTCTGGCCCATCTCCGGCGCGTCGACGCAGGCCAGGCGGAGGGTGATCGACAAGCCCTCACAGCTGACGCGGGGGTGTCGCCGTCGCCGAGCGAGGGCATCGCTGCCAGGGCAGTCTTGGCCGATACGACCACCGACAAGGCGGCCACCAGGGCCAGCAGCAACTTCAGACAGCGGCATGCCATCGCTGGAATCTGCATCGCTGCCATTTCAAGGCGCTGGATGCATGGATTTGCTCCGCAGCACAATCAGGGCAACCTGGGAGTTGGCCCGGAGTTGGGTCAAGCATCAAATTGTCTCTGTCGTTGCCTTCAGCGACGGTTCCGGTGCTCATGGCATGGGTTCAGGACGAACAGCTGTAGTGGGATACGCCACCGGCGTTGAAGAATTCCCGGGGCTTCAGACGGTCGTATTTCGTCTCCACCGCCTGTGATTGCTCGTCGTAGGGATGGCTGAACACCGCCTGCAGATCCCCGATCAGGGTGTAGTCACCATGCTCAGCCTGTTCATAAGCGGGGGCGATCAGCCACTCGCGCCAGGTGTATTTGGGGTTGGTCCGTTTCATCGCCTCAGATGTCTTGTGGATGTCGCCGCCTTCGGTGATGCGAGCCCGCCAGCGTTGCAGCCAGCTTTGCCATTGTGCATCGACCTGCTCTGAGCTGGGCAGGTAGAAACTCTCTTTCAGGGCTGAGAGTTGATCGGGAATGGCAGATAACTTGCGGAAGAAGATCGTGTAGTCGGCCTTGGAGAGCACCATCAACTGCAGCAGCTCGTTCACCAGGGCGTCGTCGTAGCTGATCAGGCCGAGCTTTTTGGCCCACATGACCTCGAGCTCCTGCTGCATCGCCTCGGCAAAGCTTTCCCGGATCTGATCCAGCCTCGCCAGTGCCGACTTGTTATCAGCGAGCAGCAGTCGGATGGCTGCCCAGAACATCTGATAGTTGGCTTCGGCGGCAACCGGTTGGTTGAAGAAGGAGAAATGCTCGCCGCCGCCGGTCCAGGGTTGAAATCGGGGATCGAACAGTTCGCAGAATCCGAAGGGGCCGTAGTCGAGGGTGAAGCCACCGGCGGCACAGTTGTCACTGTTGAAATTGCCCTGGCAGTAGCCAACGCGCATCCAGTTGGCCACCAGAGCTGTGAGCCGCCCGCGAAACAATCCGGCCAGCTCAACCACCTGATCGCTGAAATCAAGAGCCGGATCGATCTCCGGCCGGTAGTTCCGTTCGATCAGGTGTGCCGCGATCATCTGCAGCTCATTCAGCGCACCTGGATGGGCATCGCTACGGGCGCGACGGGCAAACAGCTCCAGCTGGCCCACCCGCAGAAACGAGGGCGCCACCCGTGTGGTGATCGCCGCAAAGTTGTCCACCAGGATGTCGGGATCGAACGATCTGGAGTTCGGGGAGTACCAGGGCCTGCGCACGGTTTCGGATCGGGACACCACCAGCGTGAGGGAACGTGAGCTGGGAACCCCCAGGGTGTGCATGAAGTCCTGCACCAGAAACTCGCGCACGCTGGAGCGAAGCACGGCGCGACCATCGGCGCCGCGGCAGTAGGGCGTCGGGCCACCGCCTTTGAGTTGCAGTTCCCAGCGTCTGCCCTTGAAGAGGCCTTCGAACACGGAAATGGCCCGGCCATCGCCATAGCCGTTGCCGGTTCCAAACGGGCACTGCTGGATGTATTCCGTGCCGTAGATCGAAAGGGCATACCCGGTCGCCCAGCCCACCGGTCGCATCGGCTCACGCGCCACGCTGATGTCGCCGGAAAACAGACGACGGAACTGGTCGTCATGGACCAGCTCATCGCTCAGACCCAGGTCGTGGAACAACGTTCTGCTGTGGGCGACGACCTCCGGCGCTGGCAGCGGCGTGGGCGTCACGGGCACGTAATGACCGGAGAACACCTGGCGGGGCTGGTGATCGTCGCCATCGCCGCTCGACTGAGGATCTGCATGCAGTTCATCCATCAGCGAATAGTCGGCCCGTTGGGCAAACTCAGCGAAGCTTGTCGTTGTGGGCAATTCGAACGCAGTCGAAGAGGCTGACATGGGGCCGATCGTCACGGGTCTCTCGGGTTCGGGGCTTGCCGGGGCCTGGCCCTGACGCTGAGGTCATCATCCCTCCCTTTGGGGTCCAATCACTGCAGCTCCCGGCTCCGCCACAGCAGGACGCCTCAACTGACCCAGAAGCCCCATGGCGTTCTTGGGTGAATCATTCCTCCCAGGAGATCTGTCGTTGTGGTGTCGCTGGACATGGTGTCATCAGCTGTGGTGTCGTTCATGAAGCCCCGTGCCCGGGTGTTGGCGCACGCCCTCGTCGTGGTGATCTCCCTTGCCCTTGCTGAGCTGATCACCCGATGGGTCCACCTTGAGCGGATCGGCGGGGTGCTCTGCCTGGCAAGCCTGGACAGCCTGGTGGTCGGCGCCAGGTTGGGTTGGCGTCAGCCCCTGCTCGGCGTTGCCGGGCTGGCGGTGTTGTCCGTTCCCGCGGTGTGCAGCCAAAACGATCCGCTGCTCGCCACCACCGTGCTCACGCTCGCTGTGGATGGCTGATCAACGGGTGCTGGCCTCGGCCCTGGGCATCGCCATTGCCCTGGGTCTGCTGGCCCTGGCCCACCCTGCCGACTTCTCCCGCGGGCATCGGGATGTGATCGCCCGCTTCGTCCGCTTCCCCCACCGCAGTACCGTCCTGGGGCGGGTGTCGAGCGCCGAGGAGCTGGCTTTTCTGCAGACGCCGGGCTCACGCTTCTGAGCCGTCGGGCCCCTGGACGGCCGGCAGGTGGCCGATCTTGACCCAGATCGTGCAGCCCGCCGCACTCCAGGGCCGGTGCACGCTGCCGGGCGGGTTGCGCAGCCAGCTGCCGGCAAGATGGGTGCCGTGCTCGTCCTGGAATATCCCATCCAGCACGAGGAGCTCCTCGCCGCCTGGGTGGCCGTGGGGCTGGAACCGTGTGCCCGGCGCCCAGCGCACCAGAGCCACATGCTCGGAGCCGAAGCCATGCAGCGGCATCACCTCCGGTCCGTTCACCAGACCGGGCAGCCAGGTTGCGTTGTTGGTATCGATAACCAGGCGCTGCTGATCGGCCGGGTGTATCTGCTGCAGCTTCACCAGGCTCGTGCAGCCGCCCTCACTGAAGGGGGCATGGCTGGAGCCCACCGAATGGCGAAGGTAGGTGCCGACCGGGTAGTCACCCAGCTCGTCGGCGAAGGTGCCCGCCAGCACCAGGATCTCCTAGGCGCCCCCATGGCTGTGAGGCTCAAAGCGACTCCCGGGGGCGTAACGCCCGATCGAGGTGGCGCGAGCCACTTCAACGCCGCGGCGATCCAGCATCCGCCGCTCGACCCCTGCCATCGGCGAAGGGGTCCAAGTCAAGGCAGCAGTGTCCGGCACAACGGGCTGGTCGAGATCGGCGTGGAGGTCCAAGATCCATGGCTGAGATTGTGCTGAGTTCTGAACTGTTGCCGGGGTCGGTCGCCACGGTGCCGTTGTCGGCTGCCAGCCGCCACCACCGCCTTGACCCGGCGATCCGCCAGGCCCGCCTGGTCGGCGGAGGTCATGAAGCTGCATGGCAGCACCCAGCTCAGCTTGCGGGACGGATCATTGAGATCGCTGCAACGCTTCTGCAATCGGGCGGAGCTGGGCCGCACCCCCGCCAGTTGCAGGGCGGTGGTGCCTCCCCAGGACTGGCCAAGCACCACCACCTGATCGGTGCGCAGACCGGGTGTCAGAACGAGCTTGCCGATGGCGGCTGCATCGATCAGGGCCGACACATCAAGAGGCCGCAGGCGCAGTTCGGCGGGACCCGGCGGCGGGACCTTGCCGGAGAGCATCACCTGCTGCTGTCTCTGGACGCCGGCGGGGTGATAGGGCAACAGCACGGTTTAGCCGTAGCTGGCCAGGTGACTGGAGGTTGGAGGGCAGACCATCGATGCCCCTGAGCGAGGAGACCAACAGCAGGGCCTGGCAGAGCAGGGCGGAGCCCACAGCCTGGTTGACCACCGCCTTGGTCTGCAGCGGCAGGGGAGCGTTGAACAGCTCGACCAGCTTGCGCCCGACGGCCCCGTTGGTGGCCCGGTCAAGCTCGGCCAGGTCGCTGTTGCCCGCAAACAACTTGCTGGGGCTGGTCAGTTCCTTGAGCCGATCGAAAGGCTCATCTGCAGGGTCGGCAGCCGCAGCTCGATCTCCTGCAGGGCGGCAGCCGGCTGGGCGGCGGTGGTGAGCACAGCCCCCGACGCCAGCAAGTGGGCCCAGGCCCGATATAGCAACGGCAGCGGCGGCATGGGGAGCGAGCAGCGCAAGCGGCGCCGGGGGGATGCTGGGCAATCAGCAACCGAAGTTGAAGCACCGGTGTGTCTGCTGGGCGATCCCGCGCCTACAGAGGATTCCTGAACAGGCCAACCCTGCCACTCATGCTCATTCCATGTCTTGGGTCGGCTCAGTTCTCACGCCTTTGCTTTCGGTGTTGCGGCTCTCTGTCTTCTGACTTCTGCCGCTCTCACCGGAGTTCTTGCCCTGAGGCGTGGGCTCCATCGTGACGCCCAGGCTGCGGCAAGCTCCGATCGGGTCGACGCCGGGGGCCAGGCCCAGGGCTTGGCGCAGCGCATCGAGTTGGCCGACCGACTGCGGGTCAATCGTCATCGTCTTGGCGGCCTGCCTGCAGGCCAGCTTTTTCAGGGCCTGGGTATCGGGTCGGCCACAGCCGGCCAGCAAGGCCAGGCCGATGCAGGCACTCACACGTAGAACACTTGTCATCGTCAGCAGGGCGGACCCTTCGTCAACGTAGGCACAACAGCCAGGTGCTGGCCCAACCTTCCTGGCGACTGAGGCGGGCCGACGGCCTGCCGATCCATTGGGCCCGCTTCCTCTAGTGGTGGCACCCTGTCCGTTGCCAGCAGAAGAGGTGAGTGAAAGCTGAGGGAAGGCCACACCCGCTCCAACCGCGAGGGCCAGGCTGTTGGTAGCAGCTGTAACCGGATGGAGCGACCTCTACGGACCTGCGAGGCCGCCACGCCTTGCAAGTTGGAAGCTGCTGGGATCTGATGGGTCGAAGAACCAGCCTTTGGCAGAACCAAGACGCAGATGAACGACACGAACCGACGTCCGACAGCACGGGATCGCCTCGCCTACGCCTTTGACAACTCCCTGGCCGGTGGCCCCATTGTCCTCGTCGGCTGGCTCGCTGTGGTCTCGACGGTGCTGATCCTGACGCTGGCTGGGATCGTGTGGGTCACCGGTATCGCGCCGACCGACGACGAAGGCAGCCGTCCCGGCTTCGCCACGCTGGTCTGGATAGGCCTGATGCGGACGCTGGACGCCGGAACCCTGGACGGGGACTCCGGCAGCTGGGCCTTCCTGCTGGCGATGCTGTCCATCACCTTCGCCGGCATCCTGGTGATCAGCACGGTGGTCGGGGCCCTAACCGGCGTCATCGACGAAAAGATGAGCGAACTTCGCAAGGGACGTTCACGCGTGCTCGAGAATGGGCACACCCTGATCCTTGGCTGGTCGCCGCGGGTTTTCACCATCATCTCTGAACTGGTGACCGCCAATGAGAACCAACAGCGGGCATCGATCGTCATCCTCGGCGACAAGGACAAGGTTGAAATGGAAGATGCGATCCGAGAACGGATTGCAGACACAAAAACCACCAGGATCATTTGCCGTTCGGGTAATCCGATGGACATCAGTGATCTTGAGATCGTCAACCCACAGGGCAGCAAGAGCATCATCCTGCTACCACCCCGTGGCCCCAGCCCCGATACTGAGATGATCAAGATCTTGCTGGCGATCACCAATAGCCCAACCCGTCGTCAGGAGCCTTATCTCTGCGTCGCCGAGATCAGAAGTCCGCATAACCTCTCGGTTGCCAGGCTGGTGGGCGGAGAGGAAGCCGCTCTGGTGGTGGTACCTGATTTGCTGGCACGCATCACCGTCCAGACCTGCAGGCAATCAGGGTTATCCGTGGTCTACCAGGAGCTGCTGGACTTCGCCGGGGACGAAATCTATTTCAAGCAAGAACCAGAACTCACCGGCAAGGCCTTCGGTGACATTCTCAGCCTCTATGAGGACTCGTCGATCATCGGGTTGTCGAGATCAACTGGTGCGATCCTGATCAACCCCCCCATGGCGACCAGGATCGATGCCGGCGACAGAATCATCGCCATCTCCGAAGACGACGACACCCTGCTGCTCTCCGCAAATCCTGGCCACCATGATGAAGCGGCTATTGTGACAAGTACCGAGCCGCGGGATGCTCAACCCGAGCACACCCTGATCCTGGGCTGGAATCTCAAAGCTCCACTCATCCTGCGCGAGCTCGACCAGTACGTCGCACCAGGTTCAAAGCTGCAATGCACGGCTGAATTTGCGGACGGCATCGAGGCCTGCCGTGGACGCTGCCCTGCCACTGCAAGGCTGGAGATCAGCTTCTCAGTGGGTGATACCACGGATCGTACCGTCCTGGAGGCGCTCGATATCCCCTCCTTTGATCAGGTCATCCTGCTGTCTCCGGAGACCGAAGACAATCTTGATGACGATCAACGTGCCGACTCCCGCACGTTGATCACCTTGCTTCACCTTCGCGACATCCGCAAGCAGAGCGGCTGTAACCTCTCGATCATCTCTGAAATGCGCGACCCACGCAATCGGGCGCTGGCCGAGGTCACCCTTGCCGATGACTTCATCGTCGGCGACGAGCTGGTCAGCCTGCTCATGAGTCAGATCTCCGAAAACATGGAACTCAACCGGGTCTTCGATGACCTGTTGGACCCCGAAGGATCAGAGATCTACATCAAGCCGGCCAGCGATTACATCCTGCCCGGACATGACGTGAACTTTTACACAGTTCTCGAAAGCGCCCGCCGACGAAACCAGATCGCGATTGGCTATCGGCAGCAGCGATTCGCCGGCTCCAAGGAGAAGTCCTACGGCATCGTCACCAATCCCGACAAGTCGAGCCGCATCACATTCGAGCCGGACGACGCGGTGATCGTCATCGCCGAAGACTGAGCTGCCTGTCAGCAGGCTGGCCTGTTCATCCCGTTCAATGACTGATCACATCATGCGAAATCGCCCCCTCAGAAGGCGTCTTGGCACCGGCTGCAGAACACTGCCCGGCAGCTGTGACTGGATTGGCTGCATGGCGTGAACAGCGGCAATTTCCTGCTGTTCCATCCGCGCAGATTTGCGAGCAAAGTCGCTGGATCTTCTCCAGGATTGAATCCGCCGTTGCGCTCCAACAGCGGGTGCTTCAACTCCAGCGCCCT
Organism: Synechococcaceae cyanobacterium; assembly: GCA_947378425.1. GTDB lineage: Bacteria > Cyanobacteriota > Cyanobacteriia > PCC-6307 > Cyanobiaceae > Cyanobium. Next base: position 26,135 of record CANCJV010000010.1, read on the forward strand.
GGATGAGACTGACGGGCTAGCTCGTAGATGCGGGCACGCTGGCGATAGTTGGCTTCAGCCAGTCCGATGTGGCGCTGAGATGGCGTCACGGCTTCAGGACTGGAGCGCTGAGATGTCCTCCATCGGCATCAGCCATTCCGCCAGCTTGGTGTAGCGCCTGCGGCCCAGATGATTTTTCACCGCCATCGCCAGGGCCTTCTTCTGACCCACCAGCACCACCAGTTGCTTGCCGCGGGTGAGGCCGGTGTACACCAGATTGCGCTGCAGCATCGCGTAGTGCTGGGTGAGCAGGGGGATGACAACGGCGGGGTATTCGCTGCCCTGGCTTTTATGGATCGTGCAGGCGTAGGCCGGCACCAGGTGGTCGAGTTCACCCCAGCCGTAGACCACCGCCCGGCTGCCCACCGCCCCGGCCTCGCTGCTGGGGAACAGCACACTCAGCTCGCTGTTATCGGCATCGATCGCATCGATGGTGCCGACATCACCGTTGAACACCTCTTTGTCGTAGTCGTTGGCGATCTGCATCACCTTGTCGCCCGGCGCAAACCGCCAGCCGAAACGCTCCACCTGCTCGGCTGGATCGGGATTGAGCAGCTTCTGCAGCTCGATGTTGAGCGAACGGGAGCCGCAGCCACCGCGGGCCATCGGGCAGAGCACCTGCACCTGGCCGATCGGATCCAAGCCAAAGCGCGCCGGGATGCGTTCACCGACCACCTTGAGGATCAGGGATACGGCCTGCTCGGGCGTCTCCGCCGGCAGGAAATAAAAGTCGGTGTTCGCCCCATCAGCCGGAGATCGCAGGTCAGGGATGATGCCGGCGTTGATGGCGTGGGCGGTGGTGATGATGCGGCTGCTGGCCGCCTGGCGGAACACCTCCGTGAGTCGAGCCACTGGCAGGGCGTCGCTGGCGATGACATCGGCGAGCACCTGGCCCGGCCCCACCGAGGGCAGCTGGTCGACATCACCCACCAGCAGCAGGGCGGCCTCGGGGGGGATGGCGGCCAGCAACGAGGCCATCAGCGGCACATCGACCATCGATGTTTCATCCACCACCAGCAGATCGCACTCCAGGGGCAGCTCGATGCCGCGGCGGAAGCCATGGGCGGCAGGGTCGTACTCCAGCAGGCGGTGGATGGTGCGGGCCTCGAGGCCCGTGGCCTCGGCCATCCGTTTGGCGGCCCGGCCGGTGGGGGCGCAGAGCTGGATCCGCAGCTTCTTGGCCGCCAGGATGCGCAGGATCGCATTGATCAAGGTGGTCTTGCCCACCCCGGGACCGCCGGTGATCACCAGCACCTTGCTGGCGAGGGCCTCCGCCACGGCGGTTTTCTGACTGGTGGCCAGTTCCAGGCCCAGGCGTTGCTCCACCCAGGGGATGGCCTTGGCAGCGTCGATCGATCCCCAGGGTGGAGATCCATGACCCAGCTCCTGCAGGGCCTCGGCGATGCGCCGTTCATCGCGGTGCAAATGGGCCAGGAAGATCGCCGGTTCGCCCGCCAGGGTGTCGCTCACCACCGAACCAGCGACCAGCTCCAGATCAAGGGCGGACTGGATCACGGCGGGCTCCAGGGGAACCCGGTTGGCGGGGCCTTCTCGATGGGGAGGTGGTGTTGCTGCCGCGCCGCCTGGCTCGTCTGCCTGAGCTGAGCCCTCCGTTGGATTCGCTTCGGCCGGCGGCGGCGCTGCTGGGCGTTCGACCGTCAGCAGGTCAGCGGCGAGCTTGAGCAACTCGGCGGTCGGCAGCCCGCAGTGGCCATCCCCGGTGGCCTCCAGCAAGGCGTAATTGATGCCGGCCCGCAGGCGGATCATGGCGTCGGGGGCGATGCCGAGCCTTGCGGCGATTGCATCGGCGGTGCGGAAGCCGATGCCGCGGATGTCGCGGGCCAGGCGGTAGGGGTTCTCGGCCATCACCTGCACGGCGTCATTGCCGTACGTCTTGAAGATCCGCACCGCCCGCGCTGTGCCAACGCCATGGCTGTGCAGGAACACCATGATTTCGCGCACCACCTTCTGATCGGCCCAGGCGGTGGCGATCCGGCCGGCCCGCACCTTGCCGATGCCCGGCACCTCGAAAAGCCGCTCGGGCGCCTGCTCGATCACCTCGAACACGTCGGCCCCAAAGGCGCCCACGAGCTTGCTGGCGTAGATCGGGCCGATGCCGCGGATCATCCCCGAACCCAGATACTTCTCGATGCCTTCGGCGGTGGTGGGCGCTGAGGCGCGCAGAAAGCTGGCCTTGAACTGCTGGCCGTGTTCGCGGCTGTTCACCCAGGTGCCGCTCACGGTGACCCACTCACCGGCGCTGATCTCGGCGGCGTGACCCACGACCGTGACCAGATCGCGGTGGCCTCGGGCTTTGATCCTCAGCACGCAGAAACCGCTCTCGGCGCTGTGGAAGGTGACCCGCTCGATCGAGCCGGCCAGCACTTCGGTGGGCTGGATCTCGGTGGGTTGGCCACCGCTGTTATCGGTCCCGGGCGGCTGGGGTTGGCCGTGGCGCTGACTCACCGGGGTATCAGAGGCCGTGGAGCCGATCGTCCGGCGAGGCGAAGGGTCGGCAGGTCTCACGGCAGTTCCAGCCAGCCCCGCAGCGCCAGATCCAACTCCACCAGCACCTGCGGCTCCAGCTGGCCCACCACGGCTCCCACCGCCTCGAGCGGCACGGTGAACAGCTTGTCGACCATCAGCTGCGAGGGCTTGCGCAGCCCATTGCGGGACGAGGGTTCGACGGCATGCGCACCAGTGAGGCATCCATCAGAGTGCTGGTGAGGGGGCAGAGGGTGACACTGGCATGGGCCTGCAGCCAGCGATCCGCTTGCACCACCACTGCCGGTCGAGGCTTACCGGAATAGACGCCCGGGCTGGCCACCGTGACCATCGTTCCGCGGCGCAGCGATGGCCTCAGCTCCTGGGCAGAACCCGTCATGCGGTCCAGTCGCTCCAGTCGGACACCTGCTCGCTCCAGTGCGGCTGCTCCAGTTGGGCGAGGTGTTCCGATTGACGGCGCGCCTCCTGACCGTCGCCATGGCGGAGCAGGTACTGACGGATGGCCTCGCGGATGCAGGCACTGCGGGTCTTGCCTTGCTGTCGGGCCAGCAGATCCAGCTGCCGCTCCAGTTCGGGCTCCACCCGCACGCCAATCACCATGGCGTCAGCCGTACAACGCTTTGTGCAACAGTTTAGGGCTGCTGGCTGGATCGGGGCATTCCGGTGCGCCATGCGGGCATGGCCAGGCTGCTGAACGGTGCGGCAGTGCCGCGCTCCGCCGCCCGTCCCCCTGGTCGCGAGGGTGAGGGGGTTGCGCCTGAAATGCGTCATGGGGCCCATCACCGAGCTGGTGCCTGAGGCGGCTGCCACTGCGGTGCTGTCGTCTGCCAACCCTCCTTGCGCTTGCTGGCCCAGAGCTTGAGAGCCTCCTCGCGACTGATCTCCAGCCGCTTGTTCAACAGCGGCACCGGCTGATCCGGCAGCAGCTCCCCCAACCTGACTTCCAGCTGCTGGCACCAGCGGTCCCAGCCGTTGGGACGGAAGTGGAGGTCATGGCGCCCGTCCCTGATCCAGCCCTCCTGCGGCGAGAGCGGTGGCCGTTTGCTGTTGTCGAAGAGCATCGGCAGCTCAGGCCACCTCGGGCGCCCAGACCCGTTGGCGACCCATGTCGTCTGTCCAGCCCTGGCAGCGACTGGTGAGGTACTCGCCAGGGGCGATCAGCCCTTGGTGCAGCTGGCAGGTGAGCAAGGGGATGCCGTTGACGCCAGCGTGGTGGTGAAACCAGTGGCAGGTCATGCAGACCTGGCGGCTGCGGGTCTTGAGAAGGACAGCTTCTTCGAGGTAGGGAAACGCTTCGATCGCCTCCGCTCGGGAAGGCTGCAGACGGGAAAGAGGGACCGGGACCATGGCGATGACCTCATGCGTACACATGCACTACCAGAGATCAAGTGGAATGGCCATCTGCCGCCCGATACTCGATACGGTGGTCTCGGTGCAGGAGGCCGATGGATGCTTCAGGAACTCGTGCTCGCCATCGGCATCCCGTTGCTCCTGCTGCTGCTGGCGGTGTTGGCGCTGGAGCGATGGGCTGATCAGCTTCCTCCCTGGCTGCAGCGCTTATCCCAGCGGCCTTCCCTGTTCTGGAACATCGGATTCGGGATGATCATCGGCCTGTCGCTGCTGCGCTGGCTCTTGCGACGCTGAGGGACACAGCGCCTTGATCCGGGCTGGCAGTTCCTCGTAGCTGATCCCTTCCCCGTAGGCCCGCATCAGCGGTTGCAGGCCGATCGATTGGCGTTGGCCATGCAGCCTGCCGGTGGGCACCACCCAGAACCGCCATTGGCTCAGGTCCTGCGGGTCCACCAGTTCGGGATCTTGCTCGGCAAGCAGGCAGAAGACATAGGCGGTGGCGAGCCGCTGCTCGATCGGGAAGCTGATCACACTTGGACGCTCCTGCGGCCAGGACTGCACATAAGCCGCTGACTTCACCTCCAGGGTGATGGCCCCGTCGGTCACATCCACATCGGCCCACTCGATGCGGTGCTCGCCAGGATCAAGACCAAGGGCGCGGTGCACCAGCCACTCGGCATAGGCACCACGCGTGCGGTTCTCCAGCAGATGGCCGGAGTTCCAGCGCAGAAAGGCGTCGAGGTCATTCATGTTGAAATCGCTGCGAGCGTAACGGCACGTCGATCAGATTGCTGATCGCATTGCCGCTGACTGCTGGAATGCCCTGACCGGCATTTCCCTGTGGTGATCAGCGATTTCAAGGCCAGCCATGGCCGCCAGTTGCGTTGGCAGATCAGAACCCGCAGTGCCACAGACACCATCCCTCAGTGCTGGGTGGGTGCCAGCTGGATCATCGGGCTGGGGAGCACTGGACGGCGCGATGGCGTTCAGGTGCTGGCGCTGGTGCGCACCCTGTCCCTGAACCTGCTACGTGGCAATGGCTTTCGCTCGATCCGAGCTGGCTTGATCGCCGGGGCGCATGACATCAGCCGGATGCTCGCCTGGGCAGGCGTCAGCCCGGATCAACACAGTGAGACGACTTTCAGTCAGCCGTGGGTTCGCTCACGCCTGCCAAAATCGGGCCATGAACGCAACCGATCTCTATGACGCTGCTGTTATCGGGGCGGGGTTCGCCGGTCTCGTCGCCGCGCGGGACCTGATCGAAGCGGGACGCACCGTTGTGGTTCTGGAAGCCAGGGACCGGCCAGGGGGACGCACCTATTCCTCCACCTTCCCCGGCACAGACGTTGTCATCGAGTTGGGCGCCGAATGGTTCGACCCGCAGCGACATCACTTCCTGGCCGCTGAGGTGGCTCGCTACGGCGCGAAATTCGTCGAAGCCGACCAAGGCGCTGCAAGCCGCTGGTTCCTCGATGGCCGGCACTTGGACGGTGACGAGCCCGACGGGCTGATCGACATGAAGGAACTGGAGGAGGTCCTTAACCGAGTGCGGGCCGATCTCGCTCCGGTCGTCTTCGCCGAGGGCTTCACCCAGACCAATACCGCTGCTCTGGACATCCCGTTCAACGAGTATCTGGACAAGCTCAACGCTTCACCGGCGATCGCCGATCTGCTTCGCGCGCAGTCCTTCACTCTCACCGGAGCCCTGCCCGAGGAGTTCTCGGCGCTGGTCTACCTCCGCGAGATCGCGGGCTTCGATCACAACCCCGACTACTCAATCATCGCCTCCCTGTCCCGCATCGACATCGGCAGCGGCGGACTGGCGCAGCGCGTCGCCGCCGAGATCTCCGATCAGATCCGCCTGAGCGAACCGGTCACCTCGGTGACCGAATGGTCCGACCGGGTCGACGTGGTCACGGCAACCGGCAAGCGCTACTCGGCTCGCCAGATCATCCTCGCCGCCCCCCTGAACACCCTGGGAGATATCGAGTTCACCCCTGGCCTCCCGCCCCCCCTGGCCCAGTTGGTGCGCGAGGGCCACACCGGTCGATGTATCAAAGTCTGGTCCAGGTTGGCCGGCTCGAAGCACGGGTTCGCGATGGGCTGGCCAGGGATTGTCGCGTGCACTGTCAAGGACACGGTGATCGAACCATACGGGGAAAGGGCCATCATGGCCTCCATCGGCCTGGCCCCGGATCTGACCATCGACCGACCCGACCTCCTGCAGTCCGGCCTCGATGACCTCAAGTTGGGCTGCACGGTGGAAGAAACCTACGGTCACGACTGGATCGGCGACCCGTACTCGAAGGGCACCTGGCTGGCGTTGCGACCGGGACAACCGCCGACCCACGGCCGCGTCGAAAGCCGTTGGGGCGCAATCCATCTGGCCGGGGCCGACTTCGCTGGCGTCTGGTCAGGTTGGGTCGACGGGGCCATTGAGTCGGGCCGCAATGTGGCCAGGGCGGTCTACGAGGCCCTGGGCTAGTCTCACGTCCCAGAAATTGGCAAGCAAAGCCGCTGGAGCTTCTCCAGGATTGAATCTGCAGTTACAGTCCGGCTGAAAAGAGCTGAGCTCTTGTTGTCGTTGGCGATGAAGTGCTCGATTGATGGCAAGCAGAAGCGCTTCGGGCTTCGGCAATCAGTTCTTTGACGCTCGAGACACTTCCACGCCGGACCTTCGCTGGGCGATGATCCCAAACCAGCGCTCCATCTGGTTAAGCCAGGAGGCGTAGGTCGGCGTGTAGTGGACGTGGATGCGTGGCCGTTGCGCCAGCCAGGAGCGGACTGATCGCTCCGCGGAAGACCAGCGGTCTACGGCGTACTTGTGAGTGCAGGCCAATCTTCAACAATGAAGTCCTCCACACCTGCGCCTTCTGAATCGGGCTGGGAGCGTTGACGGTCATGGTCCCGACCGCAGCCTGGATGAGATCGGGCGTGATGGTCGGGGATCGGAGCAGGAGCGGCCTTCCTGCTTTGTCGCCGATTGTCAGGGACGAATTGATCTGACATTCGGCCATCACAATAGCCAGGGGATACCAGTGATGCATGCCCCGCAGCCAAGGTGATCCATAGGTCTCATTAGCACTCCAGCCCTCTTCGCAACCAGCCTGACATCAAGATACATTCTATATTTCATAGGCGGCAGCGTGGTACTGATGAGCCATACTCAAGTGGGCCTTGGGCCCCTGCCAGTCCTATAGCAATCTTTGCAGTAATTACATCTGATTCCCGTTCAGATCTCTGGGGATTGGATTGGCGCGGAACTGGCGGCTTGGATGCTGATCAGATTGACGCCGCTAAGCGAATGGGGGCGACTAAGTCAAGCAGGAAATGCATCGAATGAGAAGACATAAGCAGAAGGAACAGGAGCACTCCATTAGCATAGAAAGCCGAAGTTGTTCTTGGTTCTATAACGGCTACTTCGCAATGGGCGGACACAGCAGTTGGCAGCCAGCCGGGCCGACGTCATGGCGTGATCTGGATGCTTCGTCAAGGCCCACGGCTTGGGAGGCTTTCGCTGTCAGAGCCTCCGATCTGGAAGCAGCCTCACCAGCATTTCACTCAGCACCCCCCGTGGCAGCAGTGCCAGGGGCAGGAACCAGACCACATTGAAGAAGAACAGCGGCAGGTAGGCGGTGCAGGCCAGCAGCACCAGGCCGGCGGCTGCGAGCAGATCGCTGCCGATCAGGAAGCGCCAACGGCGGTGCTTCATCTGCCAGGCGGCCAGGGCCAGCGATGGCAGCCAGCCGGCGAGCAGCAGCATCACGAAAACCTGGGGCGCGGTGGCGCCGAATCCTGAGGCGGCGGGAGCCCGGCTGGACAGCAGGGCGATCCAGGCCAGACCCAGGCCCAGATGCAGGCTCAACCAGAGGCGTGAGCAACGGGGCACGGCACGGCAGGTGGATGGGCGACGTTTCATACCGGCCGATCGACGCCAGGAATTCACACCGCCATCCTGAAGACCAGCCCCGCACCTGCCTCCTTGAAGCGCCTGTTCCCCCAGCTCACCGCCGCCGCCCTGCTCCTGGCCTCCGCCATCCCCGCCACAGCCTGGGCCGGTGCCACCTTCAACAAGACCCTCAAGCTGCAGGGCATCAGCTTCCAGGTGCAGAGCAGCGGCGAGGGCTCCCAACAGCAGCTGACGATCACCACCAGCGGCGCCAAGCCACCGATCAAGCCGATCCGCCAAACGGTCAATGGCCAGGTGGTGGGCGCCGAGGTGGCCGATCTCAACAGCAACGGCCTGCCTGAGATCTATGTCTTCGTGCAGGGAGCCGGCAGCGGCAGCTACGGCGAACTGGTGGCCTATGCCGTGATGAAAGGTACCGAACTCTCGCCGATCTATTTGCAGGAACTCAGCGGCGCCATGGCCAAGGGCTACCAGGGGCACGATCAGTTCCAGGTGGTGGAGAGCTGCCTGGCACGCCGTTTTCCGATCTACAAGCCAGGCGACATCAACGCCAAGGCCACCGGAGGCGAGCGCCAGATCTGCTACAAGCTCAAGGCCGGCGAGGCCAGCTGGATCCTGCGACCCACCAGCGTGCTCAAGTTCTGAGGCACCAGTCCGCAGCGCTCACCATGCCCACCAAGGGCCAGACCACGTACCCGCGTGAGGGCACCGTGCCTGCGGCCCTCACCCACCTGGCGGTGGCCGGCTACCGCTCCCTGCAGCAGCTGATGCTGCCGTTGGCGGGGCTCACGGTGGTCTGCGGCGCCAATGGCTGCGGCAAGAGCAACCTCTATCGCTCGCTGGGCTTGATCGCCGCCGCCGCTCGCGGCGATCTGGTGGCGGCTCTGGCGGCCGAAGGGGGCCTGCCGGCAGTGTTCTGGGCGGGGCCGCAGCACACCAGCGCAGCGATGCGTCGCGGCGAGCAGCCGGTACAGGGCAACCTGCGGCGCGAGGGGGCCCGGCTGCGGCTCGGCTTTGCCGGCGAAATGTTGTCGTATGCGATCGAGCTGGGCTACTCGGCCGACGACCAGACCAGCGCCTTCGTGCTCGATCCGCAGATCAAATGTGAGTGGATCTGGGCCGGCGGGCCGTTCCATCCCCGCAGCCTGCTGGTGCAGCGCACCGGCGCCATGGTGGAGCGCTGCGGAGAAGGGGGGCGCAGTCGCCCTTTGGCGTTGGAGGTGTCGCCCCACGAGAGCCTGTTCACCGCCGTCTCCGATCCGATTGAGGCACCGGAAGTGTTCCAGCTGCGCAACACGATCCTCAGCTGGCGCTTCTACGACAGCTTCCGCACCGATCGCCAGGCCCCTGCCCGCAGCGGCCGCATCGGCACGCGCACACCTTCGCTGGCCGGCGATGGCGGCGACCTGGCAGCGGCTGTACAGACGATCCTGGAGATCGGCGATCGGGATGGGCTGCAGGCGGCGATCGCCGATGCCTTTCCGGGTTGCCGACTGGCGGTGGACACCGACCAGCCGCTGTTCAGGCTGCAGCTGCACCAGCCCGGTTTGCTGCGGCCGCTGGAGATCACGGAGCTCTCCGATGGCACCCTGCGCTACCTGCTGCTGGCGGCGGCCTTGTTCAGTCCGCGGCTGCCGCCTTTGCTGGTGCTGAATGAGCCGGAGAACAGCCTCCATCCCGATCTATTGGCTCCCCTGGCCCGGTTGATCGGCGCCGTGGCCGAGCGCACCCAGGTGTGGGTGGTGGCCCATGCCGAGGCCCTGATCTCCGCTCTGGAAATCATTCCTGGCTGCCGGCTGCTGCGGCTGGAGCTGGAACTGGGAGCCACCGTGCTGCCGGGGCAGACGGTGCTGGAACGGGCCGCCTGGCGCTGGCCGGGATGATGGTCGTGCCCTCCATACCTACCGTTGGCACTTCACGGCGTCGGCAAGTGTGATCGACCTGTAGATGTTGCTGACGGTCAGGAAGGCAACGCAGCGCTTCTTGTCGAGCATGTAGGTGAGTGTTCCCTCGGGCAACCGCTCTTCAGTGACATACTTGGTACCACGAATCATAAAGCCAAGGGCTGCTGATACCGGAGACTTGCCTACCAGGAACTGAAGATCGGCCACCGGCGGGCCCAGAACAGGTCCACCGGAGTTGCCCGCGGAACCGCCACTGGTACCCCCACCTGTCTTGACGACGAGCTTGTAGGTGCTGCTGCCATCGTTCCAGCTGAAGACACCTTTGGCCCCCTTGTCCTCAAACAAGACATTGCTGGCAGCGGCGAAGTCGTCCTCGAAGCGTAGATTTTGACGGTTGGGACCACTGAAGCGGAAGCTTTTGCCATTGTCGAACTTCACAAGGAAGGCAGCCTGGCCATCTCTCAGTTTTTCCTTGATCGAGCAATCATCTTCATAAACAACATTACCATTTTTGGTCAGGCGGCACTCCGCGTCGGATTTCGCCACGGATTGGGCCTGGGCAGGGATGGCCAGCGTCAATGTCGCGCCACAGGCCAGGGTCAAAGCGGTGGTGAACGTCTTGCGAAGCATGGAGCTCCTATTTCTATTTCCAGCCAATCCTGACGATCAGAGGATGCCGCTGGGAGTTTCGTTACCAGCCGTTGTGATCGGACTGACGGCAATGCGCAGCTGACAGATGAGACCAATGGTGTTGTAATTTTTTCGCAGGGTCAGACAATCCTGAGCAATCACAGGTTGGACGTGACGTAGCCGGCCTATCCAGCCAGCAACCTCCACCATGGTTCTCAACGAGCTGATGGCCTGCTGCACCTCTTGGTCTAAGCCTGCAGGTCCGCTGGCAGCCACTGGCTCTGCAGACTGTCAGTGGCCGGCGAAACGGGCGCGGGAGGTTGGCGCCGTATGCCGGGTGTGAACCACACGCCGGAGTCGGCCCCGCTGGCTCAGCCCGGCTTTGAGGTGGCTCCATGGGCCTTCATCAGCCTGGTTCCAGGGCTGCACCTCAACAAGGAAGCGGCCTCAGACCGGATGGGGCACTCACGACCCTGTTGCGACAGAACAGCTAGGGACTGCCATCAGCAGCTCTGGGTGGGGATGGGGGATTGGGCTCCAGACAGACGAGCCAGCGCCCCTGATAGGGAACAATCGCATCGGCGGCGGGCCAGGCGTCGCAGGTCGGCAGTTGGCGGCGGTCCACCGATGGGGGAGTCCCCTCGCTGCCGGAGCGGAGGTGTTCGACCTGGATGCCAAGCAGCTGGTGGAAGATCGCTGGAATGCTCCAGCTGGCGCGGAATGCGGACTCGCCGACACTGCTCCAGTGCGGGAAGAACTGATTGCGCTCGCTTGTGCCGAACAGACGAAAGGGCTGGGGTGGAAGCTGGGGATTGGCCCTGGCGAGGGATCGCACATCGGCGGCGATCGCCTGGGCCATGGCCATGTCGCGCCGCTCCAGCAGCTGGTTCAGCTCCCAGATCCGCGAGGCATAGGCCGCTTGAGGGATCACATAGCCGACGATCAGCAGACTCACCAGGATCCTGGTGATCAGACGGGTTCTGGCCGGACGGGAACCGGGCTGGCCAGCCAGCCAGGCCAGTGCCATCACGCTGAAGCCAACGATGCCAACGTTGCCGAGGCAAAAAGCGCGACCCGGGAAGCCGACCTGAAGCACGTTGTAGAGCAGGAAGGGCGAAACGGTGCACCAACCCGCTGACAACCAGAGGAGACCGAGACGATGCCGGCGCTCCTGAGACTCTGGCAGCGTGCGCCGGAGGTGCACGCTCAACCAGAGCACCATCGACAGAAAGAAGCTGGAGAGAAGGATCTGGGCCGGCCTCCAGAGCAGAGCCACCTGGGTGGCATAGACCTCGCGATAAGCACCGATCGACTTGAGCTTCACCAGAAAGAAGGAGAAACTGGCGAACCCCGTGCGGTAATCAGGCACATGTCCGATGATCGCCAGTCGTGCGGTGACGGCATAGATCAGCAAGCCGAGCACCAGCCCGGCCATGAGGCGCAACAAGCTGCCAGGAGCCGGGCGAATCGTGCCCAGGCTGCGGCCGAGAGCGTCGAACGCGATCAGCACCACCGCAACCATGGCTGTGGGCTGATAGATACCGAAGGCGAACGCCACCATCGCCACCCCCGCAACGGCGTCGAACCGGCGTAGACCCAGCAAGGGTGGGCAGGGGTTGTAGGCGATCAGCACACCACCCCAAAGCGACAGCGCCGCAGGCAGGAGATAGAGACCGATGGCGAAGCCGAAGTTGAACAGATCCAGCAGGAAGGTGTGGAGTGAGATCAACAGTGCGGCCAGGAAGATCCACGCTGGCGCCAGAGTCGGCAGAAACAACGGCAGGCAGGCCGCGATCGAGAACAGGGAGGCCGCCGCAATCAGCCAGCCGAAGAAGGGAGAGAAGGCGTTCTGGAACAGCAGGCCATAGATCACATCCCAGGCAGGGCGGCTCTCATAGGCCTGTTCGATCGGTTGGCCGACAAGGACCCAGTCGTCGACGTCATACGTCGGTGAGGTGACCTCCTGCCAATGGATGGAGAGGAAGACCACCAGAAACAGAAGTCCCCAATGGAGAGTGGAGCGGGAGCGAAGCGCTGGTGGCAGCGCCGCCCAGCGGTCAGGGCCAGCGACCTGCTGGTCCCGGGGCAAGGCGCCAACCCTCGATTCGTCGGCCGGCTGCAGGCTCACTCCTGGGACCCCGCCATTGCCAACCGAGACCAGAACAGTCCGTTGTTCATGCTTGGCTTGAGGTAGCGCCGGGGTCACAGTACCTGCGAGGCGAGTCTGCAAGGGTGTCACGGAGCGACAGGGAATCGTCTCCGCCGCCCAGCCTGTATCAGCCCCGCCCACCGGTCTGGCTGCGGTTCGTCAGGCTCAGGTCACTTCATCCCGTCCGGCTTTCTGACGGTGGGGGTCAGGCCCGTTGGAGAAGGCTTATGCGCCAGTGATGATTCCGAGCGCCGTGGAACTCAGGCAACCGGGCTTGGAGCAGCCCCAGAGGCTGAGATGCCGCGCCATGGCTCAGCTCACACCCTGGAGATGACCTGCAGGCACCCACAGGCCCTGCCGACACCATCTCCTATGCGGCCCCCCTCGTGAGATGGTCGTGATCGGGGTGGAGGGGGTTGCTCGGGCCGTCGTGGTGGGACATAGGCCCCTAGACGTGGGCCACCGCCACGGTCACGAATGAATTCCAGGCAACCGTTGCGTTCAGTGCTGTCGCCGGTGCGCAGTCACCGAAAGCCACCAACAAACTGCCACTGGTGATTCCAGCGAGTGATGTCACCGATTTGCCGCTGGATTCCAAAGACATCAAGCACAACGGCATCATGAGTCCTATGATATCTGGCAATTGTGCCAAGAAAAGACCAGCAGCCTTCTTGGCAAGAATCCCCGCAGGCCACAGCGCAGGCCCGCATACCCATGGATCAGATCTCTATTTAACCACCATCAAGGGAAACTATTTTGGGTGGCGCCTCGGTGAACCTGAAGGCAAACCCGGTGGCGCTATTGGCACGATCTTTGTTTCCACCAATAGTTCCCACAAAAATCGTTGCGACAAACAGGGTGTCCATGCCTAAATCATGCATACGATCCGAATGGCCTCGATACCATGAAGTAGTCGGCTACGGTTTAACTTGCCCCGGGACTCCACATCACACCCGAGAATGCGGAGTCACAAGTTTTTTCGTCAAAAAATAAACCCTTGACGACCCATTTCTCAGGCATGAGGTCGGGATTTTAGCCATGATTCTCAGTTGCATTTCAAAAGCAATCCCAGGGTGGGTGAGTTCTCTCTCCCGTAAGCCCTTGAACCCATACACCAAGCAGCTCTTCGAACTTCAACTGCCACCCTGATCCTGCAAGCGGAACGCCACACGTTCGGCCAGCGGGACAGGGTGGAGATCTGAGTCCTTTCCCCAAGGGTTCAGTTTGAATGGATCCCCAGCGGTGACCAGAGTTTCAAGACCACCAAGAGCTTTCGCGGTGGTCAAGACCACCATGGTGGGCCGCACTCCGATCCATCGCCCCGACGATGCCCCACCGGGGCCAACGGCTGCATCCGCCAGGAGTGGGACAAGCTGGTGGGCGGTGAAGCAATGGGGCCACTCAGACCATTTGGCAGCACTCAGGCCTGGCAACACAACGCTGCGGTTGCTGGCCCAGCAAAAGGCCCGGATGGTCACCACCATCCGGGCCGATCAACCCACGTTATTGTCGAGACAGGCCGGCAGCGAATCAGCCCAGGCCGAGTTGGCCGAGAATGCCCTGGCCGGTGAGGATTTCGGTGGCCAGACCGATCACGAAGCCGAGCATGGCCAGGCGGCCATTCCAGGTTTCGGCGAAGCCGACGAAACCGAAACGGGAAGGAGATTCAGCCATTCGAACCCAAGGGGTAGAAACTGAAGAAAAGCTTACGGGGCGAGGTGGGCTTGTGGGTGACCTCACTGTTCGGCATTCCCTCTGCCTGTGATCAGCAGCACTGATCACACCAGTGGTGAAGTGCCTTCTGCCATCCCCTGGCGACGGAATACCAGGCTGCGGTTGTGGGCCGGCATCGCCAGATCGGCCACGGGTTCCAGGCCAAGGCTGCGCGCCTGCTCCTTGATCGCCAGGGCATCGCGAATCCCCATCAGCGGATCGCCGCTGCGCAGCTGGCGATCAAACGCCGCATTGCTGGCCGCATGGTGGACGCCGCCATCGTGAAAAGGCCCGTACAAGATCAGCACGCCACCGCGCTTCAGCACCCGGGCTGCGCCCGCCAGCAGCTGGGGCACCAATGTCGCCGGCATGATGTGCAGGGTGTTGGCGCTAAACACCGCATCAAAGCACTGCAGCGGCCACTGCTCCGGGCAATCGACATCGAGCTCCACAGGCTCGGCCACCCCGGCCCCGGCAGCCAGGGGGCGCCACTGCAAGGAGCCCGGGCCCGGATCCGGCCCGCCTTCGCTGGCGATTCGCTCGGCGAGTCCACTCAGCTCGAATGCGCGATCGCTCGGCTGCCAGTGGAGGCCATTGAGATGTTGAGCGAAGAAAACGGCGTGCTGTCCCGTGCCGGAGCCGATCTCCAGCACCCGGGCCGCCGGGGGCAGCCACTGGCGCAGCACCGCCAGGATCGGCAGCTTGTTGCGCTCGCAGGCGGGTGAGAACGGCAGCACGTCGGGCCTTGGCAACGGTTCTGTCATCCATCCTCAGGCCTGGTCCAGGGGGCGACGGGTCTGAATGCGGAACAATTGGTTCTGGCGATCAGCGGCCCAGGTGTAGAGGGCGATCTCCCGCAGGATCAAGCCGTGCTGCGGCCGTAGCGCCTCGGGGCCTGCTGCCTGCTGCCACCAGGTCTCCAATCCGGCCCGATCCGGGCCGACGCCACGCCAGCGCGGTCGGGCCAGGGTGATGTGGGGCAGGGCCGCTCGCCGCTCGGGCGCCAGCCCCGCAGCCTCATGAGCCGGTTGGCGCCAGCGCTCGATCAGCGCTGCGGTGAGCTCGCCGCCCCTCTCCCAGACCAGGCCTGGGTCCTTGCTCGGCTTCTGTTCGGAATCGGGCCCGAGCGTGAGCGCAAAGGCCGAGGGGGCAGCGGCTGGTCCCATCGCCCGCCAGCCGCCGGTGACCACGGCGATGGGCGGATGTCGCAGGGGGGCGATCGCCTGCCAGGCCAGCAGGGCCCGTTCCTGGCCGCAGGGGCCGAGAAACGCCACGGTGATGTGCAGATCGGCTGCAGCGAAAGGGCGCACGGAATCGGGCAGATCCACCAGCAGCTGGCTCAGGGCCGGCTCTTCAGGCACCACAAGGGCCAGAAACCAGTTGGGGCGGGGCAATGGTTGTCCACTCCATCGCCCCAACTCTGGTAGCTGCAGCGGGCGAAGACCCGCGCCTGGGCCGTGCCCCGCAGGGTTGCCGCCTCAGCGCAGTTCAAAGCAGAGCAGGTCGGTGCCGGGTTGCAGAGCCCTGATCGAAGCGCTCAGACCCGTGGCCAGGCCCAGGCCATCGCCCTGACGCAGGCGACCGCTGCGCACGCCGGCTGGCCCCTGAATGCTGAGTTCCAACTCGCCGGCGATCATCTGGATCCAGCCCTGGCCATCGGCGGCCAGGGGCAGCGGCAGGCTGCTGCCGGTCTCCGGACAGCCCCGCCAGACTCGCACCGGTCGCTGGATCGCCATGGCGCCGCCATCGCCCTCGGGATCAAGCAGCAGGATCCAGCCCGGATCGCTTGGGAACGCTCGCTGGTCGTAGCTGGGAGAGGAGCCCTTGGCGCTGGGTTCGATCCAGATCTGCAGCAGACGGCAGCTCTGATCGCTGCTGTTGATTTCGCTGTGCACGATGCCCGTGCCGGTACTCATGCGCTGCACCTCCCCGGCCTGGAGGGTGCGGCGATGGCCGATCGAATCCTGGTGGTCCAGGGCGCCCTCCACCATCACCGTGACGATCTCCATGTCGCGATGGGGATGCATGCCGAAGCCATGGCCGGCGGCGATGCGGTCGTCATTGATCACCCGCAGCGGCCCAAAGCCCATCCAGGCGGGGTCAAAATGGTCGGCAAAACTGAAGCTGTGCCAACTATCAAGCCAACCGCCGTGGCTATGGAAGCGCTCGGCGGCGGGTCGCAGCACCAGATCGGCCTGGGCGAGGAAGGGATGGGTGTCCATGGCTGGGGCGGAGGAAATGACGGCGAGGGAGGGGGCATCGCGCAGGGGCCTCAGCATCTGGGCCCATGGCGCGATCGAATGCTCAGACTTTGCAGGCGACCGGCCGATTCGCACAATCTGCCGCAGGCGAAACTGGCGGGATGCCTGCAACTGCTCCACCGACCACCGTCATCGCCAAGATGTCGGCGACTCTGATGGCATCAGTTCAGATGGCATCAGCGCTGCCGGCTGCAGGGGTACCGGTTCCAGCCCTGCCTGGGGCCCTGCGACCGTTGGTGCAGTCGTTGCAGAGCCATGGCTTCAAGGTGCTGCTGGCACCGCCCCCCCATCGGGGCAACTACGGAGAGTTCGTGCTCCGCACCCGTACCCTCTGGATCGCACCGTTGAGTTTTGATCTGGGTATCGGCACCCAGGTGTTTCTGCACGAAGCCGCCCATGCGGTGCAGAGCTGTCCCCATGGGGTGCTGACGCCGGTGGGCTGGAAGCTGCCGCTGGCGCCGGTGGTATCCCAGGAAATCAGTGGCATTCTGGTGAACAACTATCAACACGGCAATCCGGTGGTGGAGCAGGAGGCTTTTGCCCTGCAGGGCCAGGCCGATGCCATTCCCCGGCTGCTGAAGGCGCTGTCCCAGCGCTGCCGTTAGTTGCGGAATCACGCTCAGAGCCGGGCAGGGCCTGCTGCCAGCAAAGCCGTTCAGGGATGGGCGGGGCTGGAGCGCTCGATCAGCTCCACATGCTCCTGTTCATTGGCATCGTTGCGACTGACGATCGCGATCGCGGCTTCGGTGGCACTGAGGTTCGTGGGTTGATGGGGAAGGCCGGGGGGAATGTAGAGAAAATCGCCGGCATGATTGACCACGGAGTACTGGAGATGGTCGCCATAGCGGGTCAGTACCGTGCCCTGGATCAGGTAAATCGCCGATTCTGAGCCGAGGTGACGATGGGCTCTGGCACTGGCCCCGGGGGGGATGACGATGCGATTGAGGGAAAGCCCTCTGGCGCCACTGTTGGCGTTGGAGATACCGACAAACTGCTGCAGCTTTTGCTTGCTGAGCGTGCTGGCACTGGGGCGAATGGTGACGACGCCCCCACCACCAGGCTTGCCGAGCACCTCATCAGCGCCGACGCGCAGGGGCAGGATCAGGAACGGCAGGATGGCGAGGCCAGTCAACAGGGGCCTGCGGCGTATGTAGGCGGTATCGCTGCACTCAAGCCTGGCACCGATACCACCGGAAAGAATGCTCAGCAAGCGGCTCATCATTAGGAACGGCTCTTCGTCACAACCATCGTTAGATTAATGCCGTGGCGCTGCTGGCCTGGGCCGCAATCGGTCGTCAGCCATCCCCTCCCCTTCAAGCCAATCCGGTCCAGGCCGTCGCTTGCTCAGAGCTCGTGATGACGGGGCGCCAGGCCGTAGACCGGGGTGTCGAGGCCCGCCTGGCGTGCCTTGAGCTGCAGGGCCAGATAGAGCGAATAGTGGCGGCACTGGTGCAGGTTGCCGCCGTGGATCCAGAGGTTCGGCACCTGGGTGGGCTTCCACATGTTGCGCAGTTCCCCTTCCCAGGGGCCGGGGTCCTTGGGCGTCTCCGAGCCCAGACCCCAGACCTTGCCCAGGCGGTCGGCCACCTCTGGCGAGATCAGCTCCGCCAGGTAGCGGTTCATCGAGCCGAAACCGGTGGCATAGACGACCAGGTCGGCGTCCAGTTCGCTGCCATCGCTGAGCACCACCGTGTGGGGCGTGAGCCGTTCGATCGTGACACCGCTGCGCAGCTGGATACGGCCATCGGCCACCAACTCCGAGGCACCGACATCGAGGTAGTAACCCGAGCCGCGCCGCAGGAACTTCATGAACACACCGGAGTCATCGGCGCCGAAATCGAGCAGGAAGCCACGGGCGGCCAGCCGGGCGTAGAGATCGGCGTACTCCACCCGCATGGTGTCATAGATGGGCTTCTGCCAGCGGGGCAGCAGGCGGTAGGGAATCGAGGCCGTCGTCATGTCGGCATCGTCTGGGGTGATGCCAGCGGCCAGGGCCTGCTCGGAATAGGAGCCGGCGAAGGCGAGCCGCTCCAGGGCCGGCATCGGCGCCACCAGGGTGGAACTGCGCTGAACCATCGTCACCGCCGCCGCCCCGTTTTCCCACAGGGCAGCCGCGATGTCATGGGCGGAGTTGTTGGAACCCAGCACCACACAGTGCTTGCCCGCGTAGGCATCCGGGCCTGGATGGCGGCTGGAGTGGTGTTGATCCCCCAGGAATGTCTCCTGCCCTGGGATGGTCGGCACGTTGGGGAAGCCGGCGACCCCCGTGGCGAACACCAGCTGGCGAGGCCTCAGGGTGTGGGGGGTGCCGTTGCGTTCCACCGTCAGCTCCCAGCGCTGCTGCTGGGTATCGAAGCGGGCGCTGCGGGCCGGAGAGGAGCCCCAGACATCGAGATCCATGACGCTGGCATAGGCCTCCATCCAGTCCGCCAGCTGGTCTTTCGGCGTGTACAGCGGCCAGCTCGCCGGGAACGGCAGATAGGGCAAGTGGCAGTAGTGCACCGGATCATGCAGGCACAGCGTCTTGTAGCGGTTGCGCCAGTGATCACCGGGGCGGGGCAAGGCCTCGACGATCAGGGTGGGCACGTCGAGTTGCCTCAGTCGGGCGCCGAGGCTCAGGCCCGCCTGGCCGCCGCCGATGATCACCACCTCGGGTTGCACCGTGATCCCGAGGGCCGCACGCTCCGTGGCGCGCCGCTCCGCCCAGCTGTGGCGGCCGGGATGGATCCCATGCTCTGCCCCCAGCGGGCGCCGCTGGCCGAGATGCTGCTCGTGCCCCTTCAGCTCCTCCATCGCCGTGAACAGCGTCCAGGCGCGGCCATCGCGCAGCCGAACCTGGCCGATGCCCCGCGCCACGCGGGTCTCAAAGTGGAACCAGGCCTCCTGCCGCCCCTCGCTGTCGCTGGCTTCGCCTTTGAGGACAAAGCCATGGGGGGCGACATCATCCAGCCGTGCCTCCAGCATGGCGGCAATGGCGCCGAGACCCTCCTCGGTGCGCAGGTTCCAGGTGAAGATCACCAGATCGCGCCAGAAACAGTCCGCTTCGAACAGGTTCGGCAGCTCCTCCAGCCGGTGTTGCTCCAGGGCAGCGCCGAAGCGGGCGAGCCAGGCGGTGGCACTGGCGGTGGCGGCGGCAGTCATGACCCGCAGGCAAGGCAACGGCACGAGTTTGGATCAGCACCGCTGCCTCAGCCCAGGCAGCGGTGCTCTCTGTTGCAGGAGTTTCAGTGCCTCTCCGCTACAGGTGCCCTGAGCCTGCAGCGCCAGAGGCGCCATGGCACCTCGATCCATCCCCGCTTTACGGACTGCTGGTTGCTCCATCCCTTGCCCTGCCCGAGCTGATGGGCGTCGCTCGCTGGACTTCAGCCAGTAGCCCCTGGTTTCGCCCTGACGCCGCCCTGGATGACAAGGCCCTGGACGATGGCGAGGCTGATCCGACTCCCCGCGCCCAATTCCCCGCTCGCGTCGACACCGCCGCCAAGGCCTGGGCGAGTCCGTGCAGCCCATCGACAGGGAATGCCCAGGAGTTTCCCTGGCGGCGTCGATGAGCAGCTCTGCGGAGAAAGCGATTCATGCAATTGCTGCCGATGAAGCGACAGAATGGACTGATCCATCCAGGACGGATGATTGGCAACACGATCTGGCTATTCTAGTCATTTCTTCCAGGGAAACCCTGTCAATCCATCCCATGTCTGCCAGTCCCTAGGGATCACTGACGAGCCGCTATTGGCCATTAGAAGCTCATCCTCGGGTACAGCAGTAGCTCAGGTTGATGTTCAACCTGCAGAAGCCAACCTCAAGGCTTGTGGCTTCAATCACGGCACGGCTCGCCTGGCCCAGGAGCGAGGCCATCGCTGCGTTAGCCTTTAATTTCACCAACGTTGATGATGTTCGAATTGACGTCGCCTCTCGCTGCAGCTCCTGTTTCAGCTACCGGTCAACAGGCGTTTCTGCTGGTTGCCTCCAGCTTCAGTCCCATGGATCTCTGGAGCAGGATTGAGAAGGCCTGGCCTGATCTTGGCCAGCATGGCGTTCAGTGTCTGTGGTCGGCACCGCTGTATGGACGTCATGGCGTGGGTCTCTATGTCACGGCCAGCTCACGGGCGCAGATTGAAGCCAGTGCTGAAGCGCTGCAACAGCTGATGGCCAGCAGCCAGGTGGAGATCAGACTCTGCAAAAATGATGGCCACACCCATCCCCTCGCCGCTGCTCAGACGCTCCATCCTGTCCAGGGATTGGTGGCGATCAGCTTGTTACCGGAAGGCCAGACCAGGGAAAGCGAAATTGTGCTCGAGTTGCAGTCCCTCACGGGTGTTCAGCAGGTGCGGGCCTGTTATGGCGAGTCGGATGTGTTGATGCTGCTGGCCGCTGCTGATCTCGATGGCTTTCGCGAGGTGCTGGTGCACCAGATCCGCGGTGCTGATGGCGTCGCCACCACCAGCACTCGCCTTGTTTATGCCCTGCATCGCGGCTGAAACCACAGAATCCAGATCGCCAGCCCCAGAGCCAGTCCGACGGTGAAAATCTTGATCGGCCACCACGTCCACACCAACAGGCCAAACATCAGCAGCACCAGCAAACCGATGGTCAGCATCACCGTGGTGACGATCGGATGGCCGGCCAGGGGCCAGCTGCCAGGCACCGGACCAGGCCGCTGCAGACGGGCCTGACGCAGGATCAGGGCCGGCACGATCCAGCACCCCACAGGAATCCCAAGGCCGCCGCCGATCGAAAGAGCCTGGGTGAGATTGGTGGACCCGCCGTGCATCCAGCCCAGGATCAGCAGCAGGGCCGCCAGCGTCGGCAGGGCCGGCAGCAGGTCCTTTCCCCAGCCCCTGCCGGCCAGGGGCAGATCGCGCAGCTGATTGCCCAGCACCCCGCCGGCACGGATGGCGGCAAAACCCGAGAGGGTGATCGCCAGGGCAGCGCAGAGCAGGGCCACGGCTGAATCCCCCGTCCCCCCCAACGCCACCAGCACCGTGCCCTTCATGCCCTCCAGGCTTTGGCGTGGCACCACCTGACAGACGACGGTGAGCCACACCATCACCAGCGCGATCATCCCCAGGCTGCCCGCGACACTGCCCCGGATCAGACTGCCGCCGGCGCGGTCACGGGGCAGCACGAAGCTGGCCGCCGTCGCCAGCAGCGAGGGGCCGAAATAGGTGTAGAAGCTGATGGCCAGCAACGAGGACCAGGGCGGCAGCGACCAGGGATTGATCTGGGCCAGGGGTGTCCAGAACTCCTGCAGGCTGAAGGAGACCATCCGCGGAATCACGCCGATGCTGATGCCCAGCAACAGGGCGAAGGTCAGGAAGCCCAGGAGCACCATCACGCTGAAGCCCAGGCTGCGGCGTCGATTGAGCGCCACAATCAGCACCGACAGGCCCAGCAGCCAGGGGACCTGGGGGGTGTGGCTGAGCCCTGCCATCACATCGACAAAGCCCAGCAGGCCCCCGACCAGCGCCGTGAACCACATCGTCAGGATGGCGAAGGTGGCCACCCGGTTGCCCATGGGCCCCAGGTAGTACTGGGCCACGGCCGGCAGGGTGGTGCGGCCCCGGGCGTCGTCCCCGAGCCGCACGATCGACTCGCTGAGCCCTGCGGTGATCAGCACATTGCCGGCGCCGATCAGGCCCAGGGTGATCAGGCCCAGGCCTGGTCCGAGGCTGGCGGCGGCGATGGCGGACACCAACAGGGTCTGGGGCAGGGGCAACAGCAGCGAAAAAATCAGGGACAGGGCGTAGGGGGGCAGGTCCAGCAGGCGCTCCAGCCCTTGATGCTGCGGAGCGGGGGGCGTGATCACGGCAACTGCCTTCGGCTTCAATCGACTCAGCATGCAGCTCAGTCCTCCAGCTGGTTGGCTGACGCGCTGCTGGTCCACCCCAAGTTCCCCATCGGTGCAGGCGCACCCGGAGTCGAAGGTCCTGGTGTTGCCGCTCACCGGCGAAGCCGATGGCCATGCACGAAACTGAATGAACGAATCGTGCTCACCATGCCCCAGACCCAGCGCCAGCGGCCCCTGCCCCTGGTGATCACCCGATCCAGCGGCGAGGATCCCAGACCCGCTGAGGACAAGGCCGAAGGCGAGCGCCGGGGATTCGGTGGCGGCGGAGCGGCCAGGCCATCGAAGCGCAAGGGCGGCAAGAAGCGCAGTCCTTCCCTCACCAAGGCGGACTGGGGGCCGCTGGGCAAACATCCCGACATCGAGGCGATCGTGGCCAGGCAGCGCCTGCACCTGCCCCTCTCCGGCCGCATCAGTGAAGGGGCGGTGAACCGGGCCTGGAAAAGTGCCGCCGCCGAACATCATCCCGATCGCGGCGGTGAGCACGACACCATGCAGCTGGTCAACACGGCCCGGGATCTGCTGCTCGGTCGGGGCGTCAGCTGAGGCGTCCGGGACGGCCCTCCCCCCCGATCGGCCCGATGGCATTGACAGCGCTGGGACCAGCAGCCGGGGAGCGAAGGTTCGCTGTCGCGAGGGAACGACTTTGCGTTCCCGTTGCTGATCGAACCGCCGACGGCGGTGGACGCTGTGGATCTGGCCTGCCCTCGCCTGCTCCGAAGACAAGCCCTGAGCCTGGAGCCGGGGCAGCTTGAGGGGGGCTTCAACGTGGATCCGGGCGTGTGGAACAGCTGACGATGGCGGCACATGCCACGGCTCTGTTCTGATCGCTCTGGGTGTGATTCACCCGTCTGGCCTGGCCAGCCGCAGTGTGCAGGAAGCCAGCACTGACGACAGGCGGGCGAACCCGGCAAGCCGGCATCGGGTGGTCTGGACGCTGGCCAACACCAAGCGGCTCGTCAACCGCGGGATACCCAGGAGGTTGAGCCGTTGCGATTCCATGGCCGCGACAGCCTTTTGGACGATGGACAGCCTTGTTGACGAAGCACAGCGTTGACGATGGACAGCCTGGAGTCTGCAGCTGATTCGACGACCAGGACGTGTCTCAGTTTCAGAGACTTAAGCAGATTTCTGTTCACAGCTAGCTCGATCTCTCGCAACGTTGTGACATGACTTTCATGGAAGAACGAATGGCTTACGGCCAGCAGATCCGCTGCAGGGGATGGCGATGCGGAGACCTTTCGCTAGCAATGTGTCATGTCTGATGCTGACTGAACCGGGCATCAGATGCACCGTCCAACCCTTGTCCCGAGGCAGCCGCAGATGCATTCAACCGCAAGAGCCAACCAGGCCTGCCATCACCCGACACGGGTGACGCCAGCCAAGGCGATGGAACTGGCCAACCTGATCCTGATTTCCTATAATAAGAATCTAAAGTTCACAGAGTCCATGAGTGAATTTGGTCACGAGCCTGAAGGCCTGTTTCCAGATACGGTGCTGTGCAACGATGATTCGAAATACGATGACGACAACCCCGAGCATCTCGCCGTAGAACCGTACAAGATAGCCTCATGGATCTGGACAACGGAGCAAATGGGCTTGGCCCATGGATTCAAGCATCGGACATTGCCATTTGGCTTTATCGCCTACAGAACACTGACAAGAGAGCTTTTTATTATTCTCAGGGGGACGATCACCAGTAGTGAGTGGAAGAACAATGTCATCGCCGTTCCCACATCATCGATCAGTGAGGCAACGGATCTGGGTCTCGTCCATGCCGGTTTCAACAAATTGTTCAATGCCACGCATCAAGAGGTCTCTGAGTTGCACCTGGGCAAAATCGATGCCCACACTCCTGATTTCTATGGGGCGCCGAACCTGCCAGAGCGCTCGGGGAGCATCAAGGAAGCCATTACCGACGCCGTGATCAATGCCGACTGGCATCGCCAGGGCTACCGCATCTACATTGCTGGACATAGCCTGGGCGGAGCCCTTGCGATGCTGGCGGGCTTCCACTTGTTGACCCATGATTACGAAGCTTACAAAGACATCCTTTCCGTCTGCACTTTTGGCGCGCCTCGAGTAGGCAATCAGGATTTTTGTAATTGGTTCAACAAATGCGACGTTGTGCGCTATGCCAATACCGAAGATATCGTGCCAACGGTTCCACCCTCAACTGTCAATCTTTTTGGATCAGACATGAAGGAAACCAACAACGCCAAGATCATTGCGATGCGAGAGGCTGGCTACAGACAACTGGACGATACATTTGGGGCGACAAAAGGCCTGGATTACAATCGGCACGATGCATCAGGAGATGAGGCCTGGCAAAAAAGAGCCTATATCCATACAGGCGAGCATCGATCCTTTACCACCAATATGGGAAGCATCAGCTACAATCACAACATGAAAGAGACCTACAGATGTGGCATAACCTCGCTGGAGAAGAGGTAGGTACTGGCTGCCTGCAGCAGCTGTCTGTCCTGGTTCCAGGAGCTGCGGGGTGGCTTCGGGATAGCCAGGGCCGTCGCCTGTGCTGGAGAGGTGCCCAGCTTCCAGCGGCTCGTTTCACGCCGAACGGGCCTCCGGGCTGAAGCGTCAGCGCTGCCTGCAGCCAAGGTTGTCAGACCTGGTTACAGGCAGAAGGCAGGACTTACACCTTGCCCATGAACTCTCCCCACAACTGGGCCGCCAGAGCACCGGAGGCGTAATCCGCTGCATGGTTGTCATCGTTGCCCATCCAGATGCCCGTAAGGATGCCGCGGGTGGGCGAGTAGCCGATGAACCAGACATCGACACCATGGTTGGTGGTGCCGGTCTTGCCGCGGGCATCGGTCACCACGCCGGCATGACGACCGGTGCCGACCTGGACCACCCTGCGCAACAGGCCATCCATGGCCTCGGCCACCTGGGGATCGATCAACTGCTGCGGCTTTTCACCGATCGGCGTCGTCACACCACTCGGCGGGCATTGGGCCAGATTCAGGGCGGACTTGCAGATCCCCAGGTCATAGATCCGTTCGACGCCATGCATCGGTACGCTGCGGCCGCCATTGGCCACCACCGCATAGGCCCGTGCCATTTCATAGAGCAGGGTTTCCTGTCCACCCAGCACCATGCTGTAGTTCGCCTCCAGTGGCGTGCTGATGCCCAGTTGGCGCGCCCTGTGGATCACCTGGTTCAATCCAGCCTTTTCGGCCAGGCGCAGAGCCACGACATTTTCGGAATAGGCGAAACCATCGGCCATGCTCATGCGCCCGTCACGACCCACCGGCCCATGGCCGCAACCGGCCACATAACTCAGCGAGGCGCAGGAGATCAGCTCCTGGGGTGTGGCGCCGGCTTCAAGGGCTGCCAGATAGGTGAACAGCTTGAAGGTGGAGCCCGGCTGACGCAGCGCCTGGACCCGGTCAAAGCTGGATTGCTTGTAATCGCCGCCACCGACATAGGCGAGAATATCGCCGGTTTTGATCTCGATCGCGATCAAGGCCGCCTGGCTCACACCCAGGGGCTTGGCTTTGCTGTCCAGGAAGCGTTGCAGCTGTCGTTGGGCCAGTGCTTGCAGATGGGGATCGATGGTACTGACAACGTAGTAGTTACCGCCTTCTCTGTCGGCATTGAGATTCAGGGCAAATCGGGTTCCGGCGAGTTCGGCTGAGACATAGTCGCTGAAAAATGGATAGCTTGTGAATGAAGATTGCCTGCAGGCCGATGGATCAGTGTTCAAGGGTCTACGGCTGGCGTCAATCAATTGCTGATCATTGATGTAACCCTCATCGTGCATGCGTCTGAGCACGAGGTCCCGGCGCAATTTCGGTGTCCAGACCTTCTCATCCGCCAGCGGGGGTTCCGGCTGACCGCTGCGCTGTTCCCGCTCCAGCCTCTCGGAACGCAGGCGCTCGGGGGAGGGGGCGTAGCAGGGGCTGTAGCCGTTCGGTAACGGCAGGAGTCCCACCAGAAACGCCGACTCGGCAAGATCGAGCTGGCGGGCCGACTTGCGGAAATATAATTGGGCCCCTTGCTCAAAGCCATCGGCTCCCAGGCCGAGATGGGCGCGATCGAGATACATTTTGAGGATCTCGTTCTTACTGAATCCCGTTTCCAGTTGCCAGGCCACCCACAGCTCGCGCAGCTTGCGCCTGAGGCTGTAGTCATTGCCGACGGAGGGGTAGTAGATGCGTGCCACCTGCTGGGTCAGGCCACTGCCGCCACCGCTGTGGTGCACCAGGGAGCGCAGGGTGCCGAACACGTCCAGTCCGCTGTTCCAGCCGAAGCGGGAGTCCTCCGAGGCCAGCAGGGCCTGGCGCAGCTGCAGGGGGTAGGCGTTGAGGCTGGGCAGGGCTGTGGCCGAACCCTCCCTGGCATCAATCTGGCGGCCGTCGCTGCTGACGATCTTCACCGGTCCGCCGATGGCCCGGATGTGGGACCCGCCGGCGATGCTGCTGGCCAGCAAAAGCCCTCCCATCGCCAGGCCCGAAAGGGTCAGGGCCGTGATGCCCCCCCAGTGCCCGAGGCGCTCCAGATCGCTGCGGGGATGGACGTAGCGCAGGGTGGGCGCCTGGGCGAGCGCCGATCCCAGTTGCAGGGCATCGCCATGGCGCAGCCTGATGGTCCGGATGCGCTGATCCTTCCAGAACACCCCATTGGCGGAGTTGAAGTCCTCCAGAACAGGGTCGCGATCGCCGCAGCGCTCCCGTTCGACAACACAGTGCACACGGCTGACGCCATCGGCATCGGCCACCAGCTCACAGTGAGGATCGCGGCCGATGCGGATCCGTTCGCTCCCCAGCGGCAGCCGCTGCAGCCGAACGCCATCGCGCCAGAGTTCCAGCGAGGCCTGGCGTGCCCGCAGAGCCATCCAGCCCTGGCGTAAAGCACACCAGCGATCAGACCAGCGGCCGTGTCGCCATCGTTCGATCCGCTTGCCCCTGGTGGCTGGCGGTTCAACCGCTGTCGAGGCGCTGGCGAGATGGCCGGTGCTGGCTTGCTCTGGCCTGCGCGCGCCTGACATTCCTTGTCCCACCAGCCGGGTACACCCTGGTTGCTTACACTACTTGTTGTCATTTTCCGGGCCTGGTGGTGGAGCAGCGGCGCGACCCCTGGGAATCCTTTCGGCTCTGGGTGGCGCTCACGATCGGCCTCTACGCCATCCGCGCCGCCTTCGTCGTCACCTGGCCCGGAGCCATCCCTGGTTTTGTTCTGGCCTGGATGGTGCTGCTGGCCCTGCTGCTGGCCCTGCGGGCGCTGCTGTTTCCCGGCCGGGTCAGTCCCTGGCGACAGGGTGAAGGCGGCTTCTGGAGCGAGATGCGCGAGGACTGGGGCCACTGGTGGCGCCGTCGCCTGGGAGGCCGATGAGCGGCGAGGCCTGCCTGGTGTTACGCCAGGACCCCACCAAGGTGGCCTCGCTGGATCGCAGCCAACCGCTCACCATCGGCAAGGCCGCCAACAACAGACTCTGCCTGCCCGGATTCGAGGCTGTGGCCGCCAACCATGCGGTGGTCCGGTTTTCGCGCAGCCACGGCTGGCTCGTCTGTGACTGGGGCAGCCCCCAGGGCACCCTGCTCGAAGGTCGGCGCTTCCAGCACTGCCGTCCCCTCGCCGATGGCGATGAGATTCAGCTGGGGGGCCAGGGGCCGGTGCTGGTCTTTCGTCTGTCGGCAGCCACTGCCCGGCCCCCAACGCCAGCGCCCACGGGCTCGCCCCCGTCCCCCCGCTCCGGCCAGCCCAGGGCTGCGGCCAGGCCGCCGGCTCCGGCCGCTGTGGAGATCGACGGACGCCAGCTGGCGCTGGATCGGGTCGCTTCAGCCTTCGTGCGCAGCCAGCCGCGCTATCCGCAGATCTTCAGTTGGTGGGCCCTGTCTTGCCTGGGCGGGCTGATGCTGCTGCCCATCCCCTGGCTGTTCTGGCCCTGGGAAGGGGCGGCCCTGGTGGCCTGGCTGGTGCTGGGTTCGCGCAAGGAGCACACCCTTGTGCTGACCTTGCGTGATGGCATGGCCTATCGCCAGAACTTTGCCAGCAAAGCCACCGCCCTCGCCCATCGCCAGGGGATCCGCCAGGCCATCGGTCAGAGCCTCGATGGCTGAGCTGCTGCTGTGAGTGCCCTGCTTCCGGTCGGTACGACGCTGGTGTTTGAAGGCGTCTCGGGGCCCGTCACGGTGGTCCGGCTGCTGGGCGGTGGCGGTCAGGGGCAGGTGTTTGAGGCTGTCTATGCCAACGAGCCGGTGGCCTTGAAGTGGTATTTCCCTGGCTGCATCGCCAAAGACATCGGGCTGGAGCAGCGCCTGCGGGAGTGCATTCGGGCCACCAGCCCGAATCCGAGTTTTCTCTGGCCGATGGCCTTGCTTTCTCTCCCCGGCGAAGCCGCGTCGAGGCTATCCATCCCCCCCGGCAGTTTTGGCTACATGATGGCGTTGCGACCAGCCGACTATGTCGGCGTCCATGAACATGTTGGCGGCCATCTGCAGATCAGTCTACGCAATGTGCTGCGCGCCTGTTTCTTTCTGGCCGAAGCCTTCCATGAGCTGCATCTCAAAGGTCTCTGTTATAAAGATATTTCGCTTGGCAATCTCTTCCTGCAGCCTCTCAGTGGTCGCATCCTGATCTGTGACAACGACAATGTCGATGTTGATGGACGCGATCTCGGCTGCGCCGTCGGCACCCCTGGATTCATGGCGCCGGAAGTGCTGCTGGGCCGGATCAAGCCTGGCGCTCGCAGCGATCAGTTTTCCCTGGCGGTGTTGATCTTTCGCCTGCTCACCCGCCACGATCCGCTCAAAGGCAAGCTGGAGCTCCAGATTCGCTGCCTCGATGAACCGGCCCGGCGTCGCCTGTATGGCGAGGATCCCGTGTTCATTTTCGACAGCAATGACGAGCGCAACCGACCCGATCCCATCGACCACGCCGCCGCCCTGCTGACCTGGCCGATCTATCCAGCCCATCTGCAGGCGCTGTTCCAGCAGAGCCTCGGCCCCGGCATGAAGGACCCCAGCCGCCGCGTCTACACCGGCCAATGGACAGCCGCCCTGGCCCGAACCCTGGATCAGCGCAGGCTCTGTCCCCATTGCGGTCAGGAAGTGTTCCGTGACCTGGATCAGGCCGGCCTCTGCTGGGCCTGTGGCGGGCCTCTGAATCCGCCCCCCCGTTTCCTCACGGCCCGCGGCAGTGTGGCTGCCGCAGCGGATAACGAACTGCATCCCCACCATTTCGATCCACTGGCCAGCGAACGGATCGACACGCCCCTGGCTGTTGTCGAAGCGCACCCGGTCAAAGCGGCGGTCCTGGGTCTCAAGAACCTCTCCAGCGAAACCTGGACAGCCGAACTGGTGAGCGGCGAATCCTCGCCGGTGGCACCGGGACAGCGTTGTAATCTCGGCCTGCTTGCTCGGCTGCGAACCTCCCTGGGTTCGATTGAATTGATCCGTTGATTCTGCAGACCTTCTCTGAATCGTTCTGATGGCTTTTCCTGACGTTCAGCTTTCGAAGCGCCCCCTGCACTTCATCTACCTCTGCGATTGCTCCGGTTCAATGCAGGCCAATGGCAAGATGCAGGCTCTCAATCAGGCCATTCGCCAATCCCTGCCAGGCATGGCGGAGGTGGCCCGTCAGAACCCGGAAGCGAGGGTGCTCGTGCGTGCCGTCAGCTTTGCCCATCAGGCCCACTGGCATGTCGCCGAGCCCACTCCGGTGGATCAACTGCAGAGCAGCTGGGTGGATCTTCAGGCTGAAGGGCTGACGGCCATGGGCGAAGCGCTCAAGCTGGTGGCTGCTGCGCTGCGAACGCCGCCGATGGAGCAGCGAGCCCTGCCGCCGGTGTTGGTGCTGATCTCCGATGGCGCTCCCACCGACGACTTCGAGGAGGGCCTGCGCACCCTGATGCGCGAACCCTGGGCCCAGAAGGCCGTGCGCCTGGCGATCGCGGTCGGGCACGATGCCGACCTCGACACCCTGCAGCAGTTCATCGGTGCCGAGCCGCCGTCATCGGCGGGTCTCGCTGCCGGCGGGGATCGCCTTCCCGGTGAGCCCGCCCCCCGATCCGGGAGTCGGCCGTTGCAGGCCAGCAATGCCACCTCCCTGGCCCAGTACATCCAATGGGCGTCGACGGCCGTGGTCGGTGCCGCCTCGATGCCGGTGAGTCAGGTGGGTGGCCCCAGCAGGGCTGAGACCAATGTGCCCCTGCCCGATCTGCCGCCGACCGTGATCGGTCAGGTCGTCTGGTGAGCCACTGGCTGCGCCCGCTCTGCTGCACCCGCACGGGCGCCTCGCACCGTCGCAGGGGAGTCGTCTGTCAGGACGCCAGCGGCTGGCACTGCTTCCAGGACCGACAAGGGGAGCTGGTGCAGCTGATGGCCGTGGCCGACGGCCATGGCGGTGCCCGCTACGGGCGCAGTGATGTCGGCAGCTGGTTGGCCTGCCGCACGGCCCTGAACACGGCCCGGCAGTTGTTCCAGAGCCAGGCGATCGGCGCGGCTCGGCCGCTGCCGCCATGGCGGGCAGCGGCCGAGCTCTCATCGCCGCTCCTGCGCCAGGGGCAGCCGTTGCAGGAACAGCCGGACCAGGCACAGCCTGACCAGGAACAGCCGTGGCTGGAGCCGCAGGGGCTTGAGCCCGAATGGCTCCAGCAGCAATGGCTCCAACAGCAGTGGCTGGGACAGGAGTTCCCCCGGGCGATCCAGCGGCGCTGGCTGCAGGCGGTGCACAGGCACTGGCGGCGCCAGCGACCTGCCGAGGGCAGCGAAGCCTTTTCGCCCCTGCTCTACGGCACGACCCTGGGGCTGGTGGTGATGACACCGCGCTGGTGGGGTCACACGGGCCTTGGCGACTGGGATCTGCTGCAGCTGCACGCCAGTGGCTCCCAGCTGCTGAGCCAGGAGAGCGATCCAGCCGCCGCTGGCGAGGCCACCTTCAGCCTCTGCCTCAACGATGCCGCCACTCACTTTGCGTCGCGCACCGCCATCCAGAGACTCGATCCGGAGGCACCGGCGTTCGCCCTGGTGCTGAGCACCGATGGCATCCGCAAGTCCTGCAGCACCGATGACGACTTTCTATCCCTTGGCCGCTATCTGAGCCAGGCGCCCTTGCCCGTCGCCGGTGAGCCGGCCGTCGACCTGGTGGCGAGCCTGGATCGCATCAGCAGCCAGGGCAGCGGCGACGACGTGACGGTGGCCATCGCCCACTGGCTCCCCCAGGACGAAGGAAGCCGCCTGCCCCTGGTGTCCGCTGAGCAGGGTCCGGCCGGTCCCCGGCTCCAGCCCCGCCGGCCCCGGAGCCTGGATCCGAAGCGAGCGATTCAGGTCGTCGCTCCTGTTCACGCCACTCGGGTGCAACCCGACGACGGGCAAGCGGACACCTCAACCGCAGCCATCGCTCCCTCACCGCCAGCACCCCCAAGCCAGCAAACGCCAGACCCCAGCCGGCGTCTCCCCGTCGCCATCGCCGCTCTGGTGGCGGCCGTGGTGATCGGCGGCATCGGCACCGTGGCGCTGACCTGGCACCGATTCGGGCCACTAGGCGGCGCCGCATCGCCGCAGTCACCTGCCCAGCAGCTGCCTGCCGAGCAGGTGCCTGCCGAGCAGGTGCCGATGAGCGGCCAACGTCTCGACGCCGTGCGCCAGCGGGTCCGGGAGCTGTGTGCCGGGGACGGGTCGATCCGGTCGCTGCTGGTGCAACGACGGGGCAGCTTCACGGATTTACGCTGGGGCTGGCGCCATCGGCAGCAGCTGCTTGCCGCCAGTGACGTGGATCCTCTCGAGGCCCTGATCGCCCTGAGCTATGACCCCGCCAGCGGCGCTCTGTCGACCGCTCCGGAGTTTGTGGGGCTGCAGACCTGCCCGCCGCTGCAGCGGGCCCTGGCCCAGATGTGGCTCGAGAGCCAGGGGTCTGCGGCCGCAGCCCGTTTTCGATGAGCCATCCGTTGGCCTCCTCCGCTGCTGCAGCCCAGTCGACAAGGCTCACACCAGGCAGGAGAGGTGGTTGTGGCTCACTCTTGATGGCGCTGTCTTCATGGCAGCGAAGCCCCCCCTCCATGGCCCAGCAGGCCGCGGCTGGTGGCGGCGATCTGCTGCGCACTCGGCGCCGGCAGGGGCTGATGGCGACCGCCGCCATGGCGCGCCAGTTCGGCCGCCAGGCCGGAGGATTGATGCCGGTTGCCGGTGTCGATCACCAGCAGCTCCATGCCCAGCTGAGCCATCGCCGCGGCGATCGTCAGCACTTCCTGGCGGATCGCCGCCAGGCCGAGCCGTTCCGGCCCCTCCTCGGCGCGGCAGGCCAGGGAGCAACTGAGCGAGACATTGGCCTTGCCGTCGGTGATCAGCACGATCAGGACTTCACCCACCTCCTTGGACTGGCGAGCGTTCTCGCCGACGCGCGCCGCCAGGGCCAGGCCGTGGGCCAGCGGTGATCCGCCGCCGCAGGGGAGCGTTGCCAGCCGGCGGCTCGCCGCGGTGATCGAGCGGGTGGGGGGCAACTGCACCTCGGCCCGCCGGCCGCGGAAGGTGATCAGGGCCACCTGGTCGCGGTTGCGGTAGGCCTCCGCCAGCAACTGCAGCGCCGCCCCCTTGGCGGCCTGCATGCGGTTCAGGGCCATCGACCCCGAGGCATCCACCACGAAGATCACCAGCGCACCGGCCTTGCGCACCAGCTGCTTGACGCGCAGGTCATCCTCGCGCAGCAGCAGCTTCGGCCCATGGCGGCCCGACAGGGCCCGTCGCCGGGCCCGCTGATGGGGTGCCGCCGCCCGCAGGGTGGCATCGATGGCGACGTGCTGGATCGGTCCATGGGGCAGCAGCGGCTTGACATAGCGGCCCCGATCCGGCGAGCGCACCAGGCCACCGCCGCCGGCCTTGCCGTGGCGCCGTTGGCTGCGGGCGGCCTGGGCCAGCAGGTGGGGATCCAGCAGCACGCCTTGCGGCGAAAACAGAAAGGTGTCGGGGATGGCCTGATTGGAGGGCTGATCCGGAGCGGCGTCAGGCGGGGGTGGCTGCTCCGCTGGCGCGCGCTCAGCTGCCGGTTCGCTCTGGGGCTCAGCGGGCGGTGGTGGTTCCGGGGCGCTCTCCCGGGGCACGGCCTGGGTGGAACGGGGCAGGATCACCAGTTCGACGGCCAGGCGCAGATCGGCGGCATCGGCCTGGCGATGCCGCCGGAGAGCTGCCTGGGCCCTGGCCACACGCACGGCGTAGAGATCGGCGCGATGCCCCTCCACAGCGGCACGGATCGCCTCCTCCACCAGATAGCGCACCTGCTCTGGCGCCAGGCTGATGCGGCGCAGCAGGCGGCGGGCGCTGATGATGCGCTGCTGCAGGTCCGCCAGGCCGGGACCATGGCGCCGCCAGAAGGCCCCGGAATCGGCAGCCTGCTGCAGCACCCGCTGCACCGCCTCGACTCGCTCCTCGAGATCCAGGGGGGCATCGGCGGAGAGCACCATGGCGAGGCGATCGATCAGATGGGCCCGCAGTTCCCCCTCGGCCGGGTTGTAGGTGGCGATCAGCAACGGCCGGCATGGATGCTGAAAGCTGATCCCCTCCCGCTCCACCCGGTTGATGCCGCCATCCACCACCGTGAACAGTAGGTTCGCCAGAGACGGATCCAGCAGGTTGATCTCATCGACATAGAGCACACCCCGGTGCGCCTCCGCCAGCAGCCCCGGCTGAAACACAGGCACGCCGCGCCGGATCGAGGCACTCACATCGACGGAGCCCAGCAGACGATCTTCACTGACACCGAGGGGCACCGTCACGAAGGGCGCCGGCATCAGCGCGCTGACAGGCGTGCGACTGATCGTGGCGCGATGGGCCAGGGTGGCGTCATCCCACTCACCGGGGTCGGCCGGGTCGGCGTTGCAGCAGGACCGGCGAATCACCCGGATCGGCGGCAGCAGGGCGTGCAGGGCGCGCGCCAGCACCGACTTGGCCGTGCCCCGGCGCCCGGCGATGACGATGCCGCCCAGGCCGGGATCCACCGCCAGCAGCAGCAGGGCCCGGCGGATCGACTCCTGGCCGACGACCGCATTGAGCGGAAAAGCTCCTGAGGCAACGGTGGTCGACGAAACGTCGTTCGACGAAACGCCGGCGAGGGATGGCGGCGGCGGCGCAATCGAAAGGAGCGGACTGACCACTAGGACCCCGCCGCCACCGTCACGCCCTCCAGTTCGGCGTCGGTGAGGTCGTGGAGGTTGCGCAGCCGGTCAATTTTTTCGGCCGGTGCATCCCACAGTCCGCGGCTGTGGGCCTCGAGCATGCGGCCGACGACGTTGCGGAAGGCTTCGGGGTTGGCCTGGCGCAGCCGCTGGGCCATCGCCGGGTCAAAGGCGTAGGTGTCGGCGGCCTGGTCGTAGACCCAGGGATCGCGGAAGCCGGAGGTGCCGCCCCAGCCGATCAGGGCCGTCATCCGCTGGGAGATCTCGTAGGCACCGCCCGACCCCATCGCCGCCATCGCCTGGGCCCAGCGGGGATTGAGCAGCTTGGTGCGGTACTCCAGCCGCAGCAACTCCTCCAGGTCCCTCGGGGTGGTGTCGCGCGAGAACGATTCGACGAAGCTGGCCGCCACCCGGCCGCCGGGACGGATCGCCTGCTGGGCCACCTCGGCGGCGCGCTTGAGACCACCGGTGTTGGCGTAGTACTCCTGGATGTCGGTGAGGCCGTACTCCACCGAGTCGATCTGCTGGACGACCCGGTCGGTGCTGCGCAGCAGGGCCGCCAGCACCTGGGGCCGGGCCTCGCCCTTGTCGGCACGGCCGTAGCTGAACACGTTGCGGCCCTGCCAGGTGCCGGCCAGCTCCTCGCCGCTCTCCCAGTTGGCGTCAGTGACCCGGTCGTTGACCAGGGAGCCGAAGTCGCCGGCGGGATTGGAGAACAGGCGAGCGCTGGGGTTGGCGATGCCCTCGGCGGCCAGCTGCAGGGCATGGCGGCGGATGGCGTTGCGCTCCGGCGGTTCATCGACGTCGGCGGCGCGGCGAAAGAGGTCGTCGAGCAGCTCGACGATGTTGACGAAGCTGTCGCGGAAGATGCCCGACAGGTTCACCAGCACGTCGATGCGGGGATGGTCCAGGCTCTCCAGCAGCCGCAGCTCGTAGCGGACGATGCGGCCGGTGCTCTCCTTCACCGGCTCGGCCCCCACCAGCTCCAGCAGGATCGCCAGGGATTCGCCGCGGGTCTTGATCGCATCGAGTCCCCAGAGCATCACCGCCACGGTTTCCGGCCAGGCGCCGTCGTTCTCGGCGCGGTGCTGCTCGAGAATCCGCTGGGCCATCTGCCGGCCCCGCAGCAGGGCGCCCGGCGAGGGCATGCGGTAGGGATCGAGGGCATGGATGTTGCGGCCGGTGGGCAGGACGCCGGGGCCATCGCGCAGCAGGTCGCCGCCGGGGGCGGGCGGGATGTACTGGCCGTCCAGGCCAGCGAGCAGGTGGTCGAGTTCTTCGCTGCAGCGGGCCAGCAGCTGGCAGACGCGCAGGGCATCCAGCAGACGCGCGGAACGCTCACCGCCCTGGGCCTCGCCGGAAGCGGTCGGGGGCTGGGCTGGATCGACAGCGTCGCCTGCGCCGGCAGGGGTCTCGGCCTGGGATCGCTCCTCCCCTTCGCCAGGGCCCTCGCCGAGGGAGGGGTATTGGTGTTCCAGCTCAGCGGCCTGGGCCCGCAACGCCGGCTCATCGGCGGCCGGCGTCAGCCGGCTGATCGCCTCCAGTAGCTCCTCGCGCAGGGCAGGGCCGACATAGGCCTTGAGATAGGCCAGCCGCTGCTCCTGATCGGGTGGCTGGCCGAGGGTGTGCAGACCGCTGGAGAACAGGCGGGTTTCGAGCCGTTGCAGATAGGCGCTCAGCCGCCCGACCCAGGCGTCGAAGGCCTGCCGATCGGCTCGGGCGTTCTCCGGCGCCGGACAGTCGGCATCGAGGCCGCTGTCGCTCACCTGCTTGAGGATGCCCTCGCTGAGGGGAGCATTGCGCACCGGATCCTCCCGGTATTCGGCGATCAGATCGCGCAGGGCGATCAGCTCCCGGTAGAGACCGGCCCGGCCGTAGGGGGGCACGTTGTGGGAGACGATCACGCCGTAGCCGCGCCGTTTGGCCAGCATCGACTCCGACGGATTGTTGGCGGCGTAGACGTAGAGGTGCGGCAGATGGCCCAGCAGCAGATCGGGCCAGGAGTAGCCGGTGTTGCCCAGGGGTGACCCCGGCAGCCACTCCAGCGTGCCGTGCATGCCGAAGTGCAGCACCACATCGGCCTGGAAGCCGTGCCGCAGCCAGCCATAAAAGGCGGCGTACTGGGGATGGGGGGTGAGATCGCGCTCATGCATCAACCGCATCGGATCGCCCGCCACCCCCAGCGGCGGCTGCACCCCGATCCAGATGTTGCCCAGCTGCACACCGCCCAGCAGGAAGCGGCCCGCCAGGGTGCGGATGCCGGTGTCGGCCAGGGGCCCCCACTGCTTCTCGATGCGGCTGGTGTGCAGCGGCCCCAGCCATTGGCGCAACGTCTCCACGGTGACGCTGGCGCCTGTCCAGTCCTCGAAGCGCTCGCCGGCCGGGATGCGGCTCACCCAGGTGTCATCGGCCTCCTTCACCTGGCGGATCAACTCCTCGCCACTGGCCGGCAGGGGCCCCAGCCTGTAGCCCTGGGCGGCCATCGCCTGGAGCAGGGCCAGCAGCGAGTCGGGGACGTTCAGCAGGGCGGCGGTGCCGGTGGCGCCGTAGCCGGGGGGAAAGCCGTAGAGCACGATCGCCACACGGCGCTCGGCGGCCGGTCTGCGGCGCAGGGCGATCCAGGCGTTCAGGCGCCCGGTGAGGCGCCGCAGCCGCTCGGGAATCAGGTAGATGCGATCGCCCACCAGGCCCCCCAGGGGCACCGGATCGATGGCGCCATCGAGTTCGGGCAGGGCGAACAGCACCACGCTCTGCAGGCCGCCGATGCCGTGGTGGGTCCAGGAGTGCAGGTCCTGGATCAACAGCGGTGCCGCCACCACGTAGGGCACGTTCTTGGCGACCAGGATGCGCTGGGCCACCTGCTCGCGGCGGCCCGCCTCCATCGAACCGGCCGGGCCGCCGACGAGGGGAAAGCCGATCGTCGAGACGATCGCGTCGACGGCCACGGCCTGGCGGCGGGCACCGCGGGCCTCGACTTCGGCCGCCAGTTCCGTCGCGCTGGTCATCCAGTCGCGCACGGCCATGTGCGCTTCGACGCCATTGATGAACACCGGCAGCGGGATCAACCGGGCGGCCTCGAAGGCGTGGATCAGCTGGGGGATGTAGGGCTGATCGGTGATCACATGCTTGCGGTAGAGCAACAAGCCCACCACCGGCCAGTTGTCCTGCTGCGGCGCGCTGCGGGGGCGGCTGCGATGAAACCAGGCCAGGTAGGCCTGGGGGTCCTGGAAGTAGCCGTCGTGATCGGGATGGCAGAGGCCGAGATCGGGCGATTGCCGCAGCGGCGGGATCGCGGAAGGCCTGAGGCCCAGGCCATGGCGGGCCAGATACAAAAACAGGGCGGTGACGTTCTCGCTGCCGCCCCCATTCCAGTAGCTGTAAAGGATCAGCCAGTGGCGGAGATCCTGGGCGCGGCGGGAGGGCAGGAAGCGCAGCAGCTTCGGCCCCACCTTGAGGAAGCCGATGTAGCCGGCCAGCTTGTCCTCCTCGCGGCCGCTGCCGAACTTGGCCAGCAGCGCCTGGATCGGACGGGGCATGCCGGCGCTGCTGCCGCTGATCGTGAAGCGGCCGAAACAGGTGAGCGCCATCAGTTCGAGCGCCGACTCGAACACCAGCCGGATCGGCACGGTCGCCGCGTGCTGACGCAGCCACTCCACCTGGTCGAAATCGAAGATCAGGCTGGCGAAGAAGGCATCAGCCGCTGCCAGCGCCGCTGCCACGCGGGTGGGATCGTCGGTCAGATCGCGATCACTGAAGACGGCGATCTCCAGCTCGGGGCAGTGCGCCATCGCCCGCTCGGCCGCCTGGCGGTAGAGGCCGGCGTTGAAGGCTTCGAAGCCGGCCAGCAGCACGATGCGTTTCATGCCCGGCCCCCGTCCTGCCCTGGCTGAATTCTGTGGCGAAGCCCCCACAGGCACCCGTGTCGTCGCATGGACTGACACAAGCTGCCCAGCTCTGCCCTGTGCTGAGCAAGAACAGCCCGGAGACCGTCCGATCAGCTGCGGATCAGCATCGACGGCCCCCGGGGGGAGGACAACGAGGGGGCCAAGGGCTGGAGATGGCGTGGATCAGGCCCCGGGACGGCAGCTCATGAAGGGATCCAGGAAACTGAGCGGCCGGGCCATGGTGGCCGAGAAGCCGAGGATGGCCCGGTCCCGGTGGCTGTAGAGCAGGGTGTCGTCCGTCTCCAGCAGGAAGGTGCCACCCCGCTGGGTGAGAAAGTCATCGCGCGGCACGTAGGTGCGCCAGTGGCCCAGCACCTCGGCCATGTTGCGCAGACGGATCGTGGCCAGCTCGAAGGGCCGCTGGAAGCCGCTGCCGCCGGCCCTGGCGAAGACCTTCCCCTGGATCGGGGGCAGCGGTCCGGCCTGGATCGTCTCATCGTCGGCGATGCGCTGGGGAGCGGAGCGATCTCCCGTGTAGCCGCGCAGCACCTCCGCCAGGGTGCCGGGGGAACCGATGCCGGCACACATCAACAGCAGGTTCGGCCAGGCACCGCCGACCTGCCGCAGGCCCGCATACAACCCCAGGTCCCGGTGCAGCTGCGGCTCGTCCTCCACCACCAGGCGATCGCTGGGAAAACCCGTGAAGGCACAGAAGCGTTGGCGGCCGGCCTCGTTGCCGATGCCGATCGCCAGCACGGCGATCCCGGCGGAGTGCAGCTGCGGCATCACGGGCACCAGGGCCTGGGCATATTCGAGGCTGTCGAAATCCCCCAGCTGGCTCAGCAGCAGCACCAGGCGGCGCTGGCCCCGGCCCATGCCGGCCACGGGTTCAAGACGCTCAAGCAGGGCTTCAGGGGCCTGGGCACGCCGATCGGGGCTGGGCATGGGCAGGGCGACAGTCAGGTGGGCCCCATGGTGGCGCGCTCCAGAAAGGTTTCGGCAGCGGCGGCCAGACTCTGGCGCCGGGCGGGCTCGATCCGATCCAACAGGCTCACCATCATCGACAGGCGTGGATTGGCGCGAAAGAAGTCGCGGTGGCGCTCGATGAAGCGCCAGTAGAGGCCATCCCAGATCTCGCACCAGGGCCCGCGCTTGAAATCTCCCATCTTGAGGATGTAGTTGGAGCCGCAGATGTAGGGCTTGGTGGCGAAGATGCCGCCGTCACTCATCTGGCCCATGCCGTAGACGTTCGGACCCATCACCCATTCGTAGGAATCCAGGTAGCGCTCCATGAACCAGCGCTGCACCTGCCGCGGCTCGATCTCGCAGAGCAGCATCAGGTTGCTGATCACCATCAGCCGCTCGATGTGATGGTTGTAGCCCAGGCGATTGACGCGCTGGATCGCCGTATCCAGGGGCGGCAGGCCGCTGCTGCCGTCGTTCCAGCAGGGCGCCAGCTGGCGGTGGTGGTTCCAGAAGTTGCTGCTGGCCTGGCGTTCGCCGTGCTCCCGATCGATGCCGCGCACGAACTCGCGCCAACCGATCAGCTGGCGCAGGAATCCCTCCAGGGAAGCGATCGGCAGCGGCTGGCCCCTTTCCTGGCGGCCCTGCTGCTGGCGCAGGAGGGCCCCGATCACCTCGGCCGGTGTCAGCAGCCCCAGGTTGAGCAGGGGCGAGAGCAGGGAGTGGTGCAGGGTGGCGTGGCTGCGGCTGAGGGCGTCCTCGTAGGGGCCGAAATCGTCGAGCCGTTCCTGCAGAAAGCGCTGCAGCCAGGAGCGGGCGCCGGCGTGATCAAAGGGAATCCACAGCGCCCCGAGCTCGCCGGGATGGTCGGCGAAGTGGCGGGCGATCAGGGCGCGCACTTCCGGCTCATGGGGGCTGGCAGGCACCGCCGGCAGGGATGGCTCCTGGTAGTCCTTGGGCAAACGGCGGCGGTTGTCGACATCGAAGCTCCAGCGCCCCCCCGTGGGGCTGCCGTCGGCTTCGAGCAGCAAGCCCAGGCGGCGGCGCTGGCGCTCGTAGAAGGTTTTCATGAAGGGGCGGCGGCGCCCTGCGAACCAGGCCCGGCTTTCGGCGACGGATTCGAGAAAGGCGGGCGACGGCAACACGGTGAGCGGCGACGCCCGTTCCAGGCAGAACTGCTCCAGACGGGCCTCAAAGCCCCGATCGGCGATCTCCGCCACCCGCAGCTCCTCGTGGCCCGCCAGCGAGGCCGCCAGCCGCTGCCAGAAGGACACGCCGGCCGACGCCGGCAACTCGAAATAGTCCACCGCCAGGCCATGCGCCAGCAGGGCATCGCGGAAACTGCGCATCGCCACGAAGGTGTGGAGCAGGCGCAGCTTGTGGTAGCGGTAGCTGGAGGCAACGGCGAGGTCTTCGATCATCAGGACGCGATCGCCCGCCTGCAGCTGCAACGGCGAGGGGGACCACCAGTCGCTGTGGAGTTGATCGCCGAGGATCAGGGTGAGCGTCATCGGATCAGGTCCATCGCTGGCGGTGGGTGTCGTCAGGGTCATAGAGGCGCCGCTGCCGCTCCAGATCGAAGCGCCGTGGCGGGCCGCCGAAGCTGCGCGGGTCGGAGCCGACGCCGGCGAGATAGGCCCAGTTGCCCGTGTTCAGGGCCGGCTGCGCATCGATCAGCAGCCACTCGAAGAAGCGGGCCCCCCAGGTCCAGGGCAGCCGCAGCTCGTTGACGAAGTGGGAGGCCACCCACTGGCGGCCCCGGTTGGAGAGGTAGCCCGTGGCCAGCAGCTCCCGCAGCTGGGCATCGATCAGGGGGTGGCCACTGTCGGCCCGGGTCCAGCGCCGGAAACGCTCGCGGTCCGGCTCGCCGTTGGGCGGCTCACCGTTGGGCGGCTCCGCATTGGGCGGCCGCCCCTGGATACCGCCCAGGGCGTGGAAGGAGGCGCCATGGCGCTGCTCCGACCAGAGGAAGAACTCGCGCCAGAGCAGTTCCTGCTGGAACCACGTCGATCCCTCGTCGGCGCCATGGAGAGCCTGATAGCGCAGCACGTCCGCCCAGATGCGCCGCACCGAGAGGGAGCCGATGCCCAGAAACGGGGAGAACTTCGACGAGAACTCCGTCCCCACCAGCTCATTGCGGCTCGCCTTGTAGTGACGCAGGCCGTCGGACAAGAACACGTAGTGCTGCAAGCGGGCCAGGGCGCTGGGCTCATCGCCGCGAAAGGGAAAGGCGCTGCGGGGATCGCCGCTGGCGGACGCGGGCAGGGGAGCCTGGCTCTGGGGCTGCAGCCACTCCCGGGGCCAGCCCTCGAGGCCAGCACCCAGGCCGGAGAGATCGGCTGGGGACTGGGGCGGCAAGGGCGCCTGCTGCAAGCCGCGGCGGAACTCAGCGAAGACCCGCGGAAACGAGGCCGGCGCGAGCGGCCAGTCATCGAACAGCCGGCTCTCCTGGCAGGGCAGCACCGCCTCTGGCCGTAACAGGTCCCCATGGGCGGCCAGCGCCGACTCGGTGCTGAGCTGGGGGAACTGGAGCAGGGGAATGGCCGCCGCCGTCAGGCGGGCTTGCAACGAGGCCAGGGCCTGGGCGGCCAGCCGCCGTTGATGGGGTCCCCGCAGCCGCTGGCCTTCGGGCCGGCAGGCCAGCACGATCAGGCGGCCACCGCCCTGACGGGCCAGGGCCACGGCGGCGTCGAAGGCGGGCTGATCGTCGAGGCGCAGCTGCCCCTCCAGGGCCACCGCAATGGTGCTGGCGCTCGCCATGGCGGCTTCGAGGAGCGGGCCCAGCCTGGCAGGTGCCAACCGCCCTTGTGTTCATGGAGCTGCCGCCATGGCCATGCCCGGCCGACCATCTGACTGACACAAGTCCATCTGGGTTGAGATGGGTCCGGGAGTCCGGGCGACAGATCAGTCTGGAGGTGCGGCGCTCATCGAAGCCACGGACTCAACGTCCGGCCCATCCCCGGACGCAAAGAAAGAGGTGTTGGGCGGGTAATCGGAGCCCTGGAGAGCAGCCGCAAGCGAAGTTCGCCAGTCAAAACTCTGGGATCGGTTCAGGACACTGTGGTGCTTCTGGGCAATGATCGACGAATGACAATAGAGGCAACGGATCGCCTGACCCTTCAGGTATTCAGCTGCATCCTTGGCAAAGCGCCCAACCATGGGGGTGTCGAGACCGGAGTCAATCACCTTGAAGCCGAGACCAGGATTGAAGAGAATCTCCAAGCCTTTATGACTGAACTGCATGAAATGCCATGGCATTTCATGCAGAGTAAAGCTGAAATGTGTTTCGATGCAGACGTAACCGCCCACTCGGAGAACCTTGGCAATTTCTTCTGCAACCAGCCAAGGCATGGCGAGATGCTCAAAAACGGCGCCGGAGTAAACAATATCAAAGGAATCGCAGGCAAACAGTTCGGATAAGCGATGGGCGTCGCCAACGACGTCGACACCTGGTCCCTCAATAATGTCAAGCCCGGTATGGTCGCATTCGGGCAGATGTTGTTTGCATTCGCCATCGGTGATTACCGAACGAGAACCAATTTCCAGGACTCGAATGGTTTTGCGATTCGCAAACGTGGCCAACCAAGGAAGTATTTCTTGATGCCTGCCAATTTTCGGCCGCCAGATGTCGGGAGGAGAGAGGTGCCGATCGAGATCCGAAGGTGTTCCTACGACAAGCCTGTTAAGTCTTGCCTACTCATCTGCGTTCTTATCGAGTTCGTCAGGCATTGATCAAGGCGCCATCTTCGCCAGGCAGTAAGTTATGACTTTAGCATCTTCAGATGCCACCGTCGTGGCCGAAGAGTCCGGGCAATAGCATTGACGCCCAGATCAGCAGCTTCATCATCGAGGCATTGGCAAGACGAGGCCGCATGCCCAGGCATATCCAGAATTGAATCCAACCCCTGCCGGCAGGGAAGTGGGATCAGGCGAATGGCAGGCATGCGGCATGTCCTGATCGATGGCGATGACCGTGTGGACCTTGAGGAGGCGTGGATCATGTCCCGGTGCAGTCCAGGATCACCGAGGAAGGTCTGGTGGGGCTGCAGAAGGTGTTGGCAGAGCAGGAGGCGGTGAACGCGTGAAGGCCTGACACTTTTTTTGGTGATCCGATCGCATGGAAACGACGCCAATCAGGCTGCGCTGGGCATGGGATTGGTTGTATCGCCGTCAGGGATCCAGCTCGTCCGGGCAGACCTTGAGCCTGGTGCTGCATTGGGTCCCTCTCAGTTTCCCCTGACCCGTATCAGCCCCGCCAGCGGCACCTTGCCAAGCTCCTTCTCCGGGTCAGTCACATACGAATTG
The DNA here is from genome assembly GCA_947378425.1 of Synechococcaceae cyanobacterium. Classification (GTDB taxonomy): domain Bacteria; phylum Cyanobacteriota; class Cyanobacteriia; order PCC-6307; family Cyanobiaceae; genus Cyanobium. The sequence goes on from CANCJV010000010.1 coordinate 69,720, forward strand.
GGCAGGTGATGAACCAGGCAGCGAGGATCAATGCGTTGGCTGTTCACGTCGTAGCCCACCATGGGGCGGAATTGAAAGCCTGGGGGTACGTTCCAGAAGATGAGGCATTGGTTCGCTCGTTCGCGAATTCCCCACTTGGTTTTGTCGATCTCCGCAGCTGGCATGCTCAGGTATTCTTCCATCAGCTCCCGATCCAGCAAGGCCAGGCCTTGGTAGGGGTAGTTGAGATTGAGGAAGGCGTAGCTGCCATCTTTGAGCACCAGTCTACTGGTGTCTTCGTAAATGGATGGGGCAAGTACATCGCTGCTATAGAGAACCTTAGTAATCGGATCCACTTCATAGCGTATGAGGCCTGGATAGAGTCCGTATTGTTGCAGTCTTTGGCGCGCACTCATCCACCAGATCATGTTGGCCTGGGTGATGCGAATGTCATCCTCCAGATAGAGAAAGTGGCTGATGGTCGGGTCGGCGTCAAAGAGTTCTCTGGCCTTGGCGAGGTGGCACCACGTCAAGAGGTAGGGATGACCTAAAAGGGTTGGGCTGAGGATCTCGATATCCAGCTCATGGCAGTGAATGGCTGCCCTAATCGTCGCATGCTGCAGGATGTCGTTGGTGAAGATATAAGTCTTGACTGACTTCCCTAGGCTTGCAAATTCCTGGCAAATTGTCTGCAGATAGGTTAGCCGCTTTTCGACAAAGTGAAAGGTGACGAAGATCGCCAGTTTGGTCGGCAAATGCATGAGATTCGACACCGTATTAGACCGTTCCAAGGAGCATAGACAAACAAAAGGCCTGCCAGGCCGGAGCTGGGAAGGGGCGGCGGCCAGATCGGGGCTGGGCCCTGTGAATGAATCCAGCGGGATCTACAGACTGCTGAAGGGTCGCAGCAGCTCATAGCCAATCGACTCAGACCAGGCTGTGCAGCAGCGCCTCCCAGTGGTGCACCCAGCCGGCGGTGTCGAACAGCGGCAGGTTGGCGGCGGGGTCGAGCAGGCGCTGGCGGCGCTGCTGCAACTGCTCAGGATCGCGGCCCAGCTCGATCGCTTTATCCACGTACGCCTCGGGGCTCGCACAGATCAGGTCGTCCATCTGCACAGCGGCGCAGAGGCTGGCGCCCATGCGCGACACGAAGGCCTCACCGGGGCAGGTGAGCAGGGGCAGGCCCGCCTGCAGGGCCATGGCGCCGGTGGCGCCGGCACCGTAGTGGGCGGTGTCGAGGAAGAGATCGGCAAGGCCACAGAGCGCCGGGAACTGGGCGGCGGGGGTCTTGGCGGCGAAGATCAGCCGGCCGGGCTCGACGCCGCAGCTCTGGGCCCGCTGCCGCAGCCGCCGCTGGACAGCGGGGTGGCTCACCACCAGCAGCAGCACGCTGCCCGGCACCGCCCGCAGCACCTCCATCCAGGCGTCAAAGCGCTGGGGATCGAACTTGTCGGGCCGGTTGAAGCAGGCGAACACCAGTTGGTTGGGCTCCAGCCCGAGGGCGGCGCGGCTGGGGTTGGGCGGCAGCGGCTCACCTGGATCCGCCGGCAGGGGCGCTGAACACAGAAAGCCCCAGGGCAGGCGCAGCACTGGTTCGCTGTAGCCGGGCTCCAGCTCAGGTGGGATCAACCAGGCATCGGCGACGATGCCATCGATGAACGGGGCGCCGGAGGAGCCGGGATAGCCGAGATAGAGGAGCTGCAACGGCGCCGGCCGCAGGGCCAGGACCGAGGGGCGGCCCTGGTGGGTGTAGCCCATCAGATCAACCAGCACATCGATGCCGTCTGCTTCGATCTGCTGGGCCAGCGCCTCGCTGCCGAGTTGGCTGACATCGCGCAGGCGCTCGCAGCCGCGGGCCACCGAGCGGGTGAAGCGATCGCGGCTGGCGGCCAGCATGTAGCCGATCGGCAGACAACGGCGACGGTCGTGCTGCGCGAACAGGCCGTGGATCAGGCCGCCCATGGCGTGGCAGCGGAAATCGGCCGAGAGGTAGCCGATGCGCAGGGGCAGGCTCCTGCCGGCAGCAACGGCCAGTGACTGGGGCGTGGCCGGCTGGAGCGTCTTGGGCTGGGCGGACGGATCCCGAGCCAGGGGCGCCATCGCCGCGGCGATCGCCCTGGCGTGACAGGCCGCCACCTGGCGCGGCAGCTCCAAGGGCAAGGGGAAGCTGAGCAGCCGCATCGGCACCGCCATCGGCACGGGATCGCCGGCGTCGAGCCGTTGCGCCAGGCGCTCACCCAACAGCTGCATGCGCCCGTCGAAGTCATCCCAGAGGCAGAGCCCCAGCCGCATGCTCTCGGCCATGGTGAGCAGGTTGAGATCGTCGGGAGCGAGCTCAAGGCCGCGGCTGTAGGTGGCCAGGGCGGCCTCGGCATCACCGCCGGCCTCCTGGCACTGGCCGAGCCCAAAGAGGGCGGCGCCATGGTCCGGCTGCTGGCGGAGCACCCGCTGGAAGCTGGCAAGGGCCAAGGTGAAGTTCTCGGCCTCCATCAGCAGACCGCCCAGATCGAGCAGGGCCTGGAGGTGCAGGCGGTCGTGGCGCAGCAGCTGCCGCAGGGTTTCGATCGCCTCGATGGGGCGGTGCTGCCGTGCCAGCAGGGCGGCGAACCGATAGAGGAGATCGGTGTCGTCGGGGCGGTGGGCCAGGGCCTCGCGCAGGGCCGCTTCAGCGCCGGCCGGATCCTCCAGCACCTGCAGCAGGCTGGCGCGGTTGCTCAGGGCGGTGGCGTTGACGGGATCGAGAACCAGGGCCGCATCGAGGCTGGCGAGGGCCTCGCTGTCGCGTTGAAGCTGGTGCAACACCAGGCTCTGCTGCACCAGGGCGCGGACGTGGTGGGGATCGAGGCTCAGCACGGCTTCATAGCCGGCCAGGGCCTGGGGCCATTGCTCCAGCAGCTGATGGGCACGGGCCTCGGCGTAGAGGCCCACCAGGGCCGCTGGGGTGCTGGGCTCGGCCTCCGGCTCGGCGCCAGCGGCGCTGAGCTCCCACTTGCGCCGGTAGAAGAACAGCGCCGCCTTCCAGGTGGGGGTGAAGGCGGCGCCGGCACTGGCGTGGATCAGATCCAGGGGCCATACCCCCAGCCCCAGGCCGGCCTGTGCGGCGCTGCGGCAGAGGTCGAGGTCGTAGAAGTGAAAGGGGAGCTGGGGATCAAAGCGCAGTCCGGCGCTGCGCAGCACGGCGGCTCGGCCGGCGAGGAACACGCCATCCAGGAGAGCGGCGTCTGCCGGGGTGGGGCCATAGGTCTGCAGCTCGGCGGCCTCTGGGGTGCCGTGGCGTAGCTGGCCCACCAGCTGGGGATGGTCCCAGCTGCGGCCATCGGCTTGCAGCCACCAGGCCTGCTGGGTGTCAAAACGGCGCCGGTTGCCGGCTACACCCACCAGATCGAAACAGGCCAGCGCCTCAGCCAGTGGCGGCCCCAGCGACTCCTCCCCCAGCCAGACGTCGTCGTGGCAGAACACCACCACGGCGTCATCCGACGCCTGCTCCAGGCCGCGGTTGTAGCTGAGCGCAAGGGCGCGGTCGTTGGCGAAGGCGAGGCAGCGGCCATAGGCAGCGTGGGCGGGCCGGAGCAGGGAGCGGCCCAACAGGGAATCGCGCCAGAAGGCGTCCTCATCCAGGCGGGTGGCGGCCACCAGCAGCAGCGGCGGTGAGGTGGTCATGCTGGTGTGCTGGTCATGGCGATGGGGGCTGACTGGCCGCCAGGGGATTGAGAACAGTGGCGGCTGCGTCCCAGTGAGCGGCGCGGCGGCGGTGCAAGGCCGCCAGGGCGCGCCGGGGCCGGGAGCAGAGCGGGTCGAGGTCAGCGGCCCGCTCGTAGGCCTGCTGGGCCAGGCCGGGGCGATCGAGGCGCTCCAGGGCCTGAGCGAGGAACACCAGCGCATAGGGATCGCTGGGATCGGCAGCGCTGGCTTGGCGGAAATGCTCCAGGGCCTGCGGCCACTGCTGCTGCTGCATCGCCTCCAGCCCGGCCTCCAGCTGCTGCTCGGCTGGGCCCGCCAGATCCCGGCGCCAGTGTCGGGCACTGAGCTGCTGCCAGCCAGGCTGGCGGCGCAGGTGCGACAGGGGCGTAGACCCAGCCTGCAGCAGGGCCGGCGGCAGCGATTCCGCAGCCGCCCCAGCGGGAGCCTCAGCGAGCAGCTGGCGGTAAAAAGCCAGCTGCCGGGGCCCATGGTGCTCCAGCCGCCGCTGACCCTGGACGTGGGCATGGGCCGCGGACGCCAGGCCCTGGCGGCGAACGGGATCGGCGACCAGCTGATCGAGCAGGCCCAGCAGTTCGTCCGCGTCGCTGAACAGCAATCCGGTTTCACCCTCGCGCACGCCGGCGTAGGTGGGGCAGCGCTGTAACACCGGCAGCACACCGCGGGAGGCGTATTCGAGGAATTTGACGTCGGAGCGGCAATCGTTGTAATCGCTCGGCAGCAGCGGTGCCAGGCCGATGTGCAGACTTTCCAGCCAGTGGAGGTAGTGATCGAGGGAGCCGGCCGGCAGGAAGCGAAAGCGCCCGGCGGGGGCCGCCGCGAACAACCCCTCAAACACGGGATCGGCCATCACCTCCAGCCGCACCTCGCTCTGGCGCCCCAACCAGGTCACCAGGGCCGGAGCGATGGCGGCGAGATCGTCGAAGTGGCCGGCGGATCCCCCCCAGCCGATTGTCACGGGCCCGCCCGGGGGCCGCTGCTGCAGCGGCGGCAAGGTGTTGGGCAGCTGGTTGGGCAGCACCAGCACCTGACGGGCCAGGGGGGCCAGCCGCTGGGCCAGGCCCTCGGAGCTCACCTGCACGGCATCGCAAAGGCTCAGCAGCGCGGTGAGCAGCGACCAGGCCCGGGAGTCACTCCAGTTGGCATGGACCGGATTGCAGCGCTGTACCCCCGGCAGCCAGTCGTTCACCTCCAGCACGGTGGGCTTGCCGAGCAGGCGTCGCTGCTGGGCGAGGCGCAGCAGCTCCACATCCATGCCCATCAGCAGCACGAGCACATCGGCGGCCAGGGCGGCCGCATCGCGCGAACGGGCGTGGGGATGCACCTCATCCACCTCCACCCCCTCCAGTTGGGCCAGGGCAGAGGCGGGCTGGTGCAGGCGATAGACGTTATCGCCGATCGAGCCCATGCTCCCCACCAGCACCAGGCGCAGCGGCTCCCGCATCGCCCGTGGTGCCTCACCTGTGGAAGAACCATCGCTACGCGGATGTCCTGCCTGCTCAGGCGGGCCCCCGTCCCCAGGATCCGTGCAGTGGGAGGGTGGCATCTAGGGAAGGTTCTCCTCCTGCCAACTCTCCTCGTCGCTGGATTGCGGCTCGCGATCAAAGCCGGTGATCGCCGCCACGATGGCCTGGAGCAAGGAGCGGTCCTGCTTGCGGCCATAGGCGCAGGCGGCAAAAGCAAAGCCAACGGCGAGATTCGACACCACACCGCGCAGGGCCTGCAGCAGCCGGGCCTGCAACGGAATCGGTCGGCTGCTGGCAAGGCTGCGCTGCACCAGAGATCGGGTCTGGGCCAGGCGCTGCAGCAGCAAAGGACGCAGCTGGGACAGCGGCAGGTTCTGCTCGACCTCGGGCAATGGCGGCGCCTGCAGGGCCTGGAGCCGCTGCTGGAGCTCGGCGCTGCTGCGGGCGGTGGTGATGGTGGACCCGATCGCCGTCAGCCGCTCCTCGGCGATCTGGCGCTGCTGGTGCTGGCGGACATCAAGGCGGGAGCTGGCCTGGGCCAGGGCATAGAGCTGCAGAGGCGCCAGGAGGAAAAAGCCCAGGGCGGCCCAGATCGCCAGCCAGCTGGCGCCATCGCGCAAGCTGCGGACAAACGAGTTGTCGGGATCGAGATAGGTGGCCAGAAACAGCAGCCCCAGGGCCATCAGGGGCAGCACGCCGTTTTCAGCCAGCAGGCCGCAGAGCCGCAGCTGCCAGGCCGAATCGAGCAGCCGCAGCGGCAGCAACTGGGGCAGCAGGGCAGCCAGGAACACCAGCAGCAGCGCCATCGCCACCGCGACCAGCTGGGCGGTGACTGGCCGCAGGATGGGGGGCAGCGGATCGCTGAAAGACGACATGGCGATCAGCCTCTGGTTGCGTTGGCGATCCGTCGGCGCAGGTGGCGGCTCCAGCGGAAGGCGGCGATCCCACCGGCCAGCGGCAGGGGTGCGGGAACGTCGTAGACGTTGGAGAAGCCTGAAATCGAGAGGATGCCGTAGTCGCCGATGTTGTTGGCGGTGGTGACACGGAACCCGAAGCTTTCACCAGCCGCCAGAGCGATGCTGTTGATACCGCGGAAGCTGCCGAAACTGCCATCGGTGCTGTCGATGATCGTTTCGTTCAACCCCACCAGGTACGACACGGTCTGATCGGTGGCGCCGCCCGATGGCGAGGTGTTCAGAGCCCAGTCAAAGATGAGCAGGGCGGCATCGGAGCCATTGGTGACCGTCCAGGTGGTGGTGCGCAGGGTGTTGGCGGTTCCGCCGCCATTCCCTCCGGCGGAGGAGGAGCCGACCACCTCGACCCCACCGGAAGCCGCCGAGAGGTTTTCCACACAGGCCACATCGTTGCTGCCACTGATGCAGGTGTAGTTGGCATTGCTCAGCGTCTCATCAACAGAGCCATTGGTGGTGTTGACAATGCTCCAGTTGGTCGGATCAAAGCTGCTACGGAAGCCGGCGGCCCGTACGGTTGCCGGCAACAGGGCGCTGCTGAGCAGGGCCAGCGTCAGCCCGGCCAGGGGAGAGAGGGAGCGGCGGAGCAGGGTCGCGGTCGTCATCGGAGCTGGGGGGGAAGCGGCGGTTGCAGCGGGTGAGAAGCGGTGAATCAGCGGCTGCGGCGCTGCTCTGAGGCGACCGATCATCAGAGGGTGGAGAACAGCAGGCTGGGCGCGAGGGAACCGGTGGCGAACGAGGCGCTCAGGCCGGTGACATTGATCAACAGATCCGTGCTGCTGCTGAAGGCGGCCGTGCTGTCGTTGACAGCGACGAACCACTGGCGGGTGCGGGAGTTGCCCGGTGTGCCGTCGTAGGCGAACAGCACGGCCTCGCCGGCGGCGAGGGCCTGGTTGCCGCCGGTGAGCACATCCTTATCGGCAAAGGCGGCAGCGACAGCGCTGGCGAGGGTGGGGCTGGCGGGGGTGATGGCACCGGTGTTCCAGAGCGCCGAGGGCAAGGCGGCGAGGGCGATGCGGTCCTGCTCACTGCCGGTGAGGGTGAGATCGCGGATGCGATCGGTGTTGGTGAGGGTGGAGTCGCTGAAGGCGAGGTAGCGGAAGCGATCGGCACCGGGGCCGCCGGTGAGGATGTCGGCGCCGCCATTGCCGGTGATGGCATCACCACCGCCGATCAGGCCGGCGGGATCACCGTTGATCGTGTCCGCCGCACTGCCGCCGATGAGGACGTCGGCGTACTGGCCGCCGCTGAAGGTCTGGGGAGTGGTGGCGGCACTGTTGTCGATCGTGAGCGATTTGCCGCTGTCGTTGTCGACGATCTCGATCGTTGCCGCAGCGGCAGGCAGGGTGGCGCCCGTGGCATTGAACAGCTCGATCCGGAACGATTCGGTGCTTTCGATCGTGTTGTCACCCAGCAACTGAATCGCCAGCAGCTGGGAGGTGGCACCGGGCACGAAGGTGAGCAGCTGATCGCTGATCGCGACGTAATCACCGCCGCCGTTGGCTGTGGTGCCGGTGGCACTGCTGCCGCTGAGGGCCGCGAGGGTGCGCACATGCACGCTGACGCTGGAGCTGACAGGCACCGAGAGGCTGACGATCAGGTTGACGATCGGATTGCTGCCGGAATCGGTTTCGACCACCGACGCACTGGAGATGGCCAGGGTGGGTGTCACCACCGGGGCGACATCGTTATCGAAGATGGAAGCGGTGGCGGTGGCGGCAGCGAGGGTGTAGGAGAGGCTCGATTGCAGGGTGAGGGAGAGGCTGCGATTGCCATCGACGATGGTGTCGTCAATCGTGGCCACCCTGATATCGACCGTGCTCTGGCCAGCCGCGAAGGTGACGGTGCCGATGCCGGTGCTGGCATCAAAGCCGGCCGGGTTGGTGTAATCCGAGCCGGCGATCGCGGTGCCGCCGAGGCGATAGGTGGCCACCAGGGCGCTGCTGGGGCTGCCAGTTCTGGAGAGGCGGAAGACCGCCGCGACCGGTCCGGTTTCATTGCCGTTGGTGAGCAGCGCGGCTGACAGGGACGGCAGAGCGATCGGGGTGTCGTTATCGGCCGTGCCGGCGGTCGGTGTGGCGGTGTTGTTGCTGGCAAGGAAGGTGTTGGAGCTGGTGCCGTTGTCCTTGATGGTGACGGTGCCGCTGGCGCCTGTGGGATTGGCGATGCTGCCGGTGATGGCACCGGTGCTGATCGAGAAGGATTCGCTGCCTTCATAGACGCTGTCATTGACGATCGCGACGCGCAGCAGACGGCTGGTGACGCCGGCCGCAAAGCTGACCAGTCCGGCATTTTCCCAGATACTGCCATTGAGAACCTGCAAGGTGCTGCCGGTATCGGTACCGATGGTGGCGGTGCCACTCAGCAACACCGGGGTGAAGGAGACGGCGAAGTTAGAGGGATTGGAGAGGCTCGCCTGCAGCACCGCATAGGGCGAAGCCTCACTGACGGTGACAGAAGAGACCGCCATCGAGGGGGTGTCGTTGTCAGCGGAGCGCAGCAGCGGCGTGGCGCTGTTGGTGTCCTGATCAAAGACCTGGCCGGAACTGCCGTCATCGGCGATCGTGACGGTGCCGGCGGCACCGGCGGCATTGGTGAGGCCAGCGGCAGCCCCGGTGATCGCCCCGGTGCTGAACTGGAAGGTTTCAAGCCCTTCCAGGGTGGTGTCGTTGTTGATCGCGACCCGCAGCAGCAGCGACGTGCTGCCGGCGGCCAGGGTGACGCCTGAGGCGGCGGCCACCCAGCTGCCGCCCACGAAGGCCGAGATGGCGGCGCCGGTATCGCTGCCGGTGGTCGCCGTGCCGTTGACCAACGACGGTGTGAAGACAAGATCGTTGCTGATCGCCGCATCGATCGAGACGGCAACGACGGCATAGAGCGACGATTCACTCACCGTGATCGAGCTCACCGCCACGGTGACGGGTGCGGTGGCGAAGTTGAGGCTGGTGGCATCACTGATGCCGCTGTAACCATTGCCCGCACCATCGCGCACCGCGGTGGCGGCCACCTGGAGGTAATAGCCGCTGCCGCGCACCAGATCCGCGAAGGGATTGACGGTGACGGCACTGCCACTGAAGCCCACCGAGCCCGTGGCGGAGCCAACGCCGGTGGCCACATTGAAACTCTCCACCAGGGTGCCGTTGTCGCGGTAAAGGCTGATCAGCCCGGTACCAGCGACGACCGTTTCACTGAAGTTGAGCACGAGGTTGCCGGCCACAGCAACGCTGGTGGCGCCATCGGCGGGGGTGCTGCTCAGCAGGGTGGGTGGCACGGTGTCCACCGCGTAGTTGTCGCTGATGGCAGTACCGGACCCTGGATTGCCGGAGAGGTCGGAGATGCCGCTGTAGTTCAGCGTGATGACGTTGCTGGAGTTGGTGGTGCTGGGGCTGGGCGTGAGCGTGGCCGTCCAGGTGAGGCCAGCATCGCTGCTGCTCAGGCTGGAGAGCGAAGCGCTGGGGGCATTCAGGTCGTCGATGGTGAAGCCGGTGATGGCTTCTGTGAACGTGAACGTGACGGTTGCGGTATCACCAAGGCGGAGGGCGGTGTCGCTGATGGTGATCGCCGAGGCCAAGGTGGGCCGCACGGTGTCCACCGCGTAGTTGCCGCTGTTGGCGCTACCGGTGCCTGGATTACCGGCGAGATCGGAGACGCCGCTGTAGTCCAGCGTGATGACGTTGCTGGGGTCGGAAGTGCTGGGGCTGGGCGTGAGCGTGGCCGTCCAGGTGAGGCCACCGTCGCTGCTGCTCAGGCTGGAGAGCGAAGCGCTGGGGGCATTGAGGTCGTCGATGGTGAAGCCGGTGATGGCTTCTGTGAACGTGAACGTGACGGTTGCGGTATCACCAAGGCGGAGGGCGGTGTCGCTGATGGTGATCGCCGAGGCCAAGATGGGCCGCACGGTGTCCACCACCAGCGCCGCATTAGCCCCCAATGACCCGGCCGCACCGGGAGTCGGCAACGTGAGCACAGCGTTATTGCCGGCCGCGTCTTGGATCGTGCCGCCATTGAGCGCCAGGGCCGTGGTGGCGGTGTAATCGAGATCGGCGGAGCTATCGCCAGCCTGCACCGTGTAGATGAAGGCGAGAGTGTTGGTACCGCTGCCGGAGCTATAGCTGGCGCTGCGATCGGTACTGCCGGTTTCCAGCAGCAGCGTCGGGGTACCGGTGACGGTGACCGCTTCTGAGAAGGGCACCAGGATCGTGATCACACTGCCGGCGACGTAGCTGCCGTTGGCGGTGCTGGAGGTGACGCCGCTGGATGGGACGGTGGGTGCCACCCCATCAATCACCAGGGCCGCATTAGCCCCCAATGACCCGGCCGCACCGGGAGTCGGCAACGTGAGCACAGCGTTATTGCCGGCCGCGTCTTGGATCGTGCCGCCATTGAGGGCGAGGGCCGTAGTGGCGGTGTAATCGAGATCGGCGGAGCTATCGCCAGCCTGCACCGTGTAGGAGAAGGCGAGAGTGTTGGTACCGCTGCCGGAGCTATAGCTGGCGCTGCGATCGGTGGCGCCGGTTTCCAGCAGCAGCGTCGGGGTACCGGTGACGGTGACCGCTTCTGAGAAGGGCACCAGGATGGTGATGACGTTGCCGGCGATGTAGCTGCCGTTGGCGGTGCTGGAGGTGACACCGCTGGATGGCACGGTGGGTGCCACCCCATCAATCACCAGGGCCGCATTGGCCCCCAATGACCCGGCCGCACCGGGAGTCGGCAACGTGAGCACAGCGTTATTGCCGGCCGCGTCTTGGATCGTGCCGCCATTGAGCGCCAGGGCCGTGGTGGCCGTGTAATCCAGATCCGGCGAAGTATCCCCCGCCTGCACCGTGTAGGTGAAGCTGAGGGTAGTGGTGCCACTGCCGGAGGCATAGGTAGCGGTGCGATCGGTACTGCCGGTTT